>NZ_MKVU01000024.1:0-150452 GCF_001899225.1 Pandoraea sp. 64-18 | reverse complement strand
CTCCACTTGAAAGTCGCTCCGTCAGGGCACCGGCAATCTCCGCCAATCCATTGCCCCAGGACAACCATCGCCGGATCGTCACTCGGTGTTTCACGTGAAACCTGGTCGGGTGGATTCGGCGGTTGCTTTGACGTTATCGCGACGTGAAGGCATGACTCCACCACCTCACTCTCAAATTCCACCGCCCCCCTTTTTCATCTCGGCGGCGCCAGCGGACTTCAATGGAGGACGCGGTTGAGAGATCGAACGCAATAGTAGTGAGATTGGCGGAGCCCTGACGGAGTAACTTTGAGGTGGAGCACAATCAGTGTGCCAACAATCAATGACCACTGCCCGGACGGATGAGAGCACGTCACCTGATTGCGGGGACGCGGCGTTTCTGCTTTCTTATTTTCCCTCACGCTCTACGTGAAAACCTCGGAAGCAAAAGCGACGCTACAAAATCGAAAGCGCCTCCTGGCATTGCACTTTGAAACCCGCATATCCACAGGTGCCCTCTTACCCCGCAAATCGCTTTCGGGAGTTTGCTTTTCTGTGGATAACCTCAAATGTCATTTCCTTGAGATTCTCGAAAATATCGCCAAACCCCTTATTGCGGCAGTGCGCCATGGATTTTGCAGCGCTGCAAATATCCACAAGCAACTGTGAATAACTGAGTCCACCGGTGCAGTGTATGGCGCCCCTCATTTCTTCAAAAAAAATAGGGGCAGATAACAGTCACCGACGGGTGCCGGTCAACCTCCGAAAATGAAAAAGCCCGCCAAAGTGGCGGGCTCTCCGGGGGTACCAACGCGACAAGCGACGCCCTTCAGGCAGCCTTCTTCGCCAGCCCCAGATACGTTTCGATGACTTTAGGATTGTTGGCCAGTTCTTGCGCCGGGCCTTCCAACGCGAGTTCGCCCGTCTCGATGACGTAGCCGTAATCGGCCACCTGCAACGCCGCGCGAGCGTTCTGTTCGATCAGCAGCGTGGCCACACCGGTGTTACGCAAGTCGCTGATGATGTGGAAGATTTCCTTGACGATCAGTGGCGCCAGCCCGAGGCTGGGCTCGTCAAGCATCAGCAATTGCGGCTTGGCCATCAATGCACGGCCCACCGCGAGCATTTGGCGCTCACCGCCTGACAAGGTCCCCGCTTGCTGCTTCTGGCGCTCTTTGAGACGCGGAAACAGGGCGTAGACGACTTCCATCTGGTCCAGGAAGTTCTTCTCCCCCGCCCGCTTGCGACGGTACGCCCCCAGCAACAGGTTGTCCTCGACGGTCATCGTCGAGAACAACTCCCGCTTTTCCGGAACCAGGCACATGCCGCGGGCCACGCGGGCTTCGATGCCCAGCGCCGACATCTCGTGACCGAGATACGCGACGCTCCCACGGCTGGAGCCGTTGTGCGGCAATGCCCCCATGATGGCGTTGAGCATGGACGACTTGCCCGCTCCGTTCGGACCGATCACGGTGACGATCTGGCCCGCCCCCACCCGCAGATGCGCACCGTGCACCGCTTCGACTTTGCCGTACGCCACGGCGAGGTCCTTGACCTCCAGAATCGCGTCTGCCATCACTCCACTCCTCCCAGGTACGCTTCGAGCACTGCCGGGTTCTTCTGCACGTCTTCGGGCAGGCCTTCGGCGATCTTGGTACCGAACTCCATCACGACGAGGTGATCGGTCAGGTTCATCACGAAGTCCATGTCGTGCTCGACCAGCAGCACGCTCATCCCTTCGTCCTTGAGCTTCTTGAGCAAATCGGCCAGCGCCTGCTTCTCTTTGTAGCGCAGGCCGGCTGCCGGCTCGTCGAGCAACAGCAATGTGGGATCGCACGCCAATGCGCGTGCAATTTCCAGAATACGCTGCTGGCCCAACGCGAGACTGCCCGCCTCGTCATACATGTGCGCGCCGAGACCCACACGCTCGATCTGCCGCTTGGCTTCGTACAGCAACATGGCTTCTTCCTGACGATCAAGACGCAGCACGCTGGACCACACGCCGCCCTGGGGACGTCGACGCAGCCCGTTCTTGTCTCGCAGATAGGCGCCAATCGCAACGTTCTCGAGCACGCTCATCTGCGGCATCAAGCGCACGTGCTGGAATGTACGGCCAATACCGCGCTTGACGATCTCGCGCGACGGCAGCCGGTCGATTCGCTCGCCGAGGAAGGAGATCTCGCCGCGGGTGGCCTGCAGCACGCCGGTCACGAGGTTGAACGTGGTCGACTTGCCCGCGCCGTTCGGCCCGATCAGCCCCACGATCTCGCCTGCTTTGACCTGGAAGGAGACGTCGTTGACCGCTACGAGGCCGCCGAACTCCTTGCGCGCCTTGTCCAGCGTCAGCACCACTTCGCCGACCGCCGGCTTGGCACGATGACCCAGCGGATCCGCTTGCTCCGGCGCCTTCGCGACACGACGCGCCGGGAAGATCTTGCCGAAGAAGGGCCACACGCCGTCGCGCGCATATTGCAGCAGCAGCACCAGCAACACGCCAAAGACGATGGTCTCGAAGTTGCCGTTCGCACCCAACAGCATCGGCAGGATGTTCTGGAGGTAGTCCTTGAGCACGGTCAGGATCGCGGCGCCGAGCACCGCGCCCCACACATGCGAGACGCCCCCCACCACGGCCATGAACAGGTATTCGATGCCGTGGTTCAGGTTGAACGGCGTCGGGTTCACGGCGCGTTGCAAATGCGCGTACAACCAGCCCGAGATGGCGGCGAGCACGGCGGCGTACACGAACACGACCACTTTCATCCACGCAGTGTTCACGCCCATCGCCTCGGCCATCACGCCACCGCCCTTGAGCGCACGAATGGCGCGGCCAGGACGCGAATCAAGCAGGTTCTTGACCGATACCACCGCCAGCACCACAACGATCCAGATCAGGTAGTACATCTGACGCCCGCTCGCCAATTCCTTGCCGAAGAGGCTGATCGTCGGGATATCGTTCAGACCGTCGTACTTGCCAAGGAACTCCAGGTTGCCGAACAGGTAGTACAGCGCCAGGCCCCATGCAATCGTGCCCAGCGGCAGGAAGTGGCCCGACAGGCGCATGGTGATCGCGCCAATGACGAGCGCTGCCGCCGCGGTGATGATCACCCCGACGATCAGGCCGAGCCACGGCGACGCGCCATAGGCAGTCGTCAGGTAGGCGGTCGCATAGGCGCCCAGACCGACGAATGCCGCCTGTCCGAACGACGTCATGCCCGCCACGCCCGTCAACAGCACGAGACCAATGGCCACAATGCTGTATAGACCGATGTAGTTGAGCAGCGTTACCCAGTACTCAGGCAAACGCACGGGTGCAGGCAGCACCGGCAACACGGCCAGCACCACCAGGAAAATCAGGAAGTATTTGTTTTTCATTCTGTGGTCCGCCCCGGCTTATTCCTCGTCTTCTTCCACATGCTTGCTTGTGAGCGACAGCCACAGCAGCACGGGAAGGATCAGCGTGAAGACGATGACCTCTTTGTACGCACTCGCCCAGAACGACGAGTACGACTCCAACAGGCCGACCAGAATGGCGCCCAGCGCCGCAACCGGATAACTCACCAGACCGCCGATGATCGCGCCCACGAAGCCCTTGAGGCCGATCAGGAAGCCCGACTCGTAATAGATCGTCGTGATCGGTGCGATCAGGATGCCGCACAGCACGCCCAGCACGGCCGCCAGCGTGAACGCCAGACGCCCCGCCTGCACCGTGCCGATGCCCACGAGCCGCGCGCCCAGCCGGTTCACGGCCGTCGCACGCAACGCCTTGCCCGAGAGCGAACGGTCGAAGTAGAAGTACAACGCCAGGATCATCACGACCGAGACGCCCAACACCCACAGGCTCTGGCCAGACACCATGACGGAGCCGATGTTGAAGTTGGCGTCGGAGAATGCCTGCGTGCGCGAGCCTTCCGCCCCGAACATCACGAGCCCCAGCCCCGTCAGCGCGAAGTGCACGCCCACGGAGACGATCAGCAGCAACAGCGTGCTCGCCTCCGCCAGCGGCTGGTACGCGAGACGATAGAGCATCGGCCCCATCGGCACGACGAGCAACATCGTGAGCGCGATTTGGACGAGCATCGGCAGATTCATCGGTGCCAACGCCCTGACGACGAAGAACGCGGCAATCGGAAACACCAGGTACTTGCCCGCAAGCGTCGGCACCAAGCGCCCCGCCAGCTTGCGACGCTCGCTGTGACGCAAGACGCCCGCCGTCTCCACGACGAACGTACATACGCCCATCGCCACAAGCATCCAGCTCGTCAGCGGAAACTTCTGGGTTTGCAGTGCCGCCAGCGTAAGCGCGCCATACGACACGAACTCGCCCTGCGGAATGAAGATGACGCGAGTGACGGAGAACACCAGCACCAGTGCCAATGCCAGCAAGGCATAAATCGCACCCGTGGTGATGCCGTCCTGCGCCAGGATGGCTGCAATCGAAAGATCCATGCTCCTCTCACTTCGTTTGAGTACTTCTTGAGCCGACTGGCGAGACAGCCGGTGTGATGCACGGCGCAGCGCGCTGCCACCCCGTTCCCCTTCATATCCCTACGCCCCCACGGTCCCCGTGTGACAGCGCACAGAATTATGTATTGTATAAATCATTATGCATTGGTAAAACTCGGGCGACTACTGAGTCATCGACGTCTTTCGAGTGACGTCGCTGCCTGCCATGTCGTCCTCGCCACCCGCGCCGGGCATGCACCGGCCATCCTCGCAATGCCAGGCGTCCCGAAAACGGTCATTCCGCCACCTTCCGGCGGCGACGCGGCTTGTCCGGCAGCGATGGCGCAGCGGCCAGCACCTCCGGCGGCAGGGCCTCGCGCACGACGTCGAGCAGCCGGTAGATCTCGGCGAGCGTGTCTCGCCCGACCTTGTCTTCCAGATAGCGATAGCGCGCCTCGACCAGCGGACCGAGCTTTTTGCATAGGGCGCGGCTCGATGGCGTAAGCGACACCATCACGCGACGCTGATCGACTGCCATCCGACGGCGAATGATGAGGCCCGACGCCTCCATGCGCTCCAGCATGCCGGACAGGCTCGGGCTGAGGATGCAGCACTCCCGTGCGACCTGCCCGATTTCCATTTCCCCGGATTGGCTATCGTTGACGGCCCTTATCACACGCCATTGTTGTTCCGTGATGTCATAACGATTGAGCAAGGGTCGGAACAGCCCCATTGCCGCTTCCCGCGTCTGTAACAACACCAACGATAGGTTGCGGTGTTCGAATTCACCCGTCATGGATTTACGCTCGAAAGGATCGGCCGGCCAGCCCCCCGGCGGCGGCGATCAGGTTGGGACAATGCGGCCTCTCAGGTGCCGCTCGCAAACGCATGTCCTGCCGTCTCTTTGCGAAGCGCGAAACTACCACGCTCAAAAAAAACGGGCGCGAACGCCCGTTCTTCTGGCCCGGTCGGTCCAACCGGGCGCCGATACCGCAGATCCATCGGAGGTGACAGCGGGGCATGCCTGTGAGCTATAGGCAGCCCCGGCGCCCATCAGTTCGCCAATTTCCACTTGCCGTTGACGATTTCCACCATCACGCGCGAGCGCTGGTCCAGGCCGTTGTGGTCCTTCGCGCTCATGTTGAAGATGCCCGCGGTGCCCGGCATGTCCTTGACGTTCTCCAGGGCCTCGCGCAATGCCGCGCGGAACTCGGCCGTGCCCGGCTTGGCCTTCTTCAGCGCAACGGGAATGGCCCGCTGCAGCAACAGACCGGCGTCCCAGGCGTGACCGCCGAAGGTCGAGATGGAGCCCGCGCCGTATGCCTTTTCATACACGACCTTGTAGGCAGCGGCCGACTTCTTCACCGGATTGTCGGCAGGCAGTTGGTCGACGACGAGCAGCGGGCCCGCCGGCAGGTACGTGCCGTCGCAATCCTTGCCGCAAACGCGCAGGAAGTCGTTGTTGGCGACACCGTGGGTCTGATACAGCTTGCCCTTGTAGCCGCGCTCCTTGAGCGTGCGCTGCGGCAGCGCTGCCGGCGTACCTGAACCAGCGATCAGCACGGCATCCGGATTGGCCGCCATGATCTTGAGGACCTGGCCCGTGACCGACGTGTCGGCACGATTGAAGCGCTCATTGGCCACGACCTTGATCTTGTTCAGATCGGCAGCCTTCTGGAACTCCTTGTGCCAGCCTTCGCCGTAGGCGTCGGAGAAGCCGATGAACGCGACCGTCTTCACGCCGTTGTCGGCCATGTGCTTGGCAATGGCGGTGGCCATCAGAATGTCGTTCTGCGGGGTCTTGAACGACCAAGCGCGCTTGGCGTCCACCGGTTCGACAATGGCAGCGCCCGCGGCCATCGAGACCATCGGGGTCTGCGTCTCTGCCGCCACGTCGACCATCGCCAGGGAGTTCGGCGTGACCGTCGAGCCGAGCACGGCGTCAACGTGGTCTTCGCTGATCAGCTTGCGCATGTTCTTGACGGCCGTCGTGGTGTCGGTCGCGTCGTCGAGCAGGATGTACTGCACCGACTGGCCGCCGATCGTCTTGGGCAGCAGCGAAATGGTGTTCTTCTCGGGAATGCCCAGCGAAGCCGCCGGACCGGTCGCCGACAGCGACACGCCAATCTTCACCTGGGCGCTCGCAACGCCCGTAGCCAGCATCATCGCCGACGCCACGCACAGCAACTTCAGTTTCATTTGGGTCTCCTCGCAAAAATTTTGAATTCGTTGTTCTGACCATTGTTGAACCCGCCGGCCCGATATTAACCGACCGCGCAGTCGGCAAATTGTCGCTCATCTTACGGGCACCGGCGCCTTCTCGTAAAGTGCGGTTTCCCCACCTGTGGCTTCAACCGCAAAGGCTTACGTCCGAACGGCGCCGGGCGCCGCCTTCACCACCGATGCCGCACTTGCGCACGCGCGATGCTGTCCGGTCTCCCGTCAGCCGCGAAGCAATGCGTCATAGCCGGTCTTCACGATCAGCACGGCGAGCACACACAGGAACATGCGTCGCACGAAACCCACGCCGCGCTTGAGCGCGAGCCGGCTGCCCACCTGACTGCCCAGCACGTTCATGACCGCCATGCCGAGGCCAACCTGCCACGCAACGTGCCCGCCCATGCCAAACAGCCACAGCGCGGCCAGGTTGGTCGCCACGTTCACGATCTTCGCCGACGCCGAGGCGTTGACGAAATCCTGACCAAACAGGCGGACAAACAGGAAGACGAGGAAGCTGCCCGTGCCGGGGCCGAAGAAACCGTCGTAGAAGCCGATGGCGCCGCCCACGGCGATCGCCATGAGGGTCACCCCCGCCCCACCTGTCACAGGGGCGTGAACCGTCCCGAAATCCTTCTTGCGCAGGGTGTAGATTGCCACGCCGGTCAGCACGAACGGCAGCAGCTTGCGAAGCACGTCGGCCGGCACATGGGAGACGGCGTACGCACCGCAAAACGAAAACAAGAAGGCGGCGACGGTGGCCGGCAACAGAATGGCCCAGCGCAGTTGAATGCCGCGCGCGTAGCGCAGCGCAGCCGATGCCGTGCCCCAGATACCGGCCAGCTTGTTGGTACCGAACAGCAACGGCGGCGCCGCGTTCGGGAAAACGGCGAAAAGCGTCGGTACGGAGATCAGCCCGCCACCTCCGACCACCGCATCGACCAGACCGGCCACAAACGCCCCGACCGCGAGCATCAGCCAATCGGTCAGCGCCCCACTCGTCAACATCCGTCCCCCCTATCGGCAAACAGGTGTTTTTCGGGACGTGCTCCGATCGCAGCAAGGACACGCCGGACATGGGCGCGCAGAAGTGCTGATGGAGGAACGTGAGGGGGGCGGGGCATGCGACCAGGACTGTCGGGGGACGAGAATCGGGCTTCTGCGGATGACGGCTTCGCACTGCGGCGAAGCCCAATATAAAAAGCGCTGTTGGAGTTTTCTCCAACAGCGCTTCCTTTTTGGCGGTGCGCGTTATCGCGCTTATTGTCTCCTCGATCCTCGCCCCTATATCCTGCCGTGACGCGAACTGAAGGAGAGAATAAAGGAGCACCCGATGCACCACAAGTCAGCATTTACCCCTACGGATTAGGTTTTTTCCGACACGCGTGCGCCAGGGTGAAGAGCGGGCGCCCCAAGCCGGTGCGCCCGCGCCTCCGTCAAGAAGGTTGCGCCGTGGTGCGCGTAGGGCGGAACAACCGGCTCCGCGCCACCAGCTCGCCCACCAGACCGCGGCGGAAGGCCAGCACGCAGATGATGAAGATCGCCCCGATGACGATCGTCACCGACTCGCCGAGCGTCTGGAACCAGGTCACGCCCGTGGCCGTCGCGAGCCAGTCGCCGATGTCGCCGAGCTTGTTCTCCAGCACGACGATCACCACCGCGCCCACCACCGGCCCAAACATCGTACCCAGCCCACCCACCAGCGTCATCAGGATCACCATGCCCGACATCGTCCAATGCACGTCCGTCAGCGTCGCGAAGCCCAGCACCAGCGTCTTGGTCGAACCGGCCAGCGCGGCAAGCGTGGCCGACAGCACGAACGCGAGCAGCTTGAAGCGATCGACGTCGTAACCGAGCGAGATGGCGCGCGGCTCGTTCTCCTTGATCGCCTTGAGCACCTGACCGAAGGGCGAATGCACGACACGCATGATGAGCAGGAAGCCCAACGCGCAAATGGCCAGCACCACGTAATACAGCGTGAGGTCGGAATCGAGCGGCAGCAGGCCAAAGAGGCTACCGCGCGGCACGCCTTGCAGGCCGTCCTCGCCACCGGTGAACGGCGCTTGCAGGCAGAGGAAGTACAGCATTTGCGCCAACGCCAGCGTAATCATCGCGAAGTAGATGCCCTGCCGCCGGATCGCCAGCACCCCCATGACGAGGCCAAGCAACGCCCCGGCCGCCACGCCCGCAATGATGCCGACTTCCGGCGTGAACCCCAGATTGCGCACCACATAACCGGTGACGTAGCCTGCGCTGCCAAAGAACGCGGCATGGCCGAACGACAGCAGACCCGTAAAGCCGAGCAGCAGGTTGAACGCACAAGCGAACAGCGTGAAGCACAGCACCTTCATGATGAATACCGGATACGCACCGGCGAACGGCGCGACGATCAGCGCCAGTAGCAAGAGGGAATAAAGCACCCGTTGTTGCGTCTCTTGTTGCATGGTTCCGCCCCTTACTTTTGTTTGCCGAACAACCCTGCCGGGCGCAGCAGCAACACGATCACCATGATGACGAACACCACGGTCGCAGACCCTTGCGGGTAGAACACCTTGGTAAAGCCTTCGATGATCCCGAGCATCAGACCGGTCAGGATGGAACCCATGATGGAGCCCATACCACCGATCACGACCACCGCGAACACGGTGATGATCATCGACTGCCCCATGAGCGGCGAGATCTGGATAACGGGCGCGGCGAGCACGCCCGCAAACGCGGCGAGCGCCACCCCGAAGCCATACGTCAGCGTAATCATGAGCGGCACGTTCACACCAAACGCTTCCACCAGCTTCGGGTTTTCGGTCCCCGCGCGCAGATACGCACCGATCTTGGTCTTCTCGATCACGAACCACGTTGCGAAGCACACCACGAGCGAAGCCACCACCACCCACGCGCGATAGTTCGGCATGAACATGAAGCCGAGATTGGTCGCGCCGGAGAGCATGTCGGGGGCGTCGAAGGGCTGCCCCGACACGCCGTAGATCGAACGGAAGACGCCCTCGAGCACGAGCGTGATGCCGAACGTCAGCAGCAGGCCGTACAGGTGATCGAGCTTGTAGATCCAGCGCAGCATGGTGCGCTCGATGACGATACCGATGATGCCCACCACAACGGGGGCGAGAATCAACATGACCCAGTAATTGAGGCCGAGATAGTTGCCGCCCATCCAGGCGAGCATGGCCCCCAGCATGAACAACGCGCCGTGCGCGAAGTTGATCACGTTGAGCAGGCCGAAAATCACCGCCAGGCCGAGGCTCAGCATGGCGTAGAACGAGCCGTTCACCAGTCCCAGCAGCAGTTGGCTCAACAGCGCCGGCAGGGGGATGCCTAGTAATTCCATCGAAATCGATTCTCTGCGAGAAAGGTCGCGACGGGACACGCGTCCCGCCGCTTTCGGAGCATCGTGCTAACGGCGCTTACTTCTTCCAGACCGGACAGGTCGACTCTTGCGGCGTAGTGAATGCCTTGTCACCCGGAATCGTGGCGACAATCTTGTAGTAATCCCACGGCGCTTTCGATTCCTGCTTGGTCTTGACCTGCATCAGGTACATGTCGTGGATCATCGAGCCGTCCTTGCGGATGTAACCCTTGCTGAACATGTCGTCGATCTTGATCTTGTGCAGTTCGTCCATCACCTTGTCGGCGTCGGTCGAGCCCGCGGCCTGAACCGCCTTCAGATAGGTCATCGTGGCCGAATAGTCGCCGGCCTGCAGGCTCGACGGCATCTTCTTCATCTTGTCGAAGTAACGCTTGGAGAAGGCACGCGTCTTGTCGTTCTTGTCCCAGTACCAGCTATCGGTCAAGTACATGCCGCCGGTGTTATCCAGCCCCAGCGAGTGAATGTCGTTGATGAACACGAGCAGACCGGCGATCTGCATCTTGCCCTTGATGCCGAACTCCTTCGCGGCCTTGATGGCGTTGACCGTGTCGCCGCCGGCATTGGCCAGACCCAGCACCTGGGCGCCCGACGCCTGCGCCTGGAGCAGATACGACGAGAAGTCCGAGGCCGAGAGCGGATGTCGCACCTCGCCCTTCACCGTGCCGCCGTTGGCCTTGACCACATCGGCCGTGGCCTTCTCCAGCGCGTGGCCGAACGCATAGTCGGCCGTCAGGAAGAACCACGACTTGCCGCCGGCCTTCACGACGGCCGAGCCGGTGCCACGCGCCAGTGCGACGGTGTCATAGGCATAGTGCACGCCGTACGGCTGGCACTGATCGTTGGTCAGGGCATCCGAGCCGGCGCCCACGTTGATGTAGACGCGCTTCTTCTCGGCCGAGACCTTGTTCATCGCGAGGCCAGTCGCCGAGTTCGTGCCGCCGATCAGCATGTCCACGCCATCACGGTCGAACCATTCGCGCGCCTTGGACGCCGCGACGTCCGCCTTGTTCTGGTGATCGGCGGTGACCAGCTCGATCGGCTTGCCGAGGACCTTGCCGCCGAAGTCGGCGATGGCCATCTTGATGGCTTCCGCCCCGCCCGGCCCGTCGATGTCGGTATACAGGCCCGACATATCGGTAATGAAACCGATCTTCACCGCATTGCCGTCGGCATGGGCCTGTGAGGCCATCGCCGCAAAACCGAACGCAGCCGCAACCGCCAACGCCTTCATCCGCATCGTCATCTTTGTCTCCTTCGTGGATTGGATTGCCTGGTTTCATCGCCCGGAACGCCTGCGCGCCGGGCAAGTCACCTCATACCCCTAACAACTCGTGCAACACCGGCATCTTCGCCTCCAGCTCCGGAGCGCCGAAGCGCTCCACGATCTTGCCGTGCTCCATCACATAGAAGCGATCGGCCAGCGGAGCCGCAAAACGGAAATTCTGTTCCACCATCACGATGGTGTAGCCCCGCGCCTTGAGCGTGGTGATCATGCGTGCCAACGTCTGCACGATCACGGGCGCGAGCCCTTCGGAGATCTCATCGAGCAACAGCAGATTCGCACCGGTGCGAAGAATGCGCGCCACCGCCAGCATCTGCTGCTCGCCGCCCGACAGGCGCGTGCCGGGACTGTGGCGACGCTCCTTCAGGTTGGGGAACATGTCATAGATTTCGTCGAGCGACATTCCGCGCCCGCCGTCGTCGCGACGATCGCCTCGCACACCGATATAAGGGGGCAGCAACAGGTTTTCCTCGCACGACAGGCTCGCGAAAATGCCCCGCTCCTCGGGGCAGTAGCCCACGCCATGGTGCGCAACCTTGTAGGTCGGCAGGTGAATGGTCTCCTCGCCGCCGATCCGGATCGAGCCCTGACGCTGGCCAGTCAGGCCCATGATGGCGCGCAGCGTGGTGGTGCGCCCGGCGCCGTTGCGTCCGAGCAGCGTCACGACCTCGCCGCGGCCGACCGCCAGATCCACCCCGTGCAGGATGTGCGATTCGCCGTACCAGGCCTGCAGTCCTTCGACTTCGAGTGCGGGCACATTCGCGCCACCATTACCGCCGCCGTTACCGTACATAGACGTCCTCACCCGTGCGCTCCCTGCAATTCGCCGTCCGCGGTGCCCATATAGGCTTCCATCACCTGCGGATTCTTCGAGACTTCGTGATACGGCCCTTCGGCGAGCACCTCGCCGCGCTGAAGCACGGTGATGGTGTCGGAAATGCCGGCGATCACGTTCATGTTGTGCTCGACCATCAGGATCGTGCGACCGGCCGACACTTTTTTGATGAGCGCGGTGACACGATCCACGTCTTCGTGGCCCATGCCTTGCGTCGGCTCGTCGAGCAGCATTAGTTCGGGTTCCATGGCAAGCGTCGTGGCGATCTCGAGAGCGCGCTTGCGCCCGTAGGGCAGCTCCACGGTCAGCGTATCGGCGAATTCGGTCAGGCTGACTTCCGCGAGCAATTCCATGGCACGGGCATCGAGCTGATGCAGCGAACGGCTGCTGCGCCAGAAGTGGAACGCGGTGCCGAGGTTGCGTTGCAGGCCGATGCGCACGTTCTCGAGCACGGTGAGGTGCGGGAAGACGGCGGAGATCTGGAACGACCGGATGATGCCGCGTCGCGCGATCTGCGCGGGCGCTTCGCGTGTGATGTCCTCACCGTTGAACGTGATGGTGCCGGCGCTGGGCACGAGAAACTTGGTGAGCAGGTTGAAGCAGGTCGTCTTGCCGGCGCCGTTAGGCCCGATGAGTGCGTGAATGGTACCGCGCGCGACGCGCAGGTCGACCCCGTTCACGGCGGTGAAGCCACGAAACTCTTTCGTGAGTCCGCGGGTCTCGAGAATGTAATCGTTGTTCGCCATGTCTCCTGCCACATTCCTGGTTGGCGGTGCGAGGCAAATGACCGCCTCGGCACCATCGTCTGTGACAACCGCGAGGCAGGCGGACATCGCTGTGGGTGGCGTCGTCGGCGAGGTGCCCCGCGTCCCGAGGTGTGTCGCCGAATTCTTGGTCCGGTCGCACACTGGGAACCGATATTGTGTGTGGTTTGCTGCAACGCGATCATTGGGATTTGCACTAGGCTTCGCGTCTACCGAAACGCGCATGCGCACACGCTTTGGAGACCCTTCGATCGCGGCGCGAACACGTCCCAAACCCCTTATGGCATAAGGCTTTTACCGCGCCCGCAAAAAAGCGTCCGGCCCCGTTTGACGATGCCCCGCCATGGGTCGCGCAACCGACATTAGGTATTACTACGTAAGTTTTAAGGTAAATATCCGGAAATCCGGAAAGTGCGCCTGGCGCCGTCATCATCGGATTTTCACCAAACTACGCCGCGTCGCTTCGTGACAGCATCGAACGCTCTCCCCGGAAGAGATTCGATATGCGCAGCGCGGAAGTCCTTTGGCTCACCAGTTCACTCACGGCGATCAGCGCGCTGCTGCTCGATGTCACATTGCCCGCGTTCGGAGCCATGGCGCTCGACTTTCGGATCGACGTCCGCGCCATCGCCGCCATCGTCGGCCATGTGGTGCTGACACTCTCAGGACTGCAATTGATCGTCGGCCCGATGTCCGATCGCTTCGGTCGAAAGCGCGTGCTGCTCGGCAGCCTGATGCTTGCGAGCATGGGTGCCGTCGGCAGCGCATGCGCCACGACGTACGAGATCCATTTCGCCTTTCGCATCGTTCAGGGCGCAGGCTGCGCGGGCTTCGCGCTTTGCCAGGCTATTCTGCAGGACGCCTTCCCCGGCGAGACCGGATGGCGCGCGCGCATTTTCACCCTCACGTTCGCGGGTGTCTGCCTCGCGCTCGCCCCACTTGTGGGCGTGGCATTGACGCAGGCCGCCGGCTGGCGTGCCATTTTCTGGTCCTTCGCAGGACTGGGCGCCCTGACGGGCTTTGTCACAGCGGTTCGATTCCCGGCATCTATGCCGCAAACGAATTCCGGCCTCGCGCAATACGTTCGGCTGTACGCACAAATGCTGCGGCATCGCCAGTTCATGATCTACGCCAGCCAGGCCGCGATGGCCTTCGTCTGCCACTTCTCGTTCATCATGCTCTCCCCTGCGATCTTCATCGACGACCTCGGGTATTCAGCGAGCGCCTATGGGAAGATGCTCGCCATCTACGGATTGACCTACGTGGCGGCTGGCTTCGCGGCAGGACGCATGGCCCGCGTGCGTGACGCGCGCGATCAAATCCGCACGGGATTCATGCTGCTGGCGATGGCGGGTGGACTGATGGCATTGCTGGGAGTCCTGATTGGAATACATGTCGTCACCGTACTCATCCCCATGCTGATCGTCACGTTCGGCGCGTCCGCAGTGCGTCCCGCCAGCACAACGCTTGCGATGGCCCGCTTCGAGACGCACGCCGGCACGGCTGCGGCCATGATAGGGGCCATCCGCTTCACGATGGCGGGCACCCTGACGCTCGTCATCACGGCCGTCGATCCGCCGCGACTCGCGATACTCGCCAGCCTGCTGATCACGTGCTCGCTCACCGCCCTGCTTTGCGCGCCGCGCGAATCATGTCGCTCGCGCGCTCGGCAATCATGATCGTCGGCGAGTTCGTGTTGCCCGACGTGATGACCGGCATGACCGACGCATCGACCACGCGCAGGTTCTGCACGCCGCGCACGCGCAACTGCGCATCGACGACCGCCTCCGGATCGTTCGCTCGGCCCATGCGGCAGGTCCCCACCGGATGAAAGATCGTCGTGCCGATGTCGCCCGCCGCGCGCTTCAACTCCGCGTCGGTCTGGACCGATGGCCCCGGCAAATATTCGCGCGGTTCATAGCGCGCGAACGCCGGTGCGCCCACGATGCGGCGCGTCAATTTGATGGCATCCGCCGCCACGCGCAAATCCGCTTCCGTCGACAGATAATTCGGCGCGATGCTCGGTGCAACGCGCGCATCAGGTGAGCTCAGATGGACATGGCCGCGCGACGTCGGCCGCAGATTGCACACCGACGCCGTGAACGCATTGAACTTGTGCAACGGTTCGCCAAAGCGTTCCAGCGACAACGGCTGTACGTGGTATTCGAGATCGGGGCGCGCCATATCCTCGCGACTGCGAGCGAACGCCCCCAATTGCGACGGCGCCATGCTCATCGGTCCGCGCTGCGCAAACGCATATTGCATGCCGATCTTCAGCTTGCCGAACCAACTGTTGGCGGTGAGATTGAGGGTCGGCACCCCGCGCAACTTGTACACGGTGCGCAATTGCAGATGGTCTTGCAGGTTCTCGCCCACGCCCGGCAGGTCCGAGACGACATCGATCCCGAAACCGCGCAGACGCTCGCCATCGCCAATGCCCGAAACCTCCAGCAGATGCGGCGAATTCACCGCCCCTGCCGCAAGAATCACTTCGGCACCCGCCAGCGCCGTGAAGTCTTCATTGCCGCCGCGATACGCCACGCCTGTACAGCGTGTGCCGTCGAACAGCAAGCGACTCACACTCGCGCCCGTGATGATCGTCAGGTTCGGCCGCTGCGACGCCGGACGCAAGAACCCCTTGGCCGCACTCCAGCGCACACCGCGCCGCTGATTCACTTCGAAATAGCCAATGCCGAAGTTGTCGCCCTGATTGAAGTCGTCCGTCTTGGGGATACCCACCTGCTCGGCGGCGTCCGCAAACGAATCGAGCACGCGCCACGACAGGCGCTGCTTCTCGACACGCCACTCGCCCCCGCTGCCGTGAAACGCCGTACCGCCCTTGTAGTGATCCTCGCTGCGCTTGAAGAGCGGCAGCACGTTGTCCCACCGCCAGCCATCGTCACCGGTGGCGTCGGCCCACACGTCGTAATCCTCACGCTGTCCGCGCATGTAGATCATGCCGTTGATCGACGAGCTGCCGCCCAGCACCCGCCCACGCGGATACGCGAGCGAACGCCCGTTCAGCCCTGCCTCGGCCTGCGTGCGATACAGCCAGTCGGTGCGCGGATTGCCGATGCAGTAGAGATAGCCGACGGGGATGTGAATCCAGTGATAGTCATCCTTGCCGCCCGCTTCGAGCAACAGCACGGTGACGTCGGGGTCCTGCGTGAGGCGATTGGCCAGCACGCAACCGGCCGAGCCGGCCCCCACAATGATGTAATCGAAGCGATCCGGCTTCGCTGCCTGCTTGTTCATTCCCGCCTGTCTCCGTCGATGGCGCAGCACTCGCCATGGTGCGGTGCCAACACTGGTGCGGCACCCGAGTGGGATGGACTGTCGCCACCCGCACCGGGTTCATTTTTGTCGTCAGGTCCGACATCCGGCGCGACACCCCGGTGCGCGCCGATACGCACGGCACTCGATTATTTCGCCACCGGCATCGTGAATTCCGCCCCCTTGGCGATGCTGTCCGGCCAGCGCTGCATCACACTCTTGAAGCGCGTGTAGAAACGAATGCCCTCCTCGCCATACGCATGATGATCGCCAAACAGCGAACGCTTCCAGCCGCCGAACGACTGCCACGCCATCGGCACCGGAATCGGCACATTGATGCCCACCATGCCGACCTTCACCTGACGCGAGAACGCACGCGCCACGCCACCGTCGCTGGTGAAGCACGAAACGCCATTGCCATATTCGTGCCCATTGACCAGGTCGATGGCCGCCGCAAGATCCGGCACACGCACCACCGCCAGCACTGGCCCGAAGATCTCTTCCCGATAGATCGTCATTTCGGGCGTGACGTGATCGAACAGCGTCCCGCCGAGGAAAAACCCCTGCGCGTGGCCCGGCACCTGCAATCCGCGGCCGTCGACCAGCAGCTTGGCCCCCGCGCTCACCCCATCGGCAATATAGCCCTCGATCTTCGCCTTGTGAGCCCCCGTGACGACCGGCCCCATTTCCGAGGCTTCGTCCGCCCCCGGCCCCACGCGCAACGCCTTCACACGAGGCACCAACGCATCGACCAGACGATCCGCCACCTGGCCCACGGCCACCGCGACCGAAATCGCCATGCAGCGCTCGCCCGCCGACCCGTAGGCCGCACCGATCAGCGCGTCGACCGCCTGATCGAGATTCGCGTCGGGCATCACCACCAGGTGATTCTTCGCGCCGCCGAGCGCCTGCACTCGCTTGCCGTGACGCGTGCCTTCGGTATAGATGTACTCGGCAATCGGCGTCGAACCGACGAACGACAGGGCGTCGACGTCAGGATGCGCCAACAGCGCGTCGACCGCGACCTTGTCCCCTTGCACCACGTTGAAAACGCCATCGGGCAACCCCGCTTCGCGCAGCAACTCGGCGATCAGCAAGCTGGCCGACGGGTCGCGCTCGGACGGCTTGAGCACGAACGTATTGCCACACGCCAGCGCCATCGGGAACATCCACATCGGCACCATCACGGGGAAGTTGAACGGCGTAATGCCCGCACATACGCCAACGGGCTGACGCAAATGCCAGTTGTCGATACCGCCGCCGATGTTGTCGCTGTGCTTGCCCATGAGCAGGCTCGGCGCACCGCAGGCGTATTCCACGACTTCGATACCGCGCGTGACTTCGCCGCGCGCGTCGGAGAACACCTTGCCGTGCTCGCGCGTGATAATGCGTGCCAGTTCGTCCTGATGCTCGTCGAGCAACGCCTTGAACTTGAAGAGCACCCGGGCGCGCTTGAGCGGCGCCGTGTCCGCCCACGATGGCAGCGCAGCCTTGGCCGCCGCCACCGCGGCGTTCACGTCGTTGACACCCGCCAGCGCCACGCGCGCACTCACGGTGCCGTGC
This sequence comes from Pandoraea sp. 64-18, assembly GCF_001899225.1. NCBI lineage: Bacteria > Pseudomonadati > Pseudomonadota > Betaproteobacteria > Burkholderiales > Burkholderiaceae > Pandoraea > Pandoraea sp. 64-18. Next base: position 132,717 of record NZ_MKVU01000024.1, on the reverse strand, counting down.
GCCGGATCGAAAACGTCGCCAAAACGCTCGCCATCGCCCGCTACGCGGCGACCGCCGATGAAGTGTTGCACCGTCGGAATATCAGCATTGCTCATGTTCGTCTTTCCCCAATCCGGCCCGGTCCGTGACACGGTCCCCGCCTGTTTCGCCAGACGCTCGCCCCACGGCTCACGCCACATCAAGCCCCAAGCGTACTGCTGCGCACCGACACAATCCAATGAGAAATTATCAAAAGCAATATAAGATTCACTTATGTCGCTCTCCCTTTCTCGATAATCCACGCCTCGGGCGCCGCCCGTGAATGTCCTCCATGGAACTCGCCCATCTTCGCGCGTTTGTCGCCATCGCCCACGAGGGCAACCTCACGCGCGCCGCGCAACGCCTGCATCTGACGCAACCGGCGGTCAGCCTGCAGGCGAAGGCGCTCCAGGAGGCGCTGCGGCTCACGCTCTTCACACGCACGGCGCAGGGGTTGGCGCTCACGCGCGACGCACAGGCCCTGTTGCCGCTGGCCGAGCGCATGCTCGCCGCGCTGGCCGATCTGCAGCAGGCGGCCGGTGCGATGCGCGACACGGTGCGCGGACGGCTGCGCATCGGCACGATTCTCGACCCCGAATTCACCCGGCTGGGCGCCTTTCTCAAACGGCTGGTCGAGTCATATCCGCAGATCGAGACGGCGCTGCGTCAGGGGATGTCCGGATCGGTGTTGCAACAACTGGGGCGCGGCGAACTCGACGTCGGCTTCTATCTCGGCCTGCCTGACCCCGAGCGCTTTCACGCCATCACGCTCACGCCGTTCTCGTATCAGGTGCTGGCACCCGCCGGCTGGCGCGAGCGCGTGGCCCGGCGCGGATGGCGCGAACTCGCCGCGTTGCCGTGGATCTGGACGCCCCCCGAATCGGCCCACAACCGCCTGCTCTCTGAACGCTTCGGCGCTCTGGGCGTGTCGCCCACGAAGGTGGCGGAAGTGGATCAGGAGCCGTCGATGCTCGATCTGGTGAAGTCGGGCGTCGGGCTGTCGCTCGTGCGCGACTCGATCGCGTTGCGCGAGGCGCACGCCCATGGTCTGGTGATCGCTGACGGCGTGAGCGTGCCGACGGAACTCACGTTCGTCACGCTGGCCTCGCGACGCGACGAACCCGCCATCGCCGCCGCCTTGCAATTGGTGACGGCGGTCTGGGCCTGAGCGCGCGAGCAACGGCTACGGCACGCCCTCGCCCAACGCCCGACGCCCCGCGCCCTCTACCCCCGGTTGGGGCGCATAATTCGTGGCTCGGGCCATCGGGTTCCAAACCGTCGAAAAGCCCCCCTGTCCCGCGATTCACGCCCACGTCGTGGTGCATCCCGGAAGACGCTGCCATGCCGGATCCCGGTGAAAGCTCTAGAATTTAACTCTGTCTTCGAGGAGTCGATCATGTCTGTGAGAATGGAACGCGATACCTTCGGCGAAATTGCGGTACCCGCCGATCGTCTCTGGGGTGCGCAAACGCAGCGCTCGCTGCAGAACTTCAAGATTTCCACCGAGAAGATGCCGCGCGAGCTCGTGCGCGCGCTCGCTCGCGTGAAGCGCGCCGCTGCCGAGGTCAACAAGGGCCTGGGCGTGCTCGACGCGAAGAAGGCCGACGCCATCATCCAGGCCGCCGACGAAGTCATCGCCGGTCAGCATGACGACGAATTCCCGCTGGCCGTGTGGCAAACCGGCTCGGGCACGCAGTCGAACATGAACATGAACGAAGTGCTTGCGAACCGCGCCAGCGAACTGCTCGGCGGCGTGCGCGGCGAAACGCGTCTCGTGCACCCCAACGACGACGTGAACAAAGGCCAGTCGTCGAACGACGTATTCCCGACGGCCATGAGCGTGGCCGCCCTCGACGCCCTCGTCAATCACCTGAAGCCCGGGGTCGGCCAACTGCGCGACACGCTCGCCGCCAAGGCCCGCGCTTATGACGATATCGTCAAGATCGGCCGCACCCACCTCCAGGACGCCACGCCGCTCACGCTCGGCCAGGAAATCTCGGGGTGGGTCGCGCAGATCGACCACGGCCTGAAGCACGTCGACGACGCCCTGCCCCACGTGGCGGAACTCGCGCTCGGCGGCACGGCCGTGGGCACGGGCCTGAACGCGCATCCGGAATTCGCCAGGCAAGTAGCCGCCACGCTCGCGCGCGACACCGGCCTGCCGTTCGTCACCGCGCCGAACAAGTTCGAAGCGCTGGCCGCCAACGACGCCATCGTCAACGCGCACGGCACGCTCAAGACGCTCGCCGCCAGCCTGATGAAGATCGCCAACGACGTGCGCTGGCTGGCCAGCGGCCCGCGCTGCGGCATTGGCGAGCTGATGATTCCGGAAAACGAACCGGGCAGCTCGATCATGCCGGGCAAGGTCAATCCGACCCAATGCGAAGCGATGACGATGCTGTGCGCCCAGGTGCTCGGCAACGACGTGGCGATCAACATCGGCGGCTCGATGGGCAACTTCGAGCTGAATGTGTTCAAGCCGATGCTCATCCACAACTTCCTGCAAAGCGTGCGCGTGCTGGCCGACGGTGCGGTGAGCTTCGACGACAACTGCGCCATCGGCATCGAACCGAACCGAGCGCGCATCGGCACGCTGCTCGAAGAGTCGCTCATGCTCGTGACCGCGCTCAACCCGCACATCGGGTACGACAAGGCTGCGCAGATCGCCAAGAAGGCGCACAAGGAAGGCACCACGCTCAAGGCGGCCGCCCTCGCGCTGGGCCACGTCACGGCCGAGCAGTTCGACGCCTGGGTTCGCCCCGAGCAAATGGTCGGCAAGCGCTGATTTCGCGCGAGCCCTCACCCGTCACTTCGTCACCACGCATGCCCATCTCGCCGTTGCCGCCGCTGCATTGCCTGATTGCTTTCGATGCAGCCGTGCGGCACGCGAGCTTCACGCGGGCCGCCGTCGAACTCAATCTCACGCAAAGCGCCGTGAGCCGGCAAATCGCGCAGCTCGAGGAATTCCTCGGGCGCGCGCTGTTCACGCGCGAGCATCGCACGCTGCGCCTGACGGTGGCCGGGCAACGCTACGCCGAACAGATCCAGCGCCTGCTCGGCGAGTGCGCCGAAGCCACCGCCGACCTGATGAAGCGGCGCGGCGATCTGGAACTCACCGTGGCCTGCTCATCGGGCGTGGCGGTGTTGTGGATGACGCCCCAACTCATGCGATTTCGCGCCGCGCACCCCGACATCAAGATTCGCGTGATCGTGAAAGACGGCATGACGTCGCTGTCCGCGTCGGAGTTCGATCTGGGCGTCTATTACGTGCGTAACGACCTGCCCCCGGACTTCGCCGGTCGGCGGCTCTTCGACGAGGAAGTGTTTCCCGTCTGCTCGCCCACCTATTTGCGCGGGCGCCAGCTCACGCCGGCCGATCTCGTCGGCGAGACGCTGCTCTTCATCGAAGACGGCCAGCGCAAGTGGATGTCATGGACCGACTGGTTCGAGCTGCAGGGGGTGAACGCACCGAAGTTTCCGCGCATGGTGAGCGCGAACTACTACCCGCTACTCGTGCAGATGGCGATCGAGGGTGGCGGTTTGGTCATGGGATGGCGCCACATGATCGATCCGTGCCTCGACGCGGGCCTGCTCGTGCAGGCGTGCCATGCGACCGCCAGCCTGGGCGGCGGCTACTATCTCGTATGGCCTGCCGAGCGCCACGAGCATGCTGCGGCGCGAATTTTCCGCAACTGGATCTACACGGAATATTGTTCCCCATCATAGGGGTTACGCCATCTTTCGGACCGTTGCCATGCGCCACACGCATGGCAACATGCAGAATTTTCGTTTGGCCTGTCATTTTGTCTGCACTACTTTGTGTCTTATCCGCGCACGTGTGCCGATCCCGATGGGAGCGCAGACGTGATCCGACATAAAAGCAGGCGTATTACCGGTATGACGTAGTCGCAAGGCACGCAACGGACGCCACCCATCTTTCGGGAGACTCAGATGCAGGCGACTTTGGCAGTGCCTCAACAGAACCTGGCCCGTCAGCGCCGTCACGCGATCGTGGCGACGGTGATCGGCAACGGTCTCGAGTGGTTCGACTTCACCGTGTACAGTTTCTTCGCGGCCATCATCGCGAAGCAATTCTTCCCCACCGGCGACGATCTGTCGTCGTTTCTGCTGGCCGTGGCCACGTTCGGCGTGGGCTTCTTCATGCGCCCGGTCGGCGGCATCGTGCTCGGCATCTATTCCGACCGCGTGGGCCGCAAGGCGGCCCTGTCGCTCACCATTCTGCTCATGGCCGCCGGCACCGCGATGATCGGCCTGGCCCCGACCTACGATCAGATCGGCCTGGGCGCGCCCCTCATCATCGTGCTGGCGCGTTTGCTGCAAGGCTTCTCGGCCGGCGGCGAAATGGGCGGCGCAACGGCCTTCCTGACCGAGTACGCACCCGCCAATCAGCGCGCCTATTACTCGGCCTGGATTCAGTCGAGCATTGGCTTCGCCGTGCTGCTCGGCGCGGCCGTGGGCACGTTCGTGACAACGGAACTCGATCACGCCTCGCTCGTGTCCTGGGGCTGGCGCGTGCCGTTCCTCGTGGGCATGCTCATCGGCCCGGTCGGCTTCTACATCCGTCACAAGATCGACGAAACGCCGACGTTCCAGCACGCCGAGAAGTCCGATACGCCGTTGCGCGACGTGCTCTCGCAGTATCCGCGCGAGACACTCGCCAGCTTCTCCATGGTTGTGCTGTGGACGATCTGCACTTACGTGCTGCTGTTCTACATGCCGACGTATGCCCAGCGCGTGCTCAAGCTGCAGGCCTCCGATGGCTTCACGGCGGGCATGATCGGCGGCGCGATGATTCTCGTGTTCGCGCCGGTGGTGGGACGTCTGGCGGATCGCTACGGACGCCGTCCGTTCCTGTCGGGATCGGCCCTGCTGATCCTGCTGCTGGCATGGCCGATGTTCACGTACCTGAACGTGGCCCCTGGCCTGCACTCGCTGCTGATGTTCCAGATCGTGTTCGGCCTGCTCATCGCTTGCTATACCGGCCCGATTCTCGCGGCGTTCTCCGAGATGTTCCCCGCGAAGGTGCTCTCGACGGGTCTGTCGGTAGCCTATAACTTCGCGGTGACGATCTTTGGCGGCTTCGCCGCGCTCATCATCACGTGGCTGATTGCCCGCACGGGCAGCAACATGGCGCCGGCCATCTACGTGATCGTCGCGGCGGCCATCAGCCTCGTCGGCACGTGCTTCGTGAAGCCGCTGCCCAAGGCCTGAGTCCCCTGTCGTCCGGGCGCGCCCTCACCGGCGCGCCTTATGCATTTTTTCAAGGAATCCCCCCATGTCCGTTACCCTGCTTCGCGGCGGCAATGTGCTCGATGCAGCCGCCGGCCGTCTGCTCGAGCGTCACGACGTAGTTATCGAGGGCAATCGCATTGCGGCGCTCAGCGCCACGCCGCTCGACATCGACGGCGCGACGGTGATCGACGTCACCGGCAAGACCGTCATGCCCGGCATGATCGACTGCCACGTGCACGTGCTCGCGTCGCATCCCAACCTCGGCACGAACGCCAGCCAGCCGAACGTGCTCACCGTACTCAAGTCGCTGCCGATCATGCAGGGCATGCTCAATCGCGGCTTCACGACCGTGCGTGACGCAGGCGGCGCCGATTGGGCGCTGCAACAGGCCATCGAGCAGGGCGTGATTCCCGGGCCGCGCATTTTCCCGTCGGGCAAGGCGCTCTCGCAGACGGGCGGACATGGCGACTTCCGTCCCCGCAGCGACACGCTGGAGCCGTGCTCGTGCGCGTTTCGCGCGGGGGCGATCGGGCGCGTCGTCGATGGCGTCGATCCGATCCGCCTCGCCGTGCGCGAGGAGATTCAGAAGGGCGCCACGCAGATCAAGCTGATGGCCTCGGGGGGCGTGGCGTCGCCGGTCGATCCCATTGCCAACACGCAATACTCGGAAGACGAGATCCGCGCAGCGGTCGCGGAAGCGGAGGCGGCGCAAACCTATGTGATGGCCCACGCCTACACCCCGCGGGCGATTGCCCGCGCTGTGCGCTGTGGCGTGCGTACCATCGAGCACGGCAATCTTTGCGACGCCGAGACGGCAAAGCTCATGGCGGAGAAAGGGGCTTATGTGGTGCCGACGCTGGTCACCTACGACGCGCTGGCCAAGGACGGCGCGTCGCTGGGCCTGCCGCCGGAGTCGGTGGCCAAGGTAGAGAGCGTGCAGCGCGCCGGTCGCGAATCGCTTTCGATCTATCGCGACGCCGGCGTGAAGATGGGCTTCGGCTCCGACCTGCTCGGCGACATGCACAAGTACCAGTCCGACGAGCTGACGATCCGTGCCGACGTGCTGGGGGCCGCCGAAGCGCTTCGCTCGGCAACGGTCATCGGTGCGGAGATTCTGAATCGCGCGGGCGAGCTGGGTGTGATCGCACCGGGCGCGCTGGCCGACGTGCTGGTCGTCGAGGGGAATCCGCTCGAATCCATCGAGGTGCTGACCGGCCAGGGCGAAAACATCCGCTGGGTCTTCAAGGACGGCAAGGTCGCCAAGCAGCCGGAATAACCGCAATCACCGGAGCCGCCGCCCGGCAACACGCGCAAGCGCGTTCGCGGTGGGCGGAAAGCGAAGCGCCGCGATGTCTCGCACATCGCGGCGTTTTTTTGTTGCGCAAGCAGTCGTTGCCGGTGGTGCCTCGATACCCCGTTTCCGACAATTCGACGCGCGAATGAAAAGCGCGGCCGGGCACCGCTGCATAGACTCCTCGCAATGTCGCGCAGAAGGTGTCTACCCATGAAGCTCGCTCCGCCATCCTACCTGTCATTAGGCTTCGATACCGCCTTTGGCGGGCGTGTCGCCAAGCCCTTATCGCCAACGCCCGGGTCCGAATGGAAACAGGTCGGGGTTCGGCAGCATGCGCCAGCCCCTGGATCGGCCTCGTCGGCCACCGCTGGCACCGATACCTTACCCACGATCGAAACGCTCCGGGCCGACATTGTCGCCAACCTGGCCGCGATCAAGCGCGACTGGGATGCGGCGGCGCAAGCGGTCAGCCCCGCAGCGGTCCGGGGCAAACTGTCCGGCGAGTACGACGCCATCGCGCGACTGTCGGAAACCATCTCGACGCACGCAGCGTCCGATATTCTCGGCATCGATGCACTGATCGACCAGTTCGAGAAGGCCATCGTGAAAATCGGCAAGGCACGCGATCTGTCGCTCACGTCGTTCATGTCGTTCAAGCGCGTCGACGCGCAACAATCGATCTCCGACACGGCACAACTGACGCCGAAAGCGAAGGCGGCGTTCGACGCGCTCCGTCATTTGAAAGCCGCTCTCGACACGATGGTGGGCACGACATCGGCGCGACGGGTTCTGGAGGACCAGCAGCGGGCTCTGGAGAACGCGGAGATGACGCCGGCAGCGCTTCGACAAGCCAAGGCAGAGCTATACGCGGCATTCGTGGTGACGGGCGATCTGTTGAGCAAGTCCGAGCCGCTGATCAACCACTATCTGACCGAGGCCCAGGCCGCCATCCCGGGAGAGAAGCGGAGATGGAAGACAAGAATCCTGATTCTCGTCTCGTTCCTGGTCATCACGGTCTCGTTAGGGGTCGCGTCGGCGGTGCTTCCCGGGTTGCTGCCCGCAATCGTCGGTCTCGCGCTGGGGTTGAAGCTCGCCTCAACGGCGGCCGGTGTGTTGACGGCCTGCAACGGGATATTCAACGTCTTCGGTTATGCCCGCAATCGCGGCTGGGGCAAGCTATCGAACGAGATCACAGCGATCAAGAACCTGAACGACGCCGTCAATCGCGGGCTGGATGCGCGGCACAGTGCGCATCAATCGGGGGCGACCACCGAGATACAGGCGCGTCTCGACGAGCTCAGTCGTGACATTGCGCGCACCACACGCAATCAACGCGTGCTCAACGAGAATCTCGAGCATCTCGATCACACGTTTGGGAATACCCGGCTTTGACGGCGAGCCGTTGGCTCGGCGAGGGTTCATTCAACACGAGGAGACAAAATCACCATGCGTCCAATCAAGTACGTATCTGCCGCGCCCACCGTCGATTTGGCGCAACGCTATCGGACACTCGCCGCGCAAGGGCAGATCAGGGACGCCCTGACGGAGGCGGAAAGCGGCCTCGCGGAACTGCTGAGCCTGCAGAATGCGGCGCTGTCCCGCGTCGAGCGCCTCGTCCGTCAGGCGAACGCGGGCGCTGCGGCGCACGATGCATCCGCTGACGAGGCGCAACCCCTGCTCAGCGCCGAGTCGTTCAGGAACGACATGGCACAGTGTGGATCGAGTCCCAACGGCGAGACCGCCCGTGTGACCAGAACTGCCGTACAGACGCCTCCCTCTACAACGCCTCGCCCGCTGCCGCGCCCATGAAAAACACCCCAAAGATTGGATTTACGTCCAACTTTTGGGGTGCAGTTCACCGGGCTGCTTTTCTCTTCCAGCAAGACGCCGACGCGGCGGTCGGCGCGACCTTATTTCTTCCACCCGGGCGTGACGAACACCGAGCGCACATCTTCAAGCGTTTGCGAGACCGTCTCACGCGCACGTTCCGTACCGGCGCGCAGCATGTCCCACACGAACTCCGGATTCTTGGCGAATTCCTCGCGACGCTCACGCATCGGGCGCAGCATCTCCTGCAACCGCTCTTCCAGACGCGCCTTCACCTTCGAGTCGGCCAGACCGCCGCGCACGTAGTGATCCTTGAGCGCCTGCAAGCCTTCCTTGTCTTCGTCGAAGGCGTCGAGGTACGCGAATGCCACATTGCCTTCCAGATGCCCCGGATCTTCCACCTTCAGATGCAGCGGATCGGTGTAGCACTTCTTCACGGCGGCACGGATCTCGTCCGGCGTCGACGAAATGTTGATCACGTTGCCCAGCGACTTGCTCATCTTGGCCTTGCCGTCGATGCCCGGCAGACGCCCGATCGGCGGCACCAGTGCCTTCGCTTCGACCAGGATCTCGCGATCGGCCAAACGATTCAGACGGCGCACGATTTCGTTGGTCTGCTCGATCATCGGCAACTGGTCTTCGCCGACCGGCACGAGCGTTGCCCGAAACGCCGTGATGTCGGCCGCCTGGCTGACCGGATACGTGAGAAAGCCGGCCGGAATATCGCGCTCGAAGTTACGCAGCCCGATTTCCTGCTTGACGGTCGGATTGCGCTCCAGGCGCGCCACGGTCACGAGGTTCAGGTAGTAGAACGTGAGTTCGGTCAGTTCGGGCAGCCACGTCTGCACGCAGATGGTCGTGACACTGGGGTCGATGCCGACGGCCAGATAATCGAGCGCCACTTCTGAGACGTTGCGGTGCACCTTGCCGCGATCGTCGGTGTTGTCCGTCAATGCCTGCGCGTCGGCGACCAGGATGAACTGCTTGTATTCGTGCTGATACGCCACGCGGTTCTTCAGACTGCCGACATAGTGGCCCAGATGCAGCGGCCCCGTCGGGCGGTCACCCGTGAGGATCACCTTGCGATCCGCAGGTGCCTTCGAAACACTCATTTTCCTCTCCGTAATCAATCGCTTATGGCAAGTCCCGATGCCCCGTGCGCGATGGACGGCCTCCCGTCGCAACACCCCCACCGGCATCCGGCTCACCCCATTGCGTCAACCGTAACCCCCGAATGGTAGCGCGTCGGCGCGAAGGCGGTACAGAAACGGCTGCAACGCCTGAACGCTTCCCCTGATCGGCAGCTACGAATTCCGGTGCGGTTCATGTGGACAGCGCCACGCGCGTACCGACGCTATCGAAACGGCAAGACCGTTCCGCTTCACGAAGTACTTTCTGAATTTCAACGGCGCCGGCTTCATCAATCGATCGTCGGACCTCGCTCGTTTTGCGCGAGGCGTCGGCCTGGACGGTTTCGTTGTCGAAAATCAGCTATACCTGCGCGATCAGCACATCACCGCATCACAAAGAGATTCGCTTTGATTGCTACACGCCTAGCAGGAAACTACTCGCGTTTGCTCGCCTCCCGTGCAATCGGCGCGTCGATCCTATGGATCGACTTCACACTTATCTTCGAAAACCTCGCATTTCGGTGGAATGCCGATGCTGTCGTGATTGGAGTCGCTATGGCGTTCTACGGCGTTCCCGGCGTCCTTGCGGGCCCGTGGATCGGCGCACTCGTGGATCGCCACTGTCCATGGCGGATGTTGCGTTGGAGCTACCTTATTCGCGCTGCCGCGGCGCTGGCGCTCTGGCAAGCCCCAACCGTCGGCATTTTTCTCATCTGCGTCGCATCGAAAGGATTCGCCAACCTCGTCCCCGGCCCCGCCGAACAACAGTTGTTTCGCCGCTTGCTGGCCGACGAGGCACTTCCCGGCAATGCCAGCAAAGTCACGCTCATCGATCAGTTGGCGAAACTGGTCGCACCACTCGTCGCAGCACTGCTGGCGACATGGCACCTTCCGGGTTTTGCCATCTCGGCGGCGCTCAGCGTCATCGGCATCCTGCTCTTGCTAAACGGATTCACCCCAAACACCGGCAAACGCGCCGGGGCTCTCCCCACCGCACGTCCCGTCTGGTCTGTGTTCCACGACGTCCTGAGACATCACCCCATGCTGCGCCGGGTGTTCCTTGTCACGCTATGTCAGGCGTTTGTCCTCGGCTTCTACGACGCACTGCTCGCTCTGTTTCTGAAAGCGCGCGGCTATCCCGACGGGACCTTCGGCAGCATTGTGGGGTGCACGGCAGCTGGCGCAATACTGGCGACATTTGCCTTCAAAGCAGCGATAAGGCGATGGCCCCCTGCGGATCTGCTCGCTGCTTCATCGCTGCTCTTTGGCATCACCATATTGACGCCTGCGGCCATTGTCTACGCGAACGCCGCCTTGCCGGTAGTCGCCATGCTTGGCCTTTGGATCGGTAACGGATTCGGTTACGGACTTGGCGTCATGCTGATGATGCTGACGTTCCAGCGGGAGTGTCCCCGCGAGGTGTTGGGGACCGTGACGTCCACAGGCCGAAGTCTTCAGTTGCTGCTGATGATCATTGCGCCGCTGATCGGTAGTGCCCTTTCAAACCTCACCAGCATCGAGTTCGTGTTTCTCTGCGCAGGAAGTGCCGCTATCGGACCCGCCCTGTTCACCCGCATGGTTCCAGTCGCACAACACCCGCCGCCGCACTCGTGAATGGCGAATGACGCCAAGCCGTCCGACAAGCTTCGTTCCGTTCACTCCAACAAGTTCGGTAGGTAATTGTCGAAAGGGGGCGCCCTCAGGTCCTATTGCAGAAGGCGCCCCCGATCAAGCCGATCCCCTTACTTCGCCGTCACCACCGGAATGCCCTTGAGCGACTTGCCGCTGCTGCGTGCGTGTGCCAGCGCCTGCTCGACGGCGTCGCTCGTGGCGGGCGTCACGTTCAGCCGTGCCGCAATCGTGGCCTCGACGCGCTTGACCATCGCCAGGTTCGCCAGCTTCACATGACCATAGCCGCGAATCTTCGCCGGTGCTTCGGCCAGCGCGATCACGTCAGCCAACGTGTCGGCCGAAAGGCCCGCCAACGCGCGCTCCAACGTCGTGCGATAGTCCGCGATCAACTGACGCTCCATACGGCGCTCCAGCGTGTAACCGAAGACGTCGAGCGCACCGCCGCGCAAACCGCGCAGCTTCGCCATGCCGCGCAGCACCGGCCACAGCCACGGCCCGATCGTCACCTTCTTCGGCACCGCACCGTCCTTGCCGCGGGCAATCAGCGGCGGCGCCATATGGAACTCGACACGGAAGTCGCGTCCCGGCTTGCCCTCGAAGGTCTCGCCCAGCGCGTCGGCGAACGCCGTTTGCGCATACAGTCGCGCCACTTCGTACTCGTCCTTGTACGCCATCAGGCGCGAGAGCTGCTGCGCCACGGCGCGCGACAAGCGGCCAGGCGCCCCCGCCACACGCGTTTCCGCATCGGCCACCTGCTTCACGAAGGCAGCGAACTGCGCCGCATACGCTGCACTCTGGTACTGCGTCAGCAACGTCACGCGATGCGCAACGAGCTCGTCGAACGTCATGTCGTCGGCGACCGGGGCATGCACCGGCGCTGGCGTGGCCTTGGCCGTCGTCTGCGTCAGCGCCGTCGGATCCCCCGCCGCCAGCCGGCCGATGGCCAGCGCGAGCTGGTTCATCGGCACCGCCACGTTGTTCAGTTCGATCGCACGTTGCAGTGCATGCAGCGACACCGGTACCAGCCCCAGTTGCCACGCAAAGCCGAGCATGATGATGTTCGCGCCCATCGTGTCGCCGAGGAAACGCTGGGCGAGCGCCTGAGCGTCGCACGCGTCGAGCTTGTCGCTACCTGCCGCATGACGCATCTTCTCGAGCAGCGCGTCGGCGTGAAGATTCGCGTCGGGGTTCTGCACGAACGTCGCGTTCGGAATCGCATGCGTGTTGACCACCACGCGCGTGCGGTCGCGTCGCACGGTTTGCAGCGCATCCGCACTGGCGCCCACCACCATGTCGCACGCGAGCAGCACGTCGGCCTGCTGCGTGTCGATACGCACCTGGTTGAGTGCTTGCGGCGTGTTGGCGAAGCGCACGAACGACAGCACCGCGCCGCCCTTCTGCGCGAAACCCATGAAGTCGAGCACCGACGCGCTCTTGCCTTCGAGGTGCGCTGCCATCGTGATGAGCGCGCCAATCGTCACCACACCGGTGCCGCCCACGCCCGTGACCATGATGTCGAACGGTGCATCGCCGGCGAGCGCGCTCGGCTGCGGCAGCGCGTTCAGACGCCCTTCGAAGGCCGCCTGGTCGAAGGCGGCGGCCAGCGCCTTCTTCAACTGCGCGCCCTTGACCGACACGAAGCTCGGGCAGAAGCCGTTCACGCAGGAGAAGTCCTTGTTGCACGACGACTGATCGATGCGACGCTTGCGCCCCAGTGCCGTTTCCACCGGCTCGACCGACAGGCAGTTCGATGCCACGCCGCAATCGCCGCAGCCTTCGCAAACCGCCTCGTTGATGAACAGACGCCGATCCGGATTCGGGAATTCGTTTTTCTTCCGACGACGACGCTTCTCGGCCGCGCACGTCTGATCGTAGATGAGCACGGTCGTGCCCGCGATCTCGCGCAACTCGCGCTGCACGGCGTCGAGTTCGCTACGGTGATGGAACGTCGTGCCCTTCGGGAACTGGCCTTCGTGGCCGATGTACTTCTCCGGCTCGTCGCTCACCACGACAAGTTTCGCAATGCCCTCGGCTTCGACCTGACGCGCGATCTGCGGCACCGAAATCGAACCGTCGACCGGCTGGCCACCCGTCATCGCCACGGCGTCGTTGTAGAGAATCTTGTAGGTGATGTTCGCCTTCGAGGCCACGGCCTGGCGAATCGCGAGCAGACCGGAGTGGAAGTACGTGCCGTCGCCCAGATTCTGGAAGACGTGCGCACGCTTGGTGAAGTGCGAGTGCGCGGCCCAGTCCACGCCCTCGCCGCCCATCTGGATCAACCCCGTCGTGTCGCGATCCATCCACGACGCCATGAAGTGACACCCGATGCCGGCCTGCGCGATGGAGCCTTCGGGCACCTTCGTCGACGTGTTGTGCGGGCAACCCGAGCAGAAATACGGCACGCGGCGCACGCCGTCGGCGGCGTTCGACAGGATGTCGTGCGCCACGAGATCGACCACACGCTCACGACGATCCAGCGCCGGGCGATGCTTCGCCAGCCACTCGGCGAACACCGGCAACACGCGCGACGGCCGCAACTCGCCCAGCGCGGAGAGCAGCGCGCGGCCCTCGGCGTCGGTCTTGCCGAGCACGCTCGGGCGCGTGCCCGTCGCGCGGTTGTACAGGTATTGCTTGATCTGCTGCTCGACGACGGGGCCCTTTTCCTCGATCACGAGGATTTCCTTCAGGCCAGCGACAAACGTGTCCAGGCGCGACATATCCAGCGGGAACGACAGGCCGACCTTGTAGATGCGCACACCGGCCGCGGCAAGATCGTCGACGGTGATGTCCAGGCGGCGCAGCGTCTCCATCAGGTCGAGATGTGCCTTGCCGCACGTCACGATACCGATGTCGGCGTCCGGGGCCGGGGCAATCCACTTGTCGATGCTGTTCACGCGCGAAAAGGCGCGCACGGCGTCGAGCTTGTCCGCCAGACGCGCTTCGAGCGCCAGGCTCGGCAGATCGGGCCAGCGGTTGTGCAGGCCACCCGCAGGCGCAACGTAGTCCGACGGCTCGACCCAGTCAGTGCGGATCTTGTCGAGATCGACGGTGCCGCGCGATTCGACCGTCTCGGAGATGGCCTTCAAGCCAGCCCAGGCGCCCGAGAAGCGCGACAGCGCATAACCGTAGAGACCGAATTCGACGAGTTCGCCGATGTCGGCCGGGTTGAGCACGGGCATGCTCCACGACATCATCGTAAAGTCGCTCTGATGCGGCATCGACGACGACACGCAACCGTGGTCGTCGCCCGCCACCACAACCACGCCACCGTGGCGCGACGCCCCGTAAGCGTTACCGTGCTTGAGTGCATCGCCCGCGCGATCCACGCCCGGCCCCTTGCCGTACCACATGCCAAACACACCCTCGACGGTGCGCTCCGGGTCGGCTTCCACGCGTTGCGTGCCCATGACGGCGGTACCGCCCAACTCTTCGTTGATCGCCGGCAGGAACTTGACGTTGGCCGCATCGAGCAGCTTCTTCGCCTTCCACAACTGCTGATCCACGCCGCCGAGCGGCGAGCCGCGATAGCCGCTGATGAAACCCGCAGTGTTCAAGCCCCGCGCGGCGTCGAGCTGATGCTGCATCAGCAGGATGCGCACGAGCGCCTGCGTGCCGGTGAGGAAAATCTGACCGCGACTGGCCGCGAGCGCGTCGGAGAGCTGGTAATCGGGATGGGCCAGGGGATTGGCCGTCGGCGTCGCGAGGGCGGCGCGCATGGGGGCATTCATTGTGTCTCTCCTGATCCCCGCGGCCTGCGTCAGATCGATCTGACGGCGACATCGGCCGTGCTTCGGGGGCATTTGTTCTGTTCGTCTCGACGTTCCGACCGCATCGAGCGGCCACGCATCGGTATGCAAGCAGTGTATGGGGAGGCACGAGAAAGATTTTTACTATTTCACTCCGTTTGGCGCACAATAAGAAACGTTCATTTCGTAAACGGCGGTTTTGAGAAATGGAATTACTCGATAATTTTGCGCGCCAGATTCTGCGACTGTTGCAGATCGACTCGCGCCGCTCGGCGCAGGAGCTGTCGGATAACGTGGGGTTGTCGGCAACTCCGTGCTGGCGGCGCATCAAGGACATGGAGCAAAGCGGCGTGATCCAGCGCTACACGGTGCTGCTCGATCGGGAAAAGCTCGGCCTGCACGTATGCGCCCTGGCCCACGTACAACTCACCCGCCATACGGAGGGCGGCACGGAGCAGTTCGAGCGCGAAATCCGCACCTGCCCGGAAGTGACGGAGTGCTACAGCACCACGGGCGAAGCCGACTACATCCTCAAAATCGTGGCGCCCGACATCAAGGCCTACGACGCGTTCCTGCACGAACACATCTTCCGTCTGCCCGCGGTGGCCAACGTCAAGACCAGCGTCGTGCTGCGTGAAATCAAGTTCGATACGAGCCTGCCGATCTGACGCGCGGCTTTCATCCCCTTCCCATTCATTGACATCGCGTCACCTCGCCCCTTGACGCGTCGGTCGTTCTTCGTTAATAATGCAAATGATTCTTATTAACATCTTCGTCTCAAGGCCGAACCTATCCGGCCGCAGGACGTGAGATCTTTCGCCAGCCGCGCCTGCCGGCGTGTTCCCGAGCCTCGATAACGACACGCGGAACACGACGATTGCCACGAGCGCTTGCCAGCCAGCAACGGGGTTTTCTTGCTCTGGGAGCCAGCAGTGAAGCAGTCGTCAAGCGGCGGGGGCCGCGCTATTGTCATGTCAACGCGCCGGGGTGGCCGGAAATTCGGCACCCACGGCTCGATCCGATCCGAAGATTTACAACGCGATCGTGCGCGTCGATGGCGTCTTCGCCCGCTCGCAGGGGCGGTGCTTGCTGCGTTCTGGTCGCCCGCGGTCTTCGCGCAACCGGCCTCGAGCACGGGCTCAGCCCAGTCGGTTGAGACGCTTCAACTCGCGCAAGCCTCGCCCAACACGCCCTTGCAGCTCGCTGAAGCCAATCTGCGGGAGGTGAACGTCACGGCGACGCGCACGCCGACCGAAGCGGATCGAACCCCGGCGTCGATTTCGGTCATTACCGATCAGGATCTCGAAGAACAACAAGCGCAAGACATCAAGGAGGCCCTGCGCTACGAGCCAGGCGTCACGGTGCGCCGTGCACCGTATCGACCCGCATCGGCGGCCGCCGGCGGCGGTCGCGACGGCAATTCGAGCATCAACATTCGTGGCCTCGAAGGCAACCGCGTGGCGCTCTTCGAAGACGGCATCCGCATGCCGTCCGGCTATGCGTTCGGTCCGCTCGAAGCGGGTCGCGGTGATTACATGAGCATGGACGTGCTGCGCCGCATCGAAATCCTGCGCGGCCCCGCCTCTTCGCTCTACGGCAGCGACGGGCTCACCGGCGTCGTCAACTTCCTCACCAAGGATCCGCAAGACCTGCTTGATGTCTTCGGCAAGTCGACCTACTTCTCTCTGCGTCCCTACTACAACTCGATAGACCGCAGTTTCGGCACGACCGCCCAGGCCGCGTGGGGCGGCGAGCAGTGGCAGGGCATGGTGATCGTCGACGGCAACAAGGGCCACGAACTCGACGGCAAGGGCACCAACAACTCGGCCAGCACGTCGCGCACAACGGCCAACCCGCAGGACAGCAACGGCGACTCCGTGCTCGGCAAACTGGTCTTCAAGGCCACGCCCCGCTCGACGTTCAAGCTCACGGGCGAGACCGTGCGCCGTAGGGTGGACGCGAGCGTTCTGTCGGCCATCAATCCGCCCACGACGCTGGGTCTGACCACGAGCGATCGTCTAGAACGCAACCGCGTCAGCCTCGATTACGACTTCAACGACGCGTCGCAGGCCTATGTCCAGAACGCGCACGCGCTGCTGTACTTCCAGGACGCGAAAAACAGCCAGTTCGCGTACGAGCAACGCACGGCGGGCGATCGCACGCGCGACAACACGTACAAGGAGCGCACCGTCGGCGGCGCCGTGCAGGCGGAAAGCCACTTCACGACCGGCCCGCTCGCGCACAAGTTCGTGTACGGCGCCGACGCGAGCCTCGCGTACATCACCAGCTATCGCAACGGCACCGTGCCCGGCATGGGCGAGTCGTTCCCCAACAAGGCGTTCCCGGACACCGACTACACACTGTTCGGCGCCTTCGCGCAGGACGAGATCCGCTACGGCGCGCTGAGCGTCACACCGGGCATTCGCTACGACGCCTACTGGCTCTCGCCGAAGCAGAACGATCCGCTGTATGTGTCGCAGACGGCCTCCGGCGCGCGCGTTCAACCGACTTCGTCGAACGATGGCGCGTTCTCGCCGCGCCTGGCGGTCATGTACGAGATAGCCCCTTCGCTGATTCCGTACGTGCAGTACGCACGCGGCTTCCGCACGCCAACGCCCGATCAGGTCAACAACGGCTTCTCGAATCCGATCTTCGGTTACATGTCGATCGCGAACCCGAACCTCAAGCCCGAGACGAGCGACACGTTAGAGCTGGGGTTGCGCGGACGCCTCGCCACCACGCTCGGCCCCGTCACCTACAGCACCGCCGTCTTCGCCGGCAACTACCGCAATTTCATCTCGCAGCAGAACATCAGCGGCTCGGGCCGCCCGAGCGATCCGCTCATCTATCAGTACGTGAACTACAGCCGTGCCCGCATCCAGGGCTGGGAGGGCCGCGCCACGTGGGCGCTCCAGGGCGGCGTGACGCTGCGCACGGCGATGGCCTACACACACGGCACGACGCAAAACAACGGCGCCGCCACCCAGCCGCTCAACACCGTCAATCCGTTCTCGATGGTGCTCGGCGTGCGCTACGAGCCGAACACGACGTGGTTCGCGCAAGCCGACCTGCTCTTTCAGGCCGCGAAGGCACAAAGCCAGATCGCGAAAACCTGCACCTCGGGCACGCAGCAGAACCAGACCTGCTGGGCGCCGCCGTCGTCGGTCGTACTCGACCTGTCGGGCGGCTATCGCCTCAACAAGTCCGCGACGCTCTACGCCGGCATCTACAACGTGTTCGACCGCAAGGCCTGGAACTGGTCGGACGTGCGCGGCCTCGCCGATAGCTCAACGCTCAAGGACGCGTATTCGGCACCGGGCCGCAGCGTGGCCGTGAGCCTGAAGCTTCAGTACTGATTCGACGGCTCGAGACTCGCAACGGCGCACCCGCCATCACGCAACGAACGCAATCCCCGCCACCAAGGAATCGCCATGATGAACACGCAAACCGCTACTCCCGCCGCCCGCCCGGCGTTCCCCGCGCTCGCCGACGTCACCCGTCTGCGCAGCGACTTCCACCGCGTCAAGACCGAACGGAACCTGCGCGATCGCGACGCCGCCGCCGCCCTGGGCGTCTCCGAAGGCGAGACGGTCGCGGCGTTCGTCGGCGAGCACGTCGTGAGGCTGCGTCCCGAGTTCATCGAGATTGTCGAAGCGTTGCCCGCGCTGGGGCGCGTGATGGCGCTCACGCGCAACAACGCCGCGGTTCACGAAAAGGACGGTCAGTACGAGAAGCTCTCGCACACGGGCACCATTGGCCTGGGGCTCGGCAAAGACCTCGACCTGCGCGTCTTCTATCACCAATGGGCGTTCGGGTATGCCGTCGAAACGCCGACGGAGAACGGCCCCCGCCGCTCGTTGCAGTTCTTCGACAAGACCGGCACTGCCGTGCACAAGATGTTCCTGCGCGATCACAGCGACGCGCTTGCGTATGACGCCCTCGTCGCCCGCTTTCGCGCGAGCGACCAGACGCCGGGTCAGCACGTCGTCGCTGCCGACGCCCCGAAGGCCGAGACGCCCGACGCCGACATCGACGCCGCCGCCTTCCAGCGCGACTGGCTGGCCATGACCGACACCCATCAGTTCTTCGAACTGCTCAAGCGGCACCGAGTGTCGCGCGCCCAAGCGTTGCGTCTCGCCCCCGAAGGTCATGCGCAGCGCGTGAGGGCGGCATCGGTGCGCGCGTTGCTCGACGATGCCGCCGGCACCGCCCTGCCGATCATGGTGTTCGTCGGCAACGCGGGCATGATCCAGATCCACACGGGGCCAGTCACGACGATTCGCGTCATGGGTCCGTGGGTCAATGTGCTCGATCCGGGCTTCAACCTGCATCTGCGTGAAGACCTCGTCGACTCGGCCTGGATCGTGCGCAAGCCGACAGCAGATGGCATCGTCACCTCGCTGGAACTGCTCGATGCCTCGGGCATGGTGATCGCCATGTTCTTTGGTGAGCGCAAGCCCGGGCAGGCCGAGCGCGACGACTGGCGCGAGACGCTCGCTCGAGTGAGGCATGCGTCGCACGCGGAAGACGCACAAGGCGTCACGGAGACTTCGACGTGAACCGCCCGATCGACACACGCGGGGCCTCGCGGCGCGCGCTGTTGACCAGGAGCGCTGCGCTGGCAGCCGGCGCGTGGCTGGGCGCGCGAGTCATGACGGCGCAGGCCAACGCAACGACGCCTGAGGCGCCTGGGCGAGGCGGTCCGAAGCGCGTCGTGGTCGCAGGCGGCGCACTCACCGAAATCGTCTACGCGCTCGGTGCGCAGGATCGCGTGATCGCCAACGATCTGACGAGCCTGTATCCGGAAGCGGCCACCCGGCTGCCCAAGATCGGGTACCTGCGCACCTTGTCGGCGGAAGGCGTGCTCTCGCTGCGTCCCGACCTGCTGCTCGCGGGCGCGGAAGCGGGTCCGCCCAACGTGCTGTCGCAGATCGCGGCGGCGGGCGTGCCTGTCGAGCGCTTCGTACACGGCTATACCGCCGAGCGAGTGATCGACAACATTCGCGCCGTTGCCACCGCTCTGCGCGTGCCCAAGGACGGCGCACGTGTGGCGGACCGCTTTACCGCCGACTGGCTGCGCGTTCGCGACGACGTCGAACAACGGTATGGCATCGCGCGCCGCCCACGCGTGCTGTTCATCCTCGGCCACATGGGCAACCAGGTGATGGTGGCGGGGCAAGACACAGCGGCGCACGCCATGCTCGCCTACGCCGGTGCGGAGAATGCGTTGCGTGGCTTCACCGGCTACCGGCCGCTGACGGCGGAAGCGGCCGTCGCGGCCCAGCCCGACGTGCTGCTCACGACCACAACCGGGCCATCGCCCGCCGATCCCGCGGTAACGCTGCTCGCACAACCGGGGCTCGCGAACACACCCGCCGGACGCGCCAAACGCGTGGTGAGCTTCGATGCGCTGTATCTGCTCGGCTTCGGTCCGCGACTGCCGCTGGCGGTCGCCGATCTCGCGCTGCGCGTGCACACCGTTTGACCATGCGCCAAGGCTATCCCGAAATCCGCCATTCGCCCGCAAACGAAACTATGCCAGCCGCGCCTGCGCTACCAAAGTCGTTGCCATCACGCCCCTCTGAAGCGGGACGGCCCACGACCGTTGCCGCCACACTGCATCACACCGGCACGGTGCGACGCCGCCCGCCACGATGGTGCGTCATGACGGCACTGGCCGCCTTGCTCGCCGTCGCGGTGCTCGCTGCGCTGTGCGGCGGGGCCTATCGCATCGCGCCCGGAGAAGCGATTGCTGTGCTGTTCCGGGGCGCCACGGGGGACTTCGCGCAGGACCAGGCACGCAACGTCATGTTGCAGATTCGCCTGCCGCGCATCGTGCTCGGTATCCTGGTCGGCGCGGGCTTCGGCGCCGCCGGTGCCGCGTTGCAGGCCCTCTTCCGCAACCCGCTCGCCGACCCCGGACTGATCGGCGTGGCCAGCGGTGCGGCGTTGGGCGCGGCAGGGGTGATCGTCCTCGGCGGTGTTCTGCTTCCGGCGGCGCTCGCGGCGTCGCTCGGCCTGTGGTTGCTGCCGGTGGCGGCGTTCGTCGGCGCGCTTGGCGTCACCACGCTCGTCTACCGTCTGGCCGCGGGACGCGGTCGCCTCGCCCTGCCGTTGCTGTTGCTCGCCGGCATTGCGATCAATGCCGTCTCGGGGGCGGCCATCGGTTTGCTCACCTACCTCGCCGACGATACGCAGTTGCGCACGCTCACCTTCTGGACGCTCGGCAGTCTCGGCGGCGCGCAATGGCCGATGCTCGGCGTAATCGTATGGCCGGTCGCGCTGGGGATCGTCGCGCTCGCCACACAGTGCCGCTCGCTGAACGCCTTGTTGCTGGGCGAAGCGGAGGCGTTGCATCTGGGCGTCGCCGTGCAGTCGGTCAAGCGTCGAGTGATGGTGGCATGCGCGCTGTGCATCGGTGCGCTGGTCGCGTCGAGCGGCATGATCGGATTCATCGGCCTGATCGCACCGCATATCGTGCGGCTGGTCGTCGGGCCCGACCCGCGCGCCGTGCTCCCGGCAGCCGCGCTCTTCGGTGCGATCCTGACGTTGCTTGCCGATCTGGTCGCGCGCACCTGGGTTTCGCCGGCCGAGTTACCGTTGGGCATTCTCACGGCACTGCTCGGCGCGCCGTTCTTCCTGATGCTGCTGTGGCGACGCCGCGGACAGTTTGGGCTATGACGCTCATCGATCCGGTCTGATAGAACAGGACATCGCCATGCTCAGTGCACACGACCTCACGATTGCCCACACCGATTCGCCCGTGCTCGACGGCCTGTCGCTCGACATCCGTCCCGGCGAACTGCTGGTGCTGCTTGGCCGCAACGGCGCGGGCAAGAGCACGCTGCTCAAGGCGATGGCCGGCGATCCGCTGCCCACGCGCACGCACATGCGCGGCGACATCACGCTCAACGGTGCGCCGCTCGCGCAATACGCCCCGGCGGCGTTGGCTCGCTTGCGTGCCGTGCTGCCGCAAACGGCGCAGTTGGCGTTTCCGTTCAGTGCGCTTGATATCGTGGCGATGGGGCGTCTGCCCTACCCGAAATCGCACAGACGGGACGCCTCCGGCAAGACCGTCGCGAGCGATACGGAAATCGCGACGCTCGCGCTGGAACGCGCGGGGGCGCTGCCGCTACGGCAGCGTGACGTGATGACCTTGTCTGGCGGGGAATGGGCGCGAGTGCAGTTTGCACGAGTCCTTGCGCAGCTATGGCCCGACGACGAGGCTTCGGCCCCGTCGGTGCCGCGCTATCTGCTGCTGGACGAACCGACGGCGGCGCTCGACCTGGCGCATCAGCATCACCTGCTCTCGCTCACGCGCGAACTTGCCGCAACGTGGGGATTCGGTGCGATGGCCATCGTGCACGACGTCAACCTCGCGGCGCGTCACGCGGACCGTATGGCGTTGCTTGCCAACGGACGCATTCTTGCAGAAGGGATACCTCGCGACGTGATGCGCGCCGACCTCATCGAGGCAACGCTCGGCTTGCCGGTGCACGTGATGACGCCTGAGACATTGCCCGGCTATCCAAGGCTCAAAGCCGCATCCGCAGGCGTGCCCTTCGCATTGCCCGCGTGAACACGCCACGCGGTTCACGCGTCGGCGCGACCTGGGCCCAACCCCGTTCATCCCAACGGCGTCAGACCGCTCAGGCAGCGGGCACGCCGTCCTTTGCGAGATTCGCGCGTGCGCACAAGACGGCGGCGAGATCCCACAGGGCGTAGCCCACGCTCTTGAAAATCACCGGCCCGCTCGAACGGAAGCGATCAGGGGTGATGATGGCGTCGAGCAACGGTGCGGCACGTCCCCAGTCGATGGCCGCATGCAGCAGATCGCCGGCTTCGTGCTTGACCTCCCAGGTATCGACGACGAGCGTGCCGCGCACGGCGGCGTCGCGACACAGCTGCGGCGGCAACTCGCGCATGTCCGGACGGAACGCACCGACGCCCGCGACGAAGATGTCGTCGCGCCAGCGCAGCACGTCGCTATCGGGCAGCACAGGCTCGCTGCTGGTGGTCGCGGCAATCACGATGCTCACGGTGTTCAGCACAGGCTCCACCGCGTCGACCACGGTCGCTTCCACACCAAGCGTAGCGGCATGTTCCGCGAGCGCGTGGGCGCGCTCCGCGCTGCGTGAAAAGATCATGAAGTGCCGCGTGCCCATGCCTGCGGCAAACGCTTCCAGGTGCGCCCTCGCCTGCACGCCCGCTCCGACGATCAACACCGGTCCCTTGGGGCGCGGCGCGAACTTGCGGGCGGCGAACAGCGTCACGGCGGCCGTGCGTCGACCGGTGATGGTGGGCCCGTCGAGCAACATTAATCGCTCTCCGGTATGCGGATCGAACACCATCACCTCACCGATGATGGAAGGCTTTCCCGCACGGCAATTCTCCGGATGCACGGTGATGTGCTTGGTCATCGCGACATCGCGATTGGCGGCGGGCATCACCAGCAGCACACCGCCACGGCGGCCGCGTTCCGGTTCGGTCAACGCGAAATGCAGACGCGCGGGCGCGCGCGCGGTGCCCGCGCGCATCTCCATGAGCATGGCCTCGATGCCGTCGGCCAACTGAGGGTACGGCAACAACTGTGCGGTTTGACGCGCATCCAGCGTGATCATCGATATGTCTCCGCTCCGGGGCGTGCGTCATTGTCGGGCGGCGGCGCGCTCGTCGCCGTCACATTGCGTCACGCATTGGCAGGTCTGATTCGAGTGTAGCCTGCATCGCGTGAACGCGTCTGCCGCATCAAAAATTATTCGCGATGCAGCGCACATGCGCTCAGCGACTCGCATTGCGCATGCGCTTGCCATCGTCGAGCGTCGCACCGCGCACTTCGAAGTGCACGCGGTCACGCATTGCTCCGGCAGCATCGACGAGTTCGAGCGTGTGACGCCCCGGCCACGGCAGCCACCCCACACGCGCACGGCCCGCAAGCGGCTTGCCGTCGAGCCGCCATGCCGCCCCCTTCGGCCAGGCGGCCGCCACCTGGAACCACAGACGCTGGTTCGCCGGCGGAATATCCGGGTCGAGCGCCACGATCGTGCCGTCGGGCGGCCCGGCAATTCGCCAGAGCGGTCCGCCGGGCGCTTTGGTCGCGAGCGAGGAAAGCACGATTGTGCGCTGCGACGTTCCGCGAAGGAACCACTCGTCGCGTGCAGGTTCAACGCGCTCGGCGTACTGCACCGCAACATGCTCAAGTCCGGGCGGCGGCGTGGGCGGCAGGCTCGCCGTGCGTCGATGCAGATAGTCCATGAGGCGATGCCAGATCGGTGCGGCTCCCGACACCCCGGAGACGTCCCACATCGGCGCACCGTCGGCATTGCCCACCCACACCCCGACCGTATAGTGTCGCGAGTACCCGACGGCCCAGTTGTCGCGCATGTCCTTGCTGGTGCCCGTCTTCACGGCGGTCCAGTAGCGCGTCGAGAGCGGGCTGTCGAGCCCGAACGTGCGGGTGCGCGCCTGCCGGTCGGCGATCATGTCAGAGACGATGAAACTCACCTGCGGCGAAAAGACGGTCGTGGGCATCACCTCCCTCGCGCGCGCTTTCGTGACGTCACCCGCGCGCGGGCGTACCGACGCCGGCATGCGCTCGTTCACGCCGCTGGCGGTGCCTCCGTTGGCGAGCGCGCGATAGGCATTCGCGAGCGTGAGCAGTGTCACGTCGGCGCTGCCAAGCGCGAGACTGTAGCCGTAGAAGTCGCCGCTTTGCGTGAGCGGCAAGCCGAGTGACACGAGCGTCTGGGCGAACCTGCGCGGTGTGACCATCACGAGCGTGCGCACGGCCGGCACGTTCAGCGACGAGGCCAGCGCCGTACGCGCGCTGATCCAGCCCTTGAAGTGATGATCGTAGTTCTGCGGAATGTACAGGCCGCCCCCCGTGGGCAGATCGATGGGAGAATCGTCGAGGAGCGACGCTGCCGTCAGGCGATGCTCCGCAATCGCCTGGGCGTAGAGAAATGGCTTGAGTGTCGAGCCGGCCTGTCGCAGCGACGTGACGCCATCGACCTGCGCCGCCGACGACAATGGCCCGGAGGAACCAACCCACGCGAGAATGTCGCCGCTTGCGTTATCGATGACGACAATGGCCCCGTCCTGCACGTTGCGCGAACGTCCCGGCGTGCCCAGCTCGCGCAGCGTCTGCTGCAAGGTGGTCACCGCCATGCGCTGGAGATTTGCGTCCAGCGTGCTGACAATTCGCGTGCCCGCGGGCGGACGACTCGCGCTGAACACTCGACGCGCGAAATGCGGTGCAAGGCCAACGGCATCGCGCGTCGTCATGACGCTTGCCGGTCGCGAAAACACGAGTTGCGCGTAGCCATCGAGGCCGTTGCAGTCAGACGCCTGCCTCATGTCACGCAGAATGCCGCAGGCGCGCTGCGCCACGCGCGCGGCGGGCGCGTTCGGCGCGCGCAGCAGCGCAACGGCCAACGCCGATTCGCGCGCGTCGAGTCCGCTGGGGAACTTGCCGAACAGCGTTTGCGAGACGGCCGAGATGCCGACGAGCTCGCCCCGAAACGGCACGAGGTTCAGATAGGCCTCGAGAATCTGATCCTTACGCCAGCGCTGCTCCAGCCACAACGCCGTTGCCGCCTGACCGATCTTCTGCGAAACGGATCGATTGCGGGTACTCGGTCGCAGATCGTCGTCGAGCAGCCCCGCCAACTGCATCGTCAGCGTGGAGGCGCCGCGCGTGCGCGTGTGCCAGAGGTTGCCCCACGCGGCGGCGGCCACGCCGCGCCAATCGACGCCACTGTGCTCGTAAAAGCGCTTGTCCTCGGAAACGATCAACGCCTCGCGAAAAGCGGGCGAGACATCGGCGAGCGTTACCCAGTCGCCGCGTTGCGCCTGCATGTCGGCCCGCAGGCGCTGCAAGGGTTCGCCGCGACGATCCAGCAGGATCCAGTCCGACGCGCGCCAGTCACGATGCACCTCGTCAAACGACGGGACGGCGCGCGCGGGTGCCGGGGACAGAAATGCCCCGAGCATCAGCGCAACGCTCAACACGACCTGACGGCCAACGCCCCAGCCCCGATGTTCAATCACGGCGCACATGCGTCTCACCCGGTTGCGACAAATCCGCGGGACGCACTGCCAGGATGCCGGCCGCGAGCATCAGTTGCGCGAGTGCGTAAAGAATCCAGATGGCGTACTCCTGCGCCATGATGGGGCCCACGAAGCGCGTGGTGCCGATGAGCGCGTCCGAGACCGTGAAAAGCAGCGCGCCGACGGCGGCCCATTCGCTCGGCAGGTCGGCCAGCAGCGCCGCCGAGGCCATCATCGCCAGCACGATCACGTAGCACGCCACTGGTGCCTTGAGTTCCCCCATTCCCGGCCAGTACATCGCGTACGCCAGCGCCGCCGCCGCCCACACCAGCACGATGGCGACGCGATGCCAACCGGGCACCTTCGCCCAAGGGCGCCGCAAGCGCCAGAACAACACGAAATACGCGAGATGGGCCAGCAGGAATGCGCCAAGGCCCAGAATGAAACCTTGCGCCAAGGTCGGCGAGGCGAGCAGCACGTCACCCGCGCCCGACAGGATCAGCGCCGCGCAAAGCCACACCCGCTCGCGCGGCACCCGGTGGTAAAGCGCCGCGAACAACAACAATGCACACAACAGCACCTTTGCAATGCCCTGGTCGGCATAAGGTGCGCCGCGCAACGCCAACGCATAGGCGGCGCCCGCAATCGCGGCCAGCCACCAGAAGCGGCGCGCCTCTCGTGGCAGCGCCGCCGCCGGGTCAAAGAAGTTCGACGTCATGACAGTGCGCCCCCATTCGTCATTACTTCGCCGGCACCACTTGCACCGGCGCGTTAGGCGTCTCGCCGTACATCGCCGGTTCGTACATCGCCTCGACCCGCGTTGGCGGTGTCGCGAACGTGCCGACGTTGTTCAGCCGCACCGTGTACTCGATCCGATGCTGCCCCTTCGGCAGGTAATCGTAGTAGGCACGGTAGGTGTCCTGCGCGCGCTCCTCGAAAGCGGGCGTGGCGCCTTCGCTCTTCTCGCCTTGCGTGGCGATGACCGAATCGCGTCCAAGCCCGCCACCCAGCACTGTCGCCCCGCCAGGCAGCGGATCGCTCACCACGACCCAGCGCATGTCGGCCTGCGCGTCGATATCCAGACGCACGCGCAATACCGCACCACGCACGAAGCGATCTCCCGAACGATCGGCGACGTCCTGCACTTGAACACTGCGCGTCACGCGATAGCCGGCGGAGAACGGCGCCTTGAGCGGAACGGCGGCCAGGCTCTGGATCGTTGCCCAAGGCTTGCCGGCGCCCGTCTGATCCAGGCGCAATACATCGCGCGCGCTGTCCTTTCCGGCTGCCGCGTTGCTCAACCATGGCAACGAGACGGCCGGCGGCACGGTGCCTGCCTTGAGCTTGTCCCAGTCGACGGTTTGCACGCTGCCGCTCGTCTGGTTGTCGCGCTGCCACTGAATGGCCGTGTGTCCCGTCGGCGTGTCGCGCTCGAATCGTGCCGAGAATCGATCCACGGCCAAACCGCCCCAGACGTTCGCCGTGGTCGTCGACCAGGCCCCGCGCGACTGCAGTCCCAGCAGGCCGATCACGAGACGCGGCATCTCGTCCTTCCATGCCGGGTTCGCGTTCATCAGCAACGCCAGCCGCGCCGCGTTAGTCTCGGGGCCGACCATCAGCCACCAGAGCCCGTCGCTTGCCTGCGTGGAGAAACCCACACGTGTTCCCTGATATGACAGACGCGCCCGCAGGATCTGCTCGGCCTGCGCCATGCGCTCGGCACGCTGTGGCGCGTCGGGCAGGCGCTGCAGGATCGCGTACCAGTCGATGACCGCAGACGTCGGCCAGTCGTTCGGCGCGAGGGTGAGCGAACTCAGCATGCGTGCGCTTGCCCGACCGTACCGGGACAACGCTTCGATGGCGCTCAGCTTGCGCAACGTCAGGTCGTCACGCGGGGCCCAGAAGCGGCGCGTGAGACGCCCTTCGACGAACGCCGTCAGTCCGTCCTCCATGCGTGCCAGCGCGTCGTCCGGCAACGCATAGCCTGGGTCGAGCGCCTTCGCTTCGCTGCTTACGGCCAGCAGATAGGCAGTGAGCGTATCGCTGCCCTGATTCGCAAAACCCTCTTGCGGCGGGAAGTAGCTCGCCAGCCCGTCGTCGTCGAGATACGACGGCAGCGTGCCCATCACCCGTTTCCACTGCGCAGTGTCGCGCATGCCGATCGCCTTCGACGCCAGTTGCTCCAGGCAACCGTACGGATAGACCTCGAACCAGCGCTTCACTCCCGGCAATCCCTGCGACAGACGCGGTTGCAGGCTGATGCGAACCCCGCCGCGCAACTTTCCGGTGCTGTCTGCCACCGCGCCCGCTGGCGGTGCCATGGGCAGCGTCAGACTGCCTTCCACCTGCGTGAGCACCGACTGCTGGACGCTCGCAGGCAACGACGGCTGAATGTCCTGCCCGACCTTGATGGCATCGCTCGCGGCGGGCGCCGTGCCCGTCGCCGGTGCCCGTGCGCTGACTTCCCACAACACGCGTTGGGCACGCGTGTCCGCCAGTCCGGCAGGCGCCGTCACGTCCCACGTCACTTCACGCGATTCGCCGGCCGGCACGTCAACCCGCTGCGGTGCCAGGGTCAGTTGCGTGGCGCGTGCGGTCAACTGCACCTGCATCGCATGTTGCGTGGTATTGCGCACGGTGAATTGGGCACGATACATGTCGCCCTCGCGCACCAGCGGCGGCAAACCCGAGATCAATTGCAGGTCCTGCGTGGTGCGAATGGTCGCCGTCCCGGTGCCGAACCAGCCAAGCGCCTGCGCACCGGGCCTGCCATCATCGGCCACGGCCACGATGCGGAAACTGGACAGCGCGTCGCCCAGCGGCACGTCCACACTCGCCTCGCCCTTGTCGTCGAGCACGACGCGCGGTTGCCAGAGCAGCAGCGTGTCGAACAGCTCGCGCGTCGGACTCTTGCCGCCGCCGCCGCCCGCCGGTACGGCCTTGCGACCGTAGTGGCGGCGTCCGATGATCTCCATCTGCGCGGTGGCCGTCGTCACGCCGTAGCTGCGACGCTGCCACATGGCATCGAGCAGATTCCAGCTGGTATTCGGCGCCAGCTCCAGCAGCGCCTCGTCGACGGCCGCAACGGCAACCTCGGTGCCGGCCACGACAGGCTTGCCGTCCGGCTGCGTGACTTTGATGCGCACCTTGGCATGACCGCGCACCGGGTACGTCGCCGCGTCCGGCTTTACTTCCACGCCAAGACGCTGCCCCGCCGTGCCTACACGCAACTCGGTCAAGCCGAAGCGATAGGCCGGTTTGCCCAGATCCACCAGCCCCGTCGGGGCCTGATACTCCCGGCCCTCGTACCAAAACGCCCGGAACCATTCCAGCGGCTGCTTCCAGCCCCATTGGAAGAACGAGTACCAGGGCACTTCATGGATTCGACCCCGCACCGCGAGCACCGACACGTAAACGTTGGGGCCCCAGGTGGGTTCGACCTTGAGCGAAATGCTGGGGTCCTTGCCGGAGATCTCCATCGTGCGCGTCTGGATCACGCCTTCGCGCTCGATCGCGACGAGCGCCGTTGCCGAGCGGAACGGCATGCGCACCTGAAGCTTGGCCGTCTCGCCCGGCTCGTAAGCCCGGCGCTCCGGTAGCACATCCATCCGGTCGGTATTGTCACCGCCGAACCAGACCTCGCCGCGTCCCGTCACCCACACGCTCGTTGTCGACGTACTCAGATTGCCCTTGTCGTCCTTGGCCTGTGCCACGAGCGTAATTTCGCCCGGCTGCGAGAGCGAAACGTCGCACGCCAGCAAACCGCGCTCGTCCGTCTTGCCGCTGCACACCGTGCCGAGATCCTTGACCTCGGTGTGGTTGTCGTACGCATAGAACCCCCCCACCATGCGCTTGCGACTGCTGGTGGTCATCCGCGCCTCGGCGCGCACGTCCATCGCCACCCCGGCCTTCGGCTTGCCCTGCAAATCAAGCGCGAGCGCCTTCACCGGAAGCTTGTGGGTCACCGACACCCAGCTCTCGCTGCGCACGCCTGTGATGAGATTCGCGGGCCACAACGTGGCATTGCCCCGAAGCGTCTGAATTTCGCCGTTCGGATCCGCGAAGCTCGCCTCGAGCACGAGATCGCTTGGACGGTCGACCTTGGGCAAGTCCTTGAGCGTCAGATTACCTGCACCGTTTCTGTCGAGCACAAGCCGTTGCTTGTCGGCGACCAGCTTCTGATCGCTCGCTCCCGCACTCTCGTCATTGCCCTGATCCCCGTCATCGGCCCCCGATTGCGCCGACGGCGGACGGTACGGCGTGAAGCTGAAATCGTCGTACCCGTCGAAGGTCATGTCTCGCACGCGCAACAACGCCGAGACGCGCACCGGCAAGTTGCCCGCCGGGCCACCCGCCACGTAGTTCACCTGCACATTTACCGGGGCTTCGGTCTTGTTGATGAGCGGTGACTTCGCGGCATCGCGCACACCAATCGATCCGGCCAGCACCGGCAGACGGAAAGCCTCCACGCGGAAATGCCCCGCGTCGAGCGATGATGGATACGACTTCGGACGCGAATCCGCCTCCGTGTAGTCGAGCGTCACCGCGTACTCGCCAAGCTTCGCGCCCTGTGGAATCTGGAAAGTGTTTTCGGCGAGCCGTCCATTGCGCCACTTGATGGGCTGCGTGTAGGTTTGTCCGGAACCCTCATGGGTGATCGTCAATTGCGACGGCAGACTCGCGGGCAACACCAGCCCCTGCATCGTTTCCTGACGGATGAAGTGCTTCATCGACACCGTTTCGCCAACGCGGAACAGCACGCGGTCGAATACCGTTTGCGCGCGCACGGTGGGACTGCTGCCACCGTCGGTCGGCACATGAAACCGCCAGGGCTCGATGCCGCGATCCCAGTCGGAAGACACGAACGCCATGTCGGGATCGTTACCCTGCGTGCGGGCGACCACGAAGTACCCCGAGCGCATCGTCTTCTCGCAGTACCGGTATCGCTCGAGCGACTTGTCGATCTTCGCCACGCCCGTCTTGTCGGTCACGGCGCTCGCCACTTCGCTGCCATCGCAATCGAGCACTCGCACCTTCGCATTGGCCACCGGCTGGCCTTTGTCCAGCGTCGTCACCCACGCAATGGCATTCTCGCGGCCCATCTTGAAATGCACCCCAAGATTGGTGACGAGCACCGTCGTGCGTACGTACATCGGCAACGACTTGCCCAACAGGGCCGCCCCGAGCGATGGCGAGGCCAACTCCACGACATAAAAGCCGGGCTTCTGGAATGGAATGCCGACCACTTCGAACGGGCGCGGATCTTTCTCCTTGGGCACGGGCAGGGTCAACGCCTGGACGCCAGGCCATCCGGACAGCAACGACAGGCTGCGCGTGTCATAACGCGTGATCTTGTCCTCGACAATCACCGCGGCATTCGGCCCGAACGCCACATTGGCCGCCGGGGCAGTAAGAATCGACGGCATCGCCTGCGCAATCTGCTTGCGGGTCATCGTCGTTTCGTCGAATCGGCGCACGCGCGACATCCAGTTCATGACCTCGGCGTCGTCGTCGACCCGCAGTTGCAGGGTGCGCCCGCTCTCGCCGCCCCCGCCGGTCTTCGCGGCCTCGCCAGCCACCCCCAGCCCGTTGATCTGCAGCGCAGGCTCGACCTTGCGCAGCGTGACCGGCAGCATCGGCGGCATGCCGGGCTCGGCAAAGCGCTCCACAATGCCGAACGGCGCGGCCGCGAACTTGGCCAGCGGCGGCATCGTCGCTGTCTTCGTCTTCAACGGGAATTCGCCTGCGTTGTCGAGCGCTCGGCCACTGTCGTCCGTAAATCCTTTCGGCAGCGAGATCGTCAGCTCGGCCTTCTCGGGGAACGGCGCGTTGAAGGTGACATCGCTCACACTGGACGTGCGATCCGAATCGCTGAACGTCGGCGACCGTTCGGCACCCGCGCCATGCAGACGAATCTTGGCCGCCATGTCGCGCGCAACGGGCGAGTTGAACGTCAGACGCAGTGGCCGCAACGGCGTGCAGGGCGCGTTCGCATTCTCGCGCTCGCAACTGAAACTGGCCGTGAACGGTTCACGCACGTCGTATTCAAAACGTCGCGCCTGCTTCGTTGGCACGCCCGATGGCGTGGTGATACCCGCGCCCCACACCAGATGCATCTTGGCGCCCGCCGCAAGCGTTCGGTTGCATTGCAGCATGACGACACGCGCTGCCTGCTTCTCCAGACTGAAACGCTTGAGCAACGCCAAACGCGTGCCGCCCTCGATTCCCTTCACGCCGATGCGTTCCCCAACCCCTTCCGTTTCGCACCAGGCGTGTTGAATCACACTGGCGGGCTGCGCCGCGCCATTGAGCGTAAGGATGAAGATCTGGTTTTCGTCGATGGGACCGTACGACGGACGGATGGACGTGACGGCCGGGCCGCCCGTGTTGAACGCGTAACGCGTGGTGCCCGACAGCGCGGCGCCCGAGACGGCGGACAACCCGCCGCGCAGCTCCACCGAGCATTTCGCACCCGGCGGCAGCGACGACTTGAAATCGTAGACCCAGATCTTCGGTTCGAGCCAATGGCCCTCGCCTGCGAGCGACGTGTCGGTGCACTTCACGGCGGCTGGCGCCTGCGCGCGCGGATCGCCCACCGGCACCATGGCTTCGTCGAACTTCACGACGACCTGGTCCACACTCGCGACCTCGCCTTGCGGACTGACGCTCGTGACGCGCGCCGCCTGCACGGGCGACGCGGCGAACCCACCAAGACACAGCACCGCCCACACCCACGGCGCGGCCGGCCAGACGCGTTGCGTTCGGCTTTGCATGCCGGTCTCCTCCCGAGTTCTGGTCAGGCGATTCTACCCCGCAGTCGTTGGCATTTCGAACCGTTTCCCTTCCCATGCACATCGGGAAACCGCATTTCGGATCGGCCGCTCGACCGAGGCGGAATCTTCTGGGTTGGGTTCCAGGATTCGCCTATGTCACACTGGCACCTTTCCATGTTCGCAACGTGGGCGCGTCATGTCTCTAGCCATTCTCCACCCCAAGAAGAACGCACTGGTCTATCTGGTGAAGATTCTTAGCGGCTCGCTGATCGTCTGGTTCGGCCTGCGGGCGGCAGGCTTTCCAGAGCCTTATTGGGCAATGATCTCGCTCATCATCGTGACCGAACCGGACCCGATGCAGGCGCGCAGCAACTTCAAGGCGCGCTCGATCAACACGATCACCGGGGCCGTCATCGCTTGCATCGTCTTACTCGTCTTCGGGCCCGGGCTGGCGGCCATGCTTGTGGGCATCACGCTGGCCACGCTGGCTGCAATGCTGGTGCAGAACTATCCGGCCAATTGGCGTCTGGGCCCGGCCACCGTGGTCATTCTGATGTCGGCAGCGTTGAGCGGACAGGGGCAAGGGCTGCATCAGGAGCTCAGCCTCGCCATGTTGCGCGTGATCGAAGTGCTGATCGGCTCCACTGTCGCGCTCATTCAGTCGCTAATCTATGGGCGCTACGTGAAGCCCTGGTTGATGCCCACTGACTGAGCCGTCGAACATAAGGCCGCGCAAACGGCTTGCCGTCCGATCCATCGATCGGACAAGCGAACGCCTGCCCCAAGCGCGCAGGGACATGCCGGGACATCCGGCAAAGGGCGGGAAAATAGCGATGCGAGGCGGCGTGGCGCCGCGCCCGCTCAGCGAGACGATTGTCGGTTCGCCAGATAGTGCAGCGGCAGCGCATTGCTGCGCTTGAAAGCGCTGAGCACGATGTTCGAGCGCACGTTCTCCACGCCCGGCACCTGCATCAGCCGCTTCATGACGAAGGCCGACAGGGCATTCAGATCCGGCACCACGATGCGCAGCAGGTAATCCGCCTCGCCAACCACCGCGTGACACTCGAGCACTTCGGGCAACAGATCGATTTCCGCCTGAAAACGTTCGATGACCTGATCGCCATGATGTTGCAGACGCAACGTCGTGAATGCCGTCACGGCCAGACCCAACGCTTCGGGTCGCAGCACCACACGATATCCCTCGATAACGCCTTCAGCCTCGAGCCGCTGCAGGCGGCGGCCTATCTGCGACGCGGAAAGCGCCACGTGCTCCGCTAACTGATGGTGCGTGGCACGCCCCTCCTTCTGCAACGCGTCCAGAAGAGCCAAATCGAAGTGATCCAGAACAAGCATGACGATTCTCCGCAATAATTCACATTTTTATGCGAAATTTATGCAAACGACTTTCACCACAGGCGCATTATGCGCCCATTTCGCATGCCATGCGCACTACACTTTCAATCACTGTCACTGCCTGATTGAGTCGTTCGCATCATGTCCCTTACTGCCATGCTCCGAGAGCAATTCGATGCCGGTCTCACGACCCGGCCCGACTTCACCATTGAACAACCCGTCGATCAATACGGCGCGGTCGATCACGCGGTGTGGCAGCAACTCTACGAACGTCAAACGGCGATGCTGCCGGGCCGGGTCTGCGATGCGTTCATGGACGGCATTCGCGCCCTCGACATGGACGCGCGTCGCGTGCCGGAGTTCGAACACCTGAACGAAAAACTGATGGCGGCGACCGGCTGGCAGGTCGTTGCCGTACCCGGACTCGTGCCGGACGATGTCTTTTTCGAGCATCTCGCAAACCGCCGCTTCCCGGCGACGTGGTGGATGCGCCGTCCCGACCAGCTCGACTACCTGCAAGAGCCCGACTGCTTTCACGACGTCTTCGGTCACGTGCCGCTGCTCGCCAATCCGGTGTTCGCCGATTTCATGCAAGCCTACGGCAAAGCCGGCAAGGTCGCGCAATCGCTGGGGGCACTCCCGTTGCTCGCCCGTCTGTACTGGTACACCGTCGAATTCGGCCTGATGCGCGACGGCGACGGCCTGCGCATCTATGGCGCCGGAATTGTCTCGAGCCGCGGCGAAACCGACTTCTCGCTGACCTCGCGCGCGCCGAATCGGCTCGGATTTTCGCTCGAGCGGGTACTGCGCACGCAATACCGCATCGACACATTCCAGCAGACGTACTTCGTGATCGACGACTTCGCCCAACTGTTCGACGCCATGCGTGCCGACCTGCCCACGCTGTTCAAAACGTTTGCCGAGCAGCCGGCATTCGAGGCCAACGCCCGCCATACCGACGACACACCTATCCTGTTGCCGGCATGATGCACGGTCTGGCAGGCCCCGGGTCGCGCCGCGGCCTGTCGTTCGACGCCTCCTGGCGCCCGGTCTTATGTCCCGACCCTTCGCGTTATAGGACAGGGCTCACGCACACGCCCAGCTCGCCTGTGAAACAATAGGTCGCATGAACCGGCAACCCTGCCGCTTCGTGGGCGCTGCGTGCGGCCCAGCCGACAACCCTCCTGACAACCGTACGCAGCCATCACTGACGCCATGCCGGCGTCGGTGCATGCCCGTTGGCCCGATTTGCACTGAACGCTTTGAAAGGAATGCCATGACAACACGACTCTCCTCCGAGGCACGCGCCAGCCTGACCGAAGTGCTGCCAGAGTGGCACCAGGTGGTCGGACGCGACGCCATCCAGCGCAGCTTCACATTCCACGACTTCAATGAGGCCTTCGGCTTCATGGCTCAGGTCGCGCTCAAGGCCGAGAAGATGAACCACCATCCAGAGTGGTTCAACGTCTATAACCGGGTAGACATCACCCTCTCGACGCACGACGCCGACGGCCTGACCCAACGCGATGTCGATCTGGCCGTGGCCATCGACCAGTTCGCAGGCGATCGCGCCTCCAACTGACCTGCCGCTGCGCGCTTGCTGCCGCGGGTAACGCCCGACGCGTTCAGCGCTTCGGTGCGAGCAGCGTGCCACGGCACGCCTTGGTACCGCAGTGGCAAGCGTATTCGCGTTTCAGTTTTGCCGTGTAGCGCGCGTCGATCACCAGACCGTAGTCGTAAAACAACTCTTCGCCAGGCTCGATGTCGCGCACGGCATAGATATAGACATGTTCGCCCTCTTCACGCGCTTCGCAGTTGGGTGAGCAGGCGTGGTTGATCCAGCGGGCGTTGTTGCCGTCGACCTTGCCGTCGATGCATCGTCCGTCTTCCAGACTGAAGTAGAAGGTGTGCGTCGGGTGGGCCGGATCGTGAGGATGGCGGCGCAAGGCCTCACGCCACGAAATGATCTCGCCCTTGTACTCGATCACGCGATCCCCTTTCTTGAGACGCTTGAGCGCGTACACCCCCTTACCGTGGACGCCGGACTTCCTGACTTCGATTCTGCGCTTGGCTGCCATCTCTGTGCGATGAGGTTTCGTGGATGCAAAAAAGCGCAGTGTACAGGCAGGCGACACTCATGTGCGTGACAAGCGTCGACGAAAAAAAACGTCACCCGGTACCGAATGACGTTCTCCCCCTGGCTCGCGCCGCCTGCGCGTGACGAATGCCGGTCAGCCGCTCAGGTTTTGCTATACAGCTTCCAGACTTTGCGCTGCATGGCGATGTCGGCGTCCTCATGCGCGTTGCAGTCCAGCGGCAGGCGCGAATCGTCGTACGTCACATTGAAGTGATCGCAGTGGTATTGGCCTTTGCCGCGCGCCGAGACTTCGAAGTGGCTGCACGTCAGGCACATGCGTTGCGGTGGTACGTCGCCCCGCTCCTGCATCGTGAAGATCAGCTTGACGAGCGTTCGGTAGAGTTGGG
Source organism: Pandoraea sp. 64-18 (assembly GCF_001899225.1). Classification (NCBI taxonomy): domain Bacteria; kingdom Pseudomonadati; phylum Pseudomonadota; class Betaproteobacteria; order Burkholderiales; family Burkholderiaceae; genus Pandoraea; species Pandoraea sp. 64-18. The sequence continues at coordinate 96,158 of NZ_MKVU01000024.1, read as the reverse complement.
CACATTCCTTCTCGCCCAGCGATTCCGACGCCGTGGTCAGGAAGTTCGGCCATTGCGACGCCTTTTTTGCTGCCGTCTTGCCGCGCGCAGTCAGACGCAGCGCCAGGGCACGGCCGTCGTTCGCATCGCGACGCTTCTCGACCAGACCCTTGTTTTCCAACGTGCTTACGGCCTCGCTGACCGTGGCCGATGTGAGTGCGGCATCCTCCGCAATCTCGCCCAATCGCATCGGCACGCCACGCGAGAGCAAGAGCGTCAGAATCTCGCCCTGCGTCGGCGTCAATCCAGCCATTGCCGCGCCCTCCCAGGCGTGGCTCCGTAACGCGGTTCCCATGCGCAACAAACCGGCTGTCACGCGCTTGGGCAGCGCTTCATCTAGTGGGGTCGGAGTAGCCATGATTTTCGTTAGGATTTCTAAAAACTATACGTCAGTAAAACAGCTTGTCAAATGAACTTACGGGCGGTGCATCACACGTCTCGTCATTGCCTTGCATCCATGTCGGCGCCCCGCCCGGGGGAAACCCTAAGCCACTTCCGTGTCGATACGCGACGGCAAGTCGCTGTTGAACCCACCGCCCCACCACGATTCCATTGTGTGTTCTGAGTTTGATTTTGGCGTATCAGTTCTTGTACTGATCTCCCAAATCCTACTCAAGATGTTTACAAAATATTGGTGTCCTGCGCACTCGCTTTGCGAAGGATCAAATTGGGAAAAACATTTCGCATCCCATGCCAATTACACGGCAGATCGAGCAGGCGTCGCCCGCAGCGGCCGTTGGGAACCGCCTCGCATCCCGCACGATCGCCGCGCACATCGGCAAAGCCTCGCCAGACATGGCTCGCAGACCTTAGCGATCCCACCCACGGGCCACCATCGCGGACAACGATCTTGTGAAAATCCACTCGATTTTCGAGACATTTCGGCGCCATCCGACATGCGGCGTGAGCGTACCCGATGCCCTGCGTTTCGTAGCAAACGTCCAACGACATGCGAATCATTTGAAACGCGACCGTAAATCGCCAATCGGCGAGGGAGGTGCTGCGCAGGAAACTGGAGGGAAGTGCGGGGCAACGTGTCCGCAGGAGGCCCCTTCCGGACACGCGAATTGAAGAATTTGACAGTACCAACGATCTCGCTCGTTACATTCAGCAAAACCAGCATCTTTCACTTCTTGCACCACGCACGCCAAGTCACATTTCAAAGTGGCGAGATTGTATCCGCGAACCGTTCGGCTAACGCAGGAACGTCAAAATTATCCACAAAACCCCGTTTTCGAGGGTGTCCTGCACAATATTTAGGCGCCTGTGGATAACTTTCTGGATAACCTGTCGGACTGGTTGTGCATGGGTTCGGGATAACTCGCGAATCTTTCCACAAGGCCAAAAACTGTTCCGAGTTGTTCTTGGGATACCCGCTGTTTTTCCATCCAGTTCTCATTCGGGCAACTTTCTGTTTACTCAACGTTAACTGTGGTTATCCACAGGAGTGGGCCGCCTTTGTTAACTACTACTATGTATACATACAGTAAACCTATTAAAACCTTAAAACCTTGCTATGGGCGACGCAAAATCGGCAAAACGCGCTCAGCCTGAATCGTGGAAAACGCATCGCTTGCGATGCACGATTCGGCCAACGGCGCCGGGACACGGCGCGTCGTGGGTGGGACTAAGCGGAAACGTTTGCTGCCCGGTAGCGCGTGCTGGACGGTTGCAAAACGTACGGGCAAGAAAAAACCCCGCCAAGGCGGGGTTCCTCACACCGATCGCATAACAACGATCGCGTCCAGAGACCGACGGTACCCAGTCCGGCCCGTCGGCCAAGGCCTCAGTTCATGCGGCCCATCGCAAGCATTGTTGGCGAACCATTTCGTTGAGTGACTTGGCTTCCCCGTGGACGTCGCGCAGCCAAACAGCGTCGTTCTTGCCGGATGCGACAAGCTGACGGACTTCTTCGCAGGCTGCTTCGGCCTCCAGCACCGCCGCGTGCGGCTTGATGATCTCCAGCGTCCGCATGATGTGATGCCCCAATGTGGTGCGCTCGCCGGTCTGAGGATCGACGTAAGCCCCTTCCAGCCCAAAGCGGCAAGCTTCGAAGCGATTGAACGTGTAGACGAGGTAATCGTCCTCGCTCAGCACGAACGGACGCTCCTCGAGCAGATAACGGGCCAGGGACTGGATGTAACAGGCGATAGCGGCCGCGCGGCCGACCGATAAGGGGGTATCCATGACTCGCACTTCGATCGTCCCAAAACCCGGTTTCGGCCGAATATCCCAGTAGAAGTCCTTCATGCTCTCGACGACGCCGGTTTTCACCATCTTGTCGAAGTACGTCTCGAAGTCTTCCCACTTCAGCACGAATGGCGCGCGGCCCGAGAGTGGGAACGCGAACACCGAGTTCAGACGTGCCGAGTGGAAGCCCGTGTCGACACCTTGCACATAGGGCGATGAGGCCGATAGCGCGATGAAGTGCGGGATATAGCGCGACATGGCGTGCAGCAGGTACAAGGCGCTGTCCGGATCCGGGCAGCCGATGTGCACGTGCTGGCCGAAGACCGTGAACTGCTTGGCCAGGTAGCCGTATAACTCGGACAGGAAGTGAAAACGTGGCGAATCATAGATCGTACGTTCGCTCCAGCGCTGAAAGGCATGGGTGCCGCCGCCGCACAAGCCAACGTTGAGCTGCTCGCTCGCCGCCACCAGCACGTCTCGAACCCGGCCCAGCTGCGCGACGGCATCGCTATGTCGATGGCAGATGTCCGTCGACAGCTCGATCATGCTTTCCGTCATCTCTGGCTTGATCTCGCCCGGGTGTGTCTCCTTGGCCACGAGCCGCATCAGATCGGCGGCGGCTTTGGTCAGATCGTAATCGTGGCGATTGACGATCTGCATCTCCAGCTCCACACCGAAAGTGCACGGCTTCGAGGGAATGAATGCTTCTAATGACATGGTTTAATCCTTCCGTTCACCGACCAGGGCCAACGCCCAATAAACCACCAGCGGCGCGACCAGTTGCAGTGCTGCGACCGTGCACATCACCACGGCCTTGAGCGTCGGGTCGAACTGCGGGTAAATGTCGTACGTGTCGGCAACGAGTACGAACGCGAGACTGGCCATCGGGCACAACGACAACCCGAGCGCGACGGCCTGCTTGTAACTGATCCCCGCCTGATGGGCGACGGCGACCGTGCCCACCACCTTGGCGATGCCGCGCACCACGATGATGGCTGCCGCGGCCAGACCGCCGATCACGACGTATTCCCACCGGAACGCCAGCGACGTCAGCACGAAGAGCACCACCGCAAGCAACCAGCCGGCCGTGCCGAAGTACGCGGGCCAAAGCTGCGGACGCTCATCCAGATTTCGGAAAATGATCCCGGCAAGCAGCAATGTGAGCGAGTTCGGTAACTTGAGCATATGCACCAGCGCGACCATCAGCATGATCAGGCCGATGAGAATCACGAAAGCATGCTGGTCCTGGCTACCGAACTTGCGAAAGATCAGATTGCACGCCTTGGCCAGTACGAACGCCAGCACGATCGAGCCAATGAGCAGGTACAAAGGATGAAACAGGACGACCCACACGCTCGAGTGATACGCCTGGTGCATCCATCCGTAGACAAGCTTCACCGCGACGACCGCGTACACGCTGTTAAGCGCCGCCAGGGCCAGCAAACGCTCCGTTACCTGCCCCTCGGCACGCAGCTCGTTCTTGAGCTGGATCACCACGGCCGGCGAGGTCGCCATGCTGATGGCGGCGATGAGCACTGCGCTCAGCGGCGCCACCCCGAACACCCACAGCACGGCATAGACCGCCACGAAGGTGAGCAAAGCTTCGAGCGCGCTGGTAACGATGATCCAAGGGTTGGCCCGCATCCATTTCAGGTTGAGGCGGCTGCCCAGTTCGAACAGCAACAAACCCAGCGCCAGATCGATCAGCAGCCGGATGGCCGCGCTCGTCTGCGCGTCCAGCATCGAGGAAAGACCCAGGGTACCGCCGACCAGCCCGACCACGGCGTAACCGGTGATCCGCGGCAGGCGCAGTCTCCGGAAACAGATTTCCCCCGCGAGTCCGGCAAAAACCAATGCCAGCCCAGCGAAGAAAACGGGATCGGGCGTCGGCGGCCAGCCCGGAAAGAGGGACAGTTCCGACGTCATTAATGCTCGCTTTGCGCCGCTTGACGGCGCATCAAGTGGTGGAAAGGAAAGAAAGTCGCGCGCGGGGTTGCAGATTAAGAACAAATGCACGACGAACCCGAAGGGTTGGGCCCATTTTGCCACACTCGGTTTCCGACGCTTCCAAACGGGCGTCTCGATGGCAGGAGGTTTGACCTGGCACAAACCCATTTCATCCCGATGCCGAACGGTGGGGACGGCGCACCTTGGAGGCGGGATATGGCCCTTCAGCCGGGAGTTACGGGGGCAAGCCCCGAAGGGGCGCCGCCCCCGCATGGGGCGGGGTTACCGTCGCTATAGGGTCAGATTCGATTTATTGAATCCCCGTGTATTTTCGGAGAACGACGGCAGGCGGGCGTGGGCCGCGCGTCATGAAGGAACGTGGGAAACGTCGATGGGAGATAGCGAGGTCGCGGGTCGCGGGGGCGGCGAGCGAAGGATCCGGCCAAGCCCGACGGCGCGCGAAGCCGGCGTGCCTGTTGGGGCACGCGCGTTGTCAGCCTTTGCGCAGCCAGTGCATCAGGTATCGCGCCGGGTCGATGGCGTCGGCCAGATCGCTGCCGACCGGCCACGGTTCGCCCTCGATCTGACTGGCGACCAGCTCCGCGCACAACGACGCGAACACCAGGCCCCGAGAGCCGAACGCGAAGCTGGCATACAGGCCGTCAAGGCGCGGCAGATCTCGGAGATGCCCGCCGCCCAGCTGTTGACGTTGCGTGTCGAGAATGGCCATGTCAGGCAGTTGCCCCGCCATCGGCAGGCGGTCGGGCACCATGGAGCGAAACGCCGTGCGCCCGCCCAATTCGGCGGCGGCGTGCTCGCTCGCCAGCCCACCATCGCCGAGCGTGCTCGCATGGGCTGGCAACAGCGCGGCAAGCCGACGCAGATTGGCCTGGTGATCGGTGACGCGTATGGCCTCGGCCGGGTCGTCGAAGCCGTAGGTCGCACCTGTGATGGGCCCAGTGCCCCCCAGCGACGACGGCGTTACGTAACCGTCTCCGCAGACCGGCACGCGCAGGTCGGTCAACATGTCGGGGGGCAGGAACGTCAATTGCCCGCGCACCCGTTTGACGGGCAAAAACTCGGGCGCGAGGTACGGCGCGAGCAGTTTCTGGGAGATGTCTGCGGCCGTCACAACGATGGCGTCGGCCTCGGCCAACACGTGACCCGCTTCGTCGATCGCGGTCCAGCGGCCATTGCAGCGTTCGAGCCGTTCCACGTTCACGCCGTAGCGGGCATCGAGCAACGGCCCGGCAGCAACCAATTCGGCCCGGCAGAGCATCGCCGGCGCCAGCCAGCCGCCTTCCGGAAACCAGACGCCGCCGCGCGCGAGCGTTTCGCCGGCAAGCGCCGATGCTTGCGCCGCATCAACCCACTTCGCGTACGTCTGCGGATACCGGTGCGCCGCTATGAGTTGCTGCAACGCGTGCGCCTGATCGTCGTCCGTGGCAACCTGGAGCAAGCCGTCGGCATGCCCGGGCAGTCCACCCGGCAGCGTTCTCCACTGCGAGAGTGAGTACAGAAAGCCCGCCCGCGTCAAGCGAGACAGCACGTTATCGTCAACCGAGAGTTGCGGATGAAAGACCCCCGCCGGGTTGCCCGACGCCGCCGTGCCAGGCGCTTGTGCCCGTTCGAACAGGCGCACCCGCCAGCCGCGGGCGACAAGACGCCGCACCATCGCCGCCCCCGCCATTCCCGCGCCGACCACAATCGCCTCACGGGCGCGCTGCGGGGGCACGGTGGGCGGATCGTAACGCCGCATGCGATAAGGCGGCGCGTAATCGCCCGCAAGCACGTCCGGCTTGCCGCCGTGTCCGGCACGCGGGGCGACTTGGAAACCCGCGCCGATGAGATCACGTCGTACCGCTTCGACGGCGGTATGCGTCGCCAGCGTGGCCCCGTCACGTGCCAGACGGCCAAGCGTCTTGAAGACGTTAGGCGTCCACAGATCGGCGTTTTTTTCAGGCGTGAAACCGTCGAGATAAAACGCGTCCGCGCCGGCTCGCAGCGACGGCATCAGATCGAAGAAGTCGCCGAAACCGACGCTCAGGACCACGCCGGGCGCCGGCTCCAGCCGGTGCCAGCCTGCCACGGGGCCTGGCCAGACGTCGCACAGCTTCTGTACCAGAGGCGCGAGTTGCGTCATGCCGGGCAGAACGAGCATCGCCTCGAGACAATGCCGTAAATCCTGCACCCGGAACGGAAACTTCTCCACCGACACGAAATGCAGCCGCGCGGGCCGTTGCGGATCGTCCCGCCAGGCGGCCCACGTTGCCAGGAAATTCAGACCCAGGCCGAAGCCGGTCTCGACGATCACGAAAGCCTCGCGACCGCGCCAGCGTTCGGGCAGACGGTTGCCGCCCAGAAAGGTATGTCGCACCTGACCGAGCGCGTCGTCAGTGCGGTGATAGGCCTCGTCGAAGACTGCCGAACAGGGGGTGCCGTCCGCGCCGGTCGCCGGTTCTGCCGGCATGATGGGACTGGCGCCTGCGCGACGCTTCATTCGCCGCCCCGCTCTTCTGTCACGATCTCGATGAGTCCCGGTAGCGACACCACGCCCAACCATTCGCCCGCCTCGTTCGCCACGGGTACCCAGTCGACGTGCAGCTTGCCGACGGCGCGCAGCGCGCCGACCAGCGTCATCTCGCCATCGAGCGCTTTGCACGGCACGATCACCTCCGTCCAGACAGCGGGTTCGCCGGTGGCCTGCCGCCGCCACCAGCGTGCGGCGTCGAGTGTTCCGACAAGACGGCCGTCCTGGTCGCGGACGACGAGGTTGCGATAGCCGGTGGCGATAAAGCGCTCGCCGAGGGCTTCCGAGGTCATGGCGTCGTTGACGACGGCGTCGTTGTCCGTCGCCAGCGACGACAGGCGCATCTCGCTGCCCTCGCCGGTCATCGACAGCCATCGGCCTGCCACCTGATTGCGGCGCAGCGATTTTGCGTAGACGGAATCCGCGCGTAATGTGTGAGCTGTGATGTAGGCCGTCACGCACGCCAACATCAGCGGCAGCACGACCTGATAACTCAGCGTCATCTCGAAGATCATCAGAATCGACATCAGCGGCGCATAGGTCGTTGCCGCAAGGAACGCTCCCATGCCGACCACGGCGTAGCTGCTCGCCACCGAGGCGGCGGCAGGCGCGAGCGCATTCATCGCGATGCCATAGAGGCTGCCGAGCGCGGCACCGACGAAGAGCGTTGGCGTGAACACGCCACCCACGGCGCCGGAGCCCGCCGACGATGCGGTCGCCAGCACCTTGAACACCAGCACCATTGCGAGCGCTTGCCATGCCCAATGCGTGTGCAGGATCGAGTTGACCACGCTGTAGCCGTTACCCCAGACGTGCGGCACCTTCAGCGACAGTATCCCCACGATGAAGCCGCCAAGTGTGAGGCGCAGGAACAGCGGCACGGGTAGCGCGCTGAAACGATGCTTGGCGGTGTCGAGCAGGCGCAGGAACAGCGGCGCGAGTACGCCGGCGAGAATGCCGAGGCCGACGTAGAAAAAGACTTCCCAGCCGGAAACGAAATCGAAGCGAGGCATCTGGTAGACCGCTTCGTAGCCGAGAAACTGACGGATGACGATATTCGCGATGACTGAGGCGACGACCAGCGGGCCGAGCGTTGCGGTTGAAATCGAGCCGTAGACGATTTCGGAGATGAACAGCGCGCCCGCGATCGGCGCGTTATACGCCGACGTGATACCGGCCGTCGCCCCGCAAGCGACGAGCAGGCGCAAGCGCTCGGGCGGGAAGGCGAGCATGCGGCCGACGAGCGACGCGAACATTGCGGCGAGTTGCACCATAGGCCCTTCCCGGCCGATCGACGCGCCCGAGGCCACCGAGCACAGCGACGACAAGCTTTTGACCAGGGTCTGGCGCAGGCTCAGCACGCCGGTGCCGATGGCAATGGCTTCCATGTAGTCGTCGGAGCCCTTCTTCGGCACCCACAACGTGGCGAACTGCAGGATCAGCCCGGCGATCAGGCCGCCGGTGGTCGGCAGCAGCAGGCGTTGCCACCAGTTCAGGCCTTGCGCCAGCTCGACCATGCCGCTGCGGTGGCCGGCGAGGAGAAATTGCAATCCCGAGAGCGCTTCGCGAAACGCCACGGTGGCTAACGCCCCCAGCAGACCGACGATGCCGGCAAGCAGCAACGTGATTTGCAGGGTATTCGGGGCGAACTGACGCCGCACCCATACAACAATGGGCGATTTCGCCCAGGCAGATACTGCTGACACGGATAAAAGACAGTCGAGATCGGAATTGGGTCTCATGGTATCGAGCGACGCTCATTTTTGAAAGCGCGCCGCTGGACGGCGGGTTAACGCAACAAAACTGAGTAATGCTCAGGAAATGGGGTTTTGGGCGTTGATGACGGAGAATTGATCATCCGAATCGAATGTCAGTGTCGCGCGCATCGATTTGCCGATTTCGACTTTTTCAAAGCGATCGCGAGTAGAGGCCGCGACCGACGCGGAGATTATCTGAGCGTTATTCAGATAAAGGTAAATTTCGAGGCTGCAAACGCATTTGAACGGATGCGCGTGACCGTTTCCCGTGACGGTTGCCGCCGACAACGACATCGTCCGAAGGCGGCGCCGCGCGACAAACGGTCGGCGCGGCCGCCCGACGCTCGATATACCTACCCTGTCGTCGCACCTTCACTCGCAACGGTGGGGCCGGTGCCGTTCCACCGAAACGCCTGGTGCGGCACGTAAGGCGACGTGTCATTGCACCTGGCCACATTCCACGCGGTGAAATAGAATGGCGCGCAATTGAATTGGATTTGAAAAGTCGTCTACGAATGGCAGTGAACAAAAAAGCCGCACAAAAAACACCCGTGCGCCTGGAAGATCAGTTGGGTTTCGCGCTGTACTCGGCATCGCTTGCCATGACGAAAGCCTATAAGCCGGTGCTCGATAGACTGGGCCTAACGTATTCGCAATACCTGGCGATGCTCGTGCTTTGGGAGCAGGACGACATTGCCGTCAATCAGCTTGGTGCGCGCCTCGGACTCGACTCCGGCACGCTGACGCCGCTGCTGAAACGACTCGAATCCATGGGGCTTTTGACGCGTCGACGAGGCGAAGTGGATGAACGTCAGGTGTTCATCGATCTTACGCCACGAGGGGTGAGTCTGCGTCGTGACGCGCGTCAGGTGCCCGCGCAAATACAGGCGGCCACGGGGCAGTCCGATGCCGCGCAAAAGACCTTGCGCACGCTGCTTCTTCAGCTCAAAGACACCCTGAACGACGCTTGATCTCAAGCGAAACGCGCGCTTCCCTTTGGGTAAGCGCGCGTCATTCAATTGTGCGCAATGGTTCGCGCGAACGGGGAAAGATCAGTTGGCTGGGACGAGCGATTCAATGCCATCGATCTTGTCGACGGTGTAGCCGGCATTGCGCCAGGCATCGAGTCCACCGAGCAACGGACGAACTTCCGCGAAGCCCTGCTGACGCAGGCGCTGCGCCAGGCGCGCGGCCGATACTTCATTCGGGCACGCGCAAAACACGACGATGCGGCGATCGCGCGGTACATCTCGCAACTTTTCCTCGATTTCGCTCGGGGCGATGGCCAGCGCTCCGGGGATCGTGAACGGATCGACCGCCCGAAGTGCGGCGGAGCGCACGTCGATCACAACGGGCGTGACGTCGTCTTTCATCCAGCTTTCCAACGTCTGAACGCCAATGCGCGCCATGCGTAGCGAGCGCAGCAGACGGTATCGATTGAGCCAGCGGTTGAGCAGATACAGCGCGAAAACGAGCACGATCAGCCACAGCACGCCGCGGCCGAGCGTGTCGAAGGTGTCGAGCAGGGCGACGATGTGCGAGGCGAAGCCCACGCCGAGCGCCACGGCGACACCCGACCAGACCAAAGCGCCGATTGCGTCGTACATCAAGAACGTGCGCCACGACACCCCCAGCGCACCGGCCATCGGCACCGACAGCGCCGAGAGTCCCGGCACGAAGCGGGCAAACATCAAGACGCGCACGCCGTGGCGGCCCATCGCACCCTCCGTGCGGCTCACACACGTATCGGGCGAGATCGACAGGCGACACATCAGCCGCAAGATATGGTGACCATAGCGGCGTCCGGCAAGAAACCAGAGCGCGTCGCCCAGCAGCGCGGCGCCGATCGCCAGCGCGACGATCAGCGGCGCCGGGAACAGCGATGTCGACGCCGTGACAATGAGTGTGGGATAGGCCGGCAACGGCAGCCCCAATGCCTGTCCGAAGATATTCAGAAAGACCAGCCAGAGCCCGTAGCGGGCGATCAGATCGAACAGCATGCAGGATCCCTGTCGGCAAATAGTCGCAATACCGCATGGTAGCGTCCGGCGGTCACAGCCAGAAGCCGCGAAGCGGAGACGTAGTGTTGCTTTTCTGGAACGATTGCGGTGTCGCGTTGCGACGGGGGGGGGCGGGGTCGTCACGGGGCGCCCGCGTCAGTGCCCGACCGCCGCCTGGGCCCCGCGCTTCGGTCGAGTCAGCCAGACGAGCACCGCCATGGCGAGAAAGACATATCCCGACAGATGAAAGATGTCGTTCGTCGCCAGCATGAACGATTGACGTGTCACGAGATCGTTGAGCACGCCGAAGTCGGTCCCGTTCGCGAGTCCCAGCCCTTGGCGCAGTTGGTCGAGATAGCTCGTCGTCGCGTTGGAATACGGCGTGAGGTTCTCGGCGAGCCGGGCGTGATGGTAGATCGCCCGGTCCTCCCACAGGGTGGTGCTCACGGCTGTGCCGATAGCGCCCGAGAGCGTGCGGAAGAAGTTCGACAGGCCGGCCGCCGCCGCCAGGCGCTCGTCGGACATGCTCGAGAGCGTGATGGTCGTCATCGGCACGAAGAAGCACGCAATGCCGATGCCCTGGACGAGCCGGGGCTCGATCACCTTCGCGAACGACAGATTTAACGCGAAGTGCGAATTCCAGAACGACACGCCGGCGAACACGACAAACGCGAACGAGGCCACCGCGCGCAGGTTCAGCCGGTTCATGTTCTGGCCGATGATCGGCGAGAGCACCAGCGCCAGCAGGCCCACGGGGGCCGTTGCCAACCCGGCCTTGCCTGCCGTGTAGTCCATCACCGTTTGCAACCACAGCGGGAAGATGACCACCGAGGCGAAGAATGTCATGAAGCCGAACGAGATCACCACGACGCCCAACGCGAAGTTGCGATCCTTGAACAGCGTGAGGTCGACGATGGGCTTGTCGGACGTCAGCTCCCAGATAATCAGGAACGACAGGCAGATGGCCGCGGCGAGCGCGAGCGTGACGATCAAGCCGCTGTTGAACCAGTCGCGGTCCTTGCCGAGGTCGAGCATCATCTGCAACGAACCCACGCCGATAGCAAGCAGCGCGAGACCGATCAGGTCGATGGGCAGCTTCTGGGTCTTCGTCTCATGCCCGCGCAGCAGGACGAAGCAGGACACGGCGGAGAAGATCCCGACCGGCACGTTGATGTAGAAGATCCATGGCCAGGTGTAGTTGTCGGTGATCCATCCGCCCACCACGGGACCGAAGATCGGCGCGACGATCACGGTCATGGCCCACAGGCCGAGTGCAAGACCGCGTTTTTTTTCCGGGAAGCTGCGCAGTAGGATGGTTTGCGAGAGCGGCACCATCGGGCCGGATACGAGCCCCTGCAGCAGCCGGAAGAGGACGAGCGTCTCCATATTGGGCGCCAGACCGCACAACATCGACGCCACGGTGAACGCCGCGACCGACGACACGAACAGCTTCGCCTCCCCAACGCGACGTGCCAGCCACCCAGTGAGAGGCACCGCGATGGCCGCGGCCACCGCGTAAGAGCTGATGACCCATGTGCCCTGGCTGTTCGATACCCCGACGCTGCCTGCAATGGTGGGCACCGCAACGTTCGCGATGGACGTGTCGAGCACCTCCATGAAGGTACCCAGCGCGAGGCCTACCGTGAGAATCGCCAGTCGCGTACCGGTCAACGGCGCGCCCTGCGGCGCTGCGGTGGCGTTTGCGGTGGCTGCGTCGGCCATGTGAAGTGTCTCCGTGGAATGCTGGCCGGGTCGCAGCGACTCGGGCCAATGTGATTCCCGGATGGTGCCGCAGAACGGCGATGGTGTGCGACGAGGGTTTGGAATTCGCGCTCTAAATCGTCAGGATGTGCGCCGATTGGCCGATCAACCAGAGGGCGTTTGCGCGGATCACGCGCCCGGTAAGGGTTTGGGACGAGACTGTTTCGTTGGGTGTAATCGACGTGCGGCAAATGATCTTCGTTTGGCGAACGCAAGACGTTTTTGCCCCTTGACGTCGCCGGGCCGTCGAGATTGAATCGCCGCTGACGTCCGACGTGTGCGAAGCCACGTCGCGGCCCCCTGGGCGTCGTCGTGCAGGCTCAACTACCGTTCGCTCGTCCGCGCTTTTGGCACCCCGGCGACTGCGAAATCACAGGATCAGCCCATGCAGCCAGGTAGCGTCGTTCCGCTTCAGTACAGTGAATTCCTCGTTCTGCTCTCCTTCGTGATCTCGGCGCTGGGGGCCTATGTGGCGTTGGTGGCCGCGTCCCGTATTCGCGACGACGACGGCCGCATCAGTGTCGGCTATCTCGTGGTATCGGCCCTGGCCTTGGGGGGCATTGGCATCTGGGGCATGCATTTCATCGGTATGGCCGCGCAGCGCATGCCATTTCCCGTGTCGTATTCGCTATGGCCGACGCTCGGCAGTCTGCTGTTGGCGGTGGTGGTCTCGGGGGCGGCGCTCTGGTACGTTGCGCGCGCGCCCTATCGCAATGCCGTGCGCTGCGTGATCGGTGGCGTGGCGGGCGGCTTGGGCGTCGCGGGCATGCACTACCTGGGGATGAACGCCGTGCGCACGCAGGCGTATTTCGAATGGAATACGGCCATCGTCGCCCTGTCGGTGGTCATCGCGATCGTGGCGGCGAGCGTGGCGCTCTGGCTGGCGTTCCATCTCGAGACGAGTCTGCAACGAGCGCTGGCGTCGCTGGTGATGGCGGTGGCCGTTTGCGGGATGCACTACACGGGCATGCGCGCCGGCACGATCATCTGCACGTCGTCCACGCCTGCGCAGATCAGCATGCGGCTGCATGGCGACATGCTGCCGTATGGCGTGTTCCTGATCGCCTGCGTGGTCCTGCTCGCGATGGCGGTGCTGCTGTATCGTACGTCGCGTCGTCGGCGCGAGCGCATGGCGGCGCGCCTCGACGCCCTCATGCGTCAGCACGCGGGACCTGTCTGACCTCGCAGTGGCATGCGTCTGAAATGCGAAACGCCGGCCCGTCGAAAAGACGGGCCGGCGTATTGATGGGCGAGCGCCCTTCGGCGCCGCGCACGGTTCAGTGCAGGATGGGGCTGCCTCCGACAGGCATGACATCGCCTGTTTCGATCAGGTCGGCGATGAAGAACGGTTCGGTGTTGAGTTGTTTCGATGCACCGGGCTGGCCGGAATACCAGCACACCATTGCCATGTCGCCCAGCACGCGGGTGACGATGCCCATGGCACCCTGCGGCACTGCGATGTGATTGGATTTGACGATCGATCCGACTTGCACTTGAGCCTCCTGCGAATGACGAAAAACCGATGCACCAACCGGTCGGCCAATGCATCGTCATCCGACTATACCGTATTGCGTTATTGGCATCGCCGATTTCTCGGGAGCGGTCGTGCTAAAGCCGTCGGACGCTCCGCCGTGGTGTTGCGCGAGCACGCGGTAGTGCGGGCCACGTGGCGTGCGCACCGAGTGGACGAGCGCATATCCCTCGCAATGCCACACGATCGGACGGGGATTCAGATCGGACGGCGCGCGCCGCGCATGGCGCAGCAGCGTCACATGCGGGCGAAACGATTGCGTGACGACGGGCGCGCCGGTTGCGCGCCATTGCGAGAGGAGTGCATCGCGTGTGGCGGTGAGGCTCTCGGGCACACCGGTCGCGCCAGCCCAGACAACCTTGCGATCGGCCCAATAGCCCAGATGGTCGAAGGTGAGCGTGAACGGCGTGAGCGGCGTGCGTTGCATGAGCGCGAGCAGTACCGGCAGACGGGTGGGATCGACTTCGTCGAGAAAGGCCAGCGTCAGGTGCAGCGTTTGGGCACGCAGTACACGTCCGCCGCATTCCGCGTGAGCTGAAGCGGCCCACTCGTGAAGCTGCGCACGTACACCTGACCCAGGCCACAGGGCAAGGAAGAGTCGCATGAGAACACCACAGGTTGGATCCTGCTGATGATTCTCATAGTAGACGGGCTACTGGTCGAACGCCAGTTGGGCCGGGGGCGGGCGAGCGGCACCCGACGCTCTGACGAGGCGCGCTCGCTGGCAGCAAAAGCGTGAGGCTGGCGCGGTGCTCGTTCCGTCAATTGGTCGAGATGGCGGGGGTGATGCCGCGACGGCCGCGGCGGGGCGACTCCGCCGGTTTCTCTTGGGGTTCGGCCTGCACGGGCGGATGCATGATGCTGTTCCAGTTGTTCTGGATGGCGGTATCGGCGGTGTCGTGGGAGATGGCGCGCGAGATGTCGGCGCTCGGATTGAAGACGCCCGATCCCGTGGCGCCATTGGCGCCGGCCGACGTCGTTGCATTGCCTGGGTTGGCTGCTGAGGGGGTGTTCTGTGCGTGAGCGTGCGTCGTCAGCATGAACGTGGCGCAGACGGAGACGATGATGGCGGGCAGAATCACCCGGCGGGAGGTTTGCAGCACGGGCGTGTTGAGCGTACGTTGGCCGGTGGAATCGTGGGTCATCAAGTGTCTCGGGCAGAGCGATGCAACGTCGCCGACAGCGCATGCCGGGGCGACGTCGGGATCACGTCATTTTTATGGAATCAGTAGCTGCCGGGCGGGGGCTTCCAGCCCGGGGGCGGTGGCGGCGGTGGCGCATAGCGCTGCACCGGTTGGGGCGGCATCATCATGTCGCCGCGAACCGGGACACGATTGCCGGCCGCATACATGCACTGAACGTAGGCCTGATCATAGCGGCTTTGGGTGACGTATGCAGACGATTGCGCGTTGCCCATGCCGACGGCACTCCCGGTGAGCAGGCCCGCGCCGGCGCCGATGGCCGCGCCAGAGCTTCCGCCGAAGGCTGCGCCGGCGGCCGCGCCGATGGCCGTGCCGAGGACGGCGCTGCCGATGGCGCTGTTGTTGGCAGCGGTGGCGGTATCGAGTCCGCCGTTCTGGCCTGAGGCGTATTGGCGGCAGTTGAAATCGTCGCGACGGAACTGGTCGAACGATTTACCGGTGCCGGGTAACGCCATGAGACTCGGGCCGGTGGGGACCACGGCGCATCCTGCGAGCGTCGCGGCGGCGATGACGATGGCCAGCGGCGCGGTGAGACGTTGCGCGCGCCGCTTGCGTCCGGTGGCGGGCGTTGCTTGGGGCGATTGAGGCGAGGCAACCGACCGATGACGCGCTCGGGAGACTGACGATTCGAATGACATGGTGCGTCTCCCGATCAGTTCGACGCCGGTTGCGCGGGCACTTCGCGCCATCCGGCCGGACACGTTTTCACGTAGGGGTAGTAGGCGCCGGCCTTGTCGCAGTAGTACCAGGTGTCGCTGTTCGCGCCGGACGGGTCGCCTTGGGCGCCGGGTTGCGGTTGTTCGATGTACTGCTGCGGCTGGCTGGGAACGACGACAACGGGGGGGGCGTAATACGGCGCAGGTGGATAGTAGGGATAGCCGTACGGGTAGTAGCCGGGGCCGACCCAGACACGCACACCGCCGCCATGCCAGGCGAGCGCGCTGCTGCTGGCCATGGCAGCGGCCACGGCGACGACGCCAAAGCCGAGGACAACAGGAAGACGTTTCACGACACTGACCTCGAAATACGAACGCCGGGCGCGGTGGATTCCGCCTCGCGTACGCGTGTCGTCAACGAGGGGAATGTGACCCGACGAGACGCAACGCCGCCCGGGAGTTGATGATTTCCAGTCTAGGCCCGTCGCCCCGACGGAGCAATTACGACGCCTGTGAGAAGTGTTTCAAAGCATTACGTTTTCTATGGGACGGCACGACGATGGGATCCATCTGACGCTCGATGGTGGCGATGCTGGTCGCTGCCAAGCCTCCACCCGGCAGGGGCACATAGCGATACGTATTAAGGTGCGGTTGCAGCACGAGATCATCGGTGAGGGTCATGAATGAAGTCATTCTCCCCACTCCATCCATATCGGCGTCAGTTTATCCATTGCCGCGAAACCCTCGCAGCTTTCCGCAATGAACCGATGAAAGGGGGTATTGAATTGGCGATTCCCCCGTTTGTGTCATTCGATTGCCCTGTTTACAAAACTCGCCCAAAGCCCCCATCACTTCCCAATACAAAACCGGCTGAAAATCACCCCGAGCAGATCGTCCGATGTGAACTCGCCGGTGATCGTGCTGAGTTGCTCCTGCGCGAGGCGCAACTCCTCGGCGAAGAGATCGAGCGCGCTTGCGTTGCGGCGAGCATGTGCGTCCGCCATCTCGATATGGTCGCGCGCCGCGCGCAGTGCCGAGAGATGTCGTTCACGGGCCAGAAACACCCCTTCATTGCCCGCTTGCCAACCGGCAATCTTGAGCAGCTCCGCGCGCAGCAGATCGATCCCCTGCCCGCCCTTTGCCGATAGCCGCACGCCGAGCGGCGCCGCGCCCTCTTTCGGCAACACCGTCGCCGGCTCGCCCGCCAGATCCGTCTTGTTGTACACACGCACGATGGGCACATGCTTCGGCAATTGCTTCGCGATGACCTGGTCTTCCGGCGTCATGCCGGTGCGCGTGTCGAGCAAATGCAGCACGGCGTCCGCCTTCGCGATCTCGCTCCAGCTACGCGCAATGCCGATGCGCTCGACTTCATCCTCCGTTTCGCGCAAGCCCGCCGTGTCGATGATGTGCAGCGGAATGCCGTCGATCTGAATCGTTTGTTGCACCTTGTCGCGTGTGGTCCCGGCAATCGGCGTGACGATGGCCAGCTCCGCACCGGCCAGCGCGTTGAGCAACGACGACTTGCCCACGTTCGGCTGCCCCGCCAGTACCACGTTGATTCCCTCGCGCAGCAACGCCCCCTGCCGCGCTTGCGACAGCACCCGCGCCAGTTGCGCGCGAATCCGCTCGAGCTGCCCAAAGGCATCGGCTGCCTCCAGAAAGTCGATTTCCTCTTCCGGGAAGTCGAGCGTCGCCTCGACCAACATGCGCAGATGAATCACCAGATCCACCAGGGAATGAATTTCGCGCGAGAACGCGCCGTCGAGCGACCGGCTCGCCGAGCGCGCCGCAGCCTCGGTGCTCGCTTCGATCAGATCGGCCACGGCCTCCGCTTGCGCGAGATCGAGCTTGTCGTTCAGAAACGCGCGATGCGTAAATTCGCCCGGCGTCGCCAGGCGCACGCCCAGTTCCGCCCCTTCATCGAGACACCGCTGCAACAGCAGCTGCAGCACGATTGGTCCGCCGTGACCCTGTAACTCCAGCACGTCCTCGCCCGTGTACGAATTCGGGCCGGGGAAGTACAGCGCGATGCCGCGATCGAGCGCCTCGCCGGTGGCATCGAGAAACGGCAGATACGACGCATGACGCGGCTTGAGCGGCTGCCCGACCAGACGCGCGATCACACGCTGCACGGCGTCGCCGCGATGCTTGCCGAAGGACACCCGCACCACGCCGATCCCGCCGCGTCCGGGGGCGGTGGCAATGGCAGCAATCGGGACGGCGGAGACAGTGGCGCTCATGGCACGGTTCTTTGAAAATCAGAGGCTTATTTTGACATGCACCAAACAAAACCGCCCGCGAGAGACTCGCGGGCGGCTGTGTCAGTCAGACGGTCGGACCGGAATACGTCAGGCCGCCTTCTTTTCCTTCTTGTTGCCGAGCATTCGGTTGATCGACCATTGCTGCGCAATCGACAACGAGTTGTTGACCACGTAGTACAGCACCAGGCCCGAGGGCAGGAAGAGGAACATGAACGAGAAGATGAGCGGCATGAACATCATCATCTTGGCTTGCATCGGATCCGGCGGCGTCGGGTTCAAACGCGTCTGGATGAACATCGACACGGCCATCAGCACCGGCAGGATGTAATACGGATCCTGCGTCGAGAGGTCATGAATCCAGCCCAACCACGGCGCACCGCGCATTTCCACCGACGAGAGCAGCACCCAGTACAAGGCAATGAACACCGGAATCTGGATCACGATCGGAATACAGCCGCCGAACGGATTGACCTTCTCGGTCTTGTACAGCTCCATCAGGGCCGCGTTCATCTTCTGCGGATCGCTCTTGTAGCGTTCGCGCAGTGCCTGCATCCGCGGCGTGATTTCCTTCATGCGCGCCATCGACTTGTAGCTCGCGGCCGACAGCGGGAAGAACACCAGCTTGATGATCACGGTCACGGCAATGATCGCCCAACCCCAGTTGCCGATCAGCCCATGCAGCTTCGAGAGCAGCCAGAACAGCGGCTTGGCGAGGATCGTGAAGTAACCGTAGTCCTTCGTCAGCTCCAGGCCGGGCGCAATCTGCTCGAGCATGTGCTCTTCCTGCGGACCGGCGAACAAGCGCGCATCGACCGTCTCGCTGCCACCGGCCGGAATGCTCGCGAGCGGTTCTTTCACGCCCACGCGATACAGGCCGTTGTCCAGCTTGCCGATGTAGTTGTCGCGCTTGGCGCCTTCCTTCGGAATCCAGGCCGTGGCGAAGTAATGCTGCACCATGCCGATCCAGCCATCGCTCGACTGCTTGACGTACTTCGCCTTGTCCTTGTCGATGTCGCTGAACGTGATCTTCTGGAACTTCTCGTCGCTGCTGTAGACCGTCGGGCCCGTGAACGTGTGCGAGAACTTCGCGCCGCTGATCTCACGGCCGTCGCGCACCAGTTCCATGTACAGCGTCGGCTGAATGGCGGCGTCGGACTTGTTGACGATCGTGTTCGACACGTCGATCACGTAGCTGCCGCGATGGAACGTGTAAGCACGCACCAACTGCAGGCCGCCCTTGACCGGCGATTCGAACTTCACGGTCAGTGTGTCGCCCGTCATCGTGGTCGGGCCCGGCACCTGCGTGAAGATGTCGTTGTGGTTCGGGAAGTCGCCGCCGATCAGACCCGTGCGAGCGTAATACTGCTGGCTCGGCGTGTTGTCGAACAACACCACGTGCTTGTCGGCCTCGGTGGCGTCGGGCCATTGCTTGAGCGCCAGGAACGACACGGTGCCGCCTTGCGCGCTGATGTCGGCGTCATAGACGTCGGTCGTGATGCGGACATTCTGCGCAGCGGCAGCGGCCGGTGCGTTGCCCGGGGCACTCCCCGCCGCGGGCGCCGCGTTGGCACCTTGTGGCAGGTCGTTGGCCGGCGTCGGACTTCCGCCCTTGGCGGCCGGGGCGGAGACCTCGGGCGTCGGGAAGAACAGCGACGAATGGCCATTGGCGCGTTGCCAGTTGTCGAAAAGCATCACGACAGACAGCGCGAAAATGACCCAGAGAACGGTGCGTTTGATGTCCATGCGGTAACTCGTGGTGGACGAAACTCAGGAATGGCCCGGCGCGCGGCGCGTAACTGCCGATGCGGCCGCAGGCCCGGACGAGACCGTCTGTCTGGCTCTCGACGTACCGCTTCCGGCGGCCGTATCGGCGGCGCCTTGGTCGGTGTTATCGGGAGCGTGACAGACGTGTCGAGCCGGCGGTACAGGATCGAAGCCGCCGGGGTGAAACGGATGACAGCGACATAGACGCCGGGCCGCGAGATAAGTGCCGTAACCGGCACCGTGTTCGACGATGGCCTCGCGTGCGTAGTCGGAGCAGCTCGGATGGAAGCGGCAACGGTTTCCCAGCCAGGGACTGATCACCAGCTTGTAACCGCGCAGGAGCAACAACAGCACGCTTCGCATCTCGATTCCGCCTGTCAGTCCGGCCGAAGTGGCCGGTTGGGCGGCGCATGCCCGGGGTCGGGCGCTACCGTGTAGGACTCACTACCTTCTGTCTTGGCGTCGGTCGTGCGGCGCTTGCGGGCGGCTTTCTCTGCCGCGTCGAAGAGCTGCGCGAATTCGGCCTGGCACAGTGTATTCAACACTGGCGCGGCCGCCGCCGTGTACGTTCCCTTGTCGAAGCGCCGGGTCAGTCGCAGCACGAAGTCCCAGCCGGCCAGCGCGGTGCGGCGCTGGCGAAACATCTCGCGCGCCTGACGCTTGATCAGGTTGCGAGTGACCGCGCGGGGCGCGTGCTTCTTACCGACGACAATACCGATGCGGCCCTCATGAGGCGTGGCATCGATATCGACAAGGGCGTCCGGCGCAGACTCGCGCCAACGCATATACAACACGAAGTGCGCGCTGCGGCGCAAAGGACGCAAACTAAAAACGGATGAAAACTCATCCGTTTTGAGAAGTCGCGCAGCTTTGGGAAACCCCATTGCCGGGACTTCGCGCCTTGCGGATTTGACGCGCAAACCGCGGTACGACCGAGAACCGCGATTAGACGGCCAGGCGCTTACGGCCCTTGGCGCGACGAGCGGCGATGACCTTGCGGCCGCCACGGGTCTTCATGCGAACCAGGAAGCCATGGGTGCGCTTGCGGCGCGTCACGGAAGGCTGAAATGTACGTTTCATGATGCACTCACTGTGTGAAAAAATTCCCGCGCAGCAGCATCGTGAAACGCCACATGGACACCGTGAAAACCTGCAAATTCAAGGACTTTCACGCGCGGCCCAGCCGTCGGGAGTTGGATAGAATCCGGTTATCTTTCTAACGAACCCGCTATTTAATCGGCTTTTCCGTTGTGTGTCAATAGGTTAGCCATGACATGCGATACGCCGGTACGCGACCGGCACCGTCGCCGGCGGAGATCCGCCAGCCAGCGGCCTTCCGGCGGTCGATGATGGCTGAAATCGCTTGAATTGCTGATTTCTGCCGATAGGGAAACACCTGACGAAGAAGATATCCCGTCGGTCGCGGCAAATCGTCGTATTTGCTGGGCATTTATGCAGGGACGGCGCGAAGTCAGGCGGGTTAACGCGGCCCGCCCGCCCGGAGACGCCGGCGCTGTGGGCATTCCTGTGGATAACTCGCTTTGCCAACGCTTTGGCGGTAAAATCCCCCATCATTTTTTTTCCCAGCAGAGTACCGGTGACGCCGCCATGTGGACAGCGCGCCGGGTTTTGTCGTCTGCGCGCGCCGACACCGGCCGTACGCGCGAGGCAAAACCCGAACGCAGCGCCATGGTTCGTGGTTTGCCGGGTGCCTGCAATGCGCCGCCGGTCTGACTCGACCCCGGCCGGTCGTGCCCGTCCGAGCGTTGCTCTGGAACGGGATCGCCGGCTTGGTTTGCGACGTTCTGCCCCCATGTCTGATGTATCGGATAGTGGGTGGCATGAGCGTCGGCCGAACGAGTCGGACGAGCGCCCGCGCCACCTGGATACGCCCTGCATGAATGACTTCTGGCAACACTGCGCGACACGTCTCGAACAAGAGCTGACGCCCCAGCAATTCCGTACCTGGATCAAACCGCTGGCGCCGCTCGACTTCGATGAACAGGCGCGCACGCTCAAGATCGGCGCACCCAATCGCTTCAAGCTCGATTGGGTGAAGAGCCAGTTCTCCGGGCGAATCCAGAGCATGGCGTCGGACTTCTGGAATGCGCCGATCGAAGTAACGTTTGTGCTCGATCCGAAGGCTGGCATGCGCGTGCCTTCGTCGACCCCCGCCCCCCCGCCTGCGCCGAGCGCGGCGCCTGCCCCGGCGCCCGTTGGCGGCGCGCGTGCGAATCCGGCCGTGGCTGCGTCGCAGGCTCCCGCGAACGGCGGTCGTGGCGCCGATTCGGCGTCGCTCGACGGTGAGCGCCCCGATCTGGAAGCGAGCGAGGCCGACGCGGTGCGCCGCAATTGGCGGGTGACGCCGCAAGAGCCGGTGCAATTGGGAGAAGTCGAGTCGATCTACGAGCGCTCGAAGCTCAATCCCGTGCTGACCTTCGACAATTTCGTGACCGGTAAGTCGAATCAGCTCGCGCGCGCCGCGGCGATCCAGGTCGCGAACAATCCCGGCACGTCGTACAACCCGTTGTTCCTTTACGGCGGCGTCGGCCTGGGTAAGACCCACTTAATCCACGCCATCGGCAACCAGTTGCTGGCCGAGAAGCAGAATCCGCGCATCCGGTACATCCATGCCGAGCAGTACGTGTCCGACGTGGTCAAGGCCTACCAGCGCAAGGCATTCGACGAATTCAAGCGCTACTACCACTCGCTCGATCTGTTGCTGATCGACGATATTCAGTTCTTCTCGGGCAAGAGTCGTACGCAGGAAGAATTCTTCTATGCCTTCGAGGCGCTTATCGCGAACCGTGCGCAGGTGATCATCACGAGCGACACGTATCCGAAGGAGATCACCGGCATCGACGACCGGCTGATTTCGCGCTTCGATTCCGGGTTGACGGTGGCCATCGAGCCCCCCGAGCTGGAAATGCGTGTGGCCATTCTCATCAAGAAGGCGCAGGTCGAGGGCGTGGGGCTGTCGGAGGACGTGGCGTTCTTCGTCGGCAAGCATCTGCGCTCGAACGTGCGTGAGCTGGAAGGCGCGCTGCGCAAGATCCTGGCTTACTCGAAGTTCCACGGTCGCGAGATCACCATCGAACTGACGAAGGAAGCGCTGAAAGATCTGCTGACGGTTCAGAATCGTCAGATTTCTGTCGAAAACATCCAAAAGACCGTGGCCGATTTTTACAATATCAAGGTCGCGGACATGTATTCGAAAAAGCGCCCGGCCAATATTGCACGACCGCGGCAGATCGCCATGTATCTGGCGAAGGAGCTGACGCAGAAGAGTCTGCCGGAAATCGGCGAACTGTTTGGCGGGCGCGACCATACGACGGTGCTGCACGCGGTACGCAAGATCGCAGAAGAGCGCAGCAAGGATGCGCAGCTCAATCATGAGTTGCACGTGCTGGAGCAGACGCTCAAGGGGTAAAGCCGGGCGGATGCGCGGGGTGGCGGGCGGGGTCGCCGGCATCCCTGTGGATAAGCGGGGGGCGGTTTGGGGGAAACTGGCGTTTTCGGGCACAATAGCGGGTCGGCGCACAAAGCGTCCCCGGTTCGTCCACAGCGTTTTCCGCCCTGTTATCCCTTCTGCAAGCACTTGATCGATAAGGGAATCTTCGGGTTTTCAGCAGAAACTGGCACCCGTTAACAGTTACTACGAAGGATAAATATGCAATTGGTCAAAACTCAACGAGACAATCTGCTGCGGCCGCTGCAAATTGTGAGTGGCATCGTCGAGCGTCGCCACACGTTGCCGATCCTGGCCAATTTGCTCATTCGCAAGCACGGACAGGACATTTCCTTCCTGTCGACCGACCTTGAGTTGCAGATCACGACCACCGCCGACTGCGGTGCCGGCGCCGATGACGTGGCGACGACCGTGGCGGCACGCAAGCTGCTCGACATTCTGCGCAACATGCCCGACGCCGAAGTGGCGCTGTCGCTCTCGGACAAGCGTCTGACGGTGCAGGCGGGCAAGAGCCGTTTCCAGTTGCAGACGTTGGCGGCGGAAGATTTCCCGACGGTGGCCGAGGCCAAGGACTACGCCGCGAGCTTCTCGCTGCCGCAGCGTGCGTTCCGCCAACTGTTGGGCATGGTGCACTTCGCGATGGCGCAGCAGGACATCCGTTACTACCTGAACGGCATGCTGCTCGTGGTCGAGGGCGAGAAGATCGAAGCGGTCGCAACGGACGGTCACCGTCTGGCGTACTGCAACACGACGATTGCCGGCGAAAAGTTCGCGCGTCAGGAAGTCATCATTCCGCGTAAGACGATTCTCGAATTGCAGCGTTTGCTCGAGGACATCGACGATCCGGTGAAGATCGACGTGGCGCCGAGCCAGGTCAAGTTCTGCTTTGCGAACGTCGAATTGGTATCGAAGCTGGTCGAGGGCAAGTTCCCCGATTTCAATCGCGTGATCCCGAAGGGGTATAACAAGAGCTTCGTCATCAGCCGTGAAGAGTTGCATCGTTCGTTGCAGCGTGCGGCGATCGTCACGTCCGACAAATTCAAGGGTGTGCGTTTCCTGGTCAGTGACAACCTGTTGAAGATCAGCGCGAACAACACGGAAAACGAAGAAGCGCAGGAAGAGATCGAGATCGATTTCACGGGCGAGTCGGTGGATATCGGCTTTAACGTGACGTACCTGCTCGACGTGTTGTCGAACCTCAAGGTCGAACAGGTGAAGGTGAGTCTGGGCGATGCCAATTCGAGCGCGTTGATCACCTTGCCGGACAACGACGAATTCAAGTATGTCGTGATGCCGATGCGCATTTGAGCGGATATTCCGCCGTACGCGCCGTTACATGCGCGAAGGGGCCGAGCGCCCCTTTGGCGTTTCTAGAGAATTATCCTTTTGCGGGATAAGCCGCCTTTGCGGCGCCGATGGCGCGCGGAGGGGGCAGGTCATGAAGCAGTAATTCGTCAGTTAATGACGCAGTAACCGGAAGATTGTCATGAGCGAACAGCAAAAGCAGGCCGATAGCGGCTATGGTGCAGCCTCCATCCAGATCCTTGAAGGTCTGGAGGCTGTGCGCAAGCGTCCCGGCATGTACATTGGCGACACGTCGGACGGCACGGGCCTGCATCACCTGGTATTCGAGGTGTTGGACAACTCGATCGACGAGGCGCTTGCCGGTTACTGCGACGACATCCACGTGATCATTCACGCGGACAATTCGATTTCCGTGACGGACAACGGTCGCGGCATTCCCACGGGGATCAAGTTCGACGACAAGCACGAGCCGAAGCGCAGCGCGGCGGAAATCGTGATGACGGAACTGCACGCGGGCGGCAAGTTCGACCAGAACAGCTACAAGGTGTCGGGCGGTTTGCACGGTGTGGGCGTGTCGTGTGTGAACGCATTGTCCACATACCTGAAGCTCACCGTGCGTCGCGACGGCAAGAAGCACTTCATGGAGTTCCACCAGGGCGTGCCGCAGAACCGCGAGCTTGAGGTGATTGACGGCGTTGAGACGTCGCCGCTGAAGCTGCTGGGCGACACCGACAAGCGTGGCACCGAGGTGCACTTCCTCGCGGACGAAACGATCTTCGGCAAGGTCGAATTTCATTACGACATTCTCGCCAAGCGTATGCGCGAGCTGTCCTTCCTGAACAACGGTGTGCGTATTCGCCTGACGGATCTGCGCACGGGCAAGGAAGACGATTTCGCGTTTGGCGGTGGCGTGAAGGGCTTCGTCGAGTACATCAACAAGACAAAGACCGTCTTGCATCCGACGATCTTCCACGTCACGGGCGAGCGCGACGGTATCGGCGTGGAAGTTGCGATGCAGTGGAACGACAGCTACAACGAGACGGTGCTGTGCTTCACGAACAACATTCCGCAGCGAGATGGCGGCGCGCACTTGACCGGTTTGCGTGCGGCGATGACGCGCGTGATCAACAAGTACATCGACGAGAACGAGCTGGCGAAGAAGGCCAAGGTCGAGACGACTGGCGACGACATGCGCGAGGGTTTGACGTGCGTGTTGTCGGTGAAGGTGCCGGAGCCGAAGTTCTCGTCGCAGACGAAGGACAAGCTGGTGTCGTCGGAAGTGCGTGCGCCGGTGGAAGAGTACGTGGCGAAGGCGCTCGACGAATTCCTGCAGGAGACGCCGAACGACGCGAAGATCATTTGCTCGAAGATCGTTGAAGCGGCGCGGGCGCGCGATGCGGCGCGCAAGGCGCGCGAGATGACGCGTCGCAAGGGCGTGCTCGACGGCGTGGGTCTGCCGGGCAAGCTGGCGGACTGTCAGGAGAAGGATCCGGCGCTGTGCGAGATCTACGTGGTCGAGGGCGACTCGGCGGGCGGATCGGCGAAGCAGGGGCGCGACCGTAAGTTCCAGGCGATTTTGCCGTTACGCGGCAAGGTGCTGAACGTTGAGAAGGCGCGTTTCGACAAGCTGATTTCGAGCGAGCAGATCGTGACGCTGATCACCGCGTTGGGTTGCGGCATCGGCAAGGACGACTACAACATCGACAAGCTGCGTTATCACCGCATCATCATCATGACCGATGCTGACGTGGACGGCGCGCACATCCGCACGTTGTTGCTGACGTTCTTCTACCGTCAGGTGCCGGAGCTGATCGAGCGGGGTTACGTGTATATCGCGCAGCCGCCGCTGTATAAGGTCAAGCACAACAAGGACGAGCGTTACATCAAGGACGAAGGCGAGCTGGCGCAGTACATGTTGAAGCTGGCGATGAACAATGCCGAGCTGACGCCGTCGACGGGGGCAGCGCCGATTGCTGGCGATGCGCTGGGCGAGTTGACGCGCAGCTACCAGTTGGCCGATGGCGTAATCGATCGTCTGAGCCGGATTTACGAGGCGTCGGTGTTGACGGCGGTGACGGAAGGCGTGGAGATCCAGCTGGACAACGAGGAAGCGGCGAAGCGCACGGCTGCGGCGTTGCAGGCGGCGCTGAGCGACGATCCGTTGGCACCGGAGATCACGATTACGGCGGTGATGGAAGACGTCGAGAATGCGGAGCCGGTGGCGGCACTGCGTGTGGAGCGTCGTCATCATGGCAACGTGAAGCTGAGCGTGATCGACCAGGGCTTCCTGCAAACGGCGGACTATGCGCAGTTGCAGAAGACGGCGGAGACGTTCAAGGGCTTGATCGGTGAAGGGGCGACGATTCGACGTGGCGAGAAGTCACAGTCGGTGTCGAACTTCAAGGCGGCGATGAAGTGGCTGATGGCGGATGCGGAGCGCAACGTCTCGAAGCAGCGTTATAAGGGGCTGGGTGAGATGAACGCGGCCCAACTGTGGGACACCACGATGGACCCGACCGTCCGCCGCTTGCTGCGCGTGCAGATCGAAGACGCAATCGCTGCGGATGGGATCTTCACCACACTGATGGGTGATGATGTCGAGCCGCGTCGCGCGTTTATTGAGTCGAATGCGTTGCGGGCTGGGAATATTGATGTCTGATGTTGTCAGTAGACGTAGGGCGCCAGAGTAAGTGCGACTGGCGCCACAGTTTTGCGACTGTGCGACTGAGTTTCTGCAATTGGCCTATCGAGGCAGGGGAGGTACCGCTCGATGTGCCTGCTCCGGAAACAAGTTTGGGGCCGGAATCGCAGTGGAATCATGGCCAAATGATGCTGCTAGGTGCCACCGCGTTCGCAATGCGAAGGTAGTGAGTTTGGTTCTCATCCACTCCATCAATAAAATTAAAGGGTTACAGGTGATTTTCCTGTAACCCTTTTTCGTTTCTGTCGCCGTGATGTTCGAAACGTGCGGCAAGCTGGACACTTTTTCTACATTTGCCGTGGGAATGGCTAGGATCCTCGACTGGCGTGAGTCGGTCGGTCGTTAAGGTGCCACGTGCGTTGCATAGACGGTTGCCCGCCCAGCCGTTCTCGCGTGTGGCGATCGAACCACCAGTGCCAAAGCCGCCCTGCCGTCACGTCCAGCCCAATCGTCTGTCATTGCCCCTTTCCATGGGCTGCAGGTTGGCCAGAGCGGTCAACTTATCCAGAATCGGATTTTCAATAGTCGGTGTAACCCTTTTCTCCCGGTGTGTAGAAGGTAGCGAAATCAGGTGCAACCCATTCCTGCCCCGACTTCAGCTTGGCTACCAGATCCGGATTCGAGATAAACGGGCGACCAAAAGCCACCAGATCGCCACGCTCTGCGTCGAGATCCGTATCTGCTCGGGCAGCATCGTAGCCACCGGAGAGAATGTATTGCCCGTTGAACGCGGCACGGAGCTTGGCTTTTAACTCAGGGCTGACTTCAGGCGCCCCCATGGCGCTGTGATCCACGATGTGGATATAGAGTAGGCCGAGCGCATTCAACTCGTCGATCAGACGCAGGTACACGTCATCCATCTCGGCATCCGGCGTTTGGGCATTGAAGACGCCGTACGGCGAGATGCGTATGCCAACGCGCTCTGCACCAATGGCGGCGACGGTCGCCTTGGCGACTTCGACCGCGAAGCGGATGCGGTTCTCCACCGAACCACCCCAGCGGTCGTGGCGCTGATTGGACGCCGTATTGAGGAATTGGTCAATCAGGTAGCCGTTGGCTGCATGCAGCTCGACGCCATCGAAGCCTGCCTGTATGGCCAGTTTGGCCGACGACGCATATTCGGCGATGCTTTGTGCAATATCCGCTTCGCTCATTTCGCGGGGTACGGGATGCGGCTGCATTCCGTCGGTGTCGGTCCACATCTCGCCGGGAACGGCGATTGGCGACGGAGCCAAAACGCCGGCGCCGGCCGGCATGTTCGCGGGGTGGCTGACACGCCCGGTGTGCATCAATTGAACAAAAATCCTGCCGCCGGCTTGGTGGACGCCATCAGTCACCGGTCGCCAGCCCTGTACCTGCGCTTCGTTGAACAGTCCGGGGATGCGTGGGTAACCCAGACCGTTGGGCGATGGCGAGGTGCCTTCGGTAATGATCAGTCCGGCATCCGCTCGGAGGCGGTAGTACTCCGCCATCAGTTCATTGGGCAGGTTGCCGATTGCCCGGCTGCGCGTCAGCGGCGCCATGACGATTCGGTTCTTCAGTGGCAGGCTGCCGAGCTGGGTAGGCGTGAATAACATGTTGTTCATTGAAATTTCGTTGGCGTGGGGTTCACGTTCAGTCTATCTGGATGAGGCGCTAAGGCTTGTGGCTGATATCGTTCAGCCGCATGGGCCTGTCGAATATCCGACACCAGCCCTTGACGCGCACCATCCAGCGCATCCCAGCGCTCGGCGACATGAAGCGGAGGTATCGTGACCAACTCGCGACGGTCGAAACCGACCAGTGCAGCATCGACCAGTTCGCCGACTTCCATCACCTCGGGGAGGGTGTTGATATCAATGCCGGCACGCTCCCAAATCTCGGTGCGCGTCGATGCCGGCAGGACCGCTTGCACGTAAACGCCCTTCGGGGACAGCTCCAGGTGCAGACCCTGTGACAAAAATAGAACGAAGGCTTTGGTCGCTCCGTAGATCGACATGCCGAACTCGGGCGCGAAACCAACCACCGAACCAATGTTGACGATTGAACCCGTACCGGACTGCGCGAGGCGCGGTGCGATCGCCGCAGCGAGCCGCGTCAACGCGGTGGTGTTGAGCGTGATCTGGTGTTCGATGGCCTCAGCGGATTGCTCCAGGAAGCCCCCCGATTGAGCCATGCCCGCGTTGTTGATCAAGACGCCGATACGCGCGTCATTCCGCAGCCGAGTTTCAAGCACAGACAAGTCCGCGCGGCTTGTAAGGTCGGCTTGCAGCACTTCGACGGCCACATTGCTTTCCTCATGCAAGCGTATTGCCAGCTTTTCCAGGCGCGACTTGTCGCGCGCAACAAGGACGAGGTCGTGGCCACGGCGGGCGAAGCGCTCGGCGTAGGTGGCGCCGATGCCGCTGGAGGCGCCGGTGATGAGGACGGTCGGACGTGTAGTCACGGATTTTTCCTTTGCATTAATTGTGCTGGTGGTGGGGAAGGGAAACACAGCGCCCGTCACATCTTGACCACGACCTTGCCCTTGGATCGTCCTCGGGCGAGGTACTCAAGCGCCTGCTTGGCCTGCTCGAACGGAAACACCTTGTCGATCACCGGCTTGATGCGCTGAGCTTCGAGAAGTTTGCCGATTTCTGTGAGTTGGGCGCCGTCGGGGTGCACGAAGAGAAATGAGTAGGTGACATCCCGCCTTTTCGTGAGACGCATGATTTTGCGGCTCATCATTCCGAATACGAACCGTAGAACGAAGTTCAAGCGCTTGGCACGAGCGAATGCAGCGTCCAGCGGGCCGATGAGCGAGACGATCCTGCTTCCCGGTTTGAGGATGGAGATGGATTTTTCAATCGCGTCACCTCTGACGGTGCCAAGCACCGCGTCATAGCCGCGCAGCACGTGCTCGAATTCCTGCTTCTTGTAGTCGACCACCTCGTCTGCACCGAGGCTACGCACCAGTTCGACGTTGCCCGTGCTGACGGTGGTGCCCACCTTGGCGCCAAGGTGCTTCGCCAACTGGATCGCAAATGTGCCAATCCCGCCGGATCCCGCAGGAATGAACACCTTTTGGCCGGTCTGAAGATTGGCGCGTTCCTTCAACGCTTGCCACGAAGTGAGGCCGACCATCGGGATCGACGCGGCTTGCACGAAGTCCAGATTGGTCGGCTTCGGCGCTGCAGCGCTCTCCGGCACGACGGCGAATTCGGCAATCGACCCTGTACCAATGTCGAAGATGCTGGCGAAGACGGCGTCGCCTGGCTTGAAGCGGGTCACATTGCTGCCAACTTCAGTCACCACGCCAGCCAAGTCGCTACCCAGTGTGGCCGGAAACTGAAAATGCAGAACCGGTTTGAACGTCCCGGTCGGAATCATGTTGTCAATCGGGTTCAGACCGGCGGCGCGAACCTGTACCAGCAGTTCATCGCTCTTTAGCGTGGGCCGGGGTACCTCGGCGAGCCCGATCTCGGGCGATTTGCCATAGCGCTTGAAGGTGAGTGCTTTCATGGTTTGATTTTTCATCCTTGGCGTTTCGTTCTTATCTGTTCGGTTCAGTCGGCGAGGAAGTCCAGCACCGCGGGCACAAAGGCCAGGTGATGCTGGAAAACGCCTCCGTGCCCGGAATCCGGGTAAATCGTGAGCCGGGCATTCGGCAGCCGCCGGGCCAAGTCGGCCGACAGGCTGCTGCCGACCATCAGGTCGTTGTCGCCGTTTGCCACGAACACAGGCTGTTTGATGGCCGATAGATCGTCGGGCGTGCTCAAGCCCCAGTGACGAATTGCCTTGAGTTGAGCAAGACGAGCCTGAAGCGAGATCGCCTTATCGCGGTCCTTGGTCCGCGCCTTCAGTCCGGTGACGTAGTCTCTCGCGGCGCGCTTTCCCGCTGGGGTGCGGGGGAAAAACAGGAAGTTCCTCGCATCGCTCCATGTCAACGCCGCCTTGATGTAAGCAAGCACAGCGACTTTGGTGACCTCGTCGATGCCACCGCCGCCCCGTGGGCCTGTGCCCGCGAGAACCACCCGTCGAACGAGATCGGGTGCTTGCAGCGCCACGGTCTGCGCCACGCCACCACCCATCGAGAACCCGAGCAGATCGACTTTGCCGAGTCCCAGGGCACGGATGAACGCGATGGCATCGCGGCCCATTTCGTCGATGGTGTGTGGCACCGATCCTCCCGAGGCGCCGACCCCGCGATTGTCGAAGGCGATCACCCGACGCTGAGCGGCGATGCCGTCGATAACACGTGGGTCCCAGTCGTCGAGTACGGCCATCAGGTGGTGCAGGAGGATCATCGGCACGCCGGATTCGGGGCCGAGTTCCCGATAGGCGAAAGCCACCCCGCCAACGTCAATCGCGCGGGTCGGGACATCTTTCCATTTCACGTTGCCCATCGGCCGCGCCGTCACGGTGGCGCCGATGCGAGAAGATGCTCCGGCTACCGGAGCGGCGCCTGAATTGTTCCTGCTCATCAATGAAATCTCCGTGCCGGGTGGATTGCTAGTCCCTAAAGTGTTAGTATCGAATTGATAGTAACAATACTACCAATTTGAGACTAAGTCACTATCAAAATAGTATGGACAAGCAAAATTGTTGCAATAACCCCTGCCCGATTGCGCGCAGCCTAGCCGTCGCGGGAGACGCGTGGAGCATATTGATCCTGCGGGACGCCCATGCCGGCCTTACCCGCTTCGACCAGTTCCGGAAAAGTCTGGGCATTGCGCCGACGATGCTGACCCGCCGGCTGGCGGCACTGACGGAGGAGGGGCTGCTGGAGAAGCGGCGCTACTCGGAGCACCCGCCACGCGAGGAGTATTTGTTGACCGCTGCCGGTCGCGACTTTCTGCCGGTGCTGTTCATGATTGGTGAGTGGGGGCGCCAACACCGGGGTGGCGGCAAGCTAATCCGTTTCTTCGACAAGGAAACGGGCACCGAAATTAGAGCCGTCGCCGTGGATGAGGTCACCGGGGCGAAGATCGGCACTCGTCCCATGCGCATGGACACGCCGGACGAAAGCTGAGAGGTGATCCGACCGAGACCTGCCCATTCGCGGGTTCGCAGCTCAATTGCGATTCCGACGCGAGAAAGCATTCAATCGCTTGAGCGAACCCAGATCACTCACCTCAGCCCAGCAGCTCGACCATCACGACGTCAGTGTCGCTGATCGCGTTAATCAAAACCTCGGACTCGCCCGTCACGAGAGCGCCATCGCGCGGTTCAAGCCGTGCCCCCGCAATGTCGATCCGACCGTGGTCGGTTACGAAATAAGCCGCCTGCGGTGAATCCAATGCAACGCGCATCGATAGCCCTTCGCGCAGCGTCGCGATCCTTACGCGCGCATCGGTATCGATCGGCAATGCACCTGCTCGCACGTCGGCCGGATCACCGCTCGCGAGGGTCACGAACCGCCCGTCGCGTTGCGCCTTCGAACAACTCCCCATCGCCCAGTGCGGCGTCCCGCCTGGCGCACGCGGCTGCAGCCAGATTTGAAACATCCGCGCCGGTGCGTCTTCGTCGTTGCGCTCGGCGTGATGAATGCCCGTACCGGCATGCATGGCTTGCACGCTGTCCACCACGAGACGGGCGCGATTGCCCGCATCGTCCTCGTGCGTGACCGCGCCCGAACGTACCCACGTGACAATTTCAATATCGCGATGAGGATGAAGCCCGAAGCCAGAGTGCGGCGCGACTTCGTCGTCGTTCCAGACGACCAATGGCCCCAGCGGTCGATGCGCGAGTTGTCCAAGATTGCCGATGCGAAAATGCAACCGAGCGCTCAGCCACTCGCGCGAGAGTGTGCCCAATGAAGTAAAGGGCCGATGTTCAGTCACGATGCAGCCTCCAAAGGAGGCCGACTGCGCCACGCGATGTGGGCCGTCGGCCTCGACGCCTGTTTCGTTCAGATCTGCTGTTGACCGCCGTCGACGAACAGCTCGGCCCCATTCACGAAGCTTGCGTCGTCGGAGGCAAGAAACAGCGCAGCGCTTGCGATTTCCTCCGGCTCGCCGAGACGTGCCAGCGGGATCTGCGCGGCAAGGTAATCGGCCAGACCTTGGCGTTGCGCGGCGTCGTCGCCAGCCAGATCGAGCAGACCGGGCGTGCGGGTCGCACCCGGGCTGATCGTATTCACGCGGATCCGGCGCGGCTTCAGGTCAAGAATCCAGCTGCGGGCAAACGCGCGCACCGCCGCTTTCGACGCCGAGTACACGCTGAACGCCGCGGTACCCGAGCTGCCAGCCGTCGAGCCGGTCAGGATCACTGACGCACCGTCGGCCAACAGCGGCAGCGCCTTCTGCACCGTGAACAACACGGCCTTCACGTTGCGATCGAATGTTTCGTCAAAGTGCGCCTCGGTAATCTCGCCGAGCGCGAGCATCGAGCCGCCGCCAGCGTTCGCGAACAGCACATCGAGACGGCCGTGCGCCTCGCTGATCTGCGCGTAAAGCGAATCCAGCTCGTCCAGCTTCGTCGAGTCGACGCGCAGGCCGGTGGCCGCGCCGCCGGCGTCACGGATCGATGCGACGGCCGCATCGAGTTCGGCCTGACGGCGACCGGTCAGATAGACGTGCGCGCCTTCGGCGGCAAAGCGTTGCGCGGTGGCCAGACCGATGCCGCTGGTGGCGCCGGTGACGAGGGCGATCTTGTGGTCGAGCTTGCGTGCCATGGTGTTGCTCCTTCGGTGTGTTGGGTCGATCGGTGGCGCCGGTATGCGGCGTTCGCGGCGGGTTGTTTGCTGCGATGTAAGGAGAATATCGATGGCTCGACCTTTTCGAAATAGAATGCATTGCAAATCAACGTTGCAAATTTGAAATGATGGGGAATCATGTCGAAGCTGCCTGATTTCGAAGGGCTCGCGATGTTCGCCAAGGTGGCCGAGGAAGGCTCGTTCGCGGCCGCAGCGCGGGAGATGGGGGTGTCGGTCGCCACCGTGTCGCGCGGCGTCGCTCGTCTGGAGGACCGCCTGGGCGCACGGCTGCTCAATCGCACGTCGCGCCAGCTCGCGCTGACCGAGTTCGGCA
This sequence comes from Pandoraea sp. 64-18, assembly GCF_001899225.1. Taxonomy (NCBI): domain Bacteria; kingdom Pseudomonadati; phylum Pseudomonadota; class Betaproteobacteria; order Burkholderiales; family Burkholderiaceae; genus Pandoraea; species Pandoraea sp. 64-18. The sequence continues at coordinate 62,053 of NZ_MKVU01000024.1, read as the reverse complement.
GGACGCTGTGCGAGAAGGCTGGCGAGATCTATCGGCAGGCCGAGGCCGCGGAAGGCGCCGCCCGCGAATTGTCGGTGCAGCCTCGCGGGCTCGTGCGACTGGCGGTGCCCATGTCGTTCGGGCTGAGGTGGGTTGCGCCGCTGATGCCGGAATTCTTCCGCCGCTATCCAGACGTGCAAGTCGATCTGCATCTGGCCGATTCGACGGTCGATCTGGTCGCCGAAGGGTTCGATGCCGCACTGCGAATCGCCGCGCTACCCGATTCGGCGCTGGTTGCCCGGCGTCTGTGTGCGGTCACGCAATATGTCGTCGCGTCGCCCGCCTATCTGGCGCGCGAGGGACGGCCGGTGCATCCGCGTGAGCTTGTGGACCGGCCCTGCATGTCCTATGCGTATCGCGCGCGCAGCGATGTCTGGCGCTTCACCAACGACGCTGGCGACGAGGAACCGGTGATGCCGAACGGCCCGCTGCGGGTGACCAATTCCGATGCGCTCCTGCCGATGCTGCTGGAAGGGCTCGCCATCGCAGAGCTGCCGGAATTCATCGCGGGCGAATATCTGAGCGACGGGCGGCTCGAGGCGATCCTCACCGACTGGTCGTTGACGAAGGGCGGCCTGTACTTCGTCACACCGTCTGCGAGGGCGCGGCCAGCGAAGGTGAGCGCGTTGTCAGACTACCTTGCCGAGCACCTGAGCGAACCGACCTGGCGATGGCCGAAGTAATCACTGTGCATCAGCCAATGACGTCATTGCGATAATGCGACGACAAGTTTCAATCACTTCTGCTCTGGCCCAGATATAGCTGAGCAGATCACCTCGGCCCCGATGAGGCGCAAGAGATGGGTTTCGCTTGCGGCTCAGAGATCGAGCACCAACTCCGCTGATTTCGCGCGCGATACACAGACCATGATCTGCGTCTCCTCCTCGTCGTCGCGCAACACGAGATCCCGATGATCCGCCTCGCCTGAGCACAGCCCCGTCTTGCATGAACCACAGGTGCCGCTTTCGCACGAACTCGGCACGCGAACGTTTGCGTCGCGCAACACGTCGAGGATCGAGCGGTTGGCGGGAATGTCGAACGACGTACCGGTGCGGGCAAGCCGCACGGTGAACGGCGTGTTCTCGCGCGTATTCGCGTTGCTCGCACCGAAGCTCTCGAAGTGAACGGTGCCCGACGGCCAGTGACCCGTCATGTCCCGCACGGTGTCCATCAGCGCCTGCGGGCCGCAGCAGTACACATGCGCTGACTTTGGCCGCTCGAACACAGGCCAGAAGTCGAACGCTTTCGACGGATCGCCGTGATCGTGGTGAATCGTCACGTCCGAGCGCCACTCGTCGCTGCTGAGTTCATCGACGAACGCCGTGCCTTCCGGATCGCGGGCGAGGTAGTACAGCTTGAACGAGCGCAGGCCCTCCGCTCGCAACTGTCGCGCCATCGACAGCATCGGCGTAATCCCGATGCCGCCTGCGACGAGAATGAACGACTTTGCCCGTTCGTCGAGCGGAAATTCATTGCGGGGCAGAGATACATCCACGTCGTCGCCCTCTGCCGTGTCGTCGACGAAGCTCATCGAGCCGCCGCGTCCGTTGCTGTCACGCTTCACCGCGATGACGTAACGATCGCGCTCCTGCGAGTCGTTGCACAGCGAATAGCTGCGTCGCAAACCGTTGGGGGCCACAACGGTCAAGTTCGCGCCCGCCTCGAACGGCGGCAACGGCGCGCCCTGCGGGTCGGTCAGATCAAAGCGCCAGATGTCACGGGCGATCTTCTCCTTGCCCGCAATCTTCAGACGAAGAAAGCCGTCTTCCTGGGGTGTCGTCATATCTGTCTCCTTCTGGCCGATCCGGCGCTGCGCTGCCTCAACATGAATCGTATATTATTACTAGATCTCTAATTTATCAAGTCAAGACGCGCGACGCTTCGCGACCTTACTCTCGGTATAAACCCGTGCTTGCCAGCGACAAAAAGCCGCCGTAACCTTAAGATTAGAAATCTAATTATGTGATGGGGGAACGCCTGTTCCAGCCGGCATCACAAATGAAATTCGGAGACATTGAGACATGGCACATTCAACGTTGCACTCTGGGGACGTACCCCTGCCTGCCGTAGCCGACTCGGCGGCCGAGGAGGCGACTTACCGCAAGATCACGCTGAGGTTGATGACCTTCCTTTTCTTTTGTTGGGTCCTTAACTATCTCGACCGCGTCAACGTCAGCTTCGCGCAATTGCAGCTGAAGCACGATCTCGGTATGAGCGACGCCGCTTACGGCCTTGGGGTGAGTCTGTTCTTCATTGGCTACATCCTGCTAGAAGTGCCGAGCACGCTCTTGCTCCGTCGCATCGGCGCCCGCAAGACCGTCACGCGAATCATGCTGTTGTGGGGGGGCATCTCCACTGCGATGGCGTTCATGACCGCTCCGTGGCAGTTCTACCTCGCCCGAACACTCCTCGGCGCGGCGGAAGCGGGCTTCTGGCCCGGGATCATCCTCTATCTCTCGTACTGGTATCCGGCCAAACGCCGTGCTCGCATCACGTCGCGATTCTTGCTGGCGATTGCGGTGGCGGGGATCGTCGGCGGACCGCTTTCCGGCTACATCCTGCAAAACTTCATGGACGTCTGGGGTTTTCGCAACTGGCAGTGGCTATTCTTTCTCGAAGGATTGCCGGCTGTGATTGCAGGCGTCGTTGCGTATTTCTATCTGATCGACAGACCGCAGGAGGCCGCGTGGCTGACCGATGAGCAAAAGCGTCTCGTCATTGGCGCACTGGAGGAAGAAAGCCGCAGCAAGCCGCACGACGCGCCGAGCAATCTGCTCGCCGCACTGCGCGACCCGCGCGTGTACGTGATTGCTGCAGGCTGGGCCACGGTGCCCATTTGCGGGACCATCCTTAACTACTGGACGCCGACGATCATCAAACAGGCAGGCGTCTCCAACCTGTTGCAGATCGGCTTCATGTCGGCCCTGCCTTACATCGTCGGCGCCGTTGCCATGTTGTTCATCGCGCGCAGCTCGGACCTGCGCCTCGAGCGCCGCTGGCACTTCGTCAGTGTGACGACAGCAGGCGCGGCAGGCGCTGTGCTCCTCACCCTGGTCACGCATAACTGGCTCGCTGCGATCGGATGCCTGAGTCTCGTCTCGATCAGTTATTTCGCGGCCGCAGCGATTATTTGGACTATCCCGCCGACGTACCTCAAAGGCACGGCCGCCGCCGGCGGTATTGGTGTGATCAGCAGCCTCGGGCAAGTTGGCGCCTTCTTCGCGCCTATCGTGCTCGGCTGGGTGAAGAGCGTAAGCGGCAGCTTTTCAGCGGGCATCCTGCTGGTCGCATTGTTTACGTTTGTAGGCGGCATCGCCGTGCTTCTGGGGGTTCCGCGCGAGCGGCGAGCACCGTAACGCCCGACGCAGGGTGCGACACCAGGATTTTTCATTGTGAGAAGGGAACAGGAATGAGCAAGCTTCAACTTTCCATCGCCGTGGGCAACTACGACCGGATGCGTCCGCTGATCGACGGCGACGTCCAGATCGACGGCGTGGACCCGGTGTTTATGTTGCAGGATCCGGAGGAGATTTTCTTTCGTGCGTTCCGCCATGCCGACTATGACATTTGCGAGCTATCGCTCAGCAGCTACTCGGTGAAGACGGCGGCGGGCACGTCGCCGTACATTGCCGTGCCGGTCTTCCCGTCGCGCGCGTTCCGACACAGCTCGATCTACGTGCGCGCCGATCGCGGCATCAACCGGCCTGAGGATCTCAAGGGCAAGCGCATTGGTGTGCCGGAGTATCAACTCACGGCCAACGTGTGGGTCCGAATGTTCCTGGAGGAAGAGTACGGCGTGAAAGCCTCGGACATTCGCTGGGTGCGCGGCGGCTACGAAGATCCCACGCGCGTGGAGAAAATCGCACTCAAGCTTCCCGAGGGCGTGGTGCTGGAAAACGCACCAGAGGGCCGGACGATTTCGAACTTGCTGGCCGAGGGAGAAATCGACGGCGTGATCGGACCGCGCGCACCGTCGTGCTTCGACCGCGGACATCCGCAGGTGAAATACCTGTTCGAAGATCCGCAGCAGGCCGCCGCGGAATGGTATGAGCGGCGAAAGCTGTTCCCGATCATGCACACGCTCGGCATTCGCAAGTCGCTCACGGAGCAGCATCCGTGGCTGCCAGGCGCCATCGTCAAAGCGTTTGAGAAATCGAAGGAGATCGCGCTCGCACGCCTGAGCGATACCTCGGCAACCAAGGTGACGCTGCCATTCATCGAGGACCAGTTGCGCAACGCGCGACGACTGATGGGCCACGACTTCTGGTCGTACGGCTTCGCGGAGAACGAGAAAGTGATCGACCGCTTCCTCGCCCAGCACCATGCGGAAGGGTTGTCGAGCCGCCGTGTGCAGCCCGCTGAACTGTTTCACCCGGCAAGTCTGGAGAGCTTCAAGATCTGAGGTCCCGCCTCGCGGGTTCGGTCGCCGCCGCGCGCGAACTCCCGCCGTACCCGTCTGCTGTGGCTCATGCGCCGGATTCGGCGATATGATTGCCGTATGTTTGGTTATTACGGGATGAGGAAGGTATGGCAACAGCACGCTCCCTTGGCAAATCCGGGGCACAAAGCACAGATCCCATTCTCCGGCACTGGCGCGAGGCGGTGCCCGACGATCGTCTCGCCCACCTGATCAAGGATGCAGCCCGCGCGATGGTGCGCGGACTGCAAATGCGCCTCGCGCAACATGAGGTGTCATTTGGCCACTGGGCTTTCCTGCGCGTGCTCTGGGTCAACGACGGGCTCACGCAAAAGGAGCTCAGCGACGAGACCGGAACCACGACGCCCACCACCTTCAGCGCGGTGCAGGCGATGGAAAAGCTCGGTTATGTCGAGCGTCGTTATGCCCCCGGCAACCGCAAGAACACGCACGTCTACCTCACGCCACGCGGCCGTAACCTCAAGAAAAAGCTCGTTCCGCTTGCAGAAGAAGTCAATGAGATCAGTGTTGACGGTTTAAAGGCGACCGAGATTAACGTCGCGCGCAAGGTTCTGCTGACGATCATCGAGAACATGGCACGCGACGAATCCGAGTCTAACGATCCGTCGCGTCGCATTCCGTCGACGCGCGAGGTAGGTAATCTCATCGCGGCACGCGCCGAAGCGTCCGAACACGATTGACGCGCAGCGCGACACTTCAGACCATTCCCAGCTGGCTATATTATTATAGATCTAATAATATTGGTGGCCGTGCCCACGCACGATGGCAGGCCACTGCATGCTGCTTTCCCGCTCAATAATACGGATACTGGAATGGATGAAATGACCCGCGCGGCGATGTTGCGCAACGTCCGCGATGCGCTTGCGGAAGATGTCGGCAACGCCGACTGGACGTCGCTGCTGATCAACCCAGACGCCTCAGCCGAGGCCGTCCTGACCGTGCGGGAGCCCGCACGGCTATGTGGCAGGCCGTGGTTTGACGAAACCCTCCGGCAGGTGGACCCGCGTATTGCGATTGAGTGGTTTGTCGGCGAAGGCGAAGGAATGCACGAAGGGCAGATCGTTTGCCGGATCACCGGTCCAGCCCGCGGCATGCTCGTGGCCGAGCGCACGGCGCTCAACTTCCTTCAGTTGCTTTCGGGTGTTGCCACCGAGACGAGTGCGATGGTGCGCATCGTCGAGGGCACGGCGGCGCGCATCCTCGACACGAGAAAGACGCTTCCGGGCTTGCGCCTCGCGCAAAAATACGCGGTGCGTATCGGCGGTGGCGAAAACCATCGTCGTGGCCTGTACGACGGCATCCTGATCAAGGAAAACCATATCGCGGCCGGGGGCGGCATTGCCTCGACGGTTCGGGCAGCGCAGGCTCTGGAGGCGGGCGTACCGGTGCAGGTCGAAGTGGAAACGCTCGCTGAGTTAAATGAAGCGTTGGCCGCGGGCGCCAAGGCGATTCTGCTCGACAATTTCTCGCTCGACGCGATGCGTGAGGCCGTGGATGTCACCGCAGGGCGCGCTGAGCTGGAAGTGTCGGGTGGCGTTACGGAGGACACCCTGCGCGCCATTGCGGAGACCGGCGTGGACCGCATTTCGTTAGGCAAGCTGACGAAGCACGTCACGGCGACCGATTTTTCGTTGCGCTTTGCAGCGTTCGCCGGATAGCGCAGTCGAGCGCATATACGCGCCCCGCAGAAGTCGGGGCCGTTGCCAGCGTTCCAGTTTTCCAACTGTCCGGAATGCCGCAGGCGCCGATAAAAAATCCCTCGTTTTAACTGTACTTGGCTCAGTTCAAAACGAGGGTAACAAGGGATCTTGCGCTTTCCTGAAGCGATCAAAGGGTTACATCTGCGCCCGTTTCGCTCGACTTCAGAATCGCGATGCAGATTTCCAGCGTGCCTTTCGCCCATTCGCCATCGTGCAGCGGTCTGCGTCCGTCGACGACCGCGCCATACAACTCGTCGATGACTTCAGCGCGCGGCACGACGGGCACAGGCAGCGGCAGCGTTTGGCGCTGCTCGTCGCCGTAGATGACGATCGAATCGGGCAGCGGGCGCAGGTCCGCATGCTCGCAGGACACGATGATCGGGCCGAAATGCTGATGGAATCGTTGTGGCTCGTCCGCGGCGGCGGTGGGCGGTTTGTATGCCGATCCGCCGTAGGTGCCGGCCGCCTTGAGGTCGGCCTCGTCATCCGAGGACGCAAGCGTCCTCAGACGGCGGCGGGCGCTGCCGTACGTGTCGGGGCTCGTACGATCGCCCATTTCGCCGATCCAGCCGCTCCACTCGTCGGTATTGAAGTGGCCGTACCCGTTGTATGAGAGCGAGGCATAGGCGCCGTTTTCGAACCAGATCAGCGCAGAATAGGCTCCCTCGGTGGGGCGCGACGGATCCCACCGGCCGACACTCGCACGCAGCCGGATTGCGCGTGAGCCGGCCAGCATTCGCACGATGTCAACCTGGTGCGCCGCCTGGCTGAAGACGGCGCCGCCGCCTTCAGCCGTCGCCAGCTCCTCGGGCCGGCGTGGGCGGTACAGGTAGTCGGTGTAGTTGATGGCCTGGATCATCTTCACCGCGCCGAATTCGCCGAGACGGATCAATTCGCGCGTACGCAGGTACGGCGTATCGAAGCTGTGGCAATGGCCGACGATCAGATGCACGCCCGCGGCACGGCATGCGGCGATCATGCGGTCGCAATCGGCGGTGCCGAGCGCCATGGGTTTCTCGACCAGTACGTGTTTGCCTTTTGCCGCGGCAATCTCCGTGTGCTGCGCGTGGAACTGGTGCGGGCTCGCAACGTAGATGATCTCGACGTTATCGTCGTCCGCCAACTCCGCCACGTCCGCATAGGTGGGCGCCGCGAAGTCGGCGGCGAACTGCCGCCGCGCATCCGCACGCGGATCGCACGCAGCGACGAGCTGGACTCTGGGGTCGCGCAGGAAGGTCGGCAGCATCAGCGAGAATGCCCGTCCCAGTCCTGCGACCCCGATGCGCAAACGGCGCTGCTCCATAACCGTGTGCCTCCCGTTATTGCTTGACCTGATAGTCCGTTGCGAGCGCGGCCGGCTGGTCGGCGAGTTCCGGGTTCCGCTTGCTGACGTAACGCACGGCATACGTGCGCCAGTCGATTTCCTTCGGCACGACGGCCTGGTACGAGCATGTGTCCTGGGGAATCGCCTTCGCACCGGTGCCAATGGCGTTGCCGTCCTTGTCGAATTCCGCGAGTGCGTCGAGCATGCGGCGCCGGAATTCGACGATCGCGAGATCGCTTGCCCCGAGACGCTCGTCAGAGCGGTCAGCGATCGGACCCATCGTGACCCACATGGCGATGTCCTGGTTGGGGAAGCCCGAAATGCCCGTGAAATTGCCGGCCTTCATCGCCTGGCGGTCCTGCCAGAAGCGGTTGTCGTGATTGCGCAGCGGGCGATAGTGCTGGTCGAGATCGATGCCGATCTGCTGACGCAGGAACTTGCGCCAGGTTTCAGTTTCCGGTGTCGTCTCCGGATCGCCCCAGGCGATGAAGTAGAACGCCGTGTTCGTGTCGTCCATCGGCACGTTGATGTTCGCAACGTTGTAGAGATTGTTCGGGGGAATCAGCACCGTGCCCGGCGCCACGAACACCGTCGAGCGCACGTAGTCGTGCGTGCCGGCGTTGAAGATCGGGCGGCGCAGCGCGGCATAACGGAAGCCGTAGTCGGTACGCTCGACCTGCAGGCGCGGGGCCTTGTCGGTGGAGGGGCGCAGCCAGTTCTTGTCGGTCGCTTCGGCGCCGCCGACGCGTGCCGGCACGAAGTCGGACGAATGCAGGCTGGAGCTGTGTGCGGAGTCGATCGCGCCTTCGAGGATCTGCGCCCAGTTGCACGGCAGCAGTGCTTTCGCGATGCTTACGCGGGTGTCGGCGGTCGGTGCCCAGGCCGGCGGCTGGAAGTCGGGGATGGCGTCTTGCGGGCCCATATACGCCCACACCATGCCGCCCCATTCCCGCACCGGGTAGGCCTTGTGCTTGACCTTGTTGGCCATGCAGCTCGTCGCCGGCTCGGACACCATTTCGAGCACGTTGCCCCCGACATCGAACTTCCAGCCGTGATACAGGCAGCGCAGGCCGGCGTCTTCATTGCGGCCGTAGACGAGCGATGCGCGACGGTGCGGGCAGTACTCGTCCAGCACCCCAACGCGGCCTTCCGAGTCACGGAATACGACGAGATCCTCGCCAAATACGCGCGCCTTTACCGGCGCGCCATCCGGCTCGGCGACTTCTTCGATCAGGCAAACCGGCGTCCAGTGTCGGCGCATCAGTTGGCCCATCGGGGCATCCCCTTCGACGCGGCACAGCAATTCGTTCTCTTGGTGGGTCAGCATGTCATGTCTCCCGGCGACAGGTCGCCTTCATCAGCAGGTTTTGCTAACTATATTAGATATCTAGTTAAATTGGCAAGAGACTTGCTGGCGCCTCCGGGAAAGTACGCATGGCGGATAGCGTCGCTGGACCGGAGATATTCGATCCCAAAATATAAGGAAGCGAGATTCAACGACGATAGATACCGGAAAGAAAAACAGATATCTAATCTTCAGATATTGCCGAGACGACGATGTCGCGCTGTCGGCAACGCGACGCGGGACATCGAAGCGCTGGTCGGCGCACGTTCAGCAGGGAGTAACACGGGCGGGCGTGGCAGGCGTGCGCGTCGACGAGATACGCAATACCGTTCGATAAGTTGATGGCGTGCTACGAAAGATCGCGTCCGAGTCTGAGGAGCAACGCAACGGCGTCGAAGCGCTGTCACGTGCGTTGTCGCAGAGCGATGTTGTCACGCAACACAGCGCATCCCTCGCGCGAAAATCCGCTGCAGCGACTGAAACGGTGCGAGATCAGGCCGGAAAGCTGCTCGGAGGTGTTTCGAGTTTCACGCTGGCATAGGCGGGCTCTTCTGCCCGTCGATCATCAGTGTCCGGCATCGAATTGCGCTCGTCTTTACCTCGAACCCCGCGCCAGGCGCACTGCGCTGCTCAACGGTGACACCCGACGTCATTCCGTTGCAACCGCAGCAGAGGGGTTTTGCAACATTGTCCGGCGCTAGAAAATATTCCTCACGAAGCGCGCGAAGTTCGCATGTTTTTGGAAACACTTTCCATTTTGACAGAATTAAGCTTGTCTTCAGTCGATCGACATATGCGATTGCCGAATGGACTGACCGCCGCGCCGGCTTGACTGTGTCCCTGCTCCCCACGAACACCGGCGTTGACGCGATGCCGCTCGCTGAACAATTAAACGAACTACATCAACGGAGACAAAAATGAAGGGACTCAAGTCGCGGTTCAAGCCAGTACTTGCCGCCACACTTCTCTGCTGCGTCGTGGCCACCTCCGCCCATGCAACCGATCTGCTCGACACCGTCAAGCATGCTGGCGTCTTGCGGATCGCAATGGAAGGCACCTACCCGCCTTTCGACTACCGCAACAACGATGGGCAACTTGAGGGATTCGACGTCGAGGTGGCGAAGGCCGTCGCGGCTCGCCTCGGCGTCAAGCCCGAATTCATCACGACGGAATGGAGCGGGATACTCGCCGGTCTTCAGGCCGGTAAGTTCGATGTGATTGTCAACCAGGTCGGGATTACCCCGGCTCGCAAGCAGGTACTCGACTTCAGTGAGCCGTACATCTACTCGGCGGCAACGCTCCTGCAGCGGCGAAACGATACGCGCCAGTTCAAATCGCTTGAGGACCTGAAAGGTCTCAAAGTCGGCGTAACGATGGGAAGCAATTACGTCGACCTCGTGAAGACCAATCGCGCGGTCAATCTGCAGGTCTACCCGGGCACACCCGAAAATCTCAGCGATCTGGCTGCCGGCCGAATCGACGCGGCGCTCAACGACCGCCTGATGATCAAATACCTGATCAAGAATTCTCATCTGCCATTGCGCCCAGGCGAAAGCATTCCGGGAGGCGAGACCGAGATGGGTATTCCGTTCCGCAAGGGCAATCCAAAATTTGCGAAAGCGGTCAACGACGCAATCGGCACGATGCGTCAGGATGGCACGCTGAAGAAGCTTTCCATGCAGTGGTTCGGCACCGACACGACGACTCCGACGCCGCAATAACCCATCAGATATGTACGCGCATCTGCATGTGCCGTGCAGATGCGTCTAACAATGGCCAGGAGACAAATTCATGGACGCCTTCCATCTGATCGTGCATATGCTCCCCGTTATGGCGATGGGCGCAGTACTCACGTTGAAGTTCGCCGTCGCTTCGATGGTGCTGGGATTGATCGTAGGACTCGTGGTCGCCATCATGCGGATCGGTAACAGTCGGACCTTGTCCGGCATCGCACAAGGCTACGTCAGCTTGATGCGCGGCACGCCGCTGCTCGTGCAGATTTTCGTCGTGTACTACGGCCTTCCCGATATCGGAATTTCGCTCGACCCAACCACGGCCGGCATTCTCACGCTAACGCTCAATACCGGCGCCTATCTGTCCGAGAGCATGCGTGGCGCGATCCTTGGCATCGGCCGTGGCCAGTGGGCCGCGTCGCACAGCCTCGGCCTCACCCACCTGCAGACGCTGCGCCACGTCGTGTGCCCGCAGGCGCTACGCCTTGCCGTGCCGAGCCTCGGCAATACGCTCATCAGCCTGATCAAGGATACGTCGCTCGTCTCGGTCATCACGGTAACGGAATTGCTGCGTTCGACCCAGGAAGCCATCGCGTCGACGTTCCAGCCGCTGCCGCTCTATTTGACTGCCGCTGCGATTTACTGGGTACTGAGTACGGTGCTTGCCCGGCTGCAAGGAGTGGTCGAAGCGCGCTGCGCGCTACCTTCAAGCCACTGAATCCGTAACTTCAGCCAATGACTAAGAGTCCGAACATGATTTCTCTCGACAGCGTATCCAAGTGGTATGGCAAGCATCAGGTCCTCGAAGATTGCAGCGCCGAGGTCTCGAAAGGCGAAGTTGTCGTCGTCTGCGGCCCGTCTGGGTCGGGCAAGTCAACGCTCATCAAAACCATCAATGGTCTCGAACCTTTCCAGAAGGGCTGCATCACCGTCGACGGTGTGCGTCTCAACGATCCGGCGGTCAAACTGTCGAAGCTGAGAGCGCGGGTCGGCATGGTGTTTCAGCATTTCGAGTTGTTTCCGCACCTGTCCGTGCTCGACAATCTCACGCTCGCCCAGACCAAGGTGCTGCGCCGATCGCGAGATGAGGCCCACAGCACTGCACTATCCCTGCTAGAGCGCGTCGGACTTAAGGCACACGCGCAGAAGTACCCGGGCCAACTGTCGGGTGGCCAACAACAGCGCGTGGCAATTGCTCGCGCGTTGTCGATGAATCCGGTGGCGATGCTGTTCGATGAACCGACGTCGGCACTCGATCCGGAAATGATCAACGAGGTGCTCGACGTGATGGTCGAGCTTGCACGCGAAGGGATGACGATGATATGCGTCACACACGAGATGGGCTTCGCCCGCAAGGTCGCGCACCGCGTGCTCTTCATGGATCGCGGCGTAATCGTCGAAGATGCGACGAGCGATGCGTTCTTCAATACGCCACGTGCCGAGCGGGCGCGGGACTTTCTGGACAAGATTCTGCATTGACCCGCCAAACGCCGTCGGCCGCCAGCCCGCGTCACCCCCACACCGTGCCGTTCCCCGTATGAAAACGACAAATCTTTCCGCCAGACTCGAGACTTTTGCCCGCTTGAACCTGATCGAAACGGCAACACCTCTCCAGCGGTTATCGCGTCTCTCAGCCCGCTTGGGTCGCGACATCTACGTCAAGCGCGATGACTTCACGTCGCTCGCCATGGGCGGCAACAAACTGCGCAAGCTTGAGTTTCTCGCGGCTGATGCGATCCGGCAGAAGGCCGATGTGTTGGTGACCGCCGGGGCCATCCAATCGAATCACGTCAGGCAGACCGCGGCGCTTGCCGCACAGCTCGGCCTCGAATGCGTCGCCCTATTGGAGAATCCGATCGGGACCGATCGCGACGACTATTTGCGCAGCGGCAATCGCCTGCTGCTCGATCTGTTTCGCGTTCGCGTCATCGACGTCGACGGCCTCGACGACGCGGACCGACTGCTCGAAGCGACGGCACAGCGCCTGCGGGATGAAGGTCGCCGTCCGTACGTGATTCCGATCGGAGGGTCGAATGCGCTCGGCGCACTCGGCTACGTGCGCGCAGGTCTCGAACTCGAGCAGCAGATAACCGCAACCGGGCTCACGTTCTCGAGCGTCGTACTGGCGTCGGGCAGTGCCGGCACGCACGCGGGCCTCGCGGTTGCGCTCGCGCATGCGCTTCCGGCGACACCTGTGGTCGGTGTCACCGTGTCGCGCACGGACGCAGCACAGCGTCCGAAGGTGCAAAATCTCGTCGACCGAACGAGCGAATTGCTCGACATCGAGATGCCGCCCGGCACGCGCATCAATCTATGGGACGAGTACTTCGCGCCGCGCTACGGAGAACCGAACGACGCCTGCATCGACGCGGTCAGACTGCTCGCCGAAACGGAAGGACTACTACTCGATCCAGTCTACACTGGCAAGGCGATGGCTGGCCTGATCGACGGAGTCACGCGCGGCCGTTTTGACGGAAGCGATCCGGTGCTGTTCCTGCACACCGGCGGCGCACCTGCGCTGTTCGCCTATCGCGACGCGTTGCGAGCAGGCTGACGCGCAGTATCTTGACGTATACCCCGCAGCCTCACGGCCATCGTGAGTGTTGCGCCGTCTGTCGACAGACATCGACAGACGGCGCGTTCGCGTCAGGCCCCCGGAACGTAACTGAGCGGAAGCGCGGTTGTCCGTTTAATGACCTCCATCGCGAACGCCGAGCTCACGTCCATCATCTCGACGCACTTGATCAGCCGCTTGTAGACGCTGTCATATCCGGCGATATCCGGCACGACAACCTTCAGCAGGTAATCGACATCGCCGCTCATCCGATAGATCTCGACGATCTCCGGGATCGAGCACACGCCTTCGACGAAACGCCTCGTCCACGCGTCGCCATGCTGGTTGGAGCGTACGGTCACAAACGCGGTCAGTCCCAGATTCAGCTTTGCCGGATCGCACAGCACGACCTGCTGCTGAATTACGCCTTCATCGCGAAGCTTTTGCAGCCGACGCCAGCATGGCGTCGGCGACAGGCTCACTGCCTTGGCCAAGTCATTCAGACCAATCGTCGCGTCTTTCTGAAGCAGCGTGAGAATTTGAACATCGCGTTTGTCCATGTTGTCTCCTATCTAGAAATAATTTCCAATCATAGCGATATTGACGACATTTTTTAAAAACAATTTTCGTCTGCGCGCAATTAACATGGCTTCAAGAACAGCGGTGGCGGCGATGCGCTTTCACCACGCCGTTTTCCCCGACCGAACAGATGAACAGAGGATGGCGCCTTGAACACCCAGCACTCAACCGACACAATCCTGGCCCACGAAGGCCGCTCGCACAGCCAACTCGGCGTACCGGTGAATCCGCCCGTCTACCGGCAGTCGACGTTGCTATTTGAGAGCATCGAAGCGCTGAAGGTGGCAAGCGGTACGCCGAACGCTTATGGGCGCGGTGGCAGCCCGACTACGCGTTCGCTCGAGCGCACGCTCGCCCGCCTCGAAGGGGCGCACCGCGCCCTGCTCACGCCGAGCGGACTCAGCGCAATCACGACGTCGCTGCTCGCCGTGCTCAATCCCGGCGATCATTTGCTGATGACGGACTCTGTCTATGATCCAACCCGCTCGTTCTGTGCGGGGACGCTCGCCCGCCTTGGTATCGAAACGACGTACTACGATCCTGCGATTGGCGCGGACATTGCGGCCTTGATGCGTCCGAACACGCGTGCGGTGTTCGTCGAGTCGCCAGGCTCGCTGACGTTCGAGGTACAGGACATCCCGGCGATCAGCCAGATCGCGCATCGGCACGATGCGATCGTGATGATGGACAACACTTGGGCCACGCCGCTGCATTTCCGCTCGTTCGAGCACGGCGTTGACGTCTCTATTCATGCAGCGACCAAGTACATCAGCGGACACTCCGACGTGATGATGGGCGCGATTCTCACAACCGAAGCGCTGTATCCGAAGATCAACCATCTCTACCGGCAGCTCGGCATGACCGTGAGCGGCGATGACGCATATCTCGCGTTGCGCGGCCTGCGCACGTTGTCCGTCCGGCTCGAGCGGCACCAGCGCAACGCGCACGCGGTGACCGAGTGGCTTGCAAAGCAACCGGAAGTCGCCGAGATCCTTTATCCCGCCCGACCGGGCTCGCCTGGGCATGCCCTATGGCGACGCGACTTCACGGGGGCGTGTGGCCTGTTCGGCGTCGTGCTGCATCCGCAATCCGATGAATCGATTCGGTCGATGCTCGATGGCATGACCTGTTTCGGTATGGGCTATAGCTGGGGCGGCTTCGAAAGCCTGATCCTCCGTTCCAGCCCGTCGAGCTATCGCACGGCGACAACGTGGCCGTGGAAGGGTCCACTGCTGCGGATTCACGCGGGCCTCGAAAATCCCGACGACATGATTGCCGACCTAGAGGCCGGATTCGAGAGGCTGCGCGTCGCCACCCTGACACAAATGGAAGCGTGAACGGTCGCGATACCGCCAGGGCGCCGTGGAATGTACGTATCGATTCTTCCGTTTGTGACACGGCATGCGGGCGCATCGCTTCACCCATGACTGCAATTTTTCACATTCACCTACAGCGAGACAACCATGAAAGACAAACTGTTCATTCTTCGTCCGGGCTTCTTCAAGGAGGCTGAGGGCCCGTTCTATTGCGGCGACTCGGTATCTGTCGAGGGTTTGTTGAGTTTCTGCCCCCAGCTTCGCGACTCGGTTGATGTGGAGTACATCGATGCGCCGCGCCCGCGCAAGGCGATCATCGAACTGATCGGCGCAGACAACCAGTCGGCTCCCGTGATCGTGCTTGGCGAAGGGCGGGCTCCGAAGGACGGGGGCGTCGCCGTTCAGGACTACAACGGAACACGCTTCATCAATGCGCCTGACGATATCCGGCGTTACCTGTCATCTCAGTATGACGTCGCTCAAGCATCGTGACAGTTGACGAGCCGCCTGATTCATCAGGCAGGCGCGTTTGACCGCGTTGCTCCGCGAGTGCGCTGCGCGACCCAGAGAATTCCTCTGCCGGTGCACAAGCTCACTATGTTTTAGCGCGCCGCTGGCCAATGAGGGACATGCCCGCGGCGCGATTGAGGATTCGCGAGGCGAGGATAACGAGGAACGGCGAAAGAACTCTCCGGGCGGATTAACGCACACAATCCATGTGCAGAGATCTCTAGCCAAGGCGCTTTGCTAAGCGCGGGGAAGCCCTGCCACGATGCACACCAGGTGCCCAGTAAGCCGGCCTATCAGCGGTGCATGCCGCTGATAGCTATGCTTGGGATCACTACCCAGCCAATTGCACAAGCGCCCGATTGAATGCGCCAGGGTTAGCGATGTTCATGCCGTGCGAGGCACCAGCGATGGTTTGACGTTCAGCGTGTCCGATCCACGCCTGAAGTCGCTCGACGGTGTTCCGGAACATGCGCGGGCTCTTCTGCCCATCGATCAACAGCGTCCGGCACTGGATGTCGCGGGCGGCTTCGGGGGTATAGGCGGGCAGCGGATCGCGCAACTGCTTCGGGAGCGTTACCGCATTGTCCAGCGCCATCCTGCGGAAGCTCTGGGTGCTCTTGCTCCAGAAGCCCGGCAGGGTGACCGAGTCCACAAACAGGTTCAGGCCAGCGTCGAATTTGCCTTGCTCGATCAACTCGGCGGCCGTGGCTCTCAGCAATTGCGTAGCGGGCGGCAATTTACCGGTCTCCGCGTTCGGCGTCATCTGCAACGGACCGCCGGGGTCGGCCAGCGTGAGCGTCTTCACCAGATGCGGGTATTGGCGGGCCAGATGAAACGCCACGCAGCCGCCACGCGAGTGGCCAACCAGATGCACTGCGCCAAGGCCCAGCGCCTCGATGAACTCCGCCATCTCCACCACGTGCGCTTCCCAACTGAAGTCACCATGCCCGAACGCGTGCGTCTCCGGCCAATAGTGACCCAGGCTCGGAGCGAAACAGTGGAAGTGCGCCGACAACGCGGCAAGCTGAGGATCCCAGTAGCGGTAATCGCACAACGATCCGTGCACAAAGACTATCGGCTCGCCGCTTCCGGCTTCCACGTAGGGCACCGAGGCGCCTGACGCAATGGCCGCAAAATTGGGTTGCGGCTGCACACCGGCAAGGGCCAGCGTCGTCAGGGGCGTGTGGGCATTCATGGTCAAGACTCCGTTTTCCCAAACTTTGCGCCAATGCAATGGAAAAGAAAATCGCATAATATTGATGCAATCTTTCAGTTTTTCTGATGCATCTACGCGAGCCAATGCCCATGAGTACCGAGATGAAAGCCCTCGACGTTGGCGTTCTCACCATGATCGTGGCCGTTGCCGATACGGGCACGATCAGCCGAGCCGCCGATCTCGTGCATCGATCGCAATCGGCGGTGAGCATGCAGATCAAGGCGCTGGAATCGGCCCTTGGCAAAGCGCTCTTCGTGCGCAAGCCGCGCAGCGTGGTGCCGACGCAAGACGGAGAGGTGCTCCTGGCGTACGCGCGGCGGATCATTGCACTTCGCGACGAGGCCTGGGCAGCGGTTGTGCGGCCGGACGTGACGGGCCGCGTGGTGATCGGTGTGCCGGACGATTACGCGTCGTCGCTCTTCCCGCCGATTCTCAAGAAATTCTCGGCCAGCTACCCCAAGGTCGAAATCCAGGTGATTGGCCTGCCCAGCGTTGCGCTGGCGCCGATGCTGCGCGACGGCACGGTGGACCTCGTATGCGCAACGCGGGTTAAAGGACTGACTGGTGATTTCTTGCGGCACGAGCCGATGGTGTGGGCCGCCGCCCCGGGCGCGACGGACATTTGGCGAGAGCGGCCACTGCCCATCGCGGTGTTCTTGCCGGGCAGCGTGGCACGCGAGAAGGCGATTCGGAGTCTGGAGCGCGCAAAGATCGCCTATCGAACGTCGTATGAGAGTCCGAGCCTGCTGGGCCTGCTGACGATGGCCCGCGCCGGCCTCGCCATTACTCCGCTGGCGCGATGTGCCGTGCCGTCTGATTTCACGTTGCTCGGGGCGGCGCATGGTCTGCCGGAGATTGGCACGCTCGAGATCGTGCTTGCGCGAAGTGTGACGTCCAACCGACAACCCTGCGATTTTCTCGCGGAGCGCATCATTGCTGAGCTGAATGCATGAATGCGCTGAGATGTGCCTCGTCTGCCGTTGTCCGCGGCAACATCCTGACCGAAAGCGCTGCCTTGAGACGGATAATCTGCTGACCAAGCGCGGAGGTCCCAACGCCTGGTTCGGCGGCGGCCCGGTCCATCGGAGAGCGAACGGCGCACGCGACCTGCGAGCGTGCGCCGCCACGCGCATTTCTAATGGACGCTATGTGGCTGCCCATTCTTGTTTTCGCGCGCTAGTACCGACATGACGTCGGTTACCCGCTTCGATGTAGTTAAAACCGGTGACGAAGGCCGACGGTCACAGCCGTCTGATTGTTTGTGGACGACGCCGTCAGTCCGTCGATGTCGGCCGTAATGCCAGATCGTCCCGTTCCGCTGACATGCTGATAGATGGTCTGCAGATAGACGTCGGTTCGCTTCGACAGCAGATGATCCAGCTCGACATTCACCTGGTTGAAC
Source organism: Pandoraea sp. 64-18 (assembly GCF_001899225.1). Lineage (NCBI taxonomy): Bacteria > Pseudomonadati > Pseudomonadota > Betaproteobacteria > Burkholderiales > Burkholderiaceae > Pandoraea > Pandoraea sp. 64-18. The sequence continues at coordinate 43,897 of NZ_MKVU01000024.1, read as the reverse complement.
TTCGGCGACACACCATTGAAATTTGCGTCAGTGAACGTGTACGAACTAAGCAGCATCCATGCGGGTGTTATGTTGTAACGCACGTTGACTTCGTAGTTCGTGAAGCGCGCACTGCTTCCTGCGAGTGCGAGATTGCCGGAACGTCCAGACGCCGAGCCGCTGATGGAGACTGGGTTGTCAAGGCGCGTTTGCGTAAATACCAGGCCGACGGTTGTCTTGCCGAATGCGTAATTGAGCCCGGCACCATAGGTGCGCTGACGTTCAGCAGTAAAAGGAGCATCGTCGCTGACAGCGCCGCTGGGATTGACGGAGGTTCCGCCGTGATTGACGAACAAATACGAAGTAGCAAATCTCAGCGATCCATACGCATAATCCACACCAAGATTCCATGTGCGATTCGCGCTGAAACCTCCTGCTTGGTTCGAGAAGCCATAAATGCCGCCGAATCGTAATCCGCCATACGTCGGGCTCTGATACTTCACAGAGTTATTGACGCGGAAAGAGTTGTTGAGATTGTCGTTGTCGTATGGGTGATTGGACCAGGAGCCGGCGGGAAGCGACATCGGACCGAGGTAGTCGACGATGTTGCTTGTCTGCCTCCCTACCGTTACGGTGCCGTATTGCGTGCTCGCTAGACCGACGAACGCTTGGCGTCCGAATTGCCTGCCACCCTGTTTAAGCTTGCCATCGAGAATGCCGTACCCGCTCTCAATGGTGAACAGCGCGGACAATCCCCCGCCGAGATCCTCGGCGCCTTTCAAGCCCCAGCGGTTGCCGTTGAGGCTGCCCGCGGACGTCTGCACATTGTGCGAACCTCCTTGATTGCTGACGAAGGTAATTCCGGTGTCGATGAGGCCATAAAGCGTCACTGAACTTTGCGCATGGGCGAGCGACGTCGTTGCGGACAAAATGCCCGCAAAAAGGAGTTCTTTTCTCAAGATTCAATTCCCTGTAGATGTGAGGGTATTCGACGCGAATCCGCAAGCATCGTTGAAACGCATAAATGCCGGATTTGCCGAATGCCAAACGCTATTTCATCGCCATTGGCCAGATGGGTATTGAGTAACTCGTGCCGAAAATTACCAAGTCAATTTGGGATTTGAAATTAATTTTTTCTTATGCTGCATAAGTGCGATGAATTGTTCACGCCTGAGCGCGCGACATGTCGACACTTATCTCTGAGGGGGAAGTGATGCAGGAATGCAACGGCGATGAGGGCCAGCACGCTATCGAGGCGTCGATCCGACCCAGGGGAATCAATGTGGCAACGCGAAGGCCAGTCGAGGATCTATATCCCAGCCATCACATGGCGAAGGAGCGCTGTCCTTCTTGCTTGATGACACTTACACGTTTGACGGCGTACATGCCTTCTGAACGATATCGCGGCGCAGTTGAGGGGCGAGCATCGTGATGAACGCGTAAGTGTATGGCCGCAGGTAATGCTTGTTGTTCAGTACGAGATAGGTGGTGCTCTCTGGGAACAGGTGATCGACGTTGATTGCGCGCAAGCCGAAATCACGCTGCGGATCGAACGCGATGTCGGGTAACACGGTAACGCCGAGTCCATGTTCAACGTACGCTTTGACGACGTCTGCATTGGTGCCTTGCAGCAGCGTCGGTGATCTGAGCTGCAGTCGATCAAGCTCGCGCAGCAGTGTTGTGCGCGAGTTCGACGGCTCGAAAACCACGATCGGATAGCGTGCAATATCTTCGAGGGTAGGTCGCCCCACGTCGAGGAGTGCATGCCCGATCGGAACCAGCAACACCCGCCGGTACGTGTGGAAGGGAAGCGCCACGAGACCCACGGGCAGCGAGTCGAACGTACTGAGCACACCAATGTCCGCGCGCCCGGTTATGATCGCGTCGAGAATTGCTTTGCCGCTCTCGGGCCGGATGGTAATTTGCACCTTCGGGTATTCCCGAGTGAATGTGCTTAATACCGTGGGCAAACGAAAGCGCGCCTGAGTGTGACTCGCTGCAATGGCGAGCGTCCCGTTCTCATCGGTGCGATGCGCCCGCCCAAGTTGTCGGATGTCGTCGATCTCCATCAACGCGCGCTGGGCTCGCTCGATGACCAGCGCACCATCACTACTGATCGCAACCAGGCGGCTGCGCTGCCGGACGAAGATTGCGAAGCCGAGTTCCTCTTCCAACTGTCGGATCTGCGTGCTTACACCAGGTTGCGACGTATTCAACGTCTCGGCTGCTTTGGAAACATTGAGATCCTGGCGGGCCACCTCGCAAATGCAGCGTAGTTGCTGAACGTTCATGGTGGACCTCCCCCTGCATGTATAAAAAAATCGTATAGCACATTATAGAGAGTTACTTCCTCTGCAAAAAATGAATTGGTAACGTTTCTCCATCAAACAGGAGAAATAGACATGGATCGTCGGACCAAACGCCACGCCCTTGTGCAGGAAACAATGGCGGAGATCATCGAACGAGTTGGGCAGCGCACCCCCGATCGCGCGTTGCTGAGCGAAGTGAGCCGGATTCTGCAACGCCTCACCGCCGCGCAGGACTTATTCCCATTAGAAGATTTTCCCGCGCCGGAGGCCGGTGCTCCGCAGACTTCGCTGCGTTATCTGCTGAATGAGCAGCCGGATCATGGCTTCGCGCTGTACGTGAATTCGATCGTGCCGGGCAAGCGCACTGCGCCGCATAACCACGGCACTTGGGCCGTTATCGTCGCCTTGGCGGGAGATGAGCTGAACCGCATCTACCGGCGCATCGACGACGGCAGCGACCCGGAGCGCGCGCAGCTCGAACTGGATCGGGAATACGTGGTCCGGCCGGGCGCGCCCATCGAGTTCATGCCGGACGATATCCACAGTATCCACGTTGACGGCGCCAGCACTGTGCGGCATCTGCACTTGTACGGCCGTGCTCTCGAAACGTTGAATGAGCGGATTGGCTTCGATCTGGAGACCGGTCGGGTCCTCAACTACAACCAGAATTTCATGCGGCCGACCGTCGGCAAGGATTTCGCGTAACCCACGCGATTTCGATGGAGCGCTCGCGCGACGGTATATGCGGGCGACGCAGATATTCACACGGGGGTCGTCAATGATTGATGTATGGGGACGCAACACATCATCCAATGTCGCGAAGGTGGTATGGGCGCTGAGGGAGCTCGATGTGCCGTTCGAACTTCACCTTGCGGGTGCAAACTTCGGTTCCCTGCGCTCCGAGGAATACCTGTCGCTCAATCCCAACGGACGGATTCCGACGCTGCGTGACGGCTCGTTGGTGTTGTGGGAGTCGAACGCGATCGTCCGTTATCTTGCCGCGCGTTACGGTGACGGCACGCTGTGGCCGGTTGATCCGGGCGCACGCGCGGCCAGCGACAAATGGATGGATTGGGCATCGTTGAATCTCGTCCCGGCGCTGCGGGCGCTGCGTGAGGCTCAGAAACAGTCGGCGCCGATTGACCATCGACGTGTGCTGCGCAACAGCGTTGTCGCGACGGTGAAGATCCTGGATGCGAGCCTTGGCGAGGGGCCATTCATCGCCGGCGCCGGGCTCACGATGGGCGACATCGCACTCGCGCCACACATTCATCGGCTGTCGCTCGTTGACGATGTACTCGCCGAACTGCCCGCGGTTGAGCGCTATCGCGCGGCGCTGAAGGAGCGCATTGGCTATCGCGAATGCATCGAAGCGCACATCACTTGAGTTGAAGCAAGGTCAGCGCGGGCGTGCGCCGAGCATTGCCAGGAACGAACGTATGCATCGCTTGGATTGCTCGCCTCGCGCTTGCGCCACCGATCTCGTCGAGGCGGCACATTGCCCGTCGATGAACCTTAACGCAAACGGACAAACTATTTCATGAAACGAGCTGATACGGTATTGACCCATGCCGGCCGTAGCCCCGCCGACCAGGAGGGGATGGTCAACCCGCCGGTATATCGAACATCGACGGTGATCTTTCCGACGCTGGCATCTTATGAAAAGCGGCACGAACTGGGTGACCATGGCGTGCGCTATGGTCGTCATGGCACGCCCACGACATTTGCTTTCGAACGCGCTGTCGCTGAGCTGGAAGGCGGCTACCGGTCTGTGGCGCTACCCAATGGTCTGGCGGCTATCGCATCAACGCTTCTCGCCTTGGCCGCGCCGGGTAGCCATGTATTGGTGCCTGATACGGTGTACGCGCCAGCGCGTAAATTCTGTATGCGGCGACTAGTGCCGCTCGGCATCGATGTGCAGTTCTACGACCCAAAGATCGGCGCCGGCATCGCAGCATTGATTCGTCCGGAGACTGCAGTTGTGTATTGCGAATCGCCCGGATCGATGACGTTCGAGGTGCAGGACATTCCGGCGATCGCCAAGGCGGCGCGGGCCGCGGGCTGTGCGATCGTCGCCGACAACACATGGGCTACGCCCTACTTCTACTCGCCATTTGAACATGGCGTCGACGTATCGATCCATGCCGCCACCAAGTATATCGGTGGTCATTCCGATCTGATGATGGGCGTGATCACAACCAATGAACGCTATTGGCGCGTAGTGCGCGATGCAGTGAGCGATTTCGGCTACGGCGTGAGCCCCGACGACTGCTACCTCGCGTTGCGAGGACTGCGCACGATGGGCGTGCGATTGAAGCAGCAAATGGAGAACGCACTGGCTGTCGCGCGCTGGTTGCAGGCGCGCCCCGAAGTCAGTCGCGTGCTTTATCCCGCGCTACCTGAAGATCCGGGCCACGCAATATGGCAGCGAGATTTTCGTGGGGCGGCGTCGTTGTTCGCCATCGTGCTTCGCGAGGAATGCGCAAACGTACGAGCCTTCGTTGACGCACTTCGGCTATTCGGGATTGGGTCCAGCTGGGGTGGCTACGAAAGCCTGGTCAACGTCGTCCACGCCGAAGCGGTGCGCACCGTGAACGCGTGGCGGCCGGAGGGGGCCGTGATCCGACTTCACGTCGGTTTGGAGGACGTGGCGGATCTGATCGGCGATCTGGAACAGGCAATGCCCGCGCTGCAGACCGCGTGCTGACATGCAATTTCAACAAAGAGAAGGAGACGAACATGAGTAAAGGCATCTTCTGGAAAATCGCGGCGTTGTTCGCAGTACTGACGTCGTCGCTACTGACGACGGGCGCGCACGCAGCCACGCTCGCGGAAATCAAAGCGCGCGGCAAGTTGATTTGCGGTACCCAGAACGCGACTGCTCCGTATGCGTATCAGGATCCTAAGACCCGCACTTTCGTTGGTTATGACGTCGATATGTGTCATGCGCTTGCCGCCGGGCTAGGCGTTGCGCTCGAGCACAAGCCGATGTCGACCGAGGCGAGAATCGCGGAATTGGATATGGGTCGGGTTGACGTGGTCGCAGGCTCAATGACTTATCTGCCGCAGCGCGCGCAACAAGTCGACTATAGCCTGCAGTACCTGCAGGACGCGATCCGTGTTCTGGTCAAAAGGAAGTCGGGCGTCACCGACATCTCGCAGCTCAAGGGTGCTCGCGTGTGCGCGACCAGCGGCTCCGGCTCGGCCGCAATAGCAGGCCAAGTGCTCAAGCAGGCAAAAATCATTACGTTTAGCGACATCGCCGCATGCTATCTCGCGCTGCAGGACGAGAAGGTTGACGGCGTGGTGGGCGGTGAATTGGGTTTGATCCGCTTTCAGAACAATACGAAAAGCGGGGACGACCCGACCGTGCTGCTGCCGCAACCCGTATTCACCGAACATATGGGAATCGTCGTGAAGAAGGGCAATGCGGCGCTCTTGGCTGCGATTAACCAAGTGGTCACCCAAATGGATCGTAGCGGTGCACTCAGTGCGATTTACGACAAGTGGCTCGGGTCGCAGTCGATCTACAAGCTGACTCGCACCTTCAAGGTCGAACCCGTCGATCAGCCCTGATTTGGCCAAATTGAACGATGCAATTTAATCTTTCGTTCCTCCTGACGAACGGTTTTGCCGACCTGCTCGCCTCAGGCGCGCGCACCACGTTGTCCCTGTTCGCGTGTGCGTGGGTCGGCAGCTTCATCGTCGCGCTGGTGATCGTCGTGCTGCGGGTAGTACCCGCTAAGCCGATCGCCGCGTTGATGAGCGCGTTCGTCATCTACCACCGCAACGTGCCGACCGTCGTGCAGATCATGGTCTGGTATTTCGGGGTGCCACAGATGCTGCCTCGTGTCATCCAGCTCTGGATCAACCACCACGACAGCGAGTTCCTATTGGCTGCCGTTGCATTGTCTCTCAACGCCGCCGCGTACTTTTCGGAGGACATTCGCTCGGGACTGCGCTCGGTTCCGTACGGGCAAATTGAAGCGGCGCGCTCGATCGGCCTGAGCGCCGGCGGATCGATGCGTTACGTGTTGTTGCCGCAGGCGCTGCGTATCGGACTGCCGTCGCTGCTCAACCGCTCGCTGATCCTTTTCAAGGACACGAGCCTTTCGATGGTGATCGGGGTAGCGGAAATGACGTATCAAGTGCATGCGATCGAAAACCAAACGTTTCGCGCGTTCGAAGTGTTCGCGGTATCGACGGTGTTTTATCTAATGTCCTGTTGGCTTCTGATGGGCCTGGGCGCGTGGTTGTCCCGGCGCTATGCGCCGGCGCCGAGGGGGTGAGCGCGATGTTCGACATTCTGCATCGATACCTCCTGGTCTTTCTGGTGGGAGGCTGGCCGAGAGGGCCGATCGGCGGCTTCGCGTTGACACTGATCCTTGCGGTCCTGGGCTTGGGGCTGGCGTTTCCAGTCGCACTTGCGCTCGGTCTGGCAAGAATGAGTCCTTGGCGAGTACTGCGCTGGCCCGCATTCGCCTGGGTTTACACGCTGCGTGGTATCCCGCTCCTGATGATTGTGTTTTGGGCCTACTACGTGATTCCGCTTGCCACTGGGCGGACCATTTCGGCGTTCCACACGGCGCTCGCAGCAATCGTCGCCTACGAGGCGGCGTTTCTCAGCGAGATCGTGCGGGCCGGATTACTCGCATTGCCGCGCGGGCAAATCGAGGCGGCCCGCGCATCAGGTTTGTCGTACCTGCAAGCGCTACGGCACGTGCTGTTGCCGCAGGCGCTGGTGAACATGATTCCTTCGTTCGTCAATCAGTTCGTGTCGACGATCAAGGCAACCTCGATCGTGTATGTGATCGGCGTGCAGGAAGTGACGTTCTCGGCGCAGCAGGTCAATAGCATGGAAACGACGAATGCGCTGCAGGTTTTTCTAGTGCTGGCCGGGTTTTATCTGCTGGCCTGTGCATCGCTTTCAGCGCTTGCGCGAATGCTGGACAGACGTATCCAGCGGCGACGAGCGGCGCAATGAGCATTCGGCAAGTGATGAGCAAAGGATTGGAAATGGACGCGATGATCGAGTTCGACAACGTACAGAAATGGTATGGCAAGTATCACGCGCTGAACGGCGTCAGCGGGAGCGTGAACAAAGGTGAAGTGGTCGTCGTCTGCGGGCCGTCGGGCTCCGGCAAGTCGACATTGATCCGCACCGTGAATCGTTTGGAGGATATCGGCGGCGGCACGATCCGCGTTGACGGCAATGACATCCACGCCAAAGGACGGAGTCTGAACGCATTGCGCGCCGGAATTGGCTTCGTGTTTCAGCAGTTCAATTTGTTTCCGCACTTGTCGGCACTCCAGAACGTCATGCTTGCGCAGATGAAGGTGGCTGGAACGTCGCGGCAGCGCGCCGAGCAGCGCGCAATGGCGCTGCTGGAACGGGTTGGACTCGGCCATCGCGCGGACGCAATGCCGAGCATGTTGTCGGGAGGGCAGCAGCAGCGCGTTGCAATCGCGCGCGCGTTGGCGCTGCAACCCCCGCTGATCCTGTTCGACGAGCCAACCAGTGCGCTGGATCCCGAGATGGTGTGCGAGGTGCTTGGCGTCATGAAAGCACTCGCGGCGGACGGCATGACGATGGTGGTGGTCACGCACGAGATGGGCTTCGCGGCCGATGTGGCCGACCGGATCTGGTTCATGGATGCCGGCACGCTCCTCGAAGATACGACGCCGCAACAATTCTTTTCGGCGCCGCGCCACCCGCGTGCGCGCCAATTTCTATCAGACGTGGTCCGGCCTCAGCCGTTGGCCGATTCCCATCCTGTTTTGCAGCCGGCCGCGGGCGCATGAGCGCGTCTTCGTAGCGCCACCGTATCGACATTGGAGAAAGGTAGATGATGCATCTCGACGACGTCTCGATCGAGCAATTGAAGCAATGGTTGGCGGGTAGCGACGAGTTCGCGCTCATCGACGTCGGCGAGGAGGGCGAATTCGGACTCGGCCATTTGCTGCGGGCGATTAACGTGCCGTATAGCCGGCTCGAACTGCTGGTGCCGCCGCTTGTGCCGCGCCGCACCTGTCCGGTCCTGCTGATCGATCATGGAAACGGCATCGCATCGCGCGCGCGTGAACGGCTGCATGCGCTCGGCTATACGCAGGTAGGTGTAGTACGGGGGGGCGTACCAGCGTGGCGTATGGCGGGCAACGAGGTATTTCAAGGCATTTATGTCCCGAGCAAGGCCTTTGGCGAGTGGGTTGAGCATACTTTCGGCACGCCTTCGATCGATGCAGGTCAGTTGGCGGAATTGTTGGATGCCAATGCCGAGGTGATCGTGCTTGACCCGCGCACGGAAGCGGAGCACGCCGCCCGGCATGTGCCGTCCGCCGTATCTTGCCCGGGTGGGGAATTGGTCTATCGATTCGACGATCTCGTGTCGTCGCCTGATACGCTGGTTGTCGTTGCGTGTGGCGGACGCACGCGTGGCATCGTCGGCGCCCAGACGCTGATCAATTCCGGCGTGCCAAATCGTGTCGTTGCGCTTGCGGATGGCAACCACGGTTGGCGCCTCGCGGGCTTCGAGCTGGAGGTAGGCATGCACCGCCGCTTTCCTTCGGTGAGCGCGGCGGGTGGTGCACGCGCAGCCGAGCGCGCGGCGGGAGTCGCTCGCCGCTTCGGCATCGCACGCATTGATCGCTCGACGTTCGACGACTGGATGTCCGAAGCACAGCAGGCGCGTCGCACGACGTACGCGTTCGACGTCCGTACACCCCAGGAATTTGCATGCGGCCACCTCCCCGGTACGAGGTCGGCGCCGGGTGGGCAGTTGATTCAGGCGACCGATCAATGGGTCGGCACTTTGAATGCACGTGTCGTGCTGATCGATTCGGACAATGCGCGTGCGACGATGACTGCGCACTGGCTTAAGCATATGGGCTGGGACGTCTACGTGCTGACGGACGCGTTCGGCATAGATGCGCCGTCGTCGGACGCAGCTCAGGTTAACGGCTATGCCGTCGGCGCCGACGCGGCAGATCGAGCGGCGCGAGTCGAGCGCGAATGGAGCGCCGGCGTTCGGGGTGCCTGCGAAATTGCGCCAGCCGATGCGATGGAGCGAATTCGATCCGGCGCACTCGCCGTTTCGTTCGATTCGAGTGCGGACTATCTCGCGGCACATCCGCCCGGCGCGGTGTGGGCGAATCGAGCGCGCCTGGAGAAGATCAAGGCGCACGTTCGAGATGGCCGGTCGCTCGTGCTTTTTTCGAGCGATGCGGCTACTGCCCATCTGGCCGCGCTCGATCTGGCCGAAATCGCTGGTGAAGACGTAGCGATCGCCGTTGTGGCCGGCGGGCTGCGCGCTTGGCGCGAGCAAGGGCTTCCAATCGAGGCGTCTCCCGAAAGCGCATTGTCGCAAGACGCGCGTGTAGATGTGCTGTATTGGGCGAATGATCGTCGCCAAGGTAATGCTGACGCGATGCGCGCGTATCTCGATTGGGAGAAGCATCTGCTTGCGCAAGTAGCCGCAGACGGCCATTCTTTCGGGTTGGGTGGAAGATCGATCGACGCGCCCACGCTGAAGCGATGGCTGCACGACGGCGACGAAATCGCACTCTTCGACGTTCGCGAACATGGTCAATATGGCGAAGGACACCCGCTCTTCGCGGTGTCGCTACCGTACAGCCGGCTAGAAATCGATGCCGAACGGCTTGCGCCACGAAAAGATGTCAGGGTCGTCGTATTCGACGGCGGCAGTGAAAGCAGCGATGACGGCGCGCCGCCGGTCGCTGCGCGGGCCTCGCAGAGGCTGGCCGCGCTCGGATATACGAAAGTGCATGTTCTCAACGACGGCATGCATGCGTGGCGAGACGCCGGGCTGAACGTGTTCAGCGGCGTGAACGTTCCGTCGAAGGTCTTTGGGGAACTGATCGAGCATGCATACGACACGCCGCGCGTCGGCGCCGACGAGCTCGTCGCTTGGCGTGCTAGTGGGCGCAATGTATTGCTGCTCGATGGACGCCCCATTGACGAACACCGAAAAATGTCGGTGCCCGGTTCAATTTGCGTGCCAAACGGCGAATTGGCGCTTCGCGTCGATGATTTGCCGGGCAGCAACGAGGCGATCCTCGTCGTCCACTGCGCCGGACGTACGCGCAGCATTGTGGGCGCCCAAACCTTGATCAATCTGGGCTGGCCCAAGGACCGCGTTCTGGCGCTCGAGAACGGAACGCAGGGTTGGTATTTGGCCGACCACGCGCTTGAACATGGGGACGAACGGCGCTATTCGGACACTGTGTCGCCTGCCGCGCTTGCCGCGGCGCAAGTTGCAAGCGCGGCGCTCGCGGAGCGCTTCGGGGTGCCGAGCGTCGATGCTGACGCGGTCGTGCGATGGCAGGCGGAAGGCGAACATTCCGTGTTTCTCTTCGACGTGCGGACGGGTGACGAATTCGCCGCTGGCAGTCTTTCTGGCGCACGCCACGTGCCAGGCGGGCAGCTGGTGCACGCAACGGACCGCTACGTCGGTGTGCGCCACGCGAAGGTGATCGTATTTGACGACGACGGCGTTCGGGCACCCGTCATCGCTAGTTGGCTGCGTCAACTCGGCCACGACGCCTACGTGCTGACGGCCGGCTTGCGTAGCGGGCTGACGCTGCCGCGCCCGGACGGGTGGCGAGCGCAGGCTCTGCCAGGCATTGACGCGCGCGAGCTATCGGCGCGTCGGTACGATGCGAAGGTCTGCGTGATTGATGTCCGCTCGAGCATGGCGTTCAGGCGCGCGCACATGGCGGGCGCCATCTGGTCGATTCGACCGCGCCTCGCGACGGTCGCGTTACCGTCCGATCGCTCGGATGTCGTGCTCGTTGCTGACGATGATGCCGTTGCTGCGCTAGCGGCGGCAGAATTGCTGGCGCGTCGCGATGTCTCGAGTGTGTCGGTACTGACGGGCGGCTTCGCTGCGTGGGCGGCCGCCGGGCTGCCTTGCGAAAGCTCACCGGATCAGCCGTCGGATCAGGCCTGCATCGACTTTCTGTTCTTCGTGCACGACCGGCACGAAGGTAACCGAGAGGCGGCGCGGCGCTATCTGGAATGGGAAACCGGACTCATCGCACAGCTTGATTCCGACGAGTTGGCCGAGTTCGACATGCGCGGGGGGCGGTGATCCACTGAGTTAGCCTTTGCCCGTACCTTAGTCCGCTGACAGCTTCATCCGCACCGATGAGCATAAAAAATGGCGCCGCGAACTGAAGGTTCGCGGCGCCATTTCACTGTGCTTCCCGCATTACGGCCCAACCAACGTACCGTAACGCGCCATCAAACTTACATCTGCACTGTGTCGGCGACTTCCTTGAAGTCTTCGATTTGGTCGAAGTTCATGTACTTGTAGATCTTGTCGCCGTCGGTGGCGAGCACGCCCATGTCGGCCATGTACTCTTCCCTGCTCGGAATCTTGCCCAGACGCGAGCAGATCGCCGCCAGTTCCGCCGAGCCGAGATACACGTTCGTGTTCTTGCCCAGACGGTTCGGGAAGTTGCGGGTCGACGTCGACATGACCGTTGCACCTTCGCGCACCTGTGCCTGGTTACCCATGCACAGCGAACAGCCCGGCATTTCCGTACGCGCACCCGCCGTACCGAACACGCCGTAGTGACCTTCTTCGGTCAACTGCTTCTGGTCCATCTTCGTCGGCGGCGCCACCCACAGCTTGACCGGAATGTCGCGCTTGCCTTCGAGCAGCTTCGATGCCGCACGGAAGTGACCGATGTTGGTCATGCACGACCCGATGAACACTTCGTCGATCTTCGCGCCGGCCACGTCCGACAGGGTCTTCACGTCGTCCGGATCATTCGGGCAGGCCACGATCGGTTCGTGGATGTCGGCCAGATCGATCTCGATGACCGCGGCGTACTCGGCATCCGCGTCCGGCGACAGCAGTTGCGGATCGGCCAGCCACTGCTCCATGGCCGCGATGCGGCGTTGCAGGCTGCGCGGATCCTGGTAGCCCTGCGCAATCATCCACTTCAGCAGCGTGACGTTGCTGTTGAGGTACTCGATGATCGGTTCCTTGTTCAGGTGCACCGTGCAACCGGCGGCCGAACGTTCGGCGGAGGCATCCGAGAGTTCGAACGCTTGCTCGACCTTCAGATCGGGCAGGCCTTCGATTTCGAGCACGCGGCCGGAGAAGATGTTCTTCTTGCCCTGCTTGGCGACCGTCAGCATGCCTTGCTTGATGGCGTACAGCGGAATCGCGTTAACGAGATCGCGCAGCGTGACGCCCGGCTGCATCTTGCCCTTGAAGCGCACGAGCACCGATTCCGGCATGTCCAGCGGCATCGTGCCGGTGGCCGCGGCGAAGGCGACCAAACCCGAGCCTGCCGGGAAGCTGATGCCGATCGGGAAGCGCGTATGCGAGTCGCCGCCGGTACCGACGGTGTCCGGCAGCAGCATGCGGTTGAGCCACGAGTGGATCACGCCGTCGCCCGGACGCAGCGCAATGCCGCCGCGCGTGCTGATGAAGTTCGGCAGGGTCTGGTGCGTCTTGACGTCCACCGGCTTCGGATAGGCGGCGGTGTGGCAGAACGATTGCATGACGAGATCGGCCGAGAAGCCGAGGCAGGCCAGATCCTTGAGTTCGTCACGGGTCATCGGACCGGTGGTGTCCTGCGAGCCGACCGAGGTCATCTTCGGTTCGCAGTACGTGCCCGGGCGGATCCCCTGGCCTTCGGGCAGACCGCAGGCGCGGCCGACCATCTTTTGCGCCAGCGAGAAGCCGCGGCCGTTGTCGACCGGTTGCTGCGGCAGACGGAACAGGGTCGACGCGGGCAGGCCCAGCGCTTCGCGCGCCTTGGCCGTGAGGCCGCGGCCGATGATCAGCGGAATACGGCCGCCGGCGCGCACTTCGTCGAACAGCACGTCGGACTTGACCTGGAATTCGGCGATCACTTCCCCGTTCTTGAGGGCCTTGCCTTCGTACGGGCGCAGTTCGACCACATCGCCCATTTCCATCTTCGACACGTCGAGTTCGATCGGCAGCGCGCCGGCGTCTTCCATCGTGTTGTAGAAGATCGGGGCGATCTTGCTGCCCAGACACACGCCGCCGAAGCGCTTGTTCGGGATGAAGGGGATGTCTTCGCCCGTGAACCATAGCACCGAGTTGGTGGCCGACTTGCGCGAGGAGCCGGTGCCGACCACGTCACCCACATAGGCGACGAGATGGCCCTTTTCCTTGAGCGACTCGATGAACTTGATCGGGCCGCGCTTGCCGTCTTCTTCCGGGGTGATGCCGGGGCGCGCGTTCTTGAGCATCGCCAGCGCGTGCATCGGAATATCCGGGCGGGTGGTGGCGTCCGGTGCCGGCGACAGGTCGTCGGTGTTGGTTTCGCCCGTCACCTTGAATACGGTGATGGTCAGGCTCTGCGGCACTTCCGGACGGCTCGTGAACCATTCGGCGTCGGCCCAGCTTTGCAGCACCGCGCGGGCGTTGGCGTTGCCCTTGTCGGCCAATTCCTTGACATCGTGGAACTGATCGAACATCAGGAGCGTTTTCTTGAGGGCGTCGGCAGCCACGGTGCCGACTTCGGCGTCGGACAGCAGCTCGATGAGCGGCTGGATGTTGTAGCCGCCCAGCATGGTGCCGAGCAGTTCGGTCGCACGGGCGCGCGAGATGAGCGAGCAGGCGGTCTCACCCTTGGCGACGGCGGCGAGAAAACCGGCCTTCACGCGCGCGGCTTCGTCCACCCCGGCGGGCACGCGGTTCGTGATGAGGTCGAGCAGCGTTTCCGCTTCACCCGCCGGCGGATTGGTCAACAGCTCGACCAGTTCAGCGGTCTGCTGTGCCGTCAGCGGCAGGGGCGGAATACCAAGCGCGGCGCGGGCGGCCACGTGAACACGATAGTTTTCGAGCATGAGAAGACCTGCTGGCAATTCGTTTCGGGGGGAGGGGTTCAGCCCTCCGAGGTGTTATCCAAGACTGCGTTTCCCGTGATTTTAGTCCTTATGCCGGATAAGATCAAACGTCTTATGTCTTATGTCTTATATAAGACGTTCCTGTGCTGCGTAAGCGAGCGTTTCAGTAGCAGCAGAGGGACAGGCGAAGACCTCCCCCGCCCCCGCCGCTTTCTTTGTCACCTTTTCGCCGTGGCGCGCGTCTAATAGGCGAACACGAACATCATCGTCAACCGCGTTCCCAACGGAGTCTGCCTATGCCACCGGCCATTGATGCCCGAACGGACGCCGATCTGCTCGCAAGCGCTCGCGCCGGCGACGCCACCGCCTTCGAAGCCATCATGCGGCGCAACAACCGCTTGTTGTTTCGCACGGCGCGTGGCGTGGTGTCGAACGATGATGAAGCCCGGGACGTCGTGCAGGAAGCTTACTTGCATGCCTTCACCCGCCTCGAGTCGTTTCGCGGTGAGGCCGCATTGAGCACCTGGTTGGCGCGTATCACGATCAACGTCGCCCTGACGGCGCAACGCAAGCAAGGCCGGATGGCTCGGAGGGAACTGGCGCTCGACTACGACGATCCGCCCGGCGACGATTCACAGGAGAACAGCATGGCTTTGCGCACCTCCAGCGGGGACTCGCCCGACGTCATGGCCGAGCGAAGCCAAGTGCGCGACATCCTGCAGGCGGCGGTCGAAAATCTGCCCGCGATTTACCGGTGCGTGTTCATCCTGCGAGCGGTCGAGGACATGAGCGTCGCCGAAACGGCCTACTGCCTGGATGTCAGCGTCGACGTCGTGAAGACACGGTTTCTCCGGGCTCGCACGATGCTGCGTCAGTCACTGGCCGAACAAGTGAAACCCTACCTGCAAAGTACTTTCAGTTTCGCAGGGGCGGATTGTGACGCGGTGGTTCATCACGTTCTCGGCGCTCTCCGCCTGCGCGGAATGGTCCGATCGCACTGACCGGGTTCGCTGGGGACTTTTCTGGGAGTAGGACACGGAGGTTCCATATCATGAAGATTGCAAGCATTCTCTTATCCGGCATGCTCGCCTGTGCGGCGCAAGCTGCCATGGCGCAGGGGGCCGCACCGAACGACGCCCAGATCGCATCCATCGTCGTCACGGCGAATCAGGTCGATATCGACGCCGGCAAACTCGCCGAGTCCAAGGCGGCAAGCAAAGACGTGAAAGCGTTCGCCAAGCGGATGGTCGTCGATCATACCGGCGTGAACCAGTCGGCCGTTGCCCTGGTCGAGAAGCTGAAAGTCACGCCTGAAGACAACCCCACCAGTCAAAGCCTGAAGACCGGCGGCGACACGAACATCCAGTCGCTGAAGGCACTCAAGGGGGCGAAATTCGATCACGCGTATATCGACCACGAAGTTGCCTATCACGAGGCGGTGATCGACGTGATGGACAAAACCCTCATTCCGAGCGCCAAGAACGACGAGTTGAAGGCGCTGTTGGTCAAGGTGCGGCCGGCCTTCGTCGCGCATTTGGACCACGCGAAACATATCCAAAGCGAACTGGCCAGCAAGTCCTATTACTAGACCATGCGACGACCATCGATCGCGTTGCTGATGGCATTGAGCCTGGGGATGGCGGTGGGCTCGGCGCAGACCGTTTGCGCCGAGCCGGCGGTCCACACGGTCACGATAGACAGCATGCAATACTCACCGCCGACTCTGACCGTCAAGGTGGGCGAGACGGTCGTGTGGGTCAACCGCGACCCTTTCCCCCATACGGTGACCGCGCAAACCGGGGACTTCGACTCTAAGGGCATCGCGCCCGGTGAGTCATGGCAGTTCAAGCCGACGAAGAAGGGAAACTTTCCCTACTTCTGTCGATTTCACCCAACGATGAAGGGCACGTTGCGGGTCGAGTAGGGGCCGTTGCCGGTCGATTACCGTCGCGCGGATCTTCTGCCGGACGACGCCAGTGAGAACGGCCTCGCCTCGGCCCCGTGCTGCGCCGCCGCCTGGCGAGCGGTGACGTCGGAAAAGACGGCCGATGCGCCGATTACTCGAATACGACGAGGGTCTCGGGCGACGGTGGGAGGGGCGCGACACTTATCTTTGAAAAGCCGGCTTCGCGGCCCATCTCCTCGAGCTCACGCGCGGTGTATGCATCGCCTCGCGGCGTCGATCCGAGCATCATGAAGGAGAATGCCGCGGCGAAGGGCGGCGAGACGCGATCGTCGTCAGGCACGAACTCCACCGCGAGCACTCGCCCTCCGGCCCTGAGGCTCTTGCGCACTTTCGAGAGCAGTCCCACGCAGGTGGGCGGATCGAAGTGGTGCAGGAAATTCGAGATCAGAACAAGATCGAAGTCCGTTCCCCATTCGACGTCAAACGCGCTGCCCTCGATTGT
Source organism: Pandoraea sp. 64-18 (assembly GCF_001899225.1). Taxonomy (NCBI): domain Bacteria; kingdom Pseudomonadati; phylum Pseudomonadota; class Betaproteobacteria; order Burkholderiales; family Burkholderiaceae; genus Pandoraea; species Pandoraea sp. 64-18. The sequence continues at coordinate 27,350 of NZ_MKVU01000024.1, read as the reverse complement.
CTGATAGCGCGCGCTTACACCGGCCGCGACAGCGTTCTCTTTCGCGACCTCCAATACCGCCTGCCAGTCGGTTGCCACAACGTCCGCCGCGGGAAAGGCGCGAGCGATCGCAATGCCAAAGACCCCATGCCCGGCGGCAATGTCGAGCACGCGCTTCGGTGCTTCCGGCCATGTGCCGACGTGTTCGGCCACCGCCCGCGCGGTTGGCGCCACAAAGGGCACCATGGCGCGCGCGAATTTCACCCAGACGGGGTTGTCAGGGGACATGTTGCCCAGCCCTACGGAGCCGCCGTTTCGAACGAACGCAACCGGATCCTCCAGCCACAGCGCCGTCATTTCGGGGGCCGCGAGAAAATCAGTAACGCTTCCCATCCAAGCCGGCGATGAAGTCGTAAGGAACGCTGCAGTCGACGGCGTCAACAGATACCGCCCCATCTGCTTCTGCAGCAGCCCCAGCACGGTCAGGTAATCGCACAAAATGCGAACGCCGCGCTCGGAGGCCTGCACGCGTTTCGCTATCGGCTCAAGTTCGCCTTTTTCATGCTCGATCGCGGTGAACAGATCGAGCGCGATGGCGGCTTTCAATGCAGCGGTCTTCTGATATCCGAGTAAGGCATCTACGAAGGCTTGCGGAGAGATGTCGTCCATGACCAAAGTCCTTTCGCGAAATACCGCTGCAAGCGGCCTTGCCGATGAGGACGGGCGGTCATACCCACAGGGCGACGGGCAGACGGCTCCGGGAATCTGTTCGAGTATAGGAAATTCGCTGCCAGGTACCAGCGTTTTAATTCCACGCGCGTCGACGAAACGCCAGCGCTGACCACAATGCGCGGCACGCAACGCCCGCTTATGTCGTCGTGCCGTCGCCCCGACGCGAGACCTCTCGAATCTCGACCCCGTCACGCACAATCGTTCCGTCGTGTTCCAGTTGTGCCAACGTTCGATAGAGGGTTTCATGGGCGATGCCGAGCGTGGAGGCCCACTGCATGAGCGTTCCGGGTGGTTTGAACCGTCCCTGGTCGTCGCACTCCAGCCGCAGGCAATGCAGCACACGCTCGCGAGGCGAGCGCAGTGTCAGACGTTCCGCGCGGGCACGGGTGCGCACGAGTTGCCGCGACAGCAGCCGGATCCAATCGATGGCGAACCCGGCATCACGCTGCAGACACGACAGCAGGGTCTTCGCTGGAAAGGCCAGCAATTCGCTCGCACTGCCGCTAAACGCGTCACAGTGATAGTGAGAACTGAAGAGGCTCGCCTCGGCCAGGAAATCGCCAGGCCCACCGGTTTGCAACGTGATGGATTCGCCGTGCGCTTCGTCACGTCGCAACAGCACCTGCCCCGTTTGAATCAGATACACCGACTCGACGCGCTGTCCGCGCTTGAACACATAAGTGTTCGCTTCGTACCGGCACAACCGGGCCGATTCGCGCAGTGCGTCCGGCCACGTTGGTGCACACGACACCGATCCGGGGGTGAGGGCGTCTGAGAGGTCGGCCATGCGTGTCCCGGTGGGTATGCGCGACTTACTTCGACATCGAAGCGTTCATCTGATGGTGGTGCATCATGCCGGGATCGTGTCCCGCCATGGCGTCATGACCATGATCGGACAACTGTGCGTCGAACCATGCATGCAGCGCGTCGACCACGCGCGGCTCGGTCGCGCGATAGACGATCTCACCGCCATTCGGCAAGTCGCGATAGCTGACCTTCAGTTCGCCCGGCGGGGCGTTCTGCAACACCTGTAGACCTGGCATGTCGTTGCCGTGAATCGTCTCGGGCGCCCCGAAGTTGCCCGCCGCGAATTGTCGCGCGATGACGGTCATATGCTCGCGGATCAGCGCGACCTGCTTCGGGTCGCGATGCTTTGTGACAACCTGCTGGACGCCTCCCGTGGTCGTTTTCGTAAAGACATGGGTCGTCGCGGCCAAGGAGAACGGCATCACCTCCGCCCCGTGCTGCGCCACCGTCGCCTGGCGCGCCGTGAGGTCGGCGAAGGCGGTCGACGAGAAAACGACGCCACCGAACAGGGCGGCGGTCGCGGCCCCAACTAACAACACTGAAGGGCGTTTCATGGATAACTCCAATCGAAAGTGCATTTGAAGTCTACCGGCGGCAAGCCACGCTGACTATGACTGAAATCATACGGTGCGCCATACCGCTCGACTCGGTCAATACTGTGCGACGCTCCGGAAATACCGTCGCGTAGTCACGATTGGGTGCGAGCCCGTTCCACCAGGTGTTCGACCATTCGCTGCGCTGCGGGCGGTAACGTTTCAAAGTCGCGACGAGATCCGACGCCATCTGCGCAATTCGCTTGCGGATCGCCGACGGCGATTCGATGCCGCGCCAACGGGATCGTGTATTCGGCCAGTCGGGCGGGCGCCATGCTTTCCGGCTTCCTCATCGCGGCTTTGCTGCGCGACTTCGGGGTGCCCGGCGTCTTTGCCGGCATTACGGTCTGCATGCTGGTCGTCATGATTTCCATCGGGGCTTTCGGGCCCAAGACGAACGGCATACGTCTGGAAGCGCTGTCGCACTGACGTTGATGTTCCCCCGTTGATGGCCGGACAATAAGGCGTACGATTCCCATTGCGTCCCGGTCGCCCGACGGGGACCGGGCAGGCCCATCGCGCAGGCGATGGGTTACCGAGAGGACTCCGTCGATGGGTACGCCTTCCCAGGTCATGTCATCTGCCGTTCATCACGAAGCGGATGACCCGCTGCCGCCCACCGACCCTACGAAAGGGCTGACCGCCCACGCGGCGCAGGATCGGCTGCAACGGTTTGGCGCCAATGTCATCGAGGATGTGCAGCGCCCCGCCTGGCGCCAGTTCGCAGGCAAATTCTGGGGGCCGGTGCCGTGGATGCTGGAAGCGGTCGTTGTGCTTCAAGTAGCGCTGGGCAGACCTCAGGAGGCCCTCGTCATCCTGTTTCTATTGGCCTTCAATGCGGCCGTCGCGTTTGTCCAGGAACGTCGCGCCAAGGACGCGCTGGCGCTGCTGCGTCGCCAGTTGCAAGTCAGTGCGCGCGTGATGCGCGACGCGCAATGGATGCGGTTATCGGCCACCCAACTCGTGCCGGGAGATGTCGTCCACGTGCGCGCCGGCGACATCGTGCCCGCCGACCTCAAGTTGTTCGACGGCACCGTATCGCTCGATCAATCGGCGCTCACGGGCGAGTCGCTGGCCGTTGGCGCCGGTCCGGGGCAGCCGGCTTATACCGGGTCGATCGTGCGTCAGGGGGAAGGCAGTGGCGAGGTCACTGCCACCGGGGCGCGCACTTACTTCGGCCGGACTGCTGAACTGGTGCGCACCTCGAATGCACCGAGTCACATGCAGCGCACCATTTTCGCGATCGTCAAACGCCTCGTCGCGTTCGACGCCGTGCTGGTTGTCCTGGTGATTCTCTACGCTGTGACGCACGGACTTCCCATGACGGAGACGGCGATCTTCGCGCTGCTGCTGCTCGTGGCGTCCGTGCCGGTCGCGCTCCCTGCCACCTACACGTTGGCCACCGCGATGGCGAGTGCCACGTTGGCCAAGCAAGGCGTGCTGGTCACGCGATTGCCGGCGGTTGAAGAGGCTGCGGCGATGGACACGTTGCTCTCCGATAAGACTGGCACGCTGACGAAGAACGAGTTGTCGGTCGCGAAAGTGACCGCCTTCGAGGGTTTCGATGACATGGCCGTGCTGCGCGCGGCCTCGCTGGCGAGCGACGATGCTTCGCAAGACCCCCTGGACCTCGCTATTCTTGCGGCCCATCGTGGCCAACCCGGTGCGCAAGCGCTGCCGGTGCGCAAAGCCTTCCGCCCTTTCGATCCCGCGACGCGCTTCAGTGAGGGGGTCTATCTCGTGGATGGCACCGAATGGTATGCGCTGAAGGGCGCGACCCGTGCCGTGCTGGCACAGTGCAGCGTGTCGCCTGCGCAACCCCATGCGATTGCCGAAGCGGAGCGGCTGTTGGAGGGCGCCGGCGCGCGCGTGCTGGCTGTTGCGCAAGGGGGCGCTGGCGCTATCCGGATGGTCGGCCTCGTAGCGCTATCGGACCCGCCCAGAGAAGATGCCCACGATCTCATCGTCAAGCTGGGCAACCTTGGGGTGCGGGTGTGCATGGCCACAGGCGACGCGCTGGAAACGGCGAAGGCCATCGGACAACGGCTTGGCCTTGGTGCGCGCGTATGCTCCGCGCATGCCGAGGATCTGCGTCACCCCGAGCAATGCGACATCTTTGCGCGCGTGTTGCCTGAAGAGAAGCATGCCATCGTTGCCGCGCTACAAACGGCAGGACACGTGACCGGCATGACCGGGGATGGCGTGAACGATGCCCCCGCGTTGCGTCAGGCGGAACTCGGCATCGCCGTCGCCAGCGCGACCGACGTGGCCAAGGCGGCGGCAGGCGTCGTGCTGACCGATCCAGGTCTCGAGGGCGTATTGTCGGTGGTCGCGGCGGGACGGGAGGTGCATCGTCGCATGCTGACGTACATCCTCAACAAAGTCGTCAAGACGCTGGAAATCGTCGTGTTCCTGACGCTCGGTCTGTGGTTCACGCACGGCTTCGTGATCTCGTCGCCGTTGATCGTGCTTCTGCTGTTTGCGAATGACTTTGTCACGATGAGTATCGCCGCCGACAGGACACTGCCGGCAAGCCGACCGCAGCGCTGGCAAGTAGGACAACTCATCAGTGCGGCAGCCGTTCTGGCGGCGGTGTCGCTCGTGTTCTCACTGTCGCTCTATGCGACGACGCGCAGCCGGCTCGGATTGGATCCTGCGCAGATGCAGACGCTGGTATTTCTCCTGTTGGTCTTTACAACGCAGGCCAACGTCTATGTGCTGCGCACCGACGGGCGAATCGGATCGTTGGCGCCCAGCCGGGTCCTCGTGGTGGCGAGCGTGAGCGCCGTGTCCATCGTCAGTGGCATGGCCGCGAGTGGAACGTTGATGGCGGCTGTGCCGATAACGCTCATCGGCATGCTCCTGGTCGCCGTGACCGTGTTCGCATTCGTTCTGGATGCGATCAAAGGCGTTGTGTTCAGGCACAGCCGTCTCGTCGAGCGGTAGAGAAGTCGTCGTTTCGTGCACCGAACCGCACTCACGCGCGTGTGACGAAAGACCGAGGGGCAACGCGCGATCGCGCTAAGGGTTCGCTAAGGCAGCGCGCCTACGATCAATGTGAAGGTTGTGCGATGGCTGAGTCATCGCCCCTTCACACCCATCGTCACCCTTAGGAGTTCGATCATGAAGACCTCATATGTTGCTGCGCTCGTCGCCGTGGCGGGATTGCTTGGTGCGGTACAGATCAACGCTCAAGCGGCGCAAAGCCAATCCGTGATGTCCAGCGGTGCTCAGTCCTCTTCGCCCACACGTGCGCAGGTGTATGCGCAACTCGTGAGCGCGGAAAAGCATGGGCTGTTGCAGCAAGGCGACACGGTCTATCCCGAGACCGCGATGAACCCACGTTCGCAGATGCACGTCACGCGGCTTGCCGTCGAGCAAAGCCTGAGCCGGGCCGAGCAGCACGGCTTGCTCACGCAGTCCCGTAACGCCTATCCCGTGGTTCACCTGACGGCCCGCACGCAAGCGGCATGGGCGCCGACGATGCAGGTCGCGAGCGAGTCGTCGATCGAGCGTGAGTATGCGCATCCGTAATCGTCACGCGGCGTCTGGCCGATCGATATTGACGATTCGGTCACGAAATGCGCACTTGCTAAGTCTTCGCTAAGTGTCGCGCCCCAGAATTCTGATCCATGGGGCACGGCGCTTGGCGACCGTGTCAGCCGGATTACGTTTTCAATCAGTGGCGAAGAGGCTTCGATGAAACAAACCATTACCCGTTACGATGCGGCATCCCGCTATCTGCACTGGCTTACTGCAGCCTTGTTGGCTGCGCAATTCGTTGTCGCCTTTGCGATGCCCGATATCACGCGCAACACGCCTGCCATCGGACTGGTCGCGTGGCATCTCTCGCTGGGCGTCACGATTCTGGGACTCACTGCCATTCGACTGGTGTGGGCGCGTTGTCGCAGCACCCCGGTCAAAGGCGTGAAGTCGATCTTGCATACGTTCGCCTCCATTGCGCACAAGGGCTTGTACGCACTGTTGGTGGTGGTACCCGTTCTGGGTTGGATCAACGCCTCGGCGCGGGGCTATGGGCTGAAGTTGCTCGGTGCGGTGCCGTTGCCTGCCTTGTCGGCACAGGGGTCGTCGTTCGGACACTCGATGGGCGACGTGCACTCGTTCCTCGCGTATGTATTGCTTGGCGCGATCGGGCTGCATATCTGTGCGGCGCTCTACCACCACTGGGTTCTGCGTGACGGCACCTTGCACAAGATGCTGCCCGTGCAGAACCAGCCGGCGCCCAGCACGACCCGTTGATAGGCTGTCTCTTGCGCGACGCTGTCTGATCGCCGTCGCGCCGCACGAATTCACCCGTCGAATCCATTCGCCCGCCCACCGTTCCCGGTGGCTGCGGGCGAATGCGTTTTCGGATCGCCACGGTCTTTACACGCCATGGCCATCAACGCGCCGCGACCGCTCCAATAGCGACGGTTTCTAATGCGTGGCTAAGTGAGGAAGGTTAGGCTTCGTTTTGCGCGAATTCCCGCGCCACTTTAAGCCATCTCACTTCAAGGAAGACGCCGCATGGAGCGCCTGAATGACACGTTGTTTCTCATGCTCAATGCGTCGGCATTGCCCACGCCCCCGGTATTCGGCCTGGCGGTTTTCTTTGCGCAGTACTTGATTCTGACGGTGCCTGTGGCAATGGGGCTGTTGTGGCTGCGCGCCGACGAGGCGCAGCGTCGGTCGCTGATTGCCGCCGCCATGGCCGGCGCCATCGGCCTAGCTGTCAATCAGGCGATTGGCTGGGTGTGGCAACATCCGCGCCCGTTTGTCGTTGGCATCGGACATACCTATCTCGCACACGGCGCCGACACCTCATTTCCCAGCGATCACCTCACGCTGATCTGGTCCGTCGCCTGCGCGCTCCTGTTGGACAACCGAACCCGAACGGTGGGCATTGCCGTCGCACTGCTCGGCCTCCCCGTGGCGTGGGCGCGCATTTTCCTCGGCGTGCATTACCCGATGGATATGGCGGGATCGGCAATTGTTGCGGGCATTGTCGCCTGGCTTGTCGCCCGGCAAATGCGCTGGCCTCGGATCGCCGCATACCGCCTGGCTATGTCGATTCACCAAAAACTTTTCGCGCGATTGATCGCACGTGGGTGGGTGAGGGCATGAGCAGCATGGCGTACTAAGGATGAACTAAGCGTCCCGTTAGATACTTCACATGTTATCTAATAAACCCGGAGGCAAGCATGAATCGTATCAATGCATCTAGCCCGGTATGGTTGAATAAAGTGCCTGAAGTGACCTTGACGTTCTGGCTCATCAAGATGATGTCAACGACGGTCGGAGAGACGGCGGCCGACTTCTTGAACGTCAATCTCGGGTTCGGATTGACCGGTACGTCTGCCGTGATGGGCTTGCTTCTGGCGATCTTCCTGGGACTGCAAATCAATGCGCGCCGATACATCCCATGGCGCTATTGGAGCACCGTCGTATTTGTCAGTGTTTTCGGAACGCTCGTCACCGACAACTTGAGCGACAACCTTGGCGTACCGCTTGCCGTGTCGACGCTTGCGTTTTCGGCCGCGTTGCTCACGACATTCGGGATTTGGTATGCGAAGGAGCGGACCTTGTCGATTCATTCGATCGACACGATGAAACGTGAGCTTTTCTATTGGACCGCAATTTTGCTCACCTTCGCACTCGGCACGGCAGCGGGCGACTGGGTGGCCGAAGGTCTGAATCTTGGGTACGCGAACTCCGCTTTGATGTTCGGTGCGCTGATCGGCCTGGCTGCCATTGCGAGATTTGTGTTTCAGCGAAACGCTGTCACCACGTTCTGGATCGCCTATATCCTGACTCGCCCGTTCGGCGCCTCGTGTGGTGATCTTCTGTCGCAACCCATTTCCAATGGTGGTCTGGGCCTGGGTGTTGTCGGCACGAGCGCCGTATTCGTTACGGCAATCATAGCGCTGGTCCTGTATCTCTCCATTGCCGAGCGCAATGCAGCGCGTCAGCAAGTCTGAATTCTCTAGGACACTTCCAACCGTGAATACAACCGTACAGAAAACACTTAGCAAGGTCCCCGAGGTCACCCTCTTGTTCTGGGTGATCAAGATCGCCGCCACGACCCTGGGCGAGACCGGAGGCGATGCCGTCTCGATGTCGATGAATCTCGGCTACCTTGTCGGCACCGCGATCTTCGCGGTGGTGTTCGCCATTGCCGTCTCGGCGCAGATTCGTGCCAAGGCATTTTCGCCCGCGTTGTACTGGGTGACGATCATTGCCACGACGACGGTCGGCACCACACTCGCGGACTTCGCCGATCGGTCGCTTGGCATCGGCTACGCCGGAGGCTCGTCGATCCTGCTCGCCTTGCTGCTTGGCTCTCTGTGGCTCTGGTACCGAACGATGGGCTCCGTGTCCGTGCATTCGATCCACTCGCCCAAGGCCGAAGCGTTTTATTGGGTTACGATCATGTTTTCCCAGACGCTGGGCACCGCATTGGGTGACTGGACGGCGGACACCGCGGGGCTCGGCTATACGGGCGCGGCCGTGGTGTTCGGCGCGCTCCTGTTGATTCTCGTCGGTGCGTATTTGTGGACACGCACGTCGCGCACGTTCCTGTTCTGGGCAGCGTTCATCCTGACGCGTCCGCTGGGTGCCGTTGTCGGCGATTTTCTGGACAAGCCGGTCAGCGCCGGTGGGCTTGCCCTGAGCCGGTACTCGGCGTCGTTTGCCCTGCTTGCATTTATTCTGACGAGTCTGCTCTTGTTCCGGCAACGCGCCGCGGCGAAAGCGCATTGATCCGTCGCTAGAAAGGAAATGACATGCGCATCTTGCTCGTCGAAGACGATCCAATGATCGGCAGTGTTGTTCGCGATTCGCTCAAGGATGCGACATTCGCCGTGGATTGGGTGACCGACGGGCAGGCGGCGCTGGCGGCAGCCGACTGCCAGCATTACGACCTGGTACTGCTGGATCTGGGCCTACCGGGCAAAGACGGTCATGCGGTGCTGCAAAGCCTGAGATCGCGAGGGCATCAGGTTCCCATCATCATTGTCACGGCGCGCGATACACTGCCGGAACGATTAAAGGGCCTCGACGCCGGCGCTGACGACTACGTGCTGAAGCCTTTCGAGATGGCGGAATTGCTCGCCCGCATCCGGGCCGTCATGCGGCGTCAGGCGGGACAGGCGCTGCCGGTCATGTCGAATGGCATCGTCACCCTCGATCCGGGCACCCGGCAAGCCCATACGTCGGACGTTGCACCAGTGCAATTGTCGAATCGGGAGTTCGCGTTGCTGCAGGCGTTGCTGACGCGGCCCGGGGCCATCCTGTCCAGAAGCGATCTGGAAGACCGGATTTACGGGTGGGGGGACGAGGTCGAGAGCAATGCCATCGAATTTCTCATTCACTCGCTTCGCAAGAAGCTCGGCTCGAGCATCATTAAAAACGTGAGGGGAGCGGGATGGATGGTATTAAAGGGCGATTGAGCGATTCCATTCGCCTGCGCCTGAGCCTGTGGCTCTCGGTGGCGATCCTCGTCTTTGCCGTGATCGCCGGGGTCATTTCGTTCGCCGCAGCGTTCGACGAAGCCCATGAACTGCAGGACGATGTGCTGCGTCAGGTCGCGGCCCTCGTCGACAACAACCATCTGCAGACCAGCGAATTTCGCAATCTCCAGGCGCCTCAGGCGCCGCAGGCGAGCGGTGAGGAGGCTCGCGTGGTCGTTCAACCGCTCGGCGTGGCAACGCGTCCGGGTGCGGGCGACGGCGACGACAAGCTGCCGCTGTCGCTGCCGGTGACGATGGCCGACGGCCTGTCGACCGTCACCGTGGGCAAAGAGCCGTATCGGGTGCTGGTCAAGACACTGCAATCCGGCTCACGTATCGCGGTGGCGCAAGAGACGGACGTGCGCGACCAGATCGCCCGGACCAGCGCGATCCGGACCATCATGCCGCTCGTGGCATTCGTTCCCGTGTTGCTGCTGGTGGTCGGTTGGCTGGTGCGCAGGATATTCCGGCCGGTGGCGAGCCTGTCGAGCGAGATCGACAGGCGTCAATACAGCGAGCTGCATCCGGTGTCGACCGAGCATCTGCCGAACGAGATTCGTCCGTTTCTGCGTGCTATCAACAACCTGTTGTCGCGCGTGTCGACGTCGGTCGACGCGCAGCACCGCTTCGTGGCCGACGCCGCGCATGAATTGCGCACGCCGTTGACGGCGCTTTCGCTTCAGGCAGAGCGCCTTGCCGAGGCGGATATGTCCGCGACGGCCAGGGAGCGCCTGGTGGAATTGCGCCAAGGCATCGAGCGCGGTCGACACATGCTCGAGCATCTGCTGACGTTGTCCAGCGTGCAGGCGACGCAGAGCGACGGGCATGCCGCCACCGATTCCGTTCTGCGGGTCTTCCGTCAAACGCTGGAAACGCTGTACCCGCTGGCCGAAGCGAAGGGAATCGACCTCGGCATCGAGGCGAGTGAGGACGCGTCGCTACCGATGAGCGAGGCGGACCTGAGCATGCTGATCAAGAACCTGGTCGACAACGCCATTCGCTATACGCCGGCCGGGGGGCGCGTGGACATGATGCTCTCGTCGGGCAAGGGACAGACGGTTTTGTGCGTCAAGGATACCGGTCCGGGGATCGCGCCGAAGGAGCGCGATCGTGTTTTCGATGCTTTCTACCGAGGGCTGGGCACCAGCGAAGTGGGGTCGGGCTTAGGGTTGTCGATCGTGAAGGCCATTGCAGAGAAGGCCGGCGCCGATGTGCGCCTCGCCTACGCGGATGAGGTCGCGCGAACGGGCCTGAGCGTGACCGTCGTCGTACCGGGCGCATCGACCAATGTGCATGAGGGGGGCGGGGCGTGATGGGCTTCTCCGACGTCTACGAGAAGCGGCTCCATTTCGTCTTCGAGGCGAGCCTGTGGATAAAGGCGCTCTTCGCCCTTGCCGAGATCGTCGGCGGCGTCGTGGCGTACTTTATCCCCCGGCATTTCCTGCTGTCGACCGTGCTTTGGGTGACGGGGAACGAAATTGCGGAAGATCCGCACGATGTCGTCGCCCGCTTTTTGCTGCATACGGTGCAGCATCTTTCCGTCAGCTCACAGAAGTTCGCGGCGGCTTACCTGCTCGCGCACGGCGTGATCAAGTTATGGCTGATCATTGGCTTGCTGCGCGACAAGCTCTGGTATTTCCCCGTTTCGATGGTCGCGTTCGCCCTGTTCGTCGCCTACCAACTCTACCGATTCACGTTCACCCATTCGCCTTGGCTGCTGGTCCTCTCGGCACTCGACATTGCCATCATTGCACTGACGTGGCACGAATATCGCCTCTCGAAGACGCTCCATGCGCGTGGGAACGCCGGAACCGTCACGCGCAGCTAACGGCCTCCGGGCGTCAGTGAAACAGGCTCGTAAAACAAAAAGGCAGACGAACTCGCGTTCATCTGCCTTTTGAATGCCTGGTGCCCAGGGCGGGACTCGAACCCGCACGCCTCTCGGCGCTACCCCCTCAAGATAGTGCGTCTACCAATTCCGCCACCTGGGCAGGGGACGGCGATTGTAACGGGAAAATCGAGTTTTGTGAACGGCCGTTATAGCCCCTCAGGCCGCCCGACGCTTCGTCGACCCCACGACCGACAACGACGGCGCGTGCGGCGCCGCGTGCTGCCCATCGCGCAGACGGAAGCGCGCCACCGTCTCCGCCAGCATACGAGCCTGCTCGCTCAGCATGGCCGACGCGGCCGCCGATTCTTCCACCAGCGCGGCGTTCTGCTGTGTGGCCTGATCCATCTCCGAGACCGAGCGGTCGATCTGGCTGATGCCCGTGCTCTGCTCGGTCATGGCGCCGTTGATCTCGCTCACCAGACGCTGTACGCGCGTAATCCCGTCAACGATTTCGTTCATCGTGGTGCCTGCCGCCTGCACCCGTTCCGTACCGCTCTTGACGTTCTGCACCGACGTCTCGATCAGCGTCTTGATTTCCTGAGCGGCCGCCGCACTGCGTTGGGCCAGCGTGCGAACCTCGCCCGCCACCACGGCGAAGCCGCGTCCCTGCTCGCCGGCACGTGCAGCCTCCACCGCCGCGTTGAGCGCCAGGATGTTGGTTTGGAACGCAATCCCGTCGATCACGCTGATGATTTCCGTGATGCGTTCCGACGACTGCGTGATGGCCGCCATGGTGCCGACTGCATCGGTGACCACCTGACCGCCACGCGCGGCGGCGGCGCTCGCATCGTTGGCCAGGCGCGTGGCATGCTCGGCGGTCTCGGCCGTCTGCTTGACGCTGGACGTCATCTCCGTGAGCGCCGACGACGTCTCCTGCAACGAGCCCGCCGAAGCTTCCGTACGCTGCGACAGATCGCGGTTGCCCATCTCGATCTCGCTGGTGGCCGATGTCATCGACGACACGCCCGAGCGCACGTCGAGCATCACCGAGCTGATCTTGTCGACGAATGCGTTGAACGACTTCGAGATTTGCGCCACCTCGTCCTGCCCGATGACATCGAGACGCTGCGTCAGGTCGCCGTCGCCCGAGCCGATGGTGTCCATGGCGTCGCGCACGATCGACAGACGCTTGAACGCGCGCGACGTAAAGATGGAGGCAATGACCAGTGCGATCAACGTCAATATCACGAGCGTGATGCCTGTTGCGTCCAGCACATGCGTCAGGCCCGCTGTGGCTTCCGTGCGGTCGAGCGCCACCACCAGATACCAGTCCGTGCCCGGAATGCGCTTGGCCTTGAGCAGCTTGGGTGCGCCGGAGAGTTCCATCGCAACCGGTGCGGCGCCGTCGGCAGCCATGCCCGGCAGCGAGTCGGCGGTGAGCGCGGGCGCGACGTCCGTCGACGGCTTGAGCGAGAACTTGTTATCCGGGTGAGCGATCACCTGACCGTCGCTCGCCACCACCAGCGCGAGGCTCGACGGCGTGGGATGCACCGCCTTGATGATGTCCTGCACACCAGTGAGCGCCACGGCGCCGCTGACCACGCCGGTGGTCTGGCCGTCACGCAGGATCGGCGCGGTGAAGGCGACATACGGAATGCCCGTCGACGAATCGCCATACGGCTTGGTGACGGTGAGCTTGCCTGCCGCCAGGGCGCTCTTGTACCACGGACGCGCCGTCGGGTCGTAGTCCGGCGGCGTGGGCGCGGTGGAGAAGAATGTCTTGTCCGACCAGCCGATGCTCGTGATCGGGAAGTCGTTGGTCTTGCCCATGAGCTTCACGAGCCCGGCCGGATCTCCTTTCTCGACGACTTGCGACGTCGCCACGACCGCCTGCGCTTTGTCGGCGGACCAGCGCTCGATGGTGCCGGCATTCCCATTGGCCACGGCCGACAGCGTGTCGGCGATGCTCGACATCATGCTGTCACGCACGATGACGTAAGTCGTGATGCCAGAGAGAATCAGCGCGCCCACCACCGTCAGGCAGGAAATGAGCAGAATCCGGGTTCGCAACGAAGTGACTTTCATGAGCTTTCATCGGTAGGCCCGCGTGCGGACCGTTGAATGGGGGGGCGACGGGCCAGGCGGTGCCACCTGCGCCGTCGCATTGATACATTGCAGCATTACTCTCTGCGCTTACGGCTGGGGGAGGCCGAAACTTTAATGAGTGCGGATCAATGAGCGCATGAGTGCGCCTTGCGGCCCACGGCAGGGCGAGCGGGAATTCAGCGGGTGCTGGGGCGCGTGAGATCGGGGAAGCCGAGCGTTGTCGCGTGGCAACCGTCAGCCAGCGCATCGTCGTGGGTCGAGAAGAAGACGCAGCAATCCTTGCCGAGGGTCGTGAACCAGTCGATCAGCACGGCGCGCGAGGCGGCATCGAGTCCGCCACTGGGTTCGTCCGCGAGAATCACACGCGGGCTGCCGAAGTGCGTGGCGGTCAAATAGTATTTTCGACGTGTGCCGAGCGACATCTGGTCGAAGCGCTTTTCCATATGCGGCATCAGCCCGAACCGCTCGGCCAGATCGAGCACGCCGGCACTCACGTGCGTTTGCCTGTCGGCGGCGCGCTGTTCGAGAAAGCCACGTCCGGTTTGCGACGGCTCGCCCAGGCAGTCGAACGGCACCACGGCGAGCGACGCCTTGGCCTCGGCAGGGGCGTCGCGCATGGCATGTCCGTCGATCCAGACCTGGCCGTCGTCCGGCACGACCGTGCCCGCGAGCATGCCGAGCAGCGTGGTCTTGCCGCCGCCCCCTTCGTCGCGCAGAGCAAAGCATCCGCGCTCGGCGCGGAAGCTCAGGTGCTGGAAAAGCGTGAAAGTGCCGAAGCGTTTGGCAAGATTCTCGAAACGAAGCATGGGCGTGTGACGGCTACTTCAGATAGGCCTTGATGACATGAAGCACGGGGGCCAGTTCGGCCTCGCGACGCGCCTGCTCGGACTCGTTGACGAGGTGATCGACGAGATGCCCCTCGATGACCGCGCCCATCAAGCCGTTGACCGCCCCGCGAATCGCCGCGATCTGCTGGAGAATCTCGATACAGTCGCCCTCTTCGTTTAGTTGCCGCTCCAACGCCTGCGCCTGGCCCTGAATGCGACGTACGCGTGCCAGCAACTTGTGCTTTTCCCGAATCGTGTGCACGGTCTGTCGCGCTCCTGTCTGTGTCGTTCAAATGGCCGAAAATGTTAGCACGTACATACTAGGGGGCAGTATATCCCCGATTCGGCTTCCCGCGGATCGGAGGCGCGCCGCCGATTACTCGCCGATCAGAAACGGTGGACCGAAGCGCGTGGCGATGTGCTCCGTCGACTCGAACAATTCGCGCAGGACCTGACTTGTACACGTCGGCTGCACGTATAGATAGAACGCGACGTCGGGCAAGCGCGGCAGGCCGTCGGCTTCAGAGAGCACGCGCATGTTCGCATCGAGCAGCTCGGTGGTGCGAGCTGTCACCCCGAGGCCCGCGCTGATCGCCGCCCTGATGCCGGTCAGTGTCGGCGAGATGAAGCTCGTGCGCCAGGCGATGCCCGCCGCGTTGAGCCGCTCGATGGACAGGCGGCGAAACAGGCTCAGTTCGTCGGCCATCACCAGCGGCACAGGCGCGGACGAATTGAAGATGAAGTCGTCGGCACAGATCCACACCATCGGCGAAGTGCGCAGCTTGATGCCGGGGAAGGCTTCGTCGTAGCGCGTCGAGATCGCCAGATCCAGCTCCTTGTCGCGCAGGGCGTCCATCAAATGCGGGCTGCGGCCGACGATGATCTCCAACTGCAATTCCGCCGAGAGTTTCGATAACCGTCGCAACATGCTCGGCAGAATCGAGTCGGCCACGTCGTGCGGCGATCCAATGCGCAGCTTTTCCACCGGTCCGCGCGTTTGCATGACCTGTACGGCCTGGTCGTTGAGCGCCAGGATCTTGTTCGCATAGGCCACGAGCCGCACGCCATCGGCGGTCATCGCCTTCTGCCGGCCCTGCTTTTCGAACAGCGCGCACCCCATCTCCTGTTCGAGCCGCTGCATCTGCTGGGTGATGGCAGACTGGGTGCGTCCCACGCGCGTGGCGGCTGCCGCAAACGTCTCGTGCTGCGCAATCGCCACGAAAGTGCGCAACAGGTCGATATCCAGATTTCGCATGACGGTTCTGCGCCAATGCTTCAGGCGCGCTAATGTTTCAGGGATAAAAATTAAATTGTTCTCGGGGATTTTGGTCGATAACCTGCCTGACACTCAAGCAATATTTATGTAATCGGGCGGAAGCCGGCGTTGACCGGTCCCTCGATCATCGATTCGCCCTTCGGTCGAACTCAAGGAGACTCAGGATCATGTGGCAACGACACTTTGCAGCGGCGCTGTTCGCGACACTCGCCATCACGGGCGTCGCACACGCTGACCAACTGGCCGACATCAAGGCGCGCGGCACGCTTGTTTGCGGCACGCAGAACGCCAGCGAGCCGTATGCGTTTCCCGACGCGGCCACGCGCAAGATCGTCGGATTCGACGTTGACGTGTGCAACGCGATCGCGAAGGGGTTGGGCGTGAAGCTCGAACACCGTGCGCTGTCGACCGACGCCCGCATCCCCGAACTCAAGACGCATCGCGTCGACGTGCTGGCCGCCGCCGTTGCCTGGATGCCGGCCCGTGCCGCTCAGGTCGACTTCAGCGACCAGTACTTCGTTGCCCCGATTCGCGTGCTGGTGCGCGCCGACTCGCCGGTGCAGACGCTTGATCAGCTCGCGGGCAAGAAGATTGCCGCGTCCGAGGGGTCCAGCTCGGCCGCCGTGTCGGTCACGCGTCTGCCCGATTCGAACCTGCTCACCTTCCACGACATTTCGTCGGCGTTCCTCGCGCTGCAGCAAGGTAAGGTCGAGGGGCTGGTGGCGGGCCAACTGATTCTGGCGCGCTTCGCCAATGAAGCTGCCGCCAAGGGCGGACAGCAATACCGACTGCTCACCAAGTCGGTCTTCGAAGAACGTTGGGGCGTGGTGACCAACAAGAACGAACCCGCTTTGCTCGCCGCCGTGAACAAGATTCTGGTCGACTACGACAAGTCGAATGGTTTGCAGGACAGCTTCGACAAGTGGCTCGGCAACAAGTCGGTCTACAAGTTCACGCGCGACTATAAGGTCGAGCCGATCAAGGTGCAGTAAGCGAGACGCGGCGTAATGTTCGATCTTTCGTTTCTGCTCGAAGACGGCTACCTGAAGCTGTTTCGCGACGGGGTGCTGACCACGCTCCAACTGTTCGTGGTCTCGGGACTCCTGGCGATCGTGGTGGGCGTGGTGCTCACCACGCTGCGCGCCCTGCCGGTCAAGCTCTTCAAGGGCTTCGTGATCGTGGTGGTGGAATATCACCGCAACGTGCCGGTGCTGGTGCAGATTCTTGTATGGTACTTCGGCGTGCCGCAACTGCTGCCTGAAGGCCTGCGCGACTGGATCAACGCGGGCAACACCGAGTTTGTCTTCGCAACGCTGGCCCTGGCGCTCAATGCCGGCGCGTTCATCTCCGAAGACCTGCGCTCGGGGCTGCGCGCGATTCCGCACACGCAGCAGGAGGCCGCGTGGTCGATCGGTCTCACGTACTTGCAGTCGTTCCGTTATGTCGTGCTGCCGCAGGGTATTCGCGTGGCGACGCCCGCGTTGCTCAATCAGGCGCTGTTGCTCTTCAAGAACAGCTCGCTGGCAATGGCGATTGGCGTGCACGAACTGATGTATCGCACGCGTCAGATCGACAACCTGACGTTCCGCACGTTCGATGTGTTCATGGTGGCGACGATCCTGTATCTGATCGGCACGCTGGCCTTGATGGCGCTCTCCGAGCACGTTGCCAAACGCCGTACGGCACCCTCGGGAGTTTGAGACGATGTACGAGATCCTGCATGACTATCTCGCGCTGTTCCTCGTCGGGAGCTGGCCCAACGGCCCGCTTGGCGGCGTGGCGATCACGCTCATTCTCTCGGCGCTCGGGCTGGTGATGTCGTTTCCCATCGCGGTGGTGATCGGCATGGCGCAAGTCTCGCCGCTGCGCTGGCTGCGACGTGCAGCCGGTGTATGGACGCGACTGGTGCGCGGCATCCCGCTGCTGATGATCATCTTCTGGGCGTACTTTGCTGTGCCGCTGCTCGTGGGCGCCGAGGTATCCGCATTCACGACGGCCGTGTGCGCGATCATCGTCTACGAGAGCGCCTTCCTGTCGCAGATCGTGCGTGCCGGCCTTGAAGGCCTGCCGCGCGGCCAGATGGAAGCGGCGCGCTCGAACGGGCTGTCGTGGCTGCAAAGCATGCGTTACGTGCAATTGCCGCAGGCGCTCGCGAACATGTTGCCGTCGATCGTCAACCAGTTCGTGTCGATCATCAAGGCGACGTCGCTCGCCTATGTGATCGGGGTGCCCGAGCTGACGTACTCGGCCGCGCAGGTCAATACGATCGTGCTGACCAAGCCGCTGCAGACGTTCCTCGTGCTCGCAGCTTTCTATTTCGTGTTGTGTTTCGCCATTTCGCGTTTCGCCGGCTGGCTCGAGCGTCGTATCGCCCGTCAGCGTGCGGGATTGGCCTAAGTGCAGGATTCAAGAAGGAGAACGCGATCATGACCATGCTCGCATTCGAGAAAGTCGATAAGTATTACGGCGAACATCACGTCCTCAAGGGGATCGATGCCACCATCGGGCGTGGCGAAGTCGTGGTCGTGTGCGGCCCGTCGGGCTCCGGCAAGTCGACGTTGATTCGTACCGTCACGCGGCTCGAAGCTATTCAGAAAGGCCGCATCCTTTTCGAGGGCAAGGACGTCACCGCGCGCGACATCAAGCTCAATCAGTTGCGCGCCCGCATCGGCTTCGTGTTCCAGAGCTTCAATCTGTTTCAGAACCTCTCGGTGCGCCAGAACCTGATGCTCGGACCGACGAAGGTGCTCGGCATGTCGCGTGACGAAGCCACGGCCCAGGCCGAGACGTTGCTCGCCAAGGTCGGCCTTGCCCACAAGATCGACGCCATGCCGGCGAACCTCTCGGGCGGTCAGCAGCAACGTGTGGCCATTGCCCGCGCGCTCGCCATGAAGCCGCCGCTCATGCTGTTTGACGAGCCGACGAGCGCCCTTGATCCCGAGATGGTGCAGGAGGTCTTGCAAGTCATGCGCTCGCTGGCGGAGGAGGGGCTGACAATGATGATCGTCACGCACGAGATGGGTTTCGCGCGCGACGTGTCGAGCCGCGTCTGGTTCATGGACCAGGGGCAGTTGCTCGAAGACGCGCCGCCGGCGGAATTTTTCAGCCAGCCGAAGCACGCGCGTGCGCAGCGATTCCTGCAGGACGTGCTGCGCCCGTCGCCGATGATCGGCGTGCCGCGCGACGCCGTGCCTGCCTAAGGCCGACCCGACAAGCACGACGCACACGACACTTACGCCATACCCGAACACGCGACCGCGCCCCAGCCGGGACCCGTCGCAGAACAAGATCCTACGGAGAAGACTTCACATGTCCACGCCCACCCTAGCCGAACAACGTCAGGCCGCCGTCGGCGACGCCATTGCAGCCATGAAGGCGTCGCTGGCCCCTGAGGGCGAGACGCGCCCCGCGCTGGCCGCCGTACTCGATCAGGTCAAATCCCTCGCCGCGCGCACCGCGCTGTGGAACGAGGCCGACTTCCCGCCGCCGGCCGATGGCGAACTGCAAGCGCGTTATCTGATTCATGAAGATGCTGACAAGACCTACGCGCTGTACCTGAACGTCATGCGTCCGGGCAAGAAGATCACGCCGCACAACCATACGACGTGGGCCTGCATCGCGGCGGTCGAAGGCGTCGAATACAACTACGTCTACCGTCGCACCGACGACGGCAAGACACCCGGCGTCGGCACGCTGGAAGTGAGCGACACCGTCGTGGTCGATCCGGGCCACGGCATTGCGCTGGCGTCGGACGACATTCATGCCGTCGAGATCCAGGGCGACGCGCCGATTCGCCACCTGCACATGTATGGCCGCGCGCTCGAGACGCTGACCGAGCGCATCACGTTCGATCTCGTCAAGGGCACGTATCAAGTCATGGATATCGGCGTGAAGACCCGCCGCTAAAGCTACCGTGACCGCCGGCGACGCCCGGCGGCGAACTCCCTGACGGCGCGAGCGTTCCTCGCGCCCCCAATTCACATCGCCCCGCCGGGCGGTGCGGGCCCGTTCATCCCTACGTTTTGGACATGACCGGGCGGAACCTGACAACCGACGCAACGCTATGACCTCGTTTACTCCTCACTTCGTGCCGCCCGCCCGCCTCAAGGAATGGTTGCACGACGGCGCCGAGATCGCCGTGTTCGACGTGCGCGAGCATGGCGAGTACGGCGAAGCACATCTCTTCTATGGCGTGACGCTGCCCTACAGCCGCCTCGAACTCGACATCGTGCGACTTGCACCGCGCCGAGACGCCCGCGTGGTGCTCTATGACACCGACGCGAGTGTCGCCGTTCAGGGGGCGCAGCGCTTGGCCGCGCTCGGATATTCCGACGTGTACGTGCTCGAAGGCGGCACACAGGCTTGGCAACAAGCGGGCTTTCGTCTGTTCGCCGGCGTGAACGTGCCGTCAAAGACCTTCGGTGAGTTGGTGGAGATGGCGTATCACACGCCCCGTGTGTCGGCGCGCGAGCTGGCCGCCATGCGCGAGCGCGGCGACGACGTCGTGATTCTCGACGGACGTCCCGTGAGCGAATACCTGAAGATGACGATTCCGTCGTCGATTTGCTGCCCGAACGGCGAACTCGGCTATCGCATTCGCGAGCTGGTGCCGAACCCCACCACGCCCATCGTCGTGAACTGCGCCGGACGTACGCGCAGCATCATCGGCGCGCAGACGCTCATCAACCTCGGCATTCCCAACCCGGTGATGGCGCTGGAGAACGGCACGCAGGGCTGGTATCTGGAAGATTTGCCGCTGGAGCATGGCAGCACGCGCCGCTATCCGGACGCGGTCGCGCCGTCGAGCCTCGCGCAGATGCGTGAAGCGAGCGGTGCGTTGGCCGAGCGCTTCGCTGTGCCCGAGGTGGATGCCGCGACGTTTGCGCAATGGGCCACGGACACGACGCGCACGCTGTTCCTGTGCGACGTGCGCACGCCGGAAGAATTCGCTGCCGGGTCGCTGCCCGGTGCGCAGCACACGCCGGGCGGCCAGTTGATTCAGGCGACGGATCAATACGTGGGCGTGCGACACGCGCGGCTGGTGCTGTTCGACGACGACGGCGTGCGCGCCCCCATCGTCGCGAGCTGGCTGCGTCAGTTGGGGCACGACGCCTATGTGTTGCGCGGCGGACTCGCCAGCGGCGCGTCGTTGCCGGGCCGTGCGCCGGCCGTGGACACGACGCTGCCCGAGATCGATGTCGCCGCGCTCGCCGCGGCACTGGCCGACGAGCGTGTAACCGTCGTCGACCTGCGGCCGAGCATGAGCTACCGTCGCGAGCATGTGCCGGGTGCGCAGTGGGCGATTCGTCCGCGGCTGCCGAGCCTGCCTGCGTCGCGTAACATCGTGCTGATCGCGGACGAGCGCGGCATCGCGGAACTGTTCGCGGCCGACTGGCGGCGTGCGCATGCCAACGACGCGCGCACGGTCTCGCTGCTTGCGGGCGGCTTCAAGGCTTGGGCCGTGGCCGGCCAGCCGGTGCAGAGCACGACCGATGTGCCGGCGGACGCCGAATGCATCGACTATCTGTTCTTCGTGCACGATCGTCACGACGGCAACAAGGCGGCGGCGCGCCAGTATCTGGCGTGGGAGACGGGTTTGCTGGCCCAGCTCGACGACCGCGAGCGCGGTGCGTTCCGTATCGGTGAGCCTGCCGCCGCGAAGTAAATGCAGACGCTGGCGTGCGCAAGCGTTGCGCACGCCATGCGTTATCTTGTGATTTGTTCGAATCGTTCAAAACCTTATCCCCCCAACGTCCGATCATGTCCCGACAATCGACCCCCAAACGTCTCGCTACCCGTCTGGTCAAGGGCGGCATGCACACCGCCGTGGTTGGCGGTCGTGCCGTCAATCCGCCGGTGGTGCGTGCGTCCACCGTGCTATTCGATACGATGGACGACCTGAACGACGCGCGCCGCCGTCGCGGCACCGAGCGCATGTTCACCTACGGGGCGCGCGGCAATCCGACGGGCTTCGCGCTGGAGGATGTCGTCGCCGAGCTGGAGGGCGGCTATCGCACGCGTCTGTTCCCGACGGGGCTCGCGGCGATTTCGATGGTGTTTCTGGCTTACGTGCGTCCGGGCGACCATGTGTTGATTTCGGACTGCGTGTATCAGCCGCTGCGTCACTTCGTTGAGACGTTTCTCAAGCCGTGGGGTGTGCACGTCACCTACTTCCGCGCCGATGGCAGCGACGCGGCGGAGCACATGACGGCCCGTACGAAGATGATCTACGTGGAGACGCCGGGCTCACTCGTCTACGAGATGTGCGACATCCCGGCGCTGGCCGATCTGGCGCATCGTCATGGGGCGCTGCTCGTGGCGGACAACACGTGGGGCTCGGGCGTGCAGTGCCGTCCGCTGATGTTGGGGGCTGACGTCTCGGTGATGGCCGCGACGAAATATCTGAGCGGGCACTCCGACGTCATGATGGGAACAGCGACCACGACGCAGGACGTCTGGCACACGCTCTCCACGATGGCGGATGCGCAGGGCGTGGCCGTGAGTCCGGACGACGCGTATCTCGTGCTGCGCGGCACGCGCACGCTGGGGGCGCGCTTGCAGATGCATGAGCGTCATGCGTTGGAAGTTGCGCATTGGCTCGGCAGTCTGCCGGACGTGGCGCGCGTGTTCTGCCCGGCGCTGCCGGCGCATCCGGGGCATGCGCTGTGGCAACGCGACTGCGTGGGCACGAACGGCCTGATTTCGTTTGAGTTCGCCAACGCCACGACGGCACAAGCGGACCGCTTCGTCGATGCGCTCGAGCTGTTTGGCATCGGCGCGTCGTGGGGCGGCTTCGAGAGTCTGGCGACGGTGTCGAACGTGGCGGGCACGCGCACGTGCGAGGACTGGACGTCCGCCGGCCCGATCGTGCGTCTACATATCGGTCTGGAAGATCCGCAGGATCTGATCGAAGATATGGCGGCGGCGCTTGAGCAGGTGTTTGGGCGCTAAAGCCTCAGGGACTTCAGCGCCGAGTCAAATTCACGACGACGGCGCGGGCGAGGACGCCCGCAGCCGCGCACGTCGTCACTTCCCAGCGGGGGAGGCGTGTGCACCGCCGTCGAGGGTGGTCAGGATGTCGTGCGCCGCGCGGATGCGCTCGTCCATCGCGTAGTTCTTGTTCGCGAGCAGTACGATGCCGATCTGCTTCGACGGGACGAAGGCGACATAAGCGCCGAACCCATTCGTCGAGCCCGTCTTGTTAATCCAGGCGACGGGCGTGGGGGCCATCGGAGGCGCGAGTTCACGAACGGCGGTCGGCTCGTAAGCCATTCGGGCCGAGTTGCCGTCAAGCAGCGCATCGACGCTGACCGGATACGGGTACTGCTCCCAGATCAGGTCCTGCGTGATCGGCTTGTCGAAGAAATAGCCGGTGTGGGTCGCGTTGATCGCTTGGCGCAGCCGGTCGTCCTGCACTGGCTGTCCGAGGTTGGCGCGCACGAACCGCAGCAGGTCGCTCGCCGTCGTCTTCACGCCATAGGCTTCCTGATCGAACACGCCCGACGAGACGCGAATCGGTTTGCCATTCTTCCCATATCCCCACGCATAGTTGGCCTGTTGGTCTTTCGGTACGCGGAGGTAGGTGTGCTTCATGTCGAGCGGCTTGAAGACGTGCTCGGTCACGAGTGTTGCGAAGTCGCCGTGCATTGCGCGTGCGGTGATCCAGCCGAGGGCACCGATACTCACGTTCGAATAGGTGCGCACCGTGCCGGTGGGTTTCGCCGGCTTCCACGACTTGAGGTATTGCAGGACGTCGTGAGTGCCATGAACGTTGTCCGGCACTTGAAGCGGCATGCCGCCGGTCGTGTGCGTGCCGAGATTGACGAGTTTCACGTCGCCGAAGGGGGTGCCTGCAAGTTCGGGGACAAAGCGGCTGGTCTTGTCGGTGAGCGAGAGGGCACCGACGCCTTGCGCATAGGCGGCGAGCGTCGCGGTGAATGTCTTGCTGACCGAACCCAGTTCGAAAAGCGTGTCGGCCGTGACGGGTGTGTTGGCCTTCTTGTCGGCCACGCCGTAATTGAAGATGTAGGTATGCCCGTCGAAGACGATGCCGACGGCCATGCCGGGGATTTGCTGTCGGGCCATGAGCGGGGTGATCGTCTTGTCGACGATCGATTTGATTTCGTCTTGCCGGGGATTGGTCTGGACCTGTGCTTGCGGCTCTGCGGCGTAACTGCGCGCGCTGAACGTCATCCACGTGATGGCGGCGGTCGCCGCGAGTGCGGCGAAAACGGTGAGATAGGGCTTTGTCATCGAGGGTCGTCTCCGTGTGGGCAGGCGCTTGGGACGCATGAGGCACAAAGGCACAGCAGGCCGGTTGAACCTCATGGTAAAGCGCGGTGATTCATGCCCGGAAGCGTAATCGCAAATCGGTGTGCATCCGCGGTACAGCGACGTAACGGACGTAACCGATGTAATGGATGCAACCGGAGCGCGTGAGGAGCGGCGGGCTCGCTAAGCTGGGCGGACGGGAGTGGTGCGTCGGCCAGAAAGTCGCCTTTCTGACGTCAAGCGCTATTCCGATCGACGATGCCGGCAACGTTGACGAGATGGACGCGGTAGATAAAAAACCCAACTGAAGCATTCGCGTTATCCGCTTAACCTAAGCAGGTGTCGCTGGGTCATTACACTTGTCTGTCGGCCACTAGGACGACATCAACGGGGACTTGGCGAGTGCCCGTTTGCTTAAAATAAAAATTTCTCCAGAAGCAACTCTCTTTCGAATTTTCATGGACGAGGTGTATCGTGCGTTTCAATTACCAGCCGATACGCTTGCGATCGTAGAGCCAAACTCCGACACCGGAGACGATGGTCGCGAAGGGAACCAGCTTACACCAAGCGTAGATGCGCGACTTCGACGGCCAAAGGTAACCGTCGTAATTGTGCATCCATGCAACAAATGGAACCCAAATGAGTTCGATTACCAATCCGCAGAGCGAATAGGTAATAAGAAACACGAGCAGAAAGCTGACAAGGGCTCTGATGCTTCGCGAAAGACGTGTGCTCATTTACTCTTCGGCATTAAATTGGGACCAGTATTTACTCCAGCGCTCGTCGATTCGGATGCGATTGCACCTGCCGTTGTTCCGGCAACCGAAGGGATTGCGCTTGGCGGAACGTGCTTCGAAATTCAGATATCAACCCATTCTTCTCTGTACCAATGGTTCACGCGTTTACCTATGGCACTCCTTAGTCTAAAGTTTCAAGTGCTTAAATTAAACCAACTGACCTTCTCGAATATGAGGGAATTCATTGCGTTCTTCGTTGACGCCTGAACTTGTTTTCTAGAAATTGGATTCGACAGCCGTTCGAGCTATTTTGTTTTGAATGATCCATACATATCTTGCCCCGTAAGTTCGTTAACTTTTCGCAACAAATTTTCGAGCGATACATACTCTTGACCGTAATCTATTTTTTTAGTCGCCAGCGACATGCATTCCGACCTAAGGTGCGCGGAAAGCTCTAGCATGGTTGCCATTACATCAGCATCCTCTCTGGACTTGCTTAACACTTCGCTACCGATACGGTAGGCGTCTTCGTAAGCGCCGGCACGAACATCTCTCAGAATGTGGTCAGAAAATTCACTCAAGTGATGCCTCCTAGTCTCCTCCGACCCAAGCAATTGCGAAGGCCAGGAGCCAAATGCAGACGTCGCCAGTTGATTCTTTGGCGGATCCGCTGTGCTCGCAGCGTAGGCACCCTTCAGATCGGTGTTACTCATCACGCCGACGTCGAACCCACCGCCTAAGTCTTGAATCCCTTTTCAACCAAGCCTCGGCGATTGGCACAACGGGCCTCTAACACCTGGATTCCCGCCATTAGCGCTTTAGGGCGCGAAGCTCCTTCGTCTCGTGTGATTCTATCCGTCTCAACGTAAACCAACTTAACTCCTCGAAAACCGAGGCAATTGGATGTGTTATCGGGATCGTCGTCTTGACCAGGTAATGAATGTGACTGCAATTGCGAAAAGCGTTCCTCTTGCAATAATACCTCTAGTGTTCAAGCGCTCAAGAAGAGCGTGTGAATAAAGTAGGGCAAAGCAACCAGGAATGAATGCGCAGTGAATATATTCATTGATTACCCATGCGGCGGCTGCGCTGAGAAGGCAAACGCTCCAAGCCAGTAGAAATCCAATAATCCATCTGATCATTTATTTCTATTTCCGGAGTTCATAGATGGAATGACAGTTTCCGTTGCCTGTTGCCCCATCCCATCCAGAAAGGTTCCGTCGACTACTACTGTGTTGTTAGGTGTGAAGAGATTTTAGCTATTGACAAATCAGGCAGCCTGTTGCGTGCATCGTCAAATTATTAGGATTGTTAGCGTGATTTGTTTTTTATAGCAGCAATGAACAAAACAACGATGGACGATATCGTTCCTTTTACTAAAACGCTCTTTCCGTTCACGGCCAGCATAATATTTTCTAGACTTATCGATCGCACGCAGTCGTATGAAATAATGCATTTTATGGTTAATCCAGATATCCAAATAAGATAGAATCCGACGACACAAATAATCCATGCCGAAATAATGGCTAACAACCATCGCATCATTTTTTATGTCCGTTAGATTTTGGAAAATTCTGTATGGCGGGCTTGACAATTTCTTGTCCCACGCCTCCGCCGAATGTGCCAACTGCGACTGCCGCAGAATTTTCACCAAACAGATTCCAGCCACGTCCTGCCCATGCCCCGGTAGACGCCCAATTTGATGAATCTAGTCCTGGCTTTAGAAGACTATTTACCCAATTCTCGGCAAACTTACCAGCTCCATAACCTAACCCCGAAAGAGCGCCGCTTATGAGTGCCGCGCCCGCGACATTGTTTTCTTCGCCACGCAAATAGTTGTTGATGCCTGTGGTTGTTGCGCCACCAATTGCGTTGGCCAACATGTTTCGAAGTAGTCCTCCAGACGCCCCAGCTACGCCAGTTACATACGCTCCGGCCACGTCCACGGGATTGATGTCGCCGTTTTGAACGTACTGCGAACCCGCATTGATGGCCGCGCTAATGACACCCGTGCCATTTGCCGAAGCCGCCGCACTAGAGCCAAGCATCCCGCCCGTACTAAAAATCGGCGTTCCGGGCAATGCCACCAAAGGGCCGCCTATTGCTATCGTCGCCGCGCCAGCTGCCGCTCCAATCGTCCCCTTCGCATAGGCGTCTCGATACGCTTGTTCGCGACTCATTGAATCCTTGATTGCTTGTCCTCCCGGCACATTCATACCAGTGCCGTTTGCGTAGTGCTTCGCATACATTTCGACGTTCGCCTTCTGCTCTGGCGTCGCAAAAAACATATACCCCGGCCCGCTGTTACCATCAGCCGGCAACATGCCATGTGCTTGCCTCAGAAAGTCGCTCGCTCGTTGGTTCCAACTGCCCGGCGTACCGCTCTGCACCTGCAAATTGGCCTGCATTGTCAGTTCGTCTCGCGCCTGTTCGGGAGTCAATCCATATTTCTTCGCATAAGCCGATTCCCGGTCGTTAATCCATTGCTTCTCATCCGGATGCAACTGCCTATTAAACCGATCAGTATTGAACCCGGTAAACGCCCCCGAAGTCCCACCCGCCACCGCACCTACCGCAGTACCTACACCCGTTGCCACAATCTGAGCCAATGCCCGATCGATATCGGCGTTGCCCGTCGGACTGGCATTCTTAATTTCGTCACTCAGCTTGTTTAGCGCCGGAC
>NZ_MKVU01000023.1:0-17566 GCF_001899225.1 Pandoraea sp. 64-18 | reverse complement strand
AGGCCGGGGTCGCCAGCTACCAAATCATTGCCTGGGAACCGACGATGGCCGCTCCGGGCATGCCCGACTTCCGAGCGTAGCTTTGCCGAGCGCCAAAGGCACTGTCGTCGCCGGTCAAGCCCATGGCGGCGACGATCAGTCATCGGGGGATGATGGCAACAGGAAATCGAGAGATTTCTCGTGCGATGGAAAGGCAATTATTGAGGCACGTTTCAACCCTGAGCGCGGGGAACCACAAAAAATCTCGCCGATCGGTCTGCCGGCGACGAAGTGCGTTATCTCGAGGATGGGGTGGGGGGATCCTGCTCGACGGGTGGTGGAAATTCGCTCGAAGGAACGGGAACTAGACAAGTAGATTAGTTGAATAAGAGGAAATTGAAATGAACAGTACTCAGAAACCAGTTGCCGTTATCACCGGCGGCGGTACGGGTATCGGTCGGGCCACAAGCGAGAAACTGGCAGCAGCGGGATGCACGGTGGTGATCATCTATTCGCGCAGCGACGCAGAAGCCAACGACACCGTGAACGCCATTCGCGCGAGAGGCCAGGACGCCATCGCCATCCAAACCGATGTTGCGGACGACGGCCAGGTACGGCGCACGATGGCCGAAGTCGTCGACTCTTTCGGTAACATCACCTATCTCATCAACAATGCCGGCATCACCCGACAGTTGCCATTCGCTGACCTGGAGGCAGTTGCCGATGATGTTTGGGACGATCTCTTCGCGGTCAACGTGAAAGGCGCATTCAACTGTAGCCGGGCGGCAGCACCGCACCTGCGCGCAGTGCCAAGTAGTGCCATTGTCAATGTAGGCAGCATAGCCGGAGAAACCGGTTATGGCTCGTCGCTTCCCTATGCCGTTTCCAAGGCAGCCCTGCACGGCATGACCAAATCCCTGGCACGGGCACTAGCGCCGGAAATACGTGTCAATTGCATTGCACCCGGCGCTGTCGAAACCCGTTGGTGGTCCGGCAATGAAGCCAAGATGCGCCAACTCTCGGGCAACCTTCCGCTTCAGCGCATCTCGACACCGGAAGACATTGCAGAAACTATCGTGCTTCTGCTCACGTCCCGTTCATTGACCGGTCAGATCGTCAAAGCCGAGAACGGGCAAACACTTTGAGGACCGGGCGTGAGTCAACATGCTGAAGTGGTTTGGCGAATGGAACATGCTGCGCACGTCACCTTCTTGCGAAACGCCGCCTTGCCTCGTCCATCCGGGGCCGTGACGGTGGAACAAGCGCTTGGTCTAGGTCATTTTTTCTACCAACGTCGCGTTTTGCTTGATTGCCCCCATTCAACGTGGTCAGTGGCGCAACGCGGACACGGTCGAGGATTCGTAGGCGAGGGCGATTCGGCATATGGGACATCGGCAGAGGCACTCGTCCGGCTGCAGCAGTTGGTCCACGCTCTGTGACTAACCAAAAATGTGAAGTGGCGCTCGTCGACGTTTGTGATCGCTTCGTGCATGGCTTCCGCCTGCGGATTTTCGTCGCAAGCCTGATTCGATAGCCTCGGTCGCGTTTGCGTATCCGCGAAGCGATAACCCAGGCGGCGAGGTTCATTATGGCCAAATGGGAAGGCGGTGTCGGGCAGAGAAAGTTTGAGATCCCCTGTTCATTGAGGGCCTGCTTTTCCGCAGGATTGCGCGAAGGGAGCCGGCGCACTCTGGCCGGCTCAAGGGCGTGATACGGGATACAAAAAATCTGGATTCGCGCTCGTGGACGGCGATCCAGGAAATCTCGGGTTTTTGCTGGCCAATCTGTGCACGAGCGGCTATGGGCAAGCCGTTCAAGTAGGCGTGCGCCAAGCGGGACGAAGTACGTTGCAAGCGTGAATGCTCCCGCAACCAGTCGTGAGAACCGGCGTTCGCCAGGCGGCGGCAACATGATTACGAGAGCCTCGCCCGGCGTTCGCCCGTTAAACACCGTCGAGCTATCGTCGAATGAAGGGGTTGGGGACGTCGAGATCCGTGGAGATCATGACGCATTTCGTCTCAAGATATTCCTTGATCGTTTCAACGCCGGACTCGCGGCCGATGCCGGACTGCTTGTAGCCGCCAAACGGTGACGTGAAGCTCGTTGCGCGGTAGTTGTTAACCCAAACCGTTCCCGCCTTCAAGCGGTCGGTCATGACCATCGCGCGGTGCAGGCTGCGTGTCCACACGCCAGCCGCAAGACCATAGGCAACGTCGTTGCCGATCCGGATGGCATCCTCTTCGTCATCGAACGGAATCACGGCGAGCACCGGCCCAAACACCTCCTCCTGTGCGATGCGCATGTCGTTGGTCACGTTGGTGAAGATGGTCGGCTCCACAAACTGGCCTGCACCCAAATCCGAGCGTGCGCGCCCGCCCAGCACGCACGTCGCACCTTCGTGCTTGGCGCTTTCGATGCATGCCATGATGCGTTCAAACTGGGGGCGCGTGGCAATCGGTCCGATTTGTGTATCCATCTTCGACGGATCGCCGATCTTCGCCTGCCCCACAAAGTCGATGAGTCGCTGTACGAAGGCCTCCTGGATATTGCGCTGCACGAGCAGCCGCGACCCCGCCATGCACGTCTGGCCGGATGCAGCGAACACGCCGGAAACCACTCCCTTTACTGCTTGATCGAGATCTGCATCATCGAAAACAACATTCGGCGACTTACCGCCGAGTTCGAGTGTCACCGTCTTCAACCCGCGCGCCGCAAGTTCGTAAATCTTCCGACCAGCCCCCCCGCCGCCGGTGAAGCCAACGTGTGCCACCAGCGGATGCGTGACGAGCGGTTCGCCAACCTCCTGACCGAAGCCCGTCACGACATTGACTACGCCGTCAGGAAAGCCCGCCTGCTTGATAAGGCGCGCAAACTCGATCATGGATGCGGAAGTGAATTCGGACGGCTTGATGACCGCAGTGCATCCCGCCGCCAGCGCCGGTGCGAGCTTCCAACTCGTCAGAGCAAGTGGCGAATTCCACGGCGTAATGATGCCAACCACCCCCTTCGCCTCGTACTTCGTATACGCAAACACTCCCTTCTTGTCGGTTGGAATGACGGCGCCCTGAACCTTATCGGCGAGTCCCGCGTAGTAATGGTAATAGTCGCCCAGATAGCGCACCTGGCCCGTCACTTCGGCCGCCAGCTTGCCGTTGTCTCGCATCTCGATCGCGGCTAGATGCGGCGCATTTTCGATGATGAGATCTGCGAGACGCCGCAGCAATGCGCCTCTCTGGGTCGCAGTGAGCGATGCCCAAGCCGCGCCGTTTAGCGCCGCATGTGCCGCAGTCACGGCGGCGTCTACGTCGCGTGCATCGCCGCGGGCGATCTCGGCCCAGACTTTTCCGTCGTAAGGGTTCTCCGTAGGGAAATACTCCCCGGTCGATGGCGCAATCTCCTGCCCGCCAATGAAGTTTCCATAGCGCGGGAGATCGGGTTCGCGGAGCTGTTGATCCATGGTGATGTCTCCAATCGGACTTGCGAAAATCAGATATAAATTCTGTAGGGTGAAACCCTATGGAATAATTCGTTGCGTTAAACAGAACGCAGTTCTATTATTTGTCAAAAGCCGCCGGGTTGCAAGGAGAGATCACAGCCTGAGACTGCGGCCGGTTCGTGAAGGTCTCAATGTTCTGGAGGAGATGATGGCGAAGGTAAGTAATGTCGACGTTCTCGTGGTTGGCCACGGCGTCGCAGGATTGTCGGCAGCGGTGTCCGCCGCGCAGGCTGGTGCTGCGGTTGCGGTGCTGGAGCGTGCACCTTTCGAGGACTTCGGCGGAAACAGTCGCTGGACCGAAGCGTACATGCGTATGAAGAATGACAGCGAGGTTAGCGATGATTTCGAGAGTCACTTCGCTGAGAACGCAGGGGCGAATCCGGATCCGATGATTCTCTCCGAGGCGGTATCCGAGTATTCGCACTGGCCATCGATCGTCAAGGCACACGGCTTCCCCGACCCCGAATTGATCTCGTTCTTCGCCGCCGAGGCCCCCTCCGCGCTTGCATGGCTCAAGCAGTTCGGCTGCCGATTCGAACCTATGCCCATTTACCTGCTCACCCAGAACACGACGCGCATCGCATCGGTGGGAGGCGGTCTCGCGATTCTCGAGGCGTTGCTCAAGCAAGCCCGGGCGTTGGGCGTCGAATTCCATTACAACACCACTGCCAAGGCATTGCTGCAAGACGGCGACGGCTGCGTGACCGGCGTGCGTGCGGTGTCCACCGAGGCTGGTCCGTTGACGTTCCACGCGCGGAACGTCGTGCTGGCCTCCGGCGGATACCAAGGCAATCCGGAAATGCTGACGCAGTACCTCGGTCCGAAAGCGAGCAACATTCGTCCAGTCGCGCGCGGTGGGTATTACAACAAGGGCGAGTGCATTCGCATGGCGCTCGATCTCGGTGCCGCCCCCGCAGGGGAATTCGGTTCGTACCATGCGGAACCCGTCGACCCGCGTTCAGCGATGGCCGAAGCCGTCGTCTTTATCTATCCCTACGGCGTGCTGATCAATCGCAACGGCAGCCGGTTTGTCGATGAAGCACCGGGTACGGTGGACGCCCACTACGACAATATCACCCGTGCGATCGGCGAGCAGCCCGGCGGCGTGGCGTACGTGATCTTCGACAGCAAGGTCAATGACATTCCGCGCTGGCAAACCAGCATTCGCAGCGACCAGCCCGCCATTCAGGCCGATTCGCTGCCGGAACTCGCGCGGAAGCTGGAACTTCCTGTCGACGCCTTCATCTCGTCCATCGACGCCTACAACGCGGCCTGTCCCGCACCGAACGCGTTCGATGGCGGCATGACGCTGGACGGGCTCAGCACCAAGGGCGTCTGGCCGGCCAAGTCGAATCACGCGCGCTCCATCGAAGCCGGGCCATTTTCTGCCTATCCCATCATTTCGGCGAACTGTTTCACTTTCGGTGGATTGAAGGTCGATACGTACGCGCGCGTGCTCGATACCGACGGGCGTGCCATTCCGGGGCTGCTCGCTGCGGGCGAGACGGTCGGTATCTACCACCAGGTGTACACGGGATCGACTTCCGTGCTGCGCGGCATCGTGTTCGGCCGCCGTGCTGGGAAGACGGCAGCGCTAGAGCGCGCCTGAAACGACAACCGTGTTAAACGAGTGAAGCGAGGAGACAACTCATGAAACGTCGCGATTTTCTTCGATTGAGCGCCGCCGCCGGATTGGCGGGCGGGTTCGGTGTGGCCGACATCCAACGGGCGCTCGCCGCCGACGGCTTGGATCTTTACATGCTCAGCGCGTTCTCCGGCCCATTTGCCGCAAACGGCAAGTTCGGTGAAATGGGGGGCCGCCTCGCGGTCAAGAGCCTGTCGCCATCGATGGGGCGCAGTGTTGCCTATCACACGATCGACACGCAGGGGAATACCGGTACGGCAGTGCGCAAGATTCAAGAGGCGATCAACCAGAAGCAGGGACGCCTGTTCCTGGGGGGGGCGCTGTCGAGCGAGGCGCTCGCCGTCAGCCGTGAAATCGAGCACGCCGGCGGTGTCTATATCACCTATGTCGGCGCCGACGAAATCACCGGATCGGCGTGCAACCGCGCGACGTTCCGCTGGGCCGTGCCAACCTACGGCGCCATTCGCCAGACCGTCGCGCCGGTGGCCGACATGCTCCCCAAGGCAAAGCGCTGGTACACCATAACCCCGCAATACGTGTTTGGCGAAGGGTTACTCAACAACGCCAAGGAAGTGTTCCGGGAAAAGGGTATCGAACACGTGGGCAACAGCTATCACTCGTTGCAAGACAAAGAGTTTTCGGGCTATCTGACCAACGCGGCCGCTTCCAATGCGGACGTTCTGTTGATCCTGAACTTCAGCCAGCAAAGCATCGATACCCTCAGGCAGGCGGTCAGCTTCGGCCTCAAGAGGAAGATGAAAATCGTCGTTGCTTGGTCGGCTGGGCTCGACCAGTTTGCGACGCTCGGTCCCGATATCTGTGAGGACGTTTTCTTCGGCGTGCAGTACTGGCACGGCCACGATGCGCCAGCCAACCGGGCCTTCGTCGCGCTCAATCGTGAAGTCAATCGTGCGACTCCCACTTATTTCACTGCTGCGGACTTTGCTGTCACGAGCATGATGCTCGACGCGGTGCGTCGCGCGAACACGACCGATCCGAAGCGCGTGGCGCAGACCCTTGAATCGATGAAATGGGCGGGCATCACCGGCGATGAGGAAATGCGCGCGTTCGATCATCAAGTGTCGAAGAACTATTTTCTGATGCGAGGCAAGGCCAAGGCGAAGATGCGCGATGCCGACGATTTCGCCGAAGTCGTGTCGTTCGGAAAGTCGTTCCCAAGCCAGGGACAGTCGCAGTGCAAGCTTGCCTGAAGACATTTTCATAATCTGACGACGGCGCCATTGGCCAACCGCCATGGGCGCCGCCGGCAAACTCGATTCAGGTGCAAGTCATGGGCATCTATCTGTTTCAGATCATCAACGGCATCGGTCTGGGGATGATCTACTTTCTCGTTGCAGTCGGACTGAGCATCACCCTCGGGTTGCTTGGATTCGTCAACTTCGCACACGGCATGTTCTATCTGCTGGGCGCATATCTGACGTTTCAGATCGTTTCGTGGGGCGGCAGTTTCTGGGCGGCGGCGGTGGCCGCTCCGCTGGTGGTCGCCGTGCTCGCATTCACGCTCGAACGTGCGATTCTCGTCCGAACGTACAAGTTGCCGCACAAGTACCAGATCGTCGCGACACTCGGCATCGTATTGATTGCGCAAGAGGCCGTCGTGATGCTGTGGGGACCCCTCGGCAACGGCGTGTCCGTGCCGGATTCGCTGGCCGGTGTGGTCTCGCTTGGCAACTTTCAGTATCCGCTCTACCGCGTGTTCGTCGTGGCCGTCGCTGCGGTGCTCGCGATCGCGCTTTGGTTGCTACTCGAGCGAACGACGTTCGGCGCTCTCGTTCGCGCCGGCAGTGAATCTTCAGAAATGGTGAAGCTGCTTGGCGTCGATGTCCGAACACTGACCAGCTTGACGTTTGCGCTCGGCGGCATGATCGCCGCGGTCGCGGGCGTACTGATTGCCCCGATACGCGGCGCCGACCCCAGCATGAGCGGCGAGGCCCTGGGGATTGCCTTCGTGGTTGTCATCATTGGCGGCATGGGGAGTTTTACGGGGTCGATTGTTGCCGGCATTTTGGTGGGGGTCGTTCAAAGTGTGATGAGCACCCTCTGGTCGGAGGGGGCCCAACTGATGGTGTACGTCGTCATGACACTGGTATTGATCGCCGCGCCGCGCGGCATTCTGGGGAGAGCGTGATGAGCCGGATCATGAATTTCGCGTCGCCCGTGCTGTTTCCTCTCGCGTTCGCGATTGTCTTGCCGTTCGTCGTGTCGTCTCCGACGCTGGCGGGTTCCGTGCTGGTGTATGCGGTGGCGGCGATGGCCTGCAACCTGCTTCTCGGCTACGGCGGACTGTTGTCCTTTTGTCAGGGCACATTCTTCGGCTTGGGCGGATATCTGTTTGGACTCGCGCTGCTGCGGGGGCATTGTGGGGTTCTCACCGCGCTCGTCGTCGCAATCGTGGGGTGCGGCCTTATCGCCGGACTAATTGGCGCTGTAGCCATCCGGCGCAAAGGGCTGTATTTCGTGATGCTGACGCTGGCTTTCGCACAGCTTTTCTATTTCATCGCGTATTCGCTGCCCGCGTTGACCGGCGGCGACAACGGGATGGAGGGTCTGCCTCGATTGCCAACGTTGCTGCCGTTCCTGAAAGGCCTGCCAGTGGCCGACAGCGTCGCGCTTTACATTCTGATCGCGATCGCATTCATCGCGGCGTATGGCCTGCTGCTTCGCGTGATCGGCTCGCCGTTCGGTTCCGTCCTGATCGCGATTCGCGAGAATGAACATCGCGTCGGGCCGCTTGGCTATAACGTTCGGCACTACAAGACGCTCGCATTTGTTCTGTCAGGTGCCCTGACGGGGCTCGCCGGCGCCATCGATGGCCTATTGCTCGGCATGGTGCCGCTCTCAAATATCGACATCGGCACGAGTCAGAACATTCTGATCGCTGCCATTCTCGGCGGAGCGGGCTCGCTGAGCGGCTCGGTGTTCGGCGCAGCCGCGCTCGTGATAGCGAGTGACTTTCTTTCGGACCTCTGGCCGCGGTGGCAGATGGTGCTCGGCGTACTTCTGGTCTTACTCGTCATTTTCGCGCCGGATGGCTTGTCGGGGCTCTGGCGGCGCCTTGTTTCGCGCGTGCGGCGCCAAACTTATGATCGAAAGGACAAGCAATGGACTACATTCTAGACGCGCAATCCGTTGGGGTGCGATTTGGGAACTTCGTCGCCAACAAGAACGTCGATCTGCGTGTGAAGCGCAACTCGATCCACGCGCTGATCGGCCCGAACGGGGCGGGCAAAACCACGTTCTTCAATGCCCTGTCGGGCCGCATCGAGACATCGTCAGGCCGGGTCATGTTCGACGGCTGCGACGTGACCCGCGTGCCCGTACATCGCAGATTGCATTCAGGCATGGCGCGCTGTTTTCAGATAACGAATCTGTTTCCCGGGCTGACGACGCGAGAAAATCTGCGGCTTGCCGCGCAAGGCCTGCGTTCGGTGCGTGCGCTCGACTTCTTTTCGAAACGCGAGCGCGATACGCAGGCCTCCGAGATGGCGGAATACCTTATCGAACGATTGGCGCTGCGAGCAGAGGCCGAGCGCCGCGTTGGCGAGCTGTCGCATGGGCGACAGCGCATCATTGAAGTCGCGATGAGCATGGCCGGCCGGCCGAAATTGCTGCTTCTCGACGAGCCGACGTCCGGCATGGGCGTCGACGATCTGCCTGTAATGCGCGCGTTGCTCAAGGATTTGAGCCGTGACCACACGGTGGTGTACGTGGAGCACAACATGCATCTGGTCATGTCGCTTTCGGATCGGATCACCGTCCTCTTCGAGGGACAGGTGCTCACCGAAGGCACGCCAGACGAAATCAGACGTGACGAGCGCGTTCGGCGCGTATACCTGGGGGAGCGACATCATGTTGCGGGTTGAAGGCTTGTGCGCCGGATACGGGAGCGCACGCATCGTGCACAACGTTTCGCTCGAAGTGGCGGCGGGCGAGATAGTTTGCCTGCTCGGCCGCAACGGCGCGGGGAAGACAACGACGCTGAGCGCGATTGCGGGAGCGATCCCTTTGTTCGCCGGGGAAGTTCGTCTAGGCGGCAAGGCGATCGTGCCCGGACGAGCCGATGTTGTTTCGCGGCATGGTCTGAAGTTGGTTCCGGAGCACCGAGGCATCTTCGCAATGCTGACTGTGGAGGAGAACCTGCGCATAGCGGCGCGGCGTGACTCGATCTGGTCACTTGACGCGGTGTATGCGCTGTTTCCCCGTTTGCGCGAGCGCAGAAAAAATGGCGGGTCGGCCCTCTCGGGCGGCGAGCAACAGATGCTCGCCATCGCACGTGCGCTGGTGAACGGCCCCAAACTCTTGATGCTCGATGAGCCGAGCGAAGGGCTGGCGCCAGTCATCGTCGACGAAATCATGGCGATTTGTCGAACGATCCGCGCCGAAGGCATTCCCATCCTGCTCGTCGAGCAAAGCGTGGATGTCTGCATGGCGTTGGGGGATCGCCATTACATCCTGGAAGAGGGGCATATCGCTTATCACGGTACTCGGGACGAGTTCGCAGGCGCCGAAGACGTCCGGAGTCGGTATCTTGCCGTGGAGGTCGGGTGAGCGCAGCGCGGGGAGCGATCAATACCGAACGGATTCGTTTAATATACGGGCGATCCAGAGAGGGAGACTTATGAGTTCAGACGGTGTAGCAGCGGTTGAACGCGCACTCGATATCCTTGAGGCGTTCAACGAGCGTGATGGCGCGCTTACGCTTGCCGAAATCGCAAGCCGCACGGGTTTCTACAAGAGCACGATTCTCCGCTTGATCGATTCGATGGAAAAGTACGGCTACGTTCAGCGTACCTCCGACGGCCTTTACCGGCTTGGGCCCAAGACGCTGTCGCTCGGCTTTATGTATCAGCGAAGTTTCAATACGTCTGATCTCGTCCCTCAGGCCTTGCGCCGACTCGTCGATGAGATCAACGAGAGCGCTTCGTTTTATGTTCGCGACGGCGATACGCGCGTCTGCCTGCATCGGCAGGACGCCGATCGTGCCATACGTGATTCGGTACATGTCGGTCACCGGCTTCCGCTCAACGTTGGGGCGGGCGGCCATGTCATCCTTGCGTTCAGCGGCTTGTCCGGCGATAAGTACGAACGCATCCGCGACCGCATGTACGCCGCCTCGGTGGGGGAGCGAGATCCCGAGACGGCCGCACTGGCATGCCCCGTGCTCGGCGTGCGCAACCAATTGGTTGGCGTGATTACGATATCGGGGCCGCGCTATCGGCTCGAAGCCGAGACGCTGGAATCGTACGTACCGACGCTGTTGAAGTTCGCTGCAGAGTTGACGAAACAATGCGGGGGCGACGAGACACGTTTGCTAAAGGCTGCGCAGCAGCGTTAACCGAACCCATTGGGCGGTACTGCAAGAAGGCCGCCTGTTTTTTTAAACCAGTTATAGAACGATGTTCTATCAGATAGACCTGCGTTGATCTCTTTTGGTCAATGTTTCAGAAAATAATTCTGAAATTGAGGTAAAAATGACTCAGGCATTGGAAGGAATCAGGATTCTCGATGTGACGAACGTCCTGGCCGGGCCGTTCTGCGGCTATCAATTGGCGCTAATGGGGGCCGACGTTATCAAGGTCGAAACCCCAGGTACGGGAGACCTGGCGCGGCAACTTGGCGCCGATCCGGCGCTGAACGCCGAGTTGATGGGGACATCGTTTCTCGCACAGAACGCGGGAAAGCGGTCGGTCACGCTCAATCTGAAGAGTGAGGCCGGCAAAGCCATCTTCCATAAACTGGCTGCGTCCGCCGATGTTGTCATCGAAAACTTCCGGCCCGGCGTAATGGATCGCCTCGGCGTCGGCTACGACGATCTGCGCGAGATCAATCCGCGACTCGTATATTGCGCGATTTCCGGCTTTGGCCAGACGGGGCCGCTCAAAGATGCCCCCGCCTATGATCAGATCGTTCAAGGCATGTCTGGCGTAATGAGTGTGACTGGCGACGAACGGAGCGTGCCGATGCGCGTCGGCTACCCCGTCGCGGACACGTTGGGTGGTGTAACCGCGGCTTTTGCGATCAGTGCGGCGTTGGTCCGTCGGGCGGCAACGGGGGTGGGTACGTCCATCGATGTTTCGATGCTCGATTGCATGCTGGCATCGATGGGTTGGGTCATCTCCAATTATCTGATTGCGGGGCAGCGGCCTCAACCGATGGGGAACGAGAACTTCACGGCCGCCCCTTCCGGCACTTTCAAAACGGCGGACGGCCTCCTCAACATCGCTGCGAACAAGCAAGAGCAGTTCGTTGCGCTCGTAGCGCTTCTCGGCATTCCCGAACTCGCCAGCGATGCGCGATTTGCGCAGCGCGAGGCGCGCAAACGGCACCGGGCGGAACTGAAAACGCTCATCGAGGCCGCTTTGAAGACAAAGTCCGCTACCGAATGGGAGCCGGCGCTGACCCGGGCAGGTATTCCCGCAGGGCGGGTGCTGGATGTGGCGAGTGCGCTTGCCGAGCCGCAGGTGACGCAACGACGATTAGTGAAATCGTTTCGACGCGCCGTAAAAAACGAGCGAGACGTATCGGTGGTGCTTTCCGGATTCAAAATGAGAGAAGCTGAGCCGGACGTCGCTTGTGCGCCGCCTACGCTGGGCGAGCACACCGCTCAGGTGTTAGGCGAGCTCGGGTACACGAGTCTCGAAATTGAACAGCTCAAGCATCAGGGGGCGGTATGAACCCCACAACAGGCAAACCATGGACGCCACCCGAACAATGGTGGAAGACGTCGATCATCGACGTTCAACCCGGTGAAATTGGTATTCGCGGATACCCGATCGAAACCCTCATCGGCAATCTGAGCTACGCGCAAATGGTTTGGCTGATGCTGCGCGGCGAAGTCCCGTCGAAGCCGCTGGCGACGCTGCTCGAGGCCGCGCTTGTCGCGGCTGTCGATCATGGGCCTCAGGCACCGTCGATTGCGATTGCGCGCATGAGCATGACGTGTGGCGTCGACATCAATAACGCAATGGCATCGGCGATCAATGTGCTGGGCGACGTCCACGGCGGGGCGGGGCAGCAATGCATGGATCTGTTCCGCAGTGTGCTTGAATGCGCAAGCGCCGAGCAGTGCGGCATCGCAGATGCGAGCGATATCGTGGTGGGTGATTACCAGCGCAATGTGTCGAAGATGATTCCTGGGTATGGTCATCGCTTTCACCCTGTCGACCCCCGCGCCACGCGCCTGCTCGCGCTTGTCGAGCAAGCGCGTGACGAAGGCCTGGTGACTGGACAGTACCTTGCTGCGGCAAGGGTGATCGAGGCCACGCTCGCCCGGCGTGCGAACAAGCCGATCCCCATCAATATCGACGGGGCGACGGCGGTGATCTATAGCGAGCTGGGTTTCTCGGCGGCGCTGGGGCGGGGGCTCTTCATTCTTTCGCGCTCGGTTGGCATCCTCGCGCACGCGTACGAGCAGTCGCAAGCGCAGGAGCGCATCAAGGGTCCGATGCCGCCAAGCGTTCCCTACACCTACACGGGACCGGCGCGACGTAATGTTCCTTCGTCAATTCGGTATGAAAATGACCAGTATTGAAGCCATGATGGACGCCGGCGCGTTCATCCAGCCGATCGACTGGGGCGACGGCGGGCGCAGCCGCATCGTGTCGCTGCGCGAGATGGAGCAGGCGTTTCCGGCCGTTGCACGCCTTCCGATGTCGATCCGGATCTTGCTCGAAGGCATGGTGAGGCATTTCGACGGCGAACACACAACGTGTGCGCATCTGAGCAATCTTCTCGCGTGGCATAACGGGGTACGCGACGAAATTCCGGCGTGGTTCTCGCGCGTGTTGCTACAGGACGCTTCGGGCATTCCGCTGCTCAGCGATCTTGCGGCAATGCGCGCCGCCGCGTGGCGCGACGGCATTGCGCCCGAGTGTGTTCAGCCGCGTATTCCGGTAGATCTTGTCATCGATCATTCGGTCGTCGCGGATTTCTCGGGAACCCCTCTGTCGCAGGCCCAAAACCTTGCACGCGAGTTTGAGAACAACGACGAGCGTTATCGGTTCGTGAAATGGGCGGAGCAAGCGTTCCATGGCTTGCGCGTCGTTCCGCCCGGTCACGGCATCGTGCATCAAGTCAATCTGGAATATCTCTCAACAGGGCTCGCGCAGCGCGACGGATTCGCCTTCCCCGATACCCTGGTCGGAACCGACTCGCACACGACGATGGTGAACGGACTTGGCATTCTCGGCTGGGGTGTGGGAGGGCTGGAGGCTGAATTGGCCGTACTCGGTCTGCCGCTTTACGTGCCGACACCGGACGTGATCGCCGTTGCGCTCTCGGGAGCGCGGCAGTCGGGGACGAATGCCACCGATCTGGCGCTTTACCTGACAGGTGTGCTGCGCGAATACGGTGTGGTTGGCAAGTTTCTCGAATTTGTCGGACGAGGGGCGCGCCGATTGAGCGTTCCCGATCGCGCCACGATCGCGAACATGGCACCGGAGTATGGTGCGACGGTCGGCTACTTCGCGACCGACGAAAGTACGCTGGCGTACTTTCTCGACACCGGCCGCTCGAAGCAACGGGTCGATCGCTTCGGCGCCTACTGCCTTCGGCAGCGTTTGCTGGGTATCCCGGAAGCCACCGATCTAGATTATTCCGCGACACTCGAAATCGATCTGTCGCGCGTGGGCCGGTTGGTATCCGGCCCTCGCCGTCCGCATCAGACATTGTCGTTGCCCGACGTTGCGGCAAGTCTTCCAGTCGACCCTTCGCGGGCTGATTCGTCGCGAGGCGACATGGCGTCGCTCGCTGACGGCGCAGTCGTGCTCGCGGCCATCACCTCGTGCACCAACACCGCCAACCCCGCCGCGATGTTGACGGCAGGGCTCGTGGCAAAGGCCGCCGTCGAGCGTGGTGTGACCGTGCCGCAATACGTGAAGACCGTGCTTGCGCCTGGGTCCCTTGCGGTCACGAAGTATCTGGAGCGCGCTGGCCTGCTCTCACCGCTGGAGGCCTTGGGATTCTACGTGGCGGCCTACGGGTGCTCGGCTTGTGTCGGAAATACCGGGGCTCTGCACGACGGCGTGGAGGATGACATCGTTGCGAGGAATGTGACCGTGGCGGCCGTGCTTTCCGGAAACCGGAATTTTGAGGCGCGAATTCATCCGCTGGTCAAGGCGAACTATCTGGCTAGCCCTGCACTCGTGGTTGCTTACGCCCTCGCCGGCACTGTTCTGACGGATCTCGAAGCGCAGCCGGTGGCCACGGATCGTGACGGGCATCCGGTATTTCTGCGCGATCTGTGGCCGGATGACGCCACGGTGGAGGCGCTGCTTCGGCACGTTCTCGATCAACGCGATTACGCGTCGATCACCGACGCAAGTGGCGCAGCCCGACAGACATGGAATGCAATCGCATCGGAGGGCGGCACGGTGTATCAATGGCAGGACGGCTCCACGTATTTCGTTGAGCCACCGTTCTTCGACAGGACAAAGCAAGCGATCGGCGCGGCGTCCATTACCGGCGCGCGCGTGCTTGCCGTGCTCGGCGACGCCATCACGACAGATCACATCAGCCCCGTGGGGCGCATCGCGGAAGAGGGCGATGCTGGGCGCTACTTGCGACAGCAAGGCGTTGCGCCAGAAGACTTCAACACCTACGGCGCGCGCAGGTGCAATCACCACGTCATGGTGCGCGGAACCTTCGCGAGCCCGCGCCTGGTCAACTCGTTGGTGCACCCGCTTGTCGGCCCGCTTGCGCGTTCGGCGCGTGATGGGCAGGTACGCACGGTATTCGAAGTCGCTCGGGAGAATGCGCACGATGGCGTGCCCAGCGTCATCGTCGCGGGAAAATCGTACGGCGCGGGTAGCGCGAGAGATTGGGCGGCGCGCGGAACGTCGTTGCTTGGCGTGTCCGCAGTCCTGGCCCGTAGCTTTGAACGTATCCATCGCAGCAATCTCGTTCTGATGGGCGTCATGCCAATCGAGTTGCTGGAATCGACGGATTTCGACGAGTTGGAATGGCTCGGAGACGAGTCGGTCGACATTCATTTCGACAGCGATTCGTTGACCTGCCGGCAGCCCGTGCGCGTTGTCGTAACCCGTGGGGAAACGACGGTGGCGCAATCGGCGGCGACGCTGCGCGTCGATACGTTCGCCGAGCTTCGGTATTTGCGATCGGGCGGCGTGCTCCGCTACGTGTATGAAGCTCAGATCGCGGGCGCCGCAGACGGTGCTCGCCATAAATTAAACGATTGAATTGCCTAGTGATATGGAAATCAGGAAATGAAGATTATCGTGACTGTGAAGCGCGTGGTAGATCACACCGTAAATGTCCGGGTGAAGTCGGACGGTACGGGTGTCGACACCGCCAACGTAAAGATGTCGATGAATCCCTTCGACGAGATCGCAGTGGAGGAAGCGGTTCGGCTGAAGGAGGCGGGCGTGGCCACGGAGGTGATCGCAGTTTCTGCGGGCGTGGCCCAGGCGCAGGAGACGCTGCGCACGGCGCTGGCGATCGGCGCGGATCGCGGCATCCTGATCGAGTCGAATGAGGCGTTGCAGCCACTGGCCGTGGCAAAGCTGTTGAAGGCCATCGTAGACCGGGAGCAGCCGCAACTCATCATCCTGGGTAAGCAGGCCATCGATGACGACTCGAATCAGACCGGCCAAATGCTCGCAGCTCTTGGAAATCTGCCGCAGGCGACGTTTGCGTCGAAGGTTGTCGTCGCTGACGGCAGCGCGGTTGTGACGCGTGAAGTGGACGGCGGTGCGCAGACGTTGTCGGTCAAGCTTCCCGCTGTGATCACTACCGACCTGCGCTTGAACGAGCCGCGCTATGCAACGCTGCCGAGCATCATGAAAGCCAAGAAGAAGCCGATCGAGACGATCAAGCCCGAGGATCTCGGTGTTGACGTCACGCCACGGCTGGCAACGCTCAAGGTCGTGGAACCTGCGAAGCGCGTCGCCGGTGTGAGGATGCCGGATGTGGCGTCGCTGCTGGAGAGGCTGAAGGCTGAGGCGAACGTACTCTGACAAACGGGCAAGAGAGGAAAAACATGACGATTCTGGTAATTGCAGAGCACGACAATGCGACCGTCAAAGCCGCGACGCTGGGGGCAGTGGCAGCGGCGAAGGCGATCAA
The DNA here is from genome assembly GCF_001899225.1 of Pandoraea sp. 64-18. NCBI lineage: Bacteria > Pseudomonadati > Pseudomonadota > Betaproteobacteria > Burkholderiales > Burkholderiaceae > Pandoraea > Pandoraea sp. 64-18. Next base: position 1,343 of record NZ_MKVU01000023.1, on the reverse strand, counting down.
GTCATTCGCGCAGCAGAGCGTGCACGTTCTGGTTGCGGGCCATCATGCGCGTAGCGCCGCGGAGGCTGCGGCGAAGTTCGCAGGGGTGAGTAAGGTGTTGCTGGCCGATGCGCCGCAGCTAGAAGCGGGCCTGGCCGAGAACATCGAGGCAACGGTGTTGAGCATCGTGAGGAATTACTCGCACATACTGGTGCCGGCTACTGCATCGGGTAAAAACATAGCGCCTCGCATTGCTGCAAAACTCGACGTGGCACAGATTAGCGATATCACGGCAGTGTGCAGCGCAGACACGTTCGAGCGACCGATTTACGCAGGTAATGCGATTGCAACGGTGCAATCACGCGATTCGATCAAGGTCATCACGGTCAGAGCGACGAGCTTCGACGCGGACGCAACTGAGGGCAGCAGCGCACCGATCGAAAGCATCGATGCGGCGCCCGACGCGGGGTCATCGAAATTCGTGAGCCGGGATGTGACTAAGCTGGACCGCCCAGAATTGACCAGCGCGGGTACCATCGTGTCGGGCGGTCGCGGGCTGGGGAGCGCAGAGAACTACAAACGCCTGCTGGAGCCCTTGGCCGACAGGCTGGGCGCCGCGTTGGGCGCCTCGCGCGCGGCGGTTGATGCGGGTTATGTGCCGAATGACTACCAAGTGGGGCAGACAGGCAAGATCGTGGCGCCCCAGTTGTACTTTGCCATCGGCATCTCGGGGGCAATCCAGCATCTGGCGGGTATGAAGGATTCAAAAGTGATCGTGGCGATCAACAAGGACCCGGAAGCGGCGATCTTCAGCGTTGCGGATTACGGCCTCGTGGGCGATCTTTTTGAGATCGTGCCGGAACTGGTCCAACGATTGCAGTAGCGAAGCTAGTTCCAGAAAATAACGGACGTCATCCCACTGGAGAGCGCGCTTTCCAATGCCAGTGATGGCTGTGTTTTTTTGCGCGGCAAATGTCGATATTTGGCGAATTGATGTGGCATTTTGCTAGACGTAAGCTGCGCTTGCAAGCTCATCCATCAGGAGAACGCCATGACACAGCGCGAATCATTTCACGCTTCATCAGCAGCGTCCCAGATCGTTATCCGTTAATAGGGCGACGCGGCGGCACTGACCACCGTAGACGAAACGCTGCCTCCGCCGGCCGCCGGCGAAATCCGCGTCCGGCACACGGCGATCGGGGTCAACTATGTCGATATCTATCACCGCACCGGCCTCTATCGGCTTCCGTCGCTTCCCGCCGTGCTTGGCGTCGATTACGCTATCGACGGCATCGGCGGAAAGACTCTGCTCGATACCCTCGGCTGCGTACGTCCTTACGGTATGGTTGCCAATGTCGGCCAAG
>NZ_MKVU01000022.1:0-283615 GCF_001899225.1 Pandoraea sp. 64-18 | reverse complement strand
GCTGAGGAGCCATTATCTCTAGATTCCTTTGGTACGAAATTTCCCGGACAGGTCAGGGAGATGAAGGTGAAAAGCTTGGGCTGGCGCTGGAGGCGAATTTTCAGCGCCTTCTTGCGAGTGAGCTCAATCATCACGCACGCGAGCGCTACTCTGTCTCTGTTGAGTCGCATACAGCCGAAGGGAAGCGCCGAGATGTTCTTTGTAGTCGCAACGACTGGCGCGCCTCCATCGAACTGAAGATGTCGGAGCGATGGACGCTGAATGACTACGTCGTAGCGCTTGAGCGGCAGCTAGTCGGACAGTACATGCGGCACAACAAGGCAACGACTGGCTTCTTGGTACTCGTTTTGCAAACCAAGAATCGGACCTGGACGAATCCTGCAGGTGGGAAGAAGATTGGATTCGAGGAGGTCCTGTCCATCCTCTCTGTGAAAGCTCAAGAGCTTGAATCGAAGGACCGGTCCAGGTATCTGCGTGTCATCGGCATTGACGCAACTGCTCCTGGGGATTTCCGGAAAGAAAGGAAGTTGCCTCGTAGAAGGAGGTAACCCCCCGCCTAGGGCGCACTGGGTTCAACCGGCGGGCGCAGCAACTTCTCGACTGAGCGTACCGTCTCCAACATTATTCGAATTCCACATGATTCATCGAGACGACATTGACGACGTAATGAAAAACTTGGCTTTCGATTTTTTCTATCGGTTCTCGCGATTCGAGTTTGCGCTGAAGGAGAACGGCAAGGTAAAAGCTGGTCGGCGCGGCGTAGCTGAACCTGACTGGACGGCATTCATCGAGGAACACGAAACAACCTACCAGCTATCTGAACGCGGCAAGGAGCTTCTTCGTGGCCCCCGGAAGTTCAGAAGACGAAAGAGGGTAATAGCTGGGAATGGGCACCGCTTGCTTTTGACCTTGGGGCAAGCGAGCTATCGCGCCTAGTTCTGGCCGTCAAGACGGTGAGAAACAATCTCTTCCATGGAGGGAATCACACCGCGGCAGGTTGGGACGACCATGCGAGGGTGGTGTTTCTGCTGAAGCAAGGCATTGAGCTGCTCGACGAGTTTGCCCAGCTTGCGGGCTACCAAGCGGACTATGAACGCCGATATTGACCAGAGGCACTGTTCAATCGGGCCTGATACCGGGGATATACATGGACGAACGGGTTGCACGAATCAAAACGTCAAAGGACGCCCTCCAACTGGCGGAGAATGCGCTGCGCCTGGGGCATCCGGATGTTCATGCCCAAGCGCTGGAACGCGCGAAAGAGCTTAGAGCCATCGAGGAGGGGTTCATTAGCCCGGCGGAAAGAGCTATCGCTGGCGCAATCTATGCGTACGAAGAGGAGAGGCGTCGGGTCGAGAAGAACTTCCGTGCCAAACGAACTTGGAAGATGGTTGCCGAGCATGGTGCAATCGCTGCGGCCGAACGCAAGGTGCTGGACCGGAAACCCTCTAAGGGCTACGAGGTACTCAAGGGGGCCGGGCTGGGAGAACAGAGCTTCGAAGCCATCATCGACCGCTTTCCAGACGAGTTCTCCTCTGGCGCAGTGGAAGCAGCACGTGCACGACTAAAGGGCGAGTCTCCGCCACGGGTGTCGCGGAGAATGGAGTTGTCAGACCACTCGCCGAACGAGCCGGGCGACACCATACTCTCAACCGTGGCCCTGGATGCCGAGGCTCAGGCTCTCCTCAACGACTTCCGTGCTCCTGATGGCTGGTTTTTGACGACGTGGTTGCCGAACTATCGTGAGTCTATCCAGGCCATTGAGAAAGCTCTGGAGGGCGGTCGCCCGCAGGACCTGTTTGAGATGTTGTGGAAACGCCGCGACAACTGGATTGCCAACGCGGGGGTTGGCTTGCTGAAACATGCAGTCGTGGATGAGATACGCGAAGAGCTGGTTCAAGTCATCCGAGACATCCACGACGATGGTAGTCCCGCGAATTTCGAACGTATCGTGGAACGTTTTGAAGGCTGGAAGGCCGAAGGCAGAATAAACAAAGTGCCGAGAGTGCTAATTGGGCGCGCTTTTGCTGGAGTGCACCCTAGTCGCTATCACACCACAGTAGATGCTAGCCGCCATAACCGAGCACTCAAGTGGTTCGCCAAACATAGTGGCTTTGCCATACCAAGCTCTATCAGGTGGGCAGTGCGTGCAAAGGCTTTGGTCGACCACTTGGACAGAACCAACCTATTCGGCGACGACATCTTCACTCGCAACATCTTTCCTTGGTTTGTCGTGGTCAAACTGGGGACTCGCTCCGAACCCACTGACGTCCCGCCAGGGCACACGCCGCGTCCTCACGGCGCCTTTGCGGACCTCCCGCCGGCCCAGCGCGCCATTGCGCTGAGGCACAACATTGTCCAGACGGAGCTGTTCAATCAGCTAGCGAAACGATATGGCGAGGACAGAGTCTGGACCGAATATCCAACCGGCACCGGCGGCTACGCCGACGCCATCGTCCGGCCGCCTGACGGTGGGTGTTTTCTGTATGAAATCAAGATTGCCGATACGTCCGCAGAGGTAGTGCGACAGGCAATGGGACAGTTGTTGGAATATGGCTTCCGAACGGGCGGACTGGAACCCGAGAGGTTGTTCGTAGTCGGCGAGCGCGTTCTGGACAATGTCACTCGGGACTTCATTGAACGCCTGCGCAACGACTTCAACCTGGACATAGAGTACCTACGCATCGAGTTGCCCGAAGAAGGCGCATCCTCATCGTAGAGCCTTGAACCAGACTGGGCCGCTGCCGGTTTCATGGATACCGAGATAAGATGGATGGAACTGGCAGCAGCCCACCATTTACCAACATTTTCATGTAGGCATAACCATTCTGATGTATGCACTTGGGCACGTCTAGAAAGTGTAAGTTGCTGGCCCGCAACCTTCCTCGGTGCGGGTCATTTGCTTTTTGTGTATTGTGCGCTTTCGAGTTGCTGCAACGCGTCTGCGCAATCGGATCCACCAGGCGGCTAAAACCAGTGCCTCAGGCGGGGGATTCATTTTCAGCGCCGGAGTTGGTGGCGCGACTGCCCCGGATGCTTTCCCCTCTGGGGTTTTCCTTTGATAAGCATCAAAGTGGTTCGTCCGTCTTCGCCTAGATTTATTTCGACAAGTGGGCACCGAGCCTGCCGCTGTGCACCGCATCGGGATGTGGTCTTTTTCCGGGCGGCGCTCAGGCGAAGCGCGATGGGGGATTGCCATGCACGCGAGAGTTCTTGTTTCACCCGATGAATTGACACAGTTGATTCAGTCGGGGCCGGTAGTGCTCATCGACACACGAGACGCGGCAAGTTTTGCCGAAGCACATCTGCCAGGCGCGGTGAATATCCATGAGATATTTACCTATCTGGCTACCTCAACGCCAGAAGGTCTTGCCGTCTTGCGCGAAACATTCACCGAGGCATTCGCGAAGGCTGGATTGTCTGGGAAGGAGACGGCTGTCATCTACGAACAGTCGATGACGACTGGATTTGGCCAATCCTGTCGTGGCTACGTACTGCTTCGCTATCTTGGCTATCCCCGCGACAAAATCAAGGTACTTCACGGCGGATACAGTGCATGGCGTGCCGCCGGGCTGCCAAGCACAACGGAAGTCCCTTCGCCGACTCCCGTCGCGTTTCCCCCGGATACGGGCGGAAGCAGCATCCTCGTCGACCTGGCGGGGATGAAGGACGCCGTTGCAGACCCGCGTATCGTGAAGCTCGATGTGCGCGACGTCGATGAATGGATTGCCGAAAGCTCGTCACCTTATGGCAAGGACTTTTGCCCCCGAAAGGGCCGCATTCCCGGCTCGGTGTGGCTAGAGTGGTATCGAATGATGAAGCCGACCCCCACTGGACAGATGTTCAAATCGCCCGCCGAAATTCTCGCCGAGTGTGCGACCGTGGGGATTCGTCGCGATACGCCTGTTGTTGTGTTTTGCTTCAAAGGGGCGCGAGCCTCCAACACGTTTGTTGCACTGGAGGAGGCCGGCATCAGGGACGTGCGCCTTTACCTCGGCTCGTGGAATGAATGGTCCAGGGATCCTTCGCTGCCCATTGATGAGGGCTTGCCGTACTAGATCCATGCCCTACGCGCCGCAGCGTCATCGGCCGGTGCGAGCGCAATTTACACGTCGGCACCCCCCGCCCCGCGCAAGCTGCGCATCGTCATCTGCGCTGTCTCGAGCAAACCCTGAATCAAGCGCGATTTCGGTGACGCGCGACGCCACAGCAGGCCGAAACGGCGCGGCGCGACAGGGCCGGGGGGCGTCAGCTTGACGATGTCGAGCGATGCCAGCAGCGGCGATTCGATGTCTGGCACGAGTGCCACACCCAGCCCCCGGTCGACCATCATCGCGATCGTCAGGATCGAGTTGAGCTCGAAAAGCTCGCGCGGCACGATCCGTCGCGAGCGCAAATATTCCTCGGCATTCCGTCCGCCACCTAACGTGCGGTCGTAGCGAATGAATGGCTCGGTGCGCAGCAGGTCGTCGGGATCGCGCCCGGCCAGCGCTCTCGGTGCGAGCACCACGATCGGTTCCTCGCGCAATAGCCGCCACTCGAAGGTTTTGGGCAGATCGAACGGGGGCAGCAGACAGACGGCCACATCGATATCCCCGGCCTTGAGCGTTTCGAACAGTTCCGGCGTTTGGCCGCCTCGGATCAGCAGCTTGACCTGGGGAAATCGTTTCGAGAAGTGCGCGAGCACGTCCGGCATGACGGTCAGTAAGGCCGTCGTGATCGTGCCGATACGCAACTCGCCGACAGGCTCGCCCTGCAACGCGAAATCCTTCAGTTCGCCGTAATCGCGTACCAGATTGCGCGCCCGCTCGATCACCCGATGGCCGGCCTCGGTAGGAATGACCGTGCGCCCGGCCCGCGTAAACACCGCCGTGCCCAATTCGCGCTCGATGGCCTGCATTTGCTGCGCCACCGCCGCCGGCGTCACGCCCACCCGCCGCGCCGCCTCCGCCATCGACCCACCATCGACGACATGCAGCAGCGTCTTGAAGAACTCGATATCCATATCGAAAGAATTTCTACTGTTTGAAGATAGATATGAATAGTTTATCTAAAAAAGTCGGGCGACTAGACTCCAGATCAAGCGTTTTATCAAAACGAAAAATCAGGAGACATCGTGCGCAGCAAGTTGTTCGTTCCGGCATCCCGCCCGGCGCTTTTTGCCAAGGCGTTGGCCGGTCAGGCCGATGCCCTCTCGTTCGATCTGGAAGATGCCGTTGCGCCCGAGCGCAAGGGCGACGCACGCGACGCGCTGCGCGCGATGCTGCGCGACGAGGCGACCCGGCAATGCGGCAAGGTGCTGATCGTGCGCGTCAACGCGCTCGACACGCCGCACTTCGCGCATGACGTTCGCGCCGTGGCCCAGCCCGGCCTAGACCTGATCAACCTGCCCAAACCAGAAACGAAGGCCGACGTGCTCGCCGCCGTTGCGGCGCTGGAAGCCGCCGAGCGCGAGAACGGCGTGACCACGCCGATCCGCCTGCTGCTCAATATCGAATCGCCGGCCGCCGTGCTCAACGCTGCTGAACTGGCGTGCGCGCATCCGCGCGTCGCCGGCTTGCAACTCGGCCTTGGCGACCTGTTCGAGCCGCTGGGCATCGCCCGTCGTGAGCCGCGCGCCATCGAGCAGGCGATGTACGCTGTTCGGATGGCCGCCGGTGTCGCTGGCGTCTACGCCTACGACTCGGCCTTTGGGAATATCAAGGATGAAGTGGGCTTTCGTGCCGAGGCTGAGCTGGCCCGCGCGATGGGCTTCCTTGGCAAGACCTGCATCCACCCGAGCCAGATCGCGATCTGCAACGACGTGTTCCGCCCGTCGGACGACGATATCGCCCACGCGGTGCGCGTCGTGATCGCTACGCGCGTGGCCAATCGCGACGGCGTCGGTGCATACGTGGTCGACGGCAAGATGATCGATCCGCCGTTCGCCGCGCGGGCGCAAGCCGTTGTCGACGACGCGCGCCGCATGGCGCTGCTGAGCGCCGACCAGTTGAGCGCGCTCGACGCGCCGGTCTGAGCTTCCGCCACTGACCGCGAACCAACCGCGCACCAACCGGGCACCTCGCCGCTCGACCGAATTTTGTGAGACCTGCACGATGAACGATTCCACCGCCAACCCGGCCGGCCCGCTGTCGGGCATCCGCGTGCTCGATCTGAGCGCGTATATCGCCGGTCCGTACGGCTGCGCGCTGCTTGCCGATCAGGGGGCCGAGGTCATCAAGATCGAACCGCCCACCGGCGACAATCTGCGCAAGTACCCGTCGACGCTCGAAGCCGAAAGCCGTGCGTTCCTTGGCGTGAATCGCGGCAAGCGCGGCATCGCGCTCGATCTCAAGCAACCGGCGGCGCTGGCCGTGCTCAAGCGTCTGGTCGAGCGTGCCGACGTGCTGGTGCACAACTTCCGGCCGAGCGTGCCCGCGCGCCTTGGCATCGCCTACGACCAACTGCGCGACATCAATCCCCGCCTGATCTACTGCAACGTCACCGGTTACGGCGAGACTGGCCCGGACAAGGACAAGGCAGGCTACGACCAGGTTCTGCAAACCATGTCGGGCATGTGCGCGATGCAGGGCAAGGCCGGCGGCCCGCCAGAGATTCTCTACGGTTCCGTAGTCGATTACTTTGCCGCGTCGCTGGTCGCCAATGGCGTGTCGTCGGCGCTATTCGCGCGCGAGCGTAGCGGCCAAGGGCAATACGTCGGCGTATCGTTGTTGCGCAGCGCGCTGACCATGCAATCGGCTCGCTTGATCTGGGCGGACGGCGAGCCTCGCGAGATCGGCCGCGACATGCGCTCCGGCGGCATTACGGGCATCCACCCGACGCGCGATGGCTATCTCTACATTTCCGCCAACACGCCGCATTTCTGGCGTGCGCTGTGCGAGAAGATCGGCCTGCCCGAACTGGCTGCCGACGAGCGTTACGACACCGTGCGCAAGCGCGCCGAGCGCCGCGACGAGATCGTGCAACGGCTGCGCAGCGCGCTTGCGCAGCACTCGGCACTCGAATGGGAAGCGCTGTTCGGCGAGGAAGTGCCGTGCGCCGCCGCGCGCAACGTCGAAGACATGTTCGACAACCCGCAAGTGCTCGCAGAAGACATGATCGCCACGTTCGAGAATCCGAACGTCGGGCAATATCGCGGCTTCAAGCAACCGATCCGCTTCGGCGATACGCCGGGCCCGGTACCGATGGCCGCGCCCGCCTTCGGCCAGCATTCGGACGAAGTGCTGCTCGGCGAAGGCTGGAGCGCGGGGGAAATCGCGGCGCTGCGCAGTACCCACGCGCTGCTCTGAGCACGCGACGAGACGACACTGCGCGGCCAGGTACGAAAAAAACACAATCGCCAGACGGAGACACGATGATGGCACTCACCGACGCTTCACCGCAACGCGAACACGGCAGCAATGCTGCGGCGACGCCGGCCAATGCGTGCGACGCGCACATGCACATCTTCACGCACGTCGATATCGAACGTTACGCGGCCGTGCAGGCGCAGCTCGGCACCACGCGCACCGTCGTCGTCACGCCCCGCCCGCATGGCGTCGACAACGCGGTGACGCTCGACGCCATCGCGCAGCTCGGCCGCGAGCGCACGCGCGGCGTCGGTGTGATCCGTCCCGACATTTCCGACGCCGAACTCCGCCGGCTTCACGACGGTGGCATCCGCGGCATCCGTTTCACGCTCTACACGCAGGCCAACGCCGTCGTCGGCTTCGAGATGGTCGAGCCCCTCGCGCAACGCATCCACGCCTACGGCTGGCACGTGCAACTGCACTGGACGGCCGACCAGATCGTCGAGCACCGCGCGATGCTCGGCCGTCTGCCGTGCCCGATGGTGTTCGACCATATGGCGCGCCTGCCGCAGCCGGCCGGTTTGGCGCATCCCGCGCGCAAGGTGGTCGAGCAACTGGCTGCCGCCACGGGGCGCGTCTGGGTCAAGCTCTCAGGTCCGTATCTCGATTCACGCGACGGCCTCGATGCGCGTTATGCCGATGTCGCCCCGGTCGCACGCCACTGGGCCAGGACGTTGCCCGACCGCGTCGTGTGGGGGGGCGATTGGCCGCACGTCACTGAAACGCACACGCCCGACGATGTCGACCTGCTACGACTGCTGACCGAATGGGTGCCCGACGAAGAGGCACGCAAGCGCATCCTCGTCGACAACCCGGCGCAGCTTTACGGCTTCACCCGCTAACGGCAGAAGCCGTTCCCAGAACCCAGCAACAACAGAACAAGACATGCAGCGATGACGAGCATGCCCAGCCCGCGCGACACCATTCGCGCAAACGGAGACAAAGATGAAAACGAGCGTCACCCACGCACCGGCGAAGAAAGTCGGTTTCACCGAGGCAACCATTCAGCTGTTTGAACGGATCATTCCCGATCCGTTTGTCCTGGCCATCCTGATTACGGCCGTGGTCGGCGCGCTCGCGCTGATCTTCGGCCCGCACGCGAGTGTGGACCGTCTCGTCACCGGCTGGTACAAGGGCTTCTTCGGCATTCTGACGTTCGCTTTCCAGATCACACTGGTGCTGGTGACCGGTCATGCGTTCGCACACGCGCCGCCCGTGCAGCGCGTGTTCAAGGGACTGATCTCGATCGCGCGCACGCCCGTGCAGGCCGCCGCACTGACGTTCCTGCTGGTGGCGATCGCATCGTTCTTCAACTGGGGCCTGGGACTGGTCGTGAGCGCGCTGCTCGCCCGCGAAGTCGCCAAGCGCATGAAGGTCGACTTCGCGTGGATCGTCGCCGCCGGCTTCTCCGGTTGGGTGGTGTGGGCCAGCGGCATTTCCAGCTCGATTGCCCTCGCGCAATCGACCGCCGGTAGTGCCATGAACGTGGTGCAGAAGGTCACCGGCACGGTGCTGCCGTTCGGCGACACCGTCTTTACTCGCTTCAACCTCGTGCCGACCGTCGCGATGATGATCGTGATGCCGTTCGTGCTCGCCTGGCTCAAACCCAGCGACGAGAACGCGGTCGTGCTCGACACGACGCTGCATCCGGACCCGCCCGTGCGCCAGAAGCCGCAAGGCCCGTTGAGCTTCGCCAAGTGGCTCGAACACTCGTGGATCGGCAGCGCCTTCATCGGCGTGCTCGGCGTGGCGCTGCTCGTCTACACGCGCTATGAACACGTGGCATTCTCGGGCGTCAATGCGGTGATCTTCGTGATGTTCATCGCCGGCATCGTGCTGCACGGCTACCCGCTGGCCTACGCCGACGCGGTCAAGAACGCCGCCAAGCAGACCGGCTCGATGATGCTGCAGTATCCGCTGTACGGCGGCATCATGGGCATGATGGACGCGACCGGCCTGCCGGATGTGATCTCGCATTTCTTCATCGCGATCTCGAACGCGCACACGCTGCCGTTCTGGAGCTACATCTGCTCGTTGATCGTGACGTTCTTCATCCCGAGCGGGGGCGGTCACTGGGCCGTGCAAGGCCCGTTCGTGGTGCCGGCCGCCGTGGCGCTGCATGCCTCGGTGCCGGCCACGACCATGGCGGTCGCGATGGGCGAGCAGGTCTCCAACATGATGCAACCGTTCTGGGCCGCCCCTGTCGTGGCGATGGCCGGCATCGGCGTGCAACGCGTGCTCGGATTTACGGTCGTGACCTTCCTCGTCGGCCTCGTGATTTACGGCGCCGCCATGCTGTTCCTGGTGTAAACCACATAACAATATGAACGGAGACTCCCCCATGGAAACCACCGCAGCGGGTCAAGGCCAGGCGAGTGCAGCACAGCCCAAATCGCTCAAGCAGCGCTGGTGGGCCGTCTTCGACACGTCCATCGGCGCGCTGCCGTTGCCGGTCTATATCGTGCTGGTCGCGGTACTCGCGGCGATGGCGCACGCCGGAAAGCTGGCGGCCGATCTGCCCACGGGCATCGCGTTGGTCGCCGTCGGCGGTTATACGTGCGCTGAACTGGCCAAGCGGATTCCGTTCGCCAAGCATGTCGGCGGCACCTCGATCTTCGCGGCCTTCGTGCCGTCGATGCTGGTGTTCTACGGGTGGATGCCAACACCGGTAACGTCGGCCGTCAAGCTGTTCACCAAGCAATCGAACTTCCTGTATCTCTTCATCGCGGCGATCATCGTCGGCAGCGTGCTGTCGATGGATCGTCAGGCGCTTATCAAGGGCTTCGTACGCATCTTCATCCCGGTGGCCATCGGCTCGATCGCCGCCGGCGTGGTGGGCGTTGCGGTCGGCACGGCGTTGGGCTTGCCGGCGCGTCAGGCGCTATTCTTCATCGTGATGCCAATCATGGCAGGCGGCGTCGGCGAAGGCGCGCTGCCGTTGTCGGCCGGGTATGCGCAGATTCTCGGCGTCGAGCAAGGGCCGATCTTCGCGCAATTGCTCTCGGCCGTGATGCTCGGCAATATTGTCGCGATCTGCTCGGCGGGGTTCCTGAGCTATCTAGGCAGCCGCAGGCCGGCCTGGACCGGTAACGGCCGGCTGACGGTGGGTAATGAGGATCTCGTCGGTGAAGCGCAACCGCCGTTGCGGGCGTCGACCAAGCCTGACGTCGACGTCAGTTCGGTGGCGGCTGCCGGCGGCACCGCGATTGCGCTGTATCTGGTCGGTGTGCTGACAAATAAGCTGTTCGGCTGGCCCGCACCCGTGATCATGTTGGTGCTGGTGATCGCCGCGCAGTTGTTCCAGATTGTCTCGCCGCAGGTCAACGGTGGCGCGAGGTTCATGTACCGTTTCTTCTCGACGGCGGTGACCTATCCGCTGATGTTCGCGATCAGCGTGGCGATGACGCCGTGGGGCGAGATCGTCGGCGCCTTCCACTGGATCAATATCGTGACGGCCGTCGCGACAGTGTTGACGCTGACCGTGACCGGCTTCTTTGTCGGCCGCCTGGTCGGTATGTACCCGATCGAAGCGGCCATCGTGAACGCGACGCACAGCGGCCTGGGCGGCACGGGCGACGTCGCGATCCTGACCGCAGCCGACCGGATGTCGCTGATGCCGTTCGCGCAAATCGCCACGCGCATCGGGGGCGCTGTCACGGTCATCGTCGGTCTGGCGGCGTTGGCGCAATTCCACTGATTGCGGCGGCGCCGTTGACACATGTCGCGTGACGTCTCAAGCGAACCTGACGCGGTACCGAGCCTCTTCGGATACCGCGTCAGATCCCGTGTCACGTCGTTGCGGGCATCAGAAGCGATGCACGATACCGGCGATGAAGCTCACGATATTGTTGCCGGCGGTCACGGGAATGCCGGCGCCGCCCGCATTGCTGATCGTGAAGGCCGCGTTGGCGTTGTTCTTTACGTAGCTGGCCCCCGCGTACAACCCGGTGCGCTTCGAGAGGAAGTAGTCGTAGCGCACGCCATACGACAGCGCATTGCCCGACGAATTGCCGCGCAGGCGGTATTGACCGAAGCTCAGCAACAGCGTGCCTCTCGCCAGGTTCGGCACCAGCGCATTGACTTCATAGAAGTCGTTGTCCGGGTTCGCGTAGGTCGCGTTGCTCGCCGTCGTTACGCTATCGGTGTTGCGGTGGATCTGATACAGGAACGCCGGCTTGACGAAGCCGAAGTCGTACGACGCGCCAAACAGGTAGTAGCGTCCGGTACCCGTCGGCGACGCCGTGGTGACAGCCGACGTCGTGCTGAAGCGCTGCTGCAGGTAATCCGCATCGGCCGAGAATTGCCCCGCCTTGAAGTTGAATCCCACCGACGCCGTATCGCCCAGCGTACGCGGCTGTCCCGTCGCGCCATTGGCGCCGCGCGCATACAACGCGCGTACGGTCAGGCCCGCGAAGGCCGGTGACACGTAGCGAATCGAATTGGCGGTGCGGGCCACCGGCACGAAGACGAAGTTGTTCGTCGCATTGCCCCAGCCGAGTGTGTTGAGGTCGCCCTGCGAATACGTCACATAGGTCGTGAACAGCGGCGTGTAGTTGTTGCCGACCTGCACCTGCCCCCACTGATTACTGCGCAATCCGACCCACGCCTCGCGATTGAACAGCGCACCATTGCCGGCAATCGTGCCGTTGTTCACGTTGAATCCGTCTTCAAGCTTGAACACCGCAGCCAGGCCGCCCCCCAGGTCTTCGGTGCCAATCATCCCCCATCGCGACGGCGCCACCGAACTCGATTCCACCCGCGACACGCTGGTGCCGCCTGTGTGCGCATATTGCACGCCCGTGTCGATGATGCCGTACAGCGTCACGGATTGCGCATGCGCGCCCACGCTCGCGCACAGCGAAAGCGCCGCAGCGGCGCCAAAACGTCGAATCATTGCCATGTCTCCATTCCTCTGTCGTCATAGACCATTCATTTGCACAAAAATGGCTGATGGCAATTTTTGTATATATTTTTAAGCAAATCAAATTTTAATGTCGAAACTCGGGTAAACCGGGAGACTTCGTGATGTGTGTCTGCAACACGTAGCACGACGACAGGCCGAGATGAGAGGGAGACGCAGCGCAATACCCCCACGCCTGCGAAGGCGCGGCAGGCACCAGCGCAGCGGAACGTGAAGGCGAGGGAAGGGAGGGGGCAGCGTTGCCAGCCCAAGCGATCGGGCCGGCCGAACGAGACGGCTTATTCCACCGGGAAGAGATTGGCGTCGGCGAGGATGATGTCGGCCGTGGTTTCGTAGTGCTTGCGCATGAGTTGGATCGCACGCGGCGCATCGCGCTCGATGACGGCGTCGAGCATCGCTTTGTGCTCTTCGCGCTCGTGGCGGTTCGGGTAGATACGCTTCACCGACAACTGGCGATAGCGGTACAACTGATCCGAGAGTTGCTCGCAGAAGTTGAGCAGCCAGCGTGACTGGCAGCCGCTGATGAGTGTGCGATGGAACGCCCGATGCAGCCGCTCCCACTCGGGATTTTCGAGGTATTGAGTTTCGCTGAGCGAGCGCGGCACCTTGGAGAGGCGGTGGTAAGCCAGCACCAGCGCCTCTTCCCACTCCGGCTGGTCGGCCGCAAACGCCTCGCGCAGGGCGACTTCTTCGAGCCAGACGCGCGTCCTGGTGATCTCGCGAAGGTCGGCGGCGCTGATGCCGGTGACGGCAAATCCCCGCTGATCCCGCCGCTCCACCAGGCCATCGGAGGTCAACCGGTTGAGCGCTTCGCGCACCGGCGTCTGGCCCGCCTGGTATTGATCGCAGAGGAATTCGATCTGCAATTTGCGACCCGGCTCGAGCTTGCCGGCCAGAAGATCGGCCCGCATCCGGTCGTACAGATTGGTCGCCAGCGTGACGTTCGACCCGGCCTGGCTAGCGGTCTGGCTGGCAGAGGACAGCGCGGATATACGGGACAAAACGTTACCTCGATCAGATGGGAGCGGGAAGTTACGTGCAAGTATATCTGAAACGGGTCAGCCCAATGCCAACGTCGGAAACCTAGGTGTTTACGATTATTTGTGTACGAAAATAACAAATCAGTGTTTTTGTATATATAATTGCTCGCAACAAAGGTCCGGTGCGATCGCTTGATCGAGATCGCAACGCCTGGACGCGTTCGGAGATCAGTCGTATGGCATCCCCCCTGACGTTGGCGCAGGCCAACGAAATCATCGCGGCGGCACTCGCTGCGAGTCACCAACATCAGTACAAGGCGATGGCGGTCGTCGTGCTCGACGATGCTGGCCACATCAAGGCCGTGCAGCGCGAAGACGGCGCGTCGATGTCGCGAGTGGACATCGCAACCGGCAAGGCGTGGGCCTGTGTGAGCATGGGCGCCAGCAGCCGCGCGCTGCTCGCCCGTGCCAAGGACAATCCCGCCTTCTTCAATGCACTCGCGGTTACGCACGGCGGCAAGTTCATTCCCCAGACCGGCGCCGTTCCGATTCGCGATGCCGACGGCCGCGTCATCGGCGCCGTGGGTGCATCGGGCGGCACAGGCGACGAGGACGAAGCGATCTGCATCGCCGGCGTGATGGCCGCGGGGCTGCGTCATGAGTGAGCCTGTCGTACACGGCCACGGTTGCGGCTGTGCTGCGCTGCCCGGTATCGACGTGCACTGCCATGTGATTCCCGCCGAGTTTCCGAAGTCGCTGGGCGTCACGCCGGCCGGCTGGCCGTCGATGGCGCCGGCGCACGAGTGCCATCGGCACGTGATGATCGACGGCGGTCTCTATCGCACGGTCTCGGACCGCTGCTGGGATGCCGGCAAGCGGCTCGACGACATGACCGAGCAGCGGGTCGGCGTGCAAGCGCTCTCGCCCATGCCAGAGTTGCTCGGCTACTGGCTGCCGGCGCAGGAGGCCGCGCATCTGAATCGCTACGTCAACGACGAGATCGCCAAGATGGTCGCGTCCGCGCCGACGCGCTTCGTCGGTCTCGGGGCGGTGCCGTTGCAGGACATGGATCTCGCCATTGCCGAACTGACCCGAATGATGGCCTCGGGCGCCTTCGCGGGCGTGGAACTCGGCAGCAATATCAACGGTGTGCCGATCGGCGCAGCATGCTTCGATCCCTTTTTCGAAGCGGCCGAAGCGCTCGGCGCGGCGATCTTCGTGCATGCACTGCGCCCGGCCGGCGAGGCGCGACTGGTCGGGCCGAAGCCTCTGTTGCAAGCCCTCGGCTACCCCACCGACGTTGGCTTGGCCGCCGCGTCGGTACTCACGACAAATCTGATCGTGCGTCGCCCGACGCTGCGCATCGCGTTCAGTCACGGCGGCGGCACGCTTGCGTCGCTGTTGCCCCGACTCGAACGCGCGCACAAGGTGTTCAAGCCGCTCGACGACACGCTACTCGAATCACCGAGCGCCCAAGCGCGACGCCTGTACTACGACGCCCTGGTGTTCGACGACGACACACTCGCGCACCTGGTCAGGACCTTCGGCCACACACAACTGATGCTCGGCACCGACTATCCGTTCGCGTTTCGAGAGACCACGCCGGTCGCCAGCATCGAGCGCGCGTTCGCCGATGCGACGCTGCGCGAATCCCTGATTCATCTCAATGCCGAACGCTTTCTCGGCATGTCTGCAAGGAGTCACTCATGACGTCGTCCCTCGTCAGCGCACTGCGCGGCATTGCCATCGGCGTGCCGGATCTCGCGCTCGCGGAAACCTTCTATACCGAGACCTGGCATCTGAGCGTCGTGGCGCGCACCGATGACGCGGTCTATCTGCGCGGTACGGGCGCGGCGCATCACATTCTCGCGCTGCATCGCAGCGACCGCGCCGACGTACGCAGCGTCGATTTCAACGTGCCTTCGCTCGACGCGCTGTCGATGCTGGCCGAGACGATTCCGGCCAACGGCGGCACGGTGATCGACGGCCCGGCACCGGTGACCGAACCCGGTGGCGGCACACAGTTGGTCGCACAGGACCCGCAAGGCCGCGTGCTGCGCTTCATTTTTGGCGACATGCGCTGGACCGACACGGCAGAGCGCGCCGACGCGCCGATCAAGATCACGCACGTCGTGATGAACAGCGAGAACGTGGCCGTCGCGCAGACCTTCTTCGAAGACGCGCTGGGTTTCAAGCTTTCGGATCGCACCCGCATCATGGCCTTTTTGCGGTGTGGCACTGATCACCACAGCATCGCGCTGGCCGATGCCACCGAGACCAGCCTGAACCACATCGCCTTCGTGATGCCGGACCTCGATTCGGTGATGCGCGGTGGCGGCCGCATGAACGATGCCGGTTATCCGATCGAGTGGGGCGTCGGCCGTCACGGTCCGGGCAACAACGTGTTTGCGTATTTCCTCGGGCCGTTCGACTTCGTCATCGAATACACGGCCGAAGTGCAACAGGTCGACGACACCTACCGCACCGGCGGGCCGGATGACTGGAAGTGGCCGCCCGGACGCATCGATCAGTGGGGTGTCGGAAAATCGCCGTCGCCGCGCCTCAAGGAAGCCCAGAAAACCATTCGCTTTCGCCACGGCTGAAGCCGTCGCGTCAATCTTCAATCAAGTCCACGGAGTCTTTCGGTGAAATTCGTCACATACAAGCATGAAGCAGGCACGCGCCTGGGGGTGGTCGACGGCGATGACGTCATCGACCTGGCAGCGGCCGAACCCGGCGTGCCGTCC
The DNA here is from genome assembly GCF_001899225.1 of Pandoraea sp. 64-18. Taxonomy (NCBI): domain Bacteria; kingdom Pseudomonadati; phylum Pseudomonadota; class Betaproteobacteria; order Burkholderiales; family Burkholderiaceae; genus Pandoraea; species Pandoraea sp. 64-18. The sequence goes on along the minus strand of NZ_MKVU01000022.1, from coordinate 267,618 downwards.
GATCTGCGCGTCGCGCTGGAGCAGGATGTCGATGTGCTCGGCGCCGCCAAGCGTGCGGTAGCCAATCATGCCGGTCAGCGCGTGCGCCTGTCGGATGTCAAGCTCGCCCCGGCGTTGCCGCGTCCGGGCAAGATCGTCTGTCTCGGCCACAACTTCTATGATCACGCCAAGGAAGGCGGCAACCTGAAGCCGGTGTACCCGCTGATCTTCTTCCGCGGCGCGACCTCGCTGATCGCCCACGACGATCCCGTGATTCGTCCGTACGTGTCGGAGAAGTTCGATTATGAAGCCGAGCTGGCGGTGGTGATCGGCAAAGGCGGTCGACACATCAAGCGCAGCGACGCGCTCGAGCACGTCTTCGGCTACGCCTGCTTCAACGACGCCTCGGTGCGCGACTTTCAGAAGCGCACGTCGCAGTGGACCATCGGCAAGAACTTCGACGGTACCGGCGCGTTCGGCCCGTGGATCGTCACGCCGGAGGACCTGCCGGCCGGCGCCATCGAGCTGAAGATGGAACTGCGCCTGAATGGCCAGGTGATGCAGAAGACCAACACCTCCGACATGATCTGGGGCGTGGCCGAAACTATCGAACTGCTGTCTGAATGCATGACGCTGGAACCGGGCGACGTGATCGCCATGGGCACGCCGGCCGGTGTCGGGTTCGCCCGCACGCCGCCCGTGTGGATGAAGGCCGGCGATCGCGTGGAAGTGGACATCGAGCGTGTGGGCGTGCTGTCCAACCTCGTGCAGGACGAAGTCGAGGCGAAATGAGCGTCATGAACGAGTCCTACGACGTTCTCATCTCCGGCTTCGGCCCATCGGGGGCCGTCGCCGCAAACCTGCTCGGCAAGCTCGGTGTGCGCACACTGTGCGTCGACAAGGCGCGCGAGGTCTACGACAAGCCGCGTGCGATCGCGCTCGATCACGAGATCATGCGCATCTTCCAGGATCTCGGGCTAGCCGAGCGCATCGCCCCGTTCGTCGATGTGTTTCCGCCGTCGGAGTACTACGGCACGCAAGGGCAGTTGATCAAGCGCATCGCCACCGTCGAGAAGCCCTATCCGATGGGCTATACGCCGACGATGACCTTCACGCAGCCGCCGGTCGAGCAAGCGCTGCGCGATCAGGCCGCGAGCTACGACTGCGTGAGCCTCGCGCTGGGCACCGAGCTGATCGGATTCGAAGACACGGGCGAGGCGGTCACCGCACGCCTGCGCGACGGCGCCGGCCAGACGCGCACCGTCACGGCCAAGTATCTGATTGCCGCCGACGGGGCGTCGAGCTTCGTGCGCACCACGCTGGGCATCGCGCTCGAAGACCTCGTGTTCGACGAACCGTGGGTCGTAGTCGACGTGATGGTCAACGACAGCGGTCTGGCCAAGTTGCCGAAGGTGGCGATCCAGTATTGCGAGCCGAAGCGCCCGTGCACGTACATCGTCGGTCCCGGACGGCATCGCCGCTGGGAAATCATGCTCTCGCCCGGGGAAGATCCCGCGCAAATGCGCGAAGACGAAAGCGTGTGGCAACTGCTCTCGCGCTGGCTCACGCCGGAAGACGGCACCTTGTGGCGCGCGGCGAGCTATCGCTTCCACGCGCTGGTGGCGAGCGAATGGCGCCGTGGCCGCGTGTTCATCGCGGGTGATGCCGCGCATCAGCAACCGCCGTTCATCGGTCAGGGGATGTGTCAGGGCGTGCGCGACATCGTCAACCTGGTCTGGAAGCTCGAACGGGTGCTTCGCGGCTCGGCGTCGGACGCGCTGCTCGACACGTATCAGGTCGAACGCAAGCAGCACGTGACGACACTGACCACCCGCATCAAGGAGATCGGTCGCGTGATCTGCGAGCGTGACGAAGCGGCGGCCGCCGCGCGCGACGCACGACTGCTGGCCGAGTGCGGCGGTGTGGTGAAGACCGTTACGCGTCAGGAAATCGTGCCGCCGTTGCAGTCCGGATTGCTTGCCGCTGACGGTAACGCCGTGAACGGCACGCTGTTCCCGCAACCGCTCGTTGCGACGGACGCGAACGCCTCCGCGTTGCTCGACGACGTGGTCGGGGGCGGCTGGCGCGTGGTGGTCGACGATGTTGCGTTGCTGGACAGCGGTTGGGTCGCCGCGGCACGCGATATCGGCGCAAGGGTCGTGGTGCTTGGCTCGGCAGCATCGTTGCCGGCCGGCAGTGTGGCAGTGCAGGAGAAGGAAGGTGTCCTCGCGAGATGGTTCGAGAAGCACGATTGCCACGCGGCAATCGTGCGACCGGACCACTACGTTTGGGGTGTGGCGGGACACGCGAGTGCGCTTGCATCACAACTCGACGCGCTGATCGGCGCGTTGAGTTGACGGCCGGCGCCACGCCCGCTTGCGCGGGTGTGGCAAGCCGCCATTAAATATGCGGAACACGCCGGCACCAGACCGGCGCGGCCGCGACTGACACGGTCTGGAGACAATCGTGACGACAACCATTACCGCGCGCGAAGAAATCGCGCAGGCGAAATTCGGCGGGTTTCATTTCAAGTTTGCCGTGCTGCTCACCGCCATCATGTTCTTCGATGGCTACGATCTTTTCAATGCCGCTTACGTCATCCCACTGGTGCGCAAGACCTGGCAGCCTTCGCCCGGCATGATCGGCTTCATGCTCTCGAGCGGCATCATCGGCCTGTCGATCGGCTCGGTGCTGCAAGGCCTGCTGTCGGACCGGTTCGGACGCCGTCGCGTCATGCTGCTGGCACTGTGGATGCTGACCCTCTCGAGCGGTCTTCTCGCCACCGTCGTGCACGGGCCGCTGGGGTTTGCGATCTTCCGCCTCATCATGGGCACGGCGCTGGGCATGGTGACGCCACTGGCGCTGACCTGCATCAACGAGTGGGCGCCGGCGAAGAACGCGAACACGTTTGCGACGTGGGTGTTCCAACTGGGCTTCTCCGCAGGCGGGATCTTCGCAGGCATCGCCGGGCTCTCGATGACGGCGCACTTCGGTTGGGAGTCGCTGTACTACATCGGTGCCGCATCGCTGTTGGTGGTGATTGCCGCGACACTGTGGTTGCCTGAATCGATTCAATATCTGATGCTGCGCGGACGGGAGTCGGAAGTGCGCGTACTGCTCGCCAAGCTGCGTCCTGAGCGTGAGGCGGTGTATCGCACGGCGACGTTTGCGCCGATGCACAAGCCCGAGACGATTGGCTCGATCGCGGCACTGCTCTCGCCGATGTATCGCCGCAACACGATCGTTCATTGGATTGTCGGCTTCCTCAGCCTGTTCTGCATCCACGGTCTGACGGGCTGGCTGCCGACGCTGGTCGTCGCGAGCGGCGGCGGTGTGTCATCGGCGTTCGCCTACGGCACGCTGGTGATGCTGGCGTCGGTGTTTGGCGGAATCGGCATGGGATGGCTGGCGGACAAGCTGCGCAGCCGCATCAAGGCGATGATCATTGGCTACACGTTGGCATCGATCTCGATGATCTCGGTCGGCATTGCGCTGGGCAATCTGTGGGCACCGCCGTTCGTCGCGGCGCTGGGCTTCTTCATCTTCGGTGCGCAGGCCGTGCTCAACAACTATCAGGTGATGTGCTATCGCACGGAAGTGCGTGGCACGGGGATGGGTGTGGCCGTGGGGCTGAACCGCGTGGGCGGCATCATGGGGCCGATGATCATTGGCATCGTCGCAACGTTCAACCCGTCGCCGAGCTACACGTTCGGTATCTTCGCCGTGGCACTGGCGCTCGCCGCCGCGATCATCTCGCTGGGACGCCAGGAGATCGCATCGGTCGGGCTGGTGCCGGCGCCGGAAGCGCGCAGCAATGAGGTCAGTGGCGCGGCCAGCGTGCCGGCCGGGCAACGTTGAGGGGTATGACTGCCGGGTGACTACCGATCGTCATGTTGCATGGCGTCGGTAGCCTTACGGGAGGCGATCGGCCCCGAACCGATCGCCTCCCCCAGCGTGATCAGTCCGGGCAGCATGACCGCCCATCCCGCGCCAATCAGGGCGAGCGCTCGCCAGATGTCGATGAACTGCACGGCCCCCAAAGCCGCGCCCGCGCGAAACGACAGTGGACCGCCCACCGCGCCAAGCATGGCGCACAGAAGCCGGCGACGGCGCAGCGACGCGAAGACGGGATTGATCTGCAACGCGAAGAGGGCCCATAGCCCGGCCATCCAATACGGCGCGAATCCGGGGACAAGCACGCCGTTCGGGTAGGCGATCCAGCCGGTGCGATAAACACAGGACTCCCATCCGAAACCCAGCACTGTGACGACGACGAGAAACCCCGCTTCGCGAAGCGGTCGCCGGTCCAGACACAGATGACCCGCCGCCATGGCGGCCACGAGCGCGACGCCTATCCATCCGTCTCCCTTGGCGGCGCTGAGCACGCACGTGAACCATCCCACCTGGCCGAGTGCAACGTAGACCAGGCCTAGGCGACGTTCGGCGCGCGGTGGGTTACTCCGTAGCGACACCACGGCCGGTCACGGGCTTTCGCCCAACAGATGTCTGCGAAGCGAAGGCGCCCGCGTGTTCGGGTCGAGCCAGATGCCGAAGAATGCCCGCGCGAATGCCATGTCGGGAACGTCGGCCGTCAATGCCCCGTTCGTATAGAACCGTGCGCCGCGCCCAGGCAGATAGACGCCACATAGCTCGTCTCCGCGTGACACGTCGCCGAACGCACGCTGCATGTCCTCGCGCCACGCATTGAGCGTGTCGTTCGCGATCGGACGCGGGGCCAGTCGCTGCATCTCGTCGATGCCGGTCGAGACCATGCGCTCCCCGCTGACGCTGCGTTCGTACTTGAGGACGAGCGCGAAGGGCGTGTCGGCCGAGACGGGCGTGTGCGGTGACCAAAGCTCAGCCTTATAGAGACAGAAGCCCAGCACGCAAAACTCACCTGCGCCAACGCGGTGGGCTGTTGTCAATGCATCGCGGCATCCCGACCAGGCGGATGACGTTGCCAGCGTGCCGACCAAACACACGATCACGCTTGTCAGACGACTCGCTTTCATTCGCTTTTCCCCGGCGTGGCGAAGCCCGGCTGACCGAGTTGCTCGGGAAACTGGGGGACGCGCCGGAAGCGCGTGGTGTCGTAACCCATGGCGGCGAAGCGGGACAGCAGTGCGCGGTAGGTCGCGTCGTCCATCGTCGGCTCGCGGGAAAAGATCCAGCCCAACGATTTGTCGGGATAGGCCAGCAGCGTGTACCGATAATCCGGATCGACATACACAGTAAGCTGCGAGACATAGATGGGCCAGAACAGGCGAACACGCCACTCCCCGCCACCGCTGCCCGGGACCACACTATCGAGGAACTGGTAATGACGCTCGGGTTGGTCGAACCCATCCTTGCGACCATAGAAGTGATCGTCGATCTTGCCGTCGTCGCGCAACTTCCACTCGGCGCGGCTGCCGACGAAGTCGCGTTCGGCGAAATAGGGGATGTTGGCGATCACATACCACTTGCCCATGTATCGCGGCAGGTCGACCGGCACCGTGTGAAGCGGAACGTCCGCGCGAGGGTTGGGGTTGGGCGGCGCGCCCGTACAACCCGCCAGCAGCACGCTCGCACCGGCGAACACGGCCACCGCAACGTGGCGCGTTCGTTTGACGCCTTCGTGGCTGCGCCATCGAGAAAGCCACGCGGCATACAGCGCGAGATTCAGTCCGACGAATGCAATGGCGGCGGCAGGCATGATGCAAGCTCCGTAGCGGGTTCAAGACGCGTGTCACGGGTATACGGACGTCGCGATCCCTCGGATGCAGCGGAAACAAAAAAACCGCCGATTTCCGCTCGGACGTGCATCCGGGCGATCGCCATTCCCGTACTGACGAAGGCAAGCCCGGGGGGCATTGGCCTTCCCCGGCCTCTATTCGACAGGAAGGGAACATGACGAATGTCTCGCTCGGCGGCATGCTGGCCCTGGTGCTCACCAGCGTCGCACTGTGTGCGTGCAGTCCCGTCACGCTAGTGAATGCGCTCACGCCGCGGACCACGTATCGTGACGTCACGAACGTCGCTTATGGCCCGTCGGAGCGACAGCGACTCGACGTCTATGTGCCAACACACCCCGACGCGGGTGCGAGCGGCATGCCGGTGGTCGTGTTCTTCTACGGCGGGAGTTGGCAGAACGGCCAACGTGAAGACTACCGCTTTGTGGGCGAGGCGCTCGCCTCGCGCGGCTTCCTGGTGGTCGTACCCGACTATCGAACCTATCCCGAGGTGACCTTCCCGGGCTTCATGGACGACGCCGCGATCGCGGTGCGCTGGGCGAGCGAGCGTGCGCGAGCGTATGGCGGCGACCCCGACCGCCTGTTTCTCATGGGCCATTCGGCGGGCGCGCAAATGGTCGCGTTACTGGCAACCGATGCCCGCTACCTGCACGCCAATGGCATGCGCGAGTGCGATATCGCGGGCGTCATCGGTCTGGCCGGCCCCTACGATTTCCTGCCGCTCAAGAGCGATGTGCTTCGCCGGATATTTCCCGAGCCGGTGCGACTCGCCAGTCAGCCGATTCATTTCGTGACGGGTAGGGAACCGCCCATGTGGTTGGCCGTGGGCGACGCGGACACGGTCGTCGATCCGGGCAATACGACGCGGTTTGCCCAGCGCTTGCATGGGATGAACGATGCGGTGCAAGTGCGGCACTACGACCTCGGACACGCGATGCTTCTGGGAACGCTTAGCGCACCGCTGCGAGGGTATGCGCCAGTGCTGGACGACATTGCCACCTTCGTGAATTCATTTCCGGAGCGTGCATCCGCTCACCCGGCTTGTTCGTAAGTAAGAGGGCTTCCGAATTGCGAAGCGCCATCAATGGGGTGAGAAAATGAAGACTCGTTACTCGACCGGAATTCTGCCGGTGCTTGTGGCAACCTGCTGTGTTTTCGGATCGGCGCTCAGCGCTTGCGCGGCGCCGATGGACAGCGGTGAGAAGACCGTCATGGTCGGCGGGGCCGCGATGTACCCCTCGAAGAACATCATCGAAAACGCGGTGAACTCAAAAGACCATACGACACTCGTCGCCGCTGTGAAGGCCGGCGGGTTGGTCGACACACTCTCCGGTCCCGGGCCCTTCACGGTCTTCGCGCCGACCAACGAAGCCTTCGCCGCGCTGCCGGCCGGCACCGTCGACACGCTGTTGAAGCCCGAGAACAAGGCGACCCTCGACAAGGTGCTCACGTATCACGTGGTGCCGGGCCGACTCTCCGCGCAGGATCTGATGAAGGCCGTCAAAGACGCCGGCGGCAAGGCGATGTTGAAAACGGTCGAAGGCGATTCACTGACGGTGACGCAGATGGGCGGACACCTGATGGTGACGGATGATAAGGGCGGTGTGGCTAACATCGCCATCAGCAACGTCATGCAATCGAATGGGGTGATTCACGTCGTGGACAAAGTACTGATGCCCTGATGCCCTGTGATGTTTCCCCGGTCGTTCGTCAGGGCGTGGTGCCCAGGAGAATGACCGGGTGTCGTTGCGTTCAACTGCCGAGCGCGTCCAGCGGCACTTCCAACCCGACCTTGACGTTGCTCATCGACACGAGCGTTTTGAAGCGTTTGACATTGTTGCTCTCGAAGAACAGGGCGCGGGTGAGTTCGGTGTACTGCGCCATGTTCTGCACGACCATGATCACCACGAAGTCGCATTCGCCCGCCACGTAATAGCATTGCTGCACCTGCGGGCAGGCGAGAAAGCTGCGCCTCATCGCATCGAGCAGGTCGAGCCGCTCGTTCTCGACTTCGACCTCGGTAATGATCGTCAGCGCGTAGCCCACGCTGGCGGGATCCACCAGCGAGACGGTCTTGCGTGTCACGCCCTCGTCGGCCAGCTTTCTGAGCCGCCGATTCACCGCGGCCGATGACAGATTGATTTGCGCGCCAAGCGCATGCTGAGGCGTCGTCGCGTCTTGCTGGATCGCGGCGAGCAGGGCGATGTCGTAACTGTCCAGGCTCATGTGACGCAATAAAAATTCGAATTTTCGGCTAAAAACGGGTTAATCGTACACGCGCCCCGGAATATTATTCAGGCAGATCGATGATACTCCGCCAGCGGTGACGCGCAAAACCCGTCGCTGAAAGCGCTTGCGCGAGCGGCTGTCCCATCGACATCTCCACCGAAACGACAGCATTCCCCTATGTCCGCTACGAACGCCCCCACCGTCCTTCGCCTGAACGGCGCCGTGCTGTTGCAACAGTTGCATGAGCTGGGCGAGATCGGCGCCGATCCCGTGGCGGGCGGCCGCACTCGCGTCGCGCTCACTGATGCCGAGAAAGCCGGGCGTGATCAGGTCGTCGCGTGGATGCGCGAACTCGATCTCGACGTGCGGATCGATCGCATCGGCAATATCTTTGGCACGCTGTCGTCGGCCGCGAAGGACGCGGCGGGTGAGGCGGGTGAGGTGCTGCGCCCGCTCATGATGGGTTCGCACATCGACACCGTCGTCAACGCGGGCGCGCTCGACGGATGCTATGGCGTGCTCGGTGGCCTTGCGATCGTGCGGGCATTTCGCGAAGCGGGCGTCGTGCCGTCGCGTCCGATCACGGTCGCGGCATTCACCAACGAGGAAGGCGCGCGTTTTCATCCGGACATGATGGGCTCGCTGGTTCACGCGGGGGGGTTGCCGCTGGCCGAGGCGCTCGATGCCATCGGTACCGATGGCGCGCGTCTGGGCGATGAACTCGTGCGTATCGGATACGCGGGCGAGATGATGCCGGGCACCCTCGTGCCCCACGAGTATCTTGAGCTGCACATCGAACAAGGCCCGATTCTCGAGGCGGAAGGGCTGCAGATCGGCGTCGTCGAGAATCTACAGGGCATTTCGTGGCAGCAGATCACCGTGCAGGGCAACGCCAATCACGCGGGCACCACGCCGACGCGTCTGCGCCACGATGCCGGCTATGCCGCCGCCGCCGCAGTCGCCGAGCTGCGGCGCATCGCCGTCGACGCCGGCACGACGCTCGCGACCGTTGGCACGCTGCGGGTCGAGCCGGGCGTCATCAACGTGATTCCCCGCAAGGCGGTATTCACGGTCGATATGCGCGACCCGAACGAACAACGTCTGGCAGCGAGCGAAGCGCACTTTTCGGCATTCCTGATGAAGCTCGCACAAGACGAAGGCGTGCGCATTTCGGCCGAGCGCCTGGCGCGCTTCTCGCCGGTTGTCTTCGACGCCGAGTTGGCCGACGTCATTGAAGCGAGCGCCAGCGGGCTGGGCTTGTCGTCCAAGCGCATGACGTCGGGCGCGGGCCACGACGCACAGATGATCGCGCGCATCGCGCCAGCGGCGATGATCTTCGTGCCGAGTCGGGGCGGCGTCAGCCACAACCCGCGCGAGCACACCGACGACGAGCAATTGGTGAACGGCGCGAAAGTGCTGCTCGATGTCGTTGCAAGGCGCCTCGGCGTACATCGATAGAACCGTTCGGACATCCCGACATCCCGAAATTCCGCAATACCGGAGCCCCCCATGCTGTACGTCAATCCGCGCGCCGCTCGCGCGCCATACCCGGCCGACCTCCAGGACATCATGAGCATCGCTCGCGCGCAAGAGAGCCGCGAGTGGCTGGCCCATTGGGATGGGCTGACGCGCGGGAGCACACCGCTGCGCGCGCTGCCCGATCTGGCCGCATCGCTGGGCGTTTGCAGCGTGCTCGTGAAAGACGAAGCGCTGCGCTCGGCGCTGGGCAGTTTCAAGGCCCTGGGCGCGCCGATCGCGCTCGTGCGCCTTCTGTTGCGCGAATGCGAAACACTCGGCTTCACCGCGCGAACGCTTCTGCGAGGTGAGCATCGCGACGCGCTGGCCGGTGTCACGGTCATCAGCGCGACGGACGGCAACCACGGTCGCGCGCTCGCCGCGGCAGCGCAGAGCATTGGTTGCCGCTGCGTCATCGTGCTGCACGCGCAGGTGAGCGACGAGCGCGAACAGGCGATCGCCGCGTACGGTGCCGAGATCGTGCGCGTCGAGGGCAATTACGATGCGTCGGTGGACGCGGCGGCGGCGCTTGCCGCGCGTCACGGCTGGCATGTGGTTTCGGACACGTCTTACGAGGGTTACGAGGCCATTCCACGCGACGTCATGCAGGGCTACGGGACGGTGGCGGCCGAAGTCGATGAGGCGCTCTGCGGCGCAGACGCTCGCACGGACGCCGCCTGCCCGCTCACGCATGTCTTTCTGCAAGGGGGCGTGGGTGGACTGGCGGCGGGTATCGTGAGCTATCTTTGGGAGCGCTGGGGCGTGTGGCGTCCAACATTCGTTGTCGTGGAGCCGATGCAGGCCGATTGCCTCTATCAGAGCGCCATTGCGGGCAAGGCAGCCTCGGCGTCGGGGTCGGTCGATTCCGTAATGGCCGGGCTGGCCTGCGGCGAGACGTCGCCGCTCGCGTGGCGATTCCTGCAATCGTCGGTCGATGCGTTCATGACCGTCACCGATACCGAGGCCGTCGAAGCCATGCGGCGCCTGGCGCGCGGTAGCGACAACGACGTGCCCTTTGCCGCGGGAGAGTCGGGGGTAGCAGGTCTGGCGGGTTTGATGCAGGCGGCCGCTACGCCTGCGCTGGCCACGGCCATCGGTCTGAACGAGGGCTCACGCGTCCTGCTGATCAACACGGAAGGCGCGACAGCGCCGCGCGTTTATGCGGACCTTGTGGGCGAGCCGGCGATGTCGGTGACGCGGCGCCAGCAGGCGTGGCTGGCACGCTGATGTCGTCTCCGATCAACAGCATTCACAGGAGTCAGTCATGACGCAGGACCTCTATTTCGCCAAGGCGCTGACGGGGTGGCGACACGCGTTCCACCGTCAACCGGAGACCGGTTTCGAAGAAGTCGCCACGTCGCAGACGGTGGCGACGATTCTGGCGAGCCTCGGGCTGGAGGTGCATCGCGGCATCGGCGGTACGGGGATTGTCGCGAATCTGCGCGTGGGCGACGGGCGCGGCGCGATCGGCATTCGGGCCGACATGGACGCCCTACAGATCGCCGAGCAGGCGGCGGGGCGTGACCACGCGTCGCAAGTGCCGGGCAAGATGCACGCCTGCGGGCACGACGGTCATATGTCGATGGTGCTCGGCGCGGCGAAGCTGCTGGCGGCGTCGCGCGATTTCAACGGCACGGTGCGCTTCATCTTCCAGCCCGCCGAGGAGCATGGCCGCGGCGCGAAGGCGATGATTGCGGATGGATTGCTGGAACGCTTCCCGATCGATGCGATTTACGGCGTGCACAACATGCCGGGCATCGCGGCAGGTCACTTCGCCACGCGCGTCGGCGGCATCATGGCGAGCGAAGACAACTTCGTCATCCGCATTCGCGGCAAGGGAACGCATGCGGCGCGCCCGCACATGGGTATCGATCCGCTCGTGATCGGCGCGCAGATCGTCTTGGCGCTCCAGACCGTGGTGTCACGCAGTGTCGATCCAGGGCTGTCGGCGGTGGTGTCGTGCACGGAGTTCATTACGGATGGCATTCGCAACGCCATTCCGCCGAACGTCGTCATCAAGGGCGACACGCGAAGCTATTCGCCGGACGTGCAGCTACTGCTCGAGACACGCATGCGTGAGATCAGTCTGGGCGTCTGTGCGATGCATGGCGCGCATGGCGAATTCGAGTACGCACACGAGTTCGCGCCGACGATGAACTGGGCGGACAACACGACGCTCGCCGTTCGCGCGGCGCAGTCGGTGGTGGGCGAAACCCGCGTCGACGCGGACGTTACACCGATGATGGCATCGGAGGACTTCGGGGTGTTCCTGCAGCACGTGCCGGGCAACTTCGCGTTCATCGGCAACGGCAGCGGCGATGCGCTTGGCGCCATCCCGCTGCACAATGCCTGCTACGACTTCAACGACGCGATTCTGCCGCTCGGTGCGCGCTACTTCGCGCAGATCGTGCGCGACAGCCCGCCGCGTTGATCATCGCGTGGCGCCGGTCGCGTGCATTGCACGTGCAAGTCGTGCCGCGCCTTCCTCGATCGCTGATACGGCCGGCGCCGCGAACGACAACCGCAGCGAAGCCTCGTCGGCCTGTTCTGCGAAGAACGCCGTTCCCGGCACGAACAACACCTTCTCGGCGATCGCGTGCGGCAGCAGATCGCTCGTCTTCACTGCGGCGAGACGCGCCCACACGAACATGCCGCCCTGCGGCGCGTGGAACGCGATGGCATCGCCCAGCGTCGCGCGCAACGCGTCGCACATCGCGTCGCATTTGCGGCGATAGGCTTCCGTGATCCTCGGCAGATGGCGTGCCAACGCGCCGTCTGCCAGATATTCCGCCGCGACCGCTTGCGTCCACGGAACACTGCATAGATCAACCGTCTGCTTCGCGACGACGCATCGGCGCGCAATCTCCGGCGGCGCGACCGTCCAACCCACGCGCAACCCCGGGGCGACGATCTTCGACAGGCTCGAGAAGTGCACCACCCAGTCGCGCGATCCCGGCACTTCCGCCGTCAGGCCGAGCAAGGTCGGCACCGCGTCGCCCGCGAATCGCAAGTCGCCATACGGATCGTCCTCGACGATGATGAACCGGTACTCGACCGCCAGCTTCAGCAGCGCGATACGACGCTCGCGCGAGAGCGTTGCGCCGGTCGGATTGGCGAAGGTCGGCACGGTGTACAGCAGCTTCGGCACGGCGATCTTGCCCTCGTGCAGCAGCGTGCTCAGGTGCGCGACGTCCAGACCGTGTGCGTCGACGGGCACCGTCACGATCGTCGCTTGCTGCAGTCGCAATGCCTGCAGCGTCGCCGGATACGCGGGCTGCTCGGTCACCACGACATCGCCCGGCGCGATCATCACGCGCAGCAGCAGGTCCAGCCCTTGTTGCGAGCCGGTCGTCACCAGCAGCTCATCGGCGGCGCAGGACGCGCCGCGCGAGGCCATCAGCGCGAGAAGCTGCGTCTTGAGTTCGGCCAGGCCGTCGGTCGGCCCGTACTGCAGGCAGCGCGTCGGTTGCGCGAAGGCGCGGGCCTGCGCTGCGGCGAGACCGTCCACATCGAACAGGTCGCTTGCGGGATAGCCGCCCGCGAACGAAATCATGCCCGGCTCGGACAAGTATTTGAACAATTCGCGAATCGGCGAACCGGCCGGGTTGGCGAACACAGAAGTGAAGGCGTACATGGGGGCCTCGCTAAACAAAGCGTGACGGAATTCGGCTATCGGGGAGGGGCGCCGGGCGTACCTGCCGAGGGGCAGGGCACGTCCGGCGTTGACCAGATGCGTAACCCGTTGCGTGACGTCGCGCATGGGCATGGGCGACGTCGGGGCGGGTTATCGAGACTTCACTCGATCGAGAAGTCGATGCCTTGCGCGAGCGGCAGGGCGGACGAGTAGTTGACGGTGTTGGTGGCACGGCGCATATAGCCCTTCCACGCGTCCGAACCCGACTCGCGTCCGCCGCCCGTTTCCTTCTCGCCGCCGAAGGCGCCGCCGATCTCCGCGCCGCTCGGGCCGATGTTGACGTTGGCAATGCCGCAGTCGCTACCGGCCGATGACGTGAAGCGCTCGGCTTCGCGCAGATCGGTCGTGAACACGCACGACGACAGGCCGTGCGAAGCGGCATTGTTGGCGTCGATGGCTTGCGAGAAGTCGCTGTACTTGAGCACATACAGGATCGGTGCGAACGTTTCGGTGAGCACGATTTCCGTCTGCGACGGCATCTCGACGATGGCCGGCTTCACATAGAACGCGTTCTCCGCGCCTGCGACCGCGTAACGCTCGCCGCCCGTGACCTTGCCGCCTTGCGCGCGTGCCTTGTCCAGGGCGTCTTGCATGCGCTTGAAGGCACCTTCGTCGATCAGCGGGCCCATGAGCGTGCCGCGCTCCAGCGGGTTGCCGATGGCAACCTTGCCATACAGCGTCTTCAGACGCTCGACGGTCTTGTCATACACGCTCTCGTGCACGAACAGGCGGCGCAGCGTGGTGCAACGCTGACCGGCCGTACCCACCGCCGAGAACAGGATGCCGCGCGGGGCGAGTTCCATGTCGGCGCTGCCGGTCACGATGCCCGCGTTGTTGCCACCGAGTTCCAGGATCGAGCGGCCAAAGCGGCGCGCGACTTCCACGCCGACCTTGCGGCCCATTTCCGTGCTGCCCGTCGCACTCACGATGGCCGAGCGCGGATCGGCGACGAGTGCCTCGCCCACGTCGCGACCGCCGATGATGAGCGCGGTCAGGCCTTCCGGCGCGTCGCCGAATTCGGCGATGACTTCTTCCATCAAACGATTGACGGCCAGTGCGGTCAGCGGCGTCTTCTCAGAGGGCTTCCACACCACGGCGTTCCCGCACACGAGCGCGAGCGCCGCGTTCCAGGCCCATACGGCCACCGGGAAATTGAAGGCGGAGATGACCGTGCACACGCCCATCGGGTGCCACGTCTCGGCCATGCGGTGGCCCGGACGCTCCGACGCGATGGTCAGGCCGTACAACTGACGCGACAGGCCGACGGCGAAGTCGCAGATGTCGATCATTTCCTGCACTTCGCCCAACCCTTCTTGCAGGATCTTGCCGGCTTCGAGCGTGACGAGCGCGCCCAGCGCCTGCTTGCGCTCGCGCAGCTTTTCGCCGAGCAGACGCACCAGTTCGCCGCGACGCGGTGCGGGCACGTTGCGCCATGCGGTGAACGCGGTCTGCGCGCGGGCGAGGGTGGCTTGGGCGTCGGCGACCGAGGCGCTGGCCACGCGGCCGATCAATGCGCCGTCGATGGGTGAGTGCACCGCGATGTCGCCCGCTTCGGCCAGTTTGGCAATGCCCAGTTCGTTGAGGATGGAAGTTGCGTTCACGTGGATACCCCTATGGAATTCAGTGTTGGCCGACGGTGCTGTTCACCGGTGTCGGCAGATTGAGGTGCAGCATCGAGGCACGGACATATTGTGCGCCGGACGCCACGAGCCCTCCATTACTTGGCGTTGGCCGTCATCTTGAAAATACCCTGCGCATTGCCCGCGTCGAAGCGCAGGTCGATCTTCCAGCAACGCTTCTCGGTGTCGTACGCGCGATGCCTCGTGATGAATTCGTAGAACGACCCCGGCACGTCGCGCGTCACGATTTCGCCGTCCTTGCCGCGGAACTCGCGACGCACGGTGTCGGCACGATAGGCCGTCTGGAACACGCGACCCGAGCGCGAACGCTCGACGTCGGGCTTCATCGGGCGGCCCTTGGCCTTCTCGGCGTCGGACAACGCGAACACGTTTTCGACACGGTCGGTCGCATGATTGAACGCATTGCCTTCGGTCGCGATCCAGGCCATTTCAGCGGATTCCGCCAACAGCAGTTCGTAATCGGCTTCGCTCGGAATGTCGTGCTGACGGGCAAACGCACCAACGATCACCGGCAGCAGCGCTTGTGCGCTTTCGAGCGGCAGCGTGCCGTCGCGCTCCAGTTCCCAAAGCTGACCGGCGGCCGCAGGCGTGAGCGGATCCTTCGACGTGCCGACCACACGCGACACGGCTTGCTGGAACGTCTCGGAGAAACGCTCCGGATGCAGCTCGCTCACGAAGAACTGCGAAATCTCTTCAGGGGCGTCTTCGTGTGCATAGGCTCGACCCGTCATGCCGAGACGGTCGAGCGGATAGCGACCGTTCAGACGGAAGCCCAGCGGGCGCAGAATGCGCGTGAAGGCCGCTTCGCCCGGCGGCAGCGCGCCGTTACCGGCCCAGCGTACGGTGCGCAGCGCGCCGTGATCGAAGTAGACGCTGCCACCGCCCGCAATCGCTTCTTCAGTGTAGGTGCGTCCATTCGGCGAACGCGCCAGCAGCCCTTCGAAAAGGGCCATGTTCATGGCCTGCGCGAGTTCGGCTCTCGTCACGCATCCCGGCTCGGCATCCGCCAGGATCGACGGCGAATTGAGTGTCGCGAAGAGCGCGTCGGTACGCGCTTGCCCGATCAGGGAAACCAGCAGGGACTGCACATTGGCATTGCGCATCGGATTATCTCAAGGGGGAACGCCGTCTCAGGCGGCATCGCAGGGTGTCAGGGCATGGCAGGGAGCGCCTTACCCCATGCCATCTTGCATTGACAGCATTATTGGAATGGATGCCTCACTCGTAAAGCGAGATAAAATTGCCACTTGATGCGTTCTTGGAATCAATATGCGCAAATTCAAGACCCCGGGCACGGCGGCGCTGCTGGCATTCGAGGCCGCGGCCCGACACGAAAGCTTTACGCACGCGGCGCGCGAGCTGTTTCTGACGGAAAGTGCCGTGTCACGTCAGATCGCCACGCTGGAGGCGCAACTGGGGGTGCGTCTGTTCGTTCGCGCCAAGCAGCGCGTGGTGCTCACCCGCGCCGGACGCCTGTACGGCATGCAAGTGCGCCGCACGTTGGAACAACTTGATCGAGACACGCTCTCGATCATGGCGCACGGCAGCGGGGGCGGGTATTTGGAACTGGCGGTGCTGCCGACGTTCGCGTCCGAGTGGTTGATTCCGAGAATGAAGGATTTCGACGAGCGCCACCCCGAGGTTCGGGTGAACATGGGGGTGCACACCGACCTGTTCACGTTCGACGAGACGCACTTCGAAGCGGCCATCCATTTCGGGCAGCCAACCTGGCCGGGCACCTCGTCGGATTATCTGTTCGGTGAGGAAGTTGTGCCGGTGTGCCGACCGTCGTTGCTCAAAGGGTCGGTTCGCACGGCCGCCGATCTGCTCGAGTATCCGCTGCTGCACTCGACGACACGCCCCAGCGCCTGGACCCAATGGTTTGCGGAGCAACGCATCGAGGACCATCGGGCGCTCCAGGGGGTGCGCTATGAGCTGCACACGATGCTCATCGCGGGCGCGGCCGCCGGGCTCGGCGTCGCGCTGGTGCCGAAGTTCTTCGTCGAGGGACAATTGGCCACCTTCGGCCTGACGATTCCCGTCGACGTGAAGAGCGTGGCCGAGTCGGCCTACTACCTCGTCTATCCGACGGAACTCACGCATGGGCAACCACTCAGCGTGTTCCGGGAGTGGCTGTTGACACAGGCCAGCGCCTATCGCCCGGACGCGCTCGTCTGACGCGGCTCAGCGTCCGGTGTAACGGCCCGGCCGGTGCCAGGCGACCACCATGGCGCTCATGGCGAGCGCGGACAGTGCCGACCAGGCAACGCGTCCCGCGGGGATCGTGGTGAGCGAGGCGAGCAGAATCGTCGTGTCGATGCACGCCTGGGTAATGCCCGCGTTGATGCCGCGCTCGCGTTGCAGCCACAGCGTGACGATGCCTGTGCCGCCCACGCCGGCCCCGTGACGCGCGAGCGCCAGAATCCCCATGCCGCACAGCGTGCCGCCGACGAATGCGGCGAACAGCGGATTGACGAAGGCGACGTTGAAGGTCTGCGGCATGGCCGCGAGGGCAAAGGTGATGCCGACGCTCGCGACGGTGGACTTGAGCGCGAAGCGCGGGCCCATCGTGACGTACGCAAAAAGGAAGAACGGAATGTTCACCAGCGTGAAGATGGTGCCCACCGGGAGGGGAAAGACGTAGGACGCGAGCAGTGCAATGCCAGCCACGCCGCCGGTGACCAACCCGGCTGCCTTGAGCAGCACCAGCCCGACCACCACGAATGCCATGCCGATGACCATCGCATAGATGTCTTCGAGCACGGAGTGCGGAACGCCGATTGTGTCGGCTGCCGCGAGGGCGCTGCGGGGGCTGCCCGCCATGGCGCCTGGATTCTGTTCCATGATCTGCAAGTCAAATACAACAAGACGGCGCGCCCGACTCTCCTGGTGTCGTGGCGCGCCGCCGATGATTTCCCGCATCGCTGTCTCGGGCGATGCGCAACTTCGCAACTTGTTTGTTATGTGAGCAACGTCCGTCGATCAGGCGACGTGGTGCACCCAGCCGAACGGATCGGCGACCTTGCCGCGTTGAATGCCCGTGAGCTGATCGCGAATACGTTTGGTGACCGGGCCTTCGCCGCCGTCGCCAATATTGAACTCGCCCTTGGCGTGACGCACCTGACCGATGGCCGTGACGACCGCCGCCGTGCCGCACGCGAACGTTTCCTTCACACGACCGCTGGCTGCGTCGGCTTGCCACTGGGCAAACTCGTACGGCGTTTCGTTGACCGTCAGGCCGTCGCGCTTGGCCATTTCGATGATCGACGCGCGCGTGATGCCCGGCAGAATCGTGCCGGCGAGCGGCGGGGTCTGGAGCGAGCCGTCGTCCATGACGAAGAAGACGTTCATGCCGCCCAGCTCTTCGATCCAGCGATGTTGCGCGGCGTCGAGGAACACGACCTGATCGCAGCCCTTGCCGCTGGCTTCGGTCTGCGCGATCAGGCTCGCCGCGTAGTTGCCGCCGCACTTGGCGGCGCCCGTGCCGCCCGGGGCGGCGCGCGTGTACTGGTCGGACACCCACACGGTCACGGCCGACTTGCCGGGCTTGAAGTAGGGGCCGACCGGGCAGGCGATCACGCAGAAAATGTATTCATGCGCGGCGCGCACGCCGAGGAAGCTCTCCGAGGCGAACATGAACGGGCGGATATAGAGGCTGCTGCCTTCTGTGCCCGGGATCCATGCGCGATCGATGTCGACCAGCTTTTCCACGGCTTCGAGGAACACGGCTTCCGGCAGCTCGGCCATCGACATGCGCTGGGCCGATTCACGGAAACGCTTGGCATTGGCTTGCGGGCGGAACAGCGAGATCTTGCCGTCTTCGCTGCGATAGGCCTTCATTCCTTCGAAGATTTCCTGCGCGTAGTGCAGCACGGCGCATGCCGGATCGATCTCGAACGGACGGCGGGCCTCTACCTTCGCATCATGCCAGCCCGTGCCCTCGGTCCAGCGAATCGTGACCATGTGATCCGTGAATACGCGGCCAAATACCGGGTTCGCCAGCTTGGCGGCGATCTGGTCGGCAGGGGTGGGGTTGGCGTGCGGCTCCACGACAAAACGCAATTGATTATCGGCGCTCATGTTTCTTGAATGTCTCGGCAGAGGGGGCTTCAGTCGTCAGTGCCGTTAACGTAAACGGCAAGGTGGGCCTATTTTCCTCCTTTAGCCCCCTGCCTGTCGACTGAATTCACCACCCGCGCCGTCACAACATCATTCAGAGAGCGATGACGCCGATAAAAATCGGAAATTGGCCGATTTTTAGAAGAAAAGTGCAAAATTTGTCGATCTTCCCGCGAAATGACGGCTGCCGCCGTTCGTCTCCACGAAGGACTGCAACGTGTCAAACGGGCGTTTTCGTTTATCAGGAGGGAGCGACTGGGTTATTCGTCCAGGGCGACGGCCCCGTCAGGCCGCGGCCCTGCCGTCGATGCTGTCGCCCGGACGCGGCGGGCGCGTCATCGCCAGCCACTCCTGCACGGCCGGTCGCGCAAATTGGCGGCGGGCATACTCGACCAGTGCCGCAGGCACCACGTCGTCGTTGTACACGAGACGGTTGATCATCAATGCGAGATCGACGTCTGCGATGCACGCCTTGTCGAACAGCGACATGCGGCCATCGGCCAGCAGGTCCTGGGCAATGGCGATCAGCTTGCTCGCGGCCGCGTGACCTGCGTCGGAGAGGGGTTCGTCCACTGGACGGTAGAAGATCACTTCGGTCGAACGCTCTTCTCGCAAGGCGCCCAGATCGCTGCGCAGCCACGCCTGCACCTGACGCGCGCGAGCCCGCTCGCATACATCTGACGGATACACGGGCACCTCGGGGAAGATGGTCTCGATGTATTCGGTGATGGCCGACGATTCGGACAGCGTGAAATCGCCGTGCACGAGCGTGGGCACGCGACGCGTGAGCGATAGGTTCGCAAAGCGGGTCTCATAATGCGCGCCCTGCACGAGATCCACGGTTTGCAGATCAAACGGCAGACCTTTCTCACGTAGCGTGACGAAGACCGACAGTGCGTAGGGGCTTGTGAATCGAGCGTCGACATAGAGCGTGAGCGAGGCGGGGGCAGCAGCTGACAAGATGGACTCCTGTGAAAGGGATGTGCGGGCGATGGCCTGGATTGTCCAACGCACGAGACGATAAGCTACCGCAAAAATCGCCAATAGGGCGCGATCTATGTTCACACCTTGCCGCCACCAGGTCGCGAGAATTTTCCCCCGTGCCGTGAGCACAGTGCACCGCTCGCGCGGTGCACTGTGTCTCGCTCACTACAGTTCTGCGCGCATTGACTGCTTCCCGACGTTTACAGCAGACCGGCTTCGGCGAGCTGGGCGCGGCGCGGGTCGCCCTGGCGCGAGAGCATCCAGCCGGGATACTCGCTCGGCAGTGCGCTGGCCCCGTCGATAGCCGACAGTTCGCGCGCGCTCAGCGTGACACGCGTTGCCGCAATGTTGTCGTCGAGCTGATCGGTCCGCTTGGCGCCGATGATGACCGTCGAGACGACCGGCTGGGCAAGCAGCCAGGCGAGCGCGATCTGCGCGACCGACACGCCCTTCTCGGCGGCGATGCCACGCATGACGTCGATGACGTCATAGGCACGCTCCACGTTGACCGGCGGGAAGTCGAAGGTTTGGCGGCGGCAGCCCGCTTCGGACTGGCCGTCGCGCGTGTATTTGCCCGAGAGCAGGCCGCCGGCGAGCGGGCTCCACACCATCAGGCCCACGTTTTCGCTGCGCAGCATCGGCACGATTTCACGTTCGAGATCGCGTCCGGCGACCGTGTAATACGCCTGCAGCGACGTGAAGCTCGCGAGGTTCAGCCGCGCCGAAATACCCAGCGCCTTGGTGATCTGCCAGGCCGCCCAGTTCGAGACGCCGATATAGCGGACGTGCCCTTGGCGCACCAGTGTGTCGAGCGCGCCGAGGGTCTCTTCGATGGGCGTGGCCGGATCGAAGCCGTGCACCTGGTACAGGTCGATGTGATCGAGTTGCAGGCGTTTGAGACTGGCCTTGATGCCGTCCATGATGTGATAGCGCGAAAGGCCACGAGAATTGGCCCCTTGTGCGCCCGTGGCACCGAAGACCTTGGTGGCGACCACGACGTTATCGCGCGGTACCTTGAGGTTGCGCAGGGCCTGGCCGGTGAGGATTTCCGACTGCCCTTCCGAATAGACGTCGGCGGTGTCGATGAAGTTGATGCCGGCATCGAGCGCGCGGCCCACGAGTGAGTCGACATCGTGTTGCTGCAAATGACCGATCTTGCTCCACAGTTCGCCCTGTCCGCCGAAGGTCATCGTGCCGAGGCACAGTTCCGAGACGAAGAGGCCGGTATTGCCGAGTTTTCTTTGTCGCATTGCATTGCTCCGTTGAAGTGGCTGCCCGTCGCAGGCGGCCGTCTGGGAGGGGCGACGGCTTGCACGGGATGGGAGAAATTATGCGTCGAGGCGCATCGGGCGAGCAGTACCTGTTCCTGCACATTTCCTGCCTGATCGTGTGAATCCCCGGTCGGAGGATCGGGCAAGCGCATGTAGCGAGGGTATGCTGTGCAGCATTGCGGCCGTGACGTGGGGATCGGCCGCCTCTGGAGTGAAGGCATGGTCATGCATTTGGTCAAGACTGAGCCGCGCGAGGCCTCGCCGCGCGGGTTCGAGGGGGATCCGTCGCGCGCCGCGCGTACCGAACTGGTGCATCGGCTGGAGCGCGCGACGCACGGCCTGGAGGGCACGACACCGACGGCGGTGGAAGGCCTGTTCGTGCATCGGATCCTGCATCCGGGCGGCCCGAAGCCGGCGCTTCAGCAACCGGCGTTCGCCGTCATCGCCCAGGGCGAGAAGCGCTTGCGGATCGGCGACGAGGATTACGCGTATGACCCGATGCACTACCTGGTGTCGTCGGTGCATTTGCCGGTGGTGGCGCAGGTGTCGGGGGCGAGCGAGCAATCGCCGTATCTGGGCATGCGCCTCGACCTGGTGGCCGAGGATGTGACGTCGCTCATCGGCGACGAGCATTTGCCGCCGCCGGCGCCTTCAGCGAGTGGGCGTGGCATGTACGTCAATCGGCTGGACGCGGCGTTGCTCGACGCGGTGTTGCGATTGTTGCGCTTGCTGGACACGCCGCGCGACATTCCGATCCTGGCGCCGATGATCAAGCGCGAGATCGTCTATCGATTGCTGATGAACGGTCAGGGAATGTTGCTGCGGCAGATGGCGTTGCAGGACAGCCAGATGAATCGGATCGCGCGCGCGGTGCGGTGGCTGCGCGAGCATTACGCAAAGCCGCTGCGCGTGGAGGCATTGGCGCAGGAGGTGCACATGAGCGTGTCGTCGCTGCATCACCACTTCAAGCTGGTGACGGCCATGAGTCCGGTGCAGTACCAGAAACAGTTGCGCTTGCAGGAGGCGCGGCGATTGATCTTTGCGGCGGACGTCACCGTGGCGGCGGCAGCGCAGACGGTGGGGTATGAAAGTGCATCGCAGTTCAGCCGGGAATATGCGCGCGTGTTTGGCGAAGCGCCGCTGCGCGACAAACGCCGTTGGTTGCAGGAGGGCGAGGCCGGGGCGCCGCGAAACTAACCTTTTGGGGAACTGCGTTTGCGTGCGGCGGCACGGCGTGCGGCGAAATGGGATTCGACGTCTTCGTCGGGAATGGCTGGACGTGTGTCTTCCAGCGCTTCCAACACCTTTCGCTTGAACCATGCATCGTGAGCGTCGGGATCCGTGACGAAACCAAAAGGTAGCGCACCTTCGTTGGCAATGCGCGTGAGTAAAATCCGAACTACATCGGAAACGGTCAACCCCATCTTGTCGAGTACGGCAGTGGCGCGTTCCTTCAGTTCGGGATCGATGCCGTCGCCAATCCCCGCGACCCGCGTCGCACGATGACCCGGCTGGTTGTAAAATCAGTGACGTTGCCGACTTGCCCGCAGGAGGCCCGTCATGCTGTCGATCCACACCGGTTTCGTCGTTTGTCCCACCTGTAAAGCCCGCTTCCCCGTCGCGGCGAGCGAGCCGACCGTCCAGGCGATGTACGACTATCTCCATTCGGATGCCGAAGTGAAGTGTCCGACGTGCGAGACCGCCTTCACCACGGGCAGCGCCAACAGCAGCATCGAGTTCGAGCCGGTCAACGACGGCGTCACGCTCTCGCCGTCGCCCGTGCGAAGCATCGACGGGCTCGACAATCACTGACGCCATTCGCCACTCACAGCGGCGTCAACACCGGCTCCCCCGCCTGGAAGCGACGCGCATTTTCGAGAAACAGGGCGAGCGTGGCGGCTTCCGCTTCGGGCGAGCGGCCAGCGACGTGCGGACTGAGCACCACATTCTGCAAATCGATCAGTGCCGCAGGCGGTGACGGCTCGCCTTCGTAGACGTCCAGCCCGGCACCGGCGATGACGCCGTCGCGCAATGCGTCCGCCAGGGCGGCCGTGTCGACGACGCTGCCACGCCCCAGATTGACGAGGAAGCCGTGCTTGCCCAGCGCGCGCAACACCTCGGCATTCACGAGGTGATGGGACTGCGCGCCGCCCGGAGCGGTTACGACGAGGTAGTCCGCCCATTCGGCCAGCGCCAGCACGCTGTCGAAATATTGATAGTGCGCGGGCGCATCGTCGCGACGGTTCCGATTCCGGTAACCGATCTGCATATCGAAGCCCTCACCGCGTTTGGCGAACTGACGGCCGACCGCCCCCAGCCCCACGATCCCCAGCTTCTTTCCCGACACGCCCGGCTGCATCGGCAGCGCGTCGCGCCACACACCCTTGCGGCAGGCGGCGTCGTAGGCCGGAATGCGACGCACGGCAGCAAGCAGCAGGGCGAAGCCCTGATCCGCCACCGTCGGCGCATTCGCACCGGCACCGTTCACGGCCACGATATTGCGCGAACGCATGGCGGCGACGTCCAGATTCTCATAGCCGGCGCCCAGCGCGCTGACCAACGCCACGTTCGGCAGATGCGACAGCTCGGCGGCGCTCAGACCACGCGCGCCGTGAGTCAGCACGAAGCGCGCCCGCTCGCCGTCGGGCCCCCAGCCTTGCGGCGCGGGGTGATAGCTCGGGTGGTAAGCCACATCGAAATGGGTTTGCAGTGCGGACAACTGCTCGGGGTGCATCGGGATCAGGACCAGCAATGAGGGCAACGACACCTTCAATCTCCACAGGGAAATGGGGGCTCGCGGCGCAGCGTCGCAATGACGCGGGTGCCGAATGGACACCTCGAATTCGCCGCCAGTCGACACTGTATGCCTATCCGCAACGATTTGCGCGATGCAACACGCCACGCGACCTCCTTGCTGTCGGGATTTCCCGGCCCGAAACGCACGCGGGCGCCATCGCACAATGCGAATGGCGCCCGCCCAAGCCCGAGACCCGCGGCAGTGTGCGTTACGTATGCCTTGTTGCGTGGGCCGAAACGCTTAGGCCGTGGCTTGCACCGCGTGCGTGGCCTGATGATGACGCAGGCGACCCAGCGTGAGCATCGTCAGACCGGCGAGCACGGCGGGCACGCCGATGGCGGCGAAAAGGGCCGGCATCGACCAGCCCATGGCGAGCATCGACGCCCCGCCAACCGAGCCGACCACCGACCCCAGTCTCCCGACGCCATTGGCCCAGCTCACGCCCGTGGCGCGGCAATCCGTGGGATAGAAGCCAGCGGACAGCGCGTTCGCGCCGACCTGACCGCCCGACACGCAGAACCCGGCCCAGAACACGGCCACCGAGGCGAGCACGGGAGAACTGGCGACAGGACCGACAGCGGCGACACACACGCCCGCAAGCACGTAAGCCGCAGCAAGCACGTAGTGTGGGTTGACGCGGTCCATCAACCCGCCGAGCACGATGGCGCCGAGCGTGCCGCCGACCTGGAACATCGAGGTGACGATGGCGGCGTCGCGCAGCGTCAGGCCGTTGGTGCGAAGCAGCGTGGGCAACCAGCTCGAGAGCAGATAGATCACGAGCAGGCTCATGAAGAACGTGATCCAGAAAAGCAGCGTGCCCCGCAGCAATTCGGGTTTGAACAGATGCTTCACCGGCGACGTGGTCGACGGCTTCGTCGCGACGTTGAACGTCGCACCACGCAGGTCCTCATTCGGCGCAATGCGTTGTAGCGATGCCGCGATGCGCTCCGGCGACTTGCCCGCCATCACGAGATAGCGCACCGACTCGGGCAGCGCGCGCATCAGGAGTACAGCGAGCACGAGCGGCATGACGCCGCCCACGATCAGCACGGCGCGCCAGCCGAAGGCGTCGATCAACCCGGCCGACGCGAGACCGCCCAGCGCCGAGCCGAGCGTGAAGCCGCAGAACATGGTCGTTACGAGGAACGAACGGCGCGACTCAGGGCAGTACTCCGACGTCAGCGTGATCGCGTTCGGCATGGCGCCGCCGAGGCCGAGGCCCGTCAGAAACCGCAATGCGATCAGTTGCCACAGTTCCATCGACCCTGCTGACGCGAGACTCGCCAGACCGAAGAACACCACGGAGAAGATGAGAATGGTCTTGCGGCCGAACTTGTCGGCGAGCGGCCCGAACAGGAATGCGCCGGCCATCAGGCCCGCGAGCCCGGCGCCGAAAAGGGGCGCGAGCAGCGCCGGGGTGAGCGACCATTCGGCGCGAATGGCAGGGGCGATGAAGCCGATGGCCGCCGTGTCGAAACCGTCGATGGCGACGATCAGGAAGCACAGCACGACGATCATCACCTGGAACGGGGAAATGCGATGGCGGTCGATGAACGCCGTCACGTTGATGGGGGTGGCTGGCATGGGTTGTCTCCTCAAAGTTGCCAGAAGCGGCGCGGCAAGTCAGCCGTCGTCGCCGAAACGTGTTGCCGTGATTGTTGTTATTAGTGCTGCCGAGCCCCCGTATCGCGAGACGCGAGGCGAGGGGGGCCGCGCGACGGTGTGGGACCGTCGCGTGGCGGGATGCCCGGATGCCGGGCGGTGAATCGAGAGGTAGGGCGTGGTTAGCGCTCAGGCCTCAGCCAGCCACGGGGTTTGCGATAGGCAATGCTCGGCGCGCCAGCCGTGCAGCCATTGCAGGGCGTCGTAGAACTGCGTTTGCGTGCGGCCCTTCCACAGCGAGTTGCGCACCCAGCGATCCACCCCCTTGGCGTGGTAGACACGGCCCATGTCGCGCGCGCCGTAGAGCACGCGGGCGGTGCGGGGAATGCGGGCGTGCTCGTAGCGGCGGAAGGCGTCGACGAAATCGCCGTTCGCCGCCGCATACGCGGCGCCGAGCGTGACGGCGTCTTCGAGTGCCTGGCAGGCGCCTTGCGCGATGTACTGCGTCATCGGGTGGGCGGCGTCGCCCAGGATCGTGGCGCGCCCGAAGCTCCACTGCGCGACCGGATCGCGGTCGGCGGTGGCCCAGCGTCGCCACGAGGTCGGACGGTCGAGCATCTGGTGCGGCAGCGCATCGATGCCTTCGAAGTACGACAGCACCTCTTCCTTGCTGCCGTCGCGTACGCCCCAGACTTCCTGCTCGCGGCTGTGGAACGTGACCACGAGGTTGTATTGCGTGCCGCCGCGCAACGGGTAATGCACGAGGTGGCAGTTCGGTCCTGCCCAGACGACCGGCGCGTTGACCTGCAAGTCCTTCGGCATGTTCTCGACGTCGACGACCGCGCGATACACCACGTGACCGGTCACGCGCGGCTCGTCGCCGATCAGCACGGCGCGCACGGCGGACTTCACGCCGTCGCAGCCGATCACGGCGTCGGCCGTGTGTCGCTCGCCGTGCTGGTCGATGACGGTGACGTGCTTGTCGTCCTGCGCCAGCGAGACGACCCGCGTCGCGGTGCGGAACTGAATCAACGGATTGCGCTGTACCGCTTCCAGAATCGACAGATGGATGTCGGCACGGTGGATCACGGCGTACGGATTGCCGAAGCGCTCGCGATACGGCGCGCCGACGTCGACTTGCGCGATGATGCTGCGGTCGATGGCGTCGCGCAGCGTGATGTGGTCGGTGAAGACCGAACGCCCGCGCGCTGCCTCACCGACGCCGAGGGCGTCGAGTGCTGCGAACGCATTGGCGGCGAGCTGAATGCCCGCGCCGATCTCGCCGATGGTCTCGGCCTGCTCCAGCAGTTCGATTTGCACGCCCTGATTGGCGAGCGCGAGTGCAGCCGCCAGGCCGCCGATGCCACCGCCAACGACCAGCGCTTTGGGTTGAGAGGTTTGACTCATGGTTGTCTCCTGCGGCCTGTCCAGCCGTTCTGGATAGAAATCAGGCCGTGTAATCCGGCTGACGATTGGGCGCTGCCGCGCGGAAAGCCGGATGTGTCTCCGCCTGCGCGTAGACCGCCATCGCTCGCGGATACGCCGACAAATCGCAACCCATGCGCCGGGCATTGGCGATTTGCGGAATCAGGCAGACGTCGGCGAGCGTCGGTGCATCGCCGAAGCACCATGCGCCGTGTCCATGCTTGCCGAGCAATCGCTCCACGCCTGCCATGCCCTCGTCGACCCAGTGGCGGTACCACGCGTTCTTCTGCTCGACGCTGAGGCCCAGCGGGCCTTGCAGATACTTCAGAATGCGCAGGTTATTCACCGGGTGCATGTCGCAACTGACGAGCATCGCCAATTCGAGCACGCGGGCGCGTGCCTCGATGTCCTGCGGCACCAGACGCGGCTCGGGATATTTCGCGTCGAGATAGTCGAGGATGGCGAGCGACTGGCCGAGCGCGATCTCGCCGTCGATCAGGGCGGGCACGCTGGCCGACGGATTGACCTCGCCGACATACGCGCAGGCGCGATGCTCGCCGGCGCGGATATTCACCGGAATGGTGTCGAATTCCAGCCCTTTGAGCGCGAGCGCAATGCGCACGCGATACGAGGTCGAGCTGTTGAAGAAGCTATAGAGCTGCATGACGAGGCCTCAGACCACGCGCACGGTGATCTCGCCGAGCCCTTCCACGGCGGTGACCATCGTCTCTCCTGCCTTGACCGGGCCCACGCCTTCGGGCGTGCCGGTGTAGATCAGATCGCCCGGCTCGAGACGGAAGAACTGCGACAGGTACGAGACGGTTTCCGCCACCGACCAGATCAGATGGGTGACGTCGCTTTTCTGCTTTTGCACGCCGTCGACCGTCAGCGAAATCGCGCCCTTCTCGATATGACCGACGCTCGACACCGGATGAATCGGGCCGATCGGGGCCGAGTCATCGAATGCCTTGCCGATTTCCCACGGACGGCCCATTTCGCGCATCTTCATCTGCAGATCGCGGCGCGTCATGTCGAGCCCCACGGCGTAGCCCCAGACATGTTCGAGCGCCTGCTCGAGTGCAATGTCCGAGCCCGCCTTGCCGATCGCGGCGACCAGTTCGGCTTCGTAGTGATAGTTGGTCGTCTGGGCGGGATACTTCAACGTGAGCGTTTCGCCGTAGGCCACCGGCACCACGGCATCGGCCGGCTTGCAGAAGAAGAACGGCGGTTCGCGATCGGGATCGAAGCCCATTTCGCGGGCATGCGCGGCGTAGTTGCGGCCAACGCAGTACACGCGGCGCACGGCGAACTGGTCGGCGCTGCCGACAACGGGAATGGCGACGGTAGCGGGCGGAGCGAAGACGAAGGACATAGCGTTTGACTCGACGAATAAAGGAAAGGACACAGGCGGCGCGCGCCGCTCACGCGGGTGTTCGGCGCGCGGGGCCGGCAAGTGAGCGTTGGGTTGGCCTCAGGTGCGTGACTCGCGCAGCAGGTTCAGGGCGGCGAGCACGGGGCGATCGGAGTAGCTGAACAGTACGGCGTCGTCGAGCGCGGCGAGCTGCACCGGCGCCCACGAGGGCACGACGAAATGATCGCGCGGCTCGAACTGGAAGACTTCGTCGCCAATGCGCGCCGTGCCGCGACCCTCGACCACCGAGAAGACCGTTGCATCGGTGCTGCGATAGGTCTTGCCCTGGAAGCCGGCGGGCAGGTATTGCATGAACGTCGCCATCGTCGGCATCGGCCAGCCGCCGGTTGCCGGATTCACATAGCGCAACTTGATGCCGTCCCACGGATCGAGTTCGCCGTTGCGGTACAGCGTGTCGAGCGCTTCGCGCGAACGGGCATACGGATAGCTGAAGATCGGCGAGGTCGGCTCGCTGACCTTGTGATGCACCGGCAGCATGTTGTGGCCGTAACGCGCGAAGCTGTCGCCCTCTGGGCGCTGCACCGGCTGTTGCGACTCGGGGTAGTTCTCGGCAAAGCCGGCGTCGAAGTACTGCACGAGCGGAATGTCGAGCCCGTCGAGCCACACGACCGGCTCGCCGTCCGCCGGGTTGCCGTGGTCATGCCACGTCCACGACGGCGTGATGATGAAGTCGCCGGGGTGCATCGTGGTGCGCTCGCCGTTTACGGCCGTCCACGCACCGCGGCCTTCCACGATGAAGCGCAGGGCCGATTGCGTATGGCGATGGCTCGGTGCGATCTCACCCGGCAGAATGAGTTGCAGCCCGGCGTAAAGCGAACCCGTGATGCTCGACGAGCCCGGCGTTCCCGGGTTCTGCAAGACCAGCACGCGACGCACGGCCTCTTCGGCGCTGATGACGCGTCCCGCTTCCATCACGAGCGGGCGCACTTCGTTGTATTTCCAGAGGGCGGGCACCACGCGCGGGCGCGGCTGCGGGGGCACGAGACTGTGCAGCGATTCCCACAGCGGGGCCATGTGGTTGTGCCCGATGTGTTCGTAATAGGCAGCGCGATCGGCGCTGGGGGCGCGTTCGGACATGCGTGTCTCCGTGTCGATATGGGGCCCGGTCAACTCGTCTGACAAGCTCGGCCGACGAGGGCTTGCGGGTCTATGAGTAGCGTTATACTCGGCGAGACATATTCTTTGAAATGAATAAATCATCGGATCCATACGAAAAATAGTATGGATTGGGTGATTTTGGGGGCGTCCCGAGGGGGCCCGGAGACTTCGTATGGACTGGACCCATCGACTGCGTCTGCGCAATCTGCAAATGTTGCTGACCCTTGCGGAGACCGGCAACATGAGCCAGTCCGCGACATTGCTCAACACGACGCAACCCGGTTTGTCGAAGTGGCTCAAGGATTTGGAGGAGGACATTGGCCTGCCGCTGTTCGAGCGTCAGGCGCGGGGATTGCGTCCGACGGCCTACGGGGAATCCCTGATCCAGCACGCGCGGCGAATCGAGGCGCAGCTCGACACGGCGCGCGACGATCTCGACGCCATGCGCGAGGGCGGCAGCGGTTTGGTGGCGATCGGCACGTCGGGGGCGTCGTCGGCGGACACGGTGCCGCTCGCGATGTTGTTGCTCCTGCAGCGCATGCCCCGCGTGCAGGCCCGCGTGATCGAGAACACGATGGACCGGCTGATGAATCAGCTCGCGCACAGCGAGATCGATATCGTCGTTGGGCGCTCGGCCCCCGAACTGCAGGACCGCAACGTTCGCGCCGAGGCGCTATATCTGGAGCCGCTGCATTTCGTTGCGCGCGCGCGCCATCCGGTCTTTTCGCTCGACAGGGTGGACTGGCCCGACATGCAGCGTTACCGCTGGGTGGTCTGGCCGCGCGGCACGCCGATTCGCAACGCGCTGGAGGCGGCGCTCGCGGAGGCCGGTTATCCGTTGCCGAACGACACCGTCGAATCGAACTCCACGATTCTCAACCTGACGTTGCTCAACAACAGCGACATGATCGGCCTGGCGTCGCACCGCACGGCGAGTCGTCTGCAGGCGCTCGGGGCGTTGCGTATCGTGCCGTTGCGTCTGGCGGGGTTCGGGGCGATCTCGATGTACTGGCGCGACGACGGCGCGAACCGGGCTGCGGTGGCAGCGGCGCTTGAGTGTCTGCGCAGCGCGGCGAGACGCTCGACGGGCGACGCGGTCGCGGGCATCGAAGGCGACGGATGAGCTTGCCGAGTCCGTTGCCGAGCTGGCGGCTGCTACACTTGCCGCCTGTCGAAGTCACTCTCCCGAGGCGTCAATGATTGGCCGCATCTCCGGCACGTTGCTGGAAAAGAATCCGCCGCACATCCTGGTCGATTGCCAGGGCGTAGGCTATGAAATCTCGGTGCCGATGAGCACCTTCTTCAACCTGCCGAATCTCGGCGAGCGCGTGACGTTGCTCACCCAGTTCATCGTGCGCGAAGACGCCCAACTGCTCTTCGGCTTCGGCTCGCCTGACGAGCGCAACACCTTTCGCGAACTGCTCAAGATCTCCGGCGTGGGCGCACGCACGGCACTTGCGATTCTCTCGGGCATGAGCGTCGCGGACATCGCCCAGGCCGTCACGCTGCAGGAGTCGGGACGTCTGACGAAGATCCCCGGCATCGGCAAGAAGACAGCCGAGCGTCTGCTGCTCGAACTCAAGGGCAAGCTCGGCGCGCAACTGGGCACGGTGCCCGGCGCGCTCACACCGCACGACCACAAGAGCGACGTCGTCAATGCATTGCTCGCGCTGGGCTACTCCGACAAGGAGGCGCTTGCCGCCGTCAAGAGCGTGCCCGACGGCACAAGCGTGTCCGACGGCATCAAGCACGCGCTCAAGTCGCTCTCCAAGGCCTGAGCGAAACACGAATCGGCCTCGTCGAGGCCGTGGGGAGGCCGTGAGGAGACGGTATGCAACTGCGATGGCTTGAAGACTTCGTCGAACTGGCACGCACGCGCAGTTTCACGCGAGCGGCGGAAAACCGTTTCGTCACGCACCCGGCATTCGGGCGACGCATCCGCGCCTTGGAAGAGTGGGTGGGCACACAGCTTGTCGAACGGAGCAAACCGCTCGAACTCACGGCTGCCGGCACCGTGTTTCTCGATGCGGCGACCAATGCGCTCGACATTCTTCACGGCGCTCGCACGCAGTTGCAGGACGCCGCGCCCACACTCGAAAACAATCTGAAGATCGCCACGGGCCGAACCTTGGCCGCCACCTTCTTTCCGGATTGGTACGACGAGGCGGTCTCGCGCATCGGCTTCTTCACCGCGACGCTGTCCACGGGAGGGGCCGAGGAGGCCATTCTGCGGCTCGCGGCCGGCGAGGTCGATCTGCTCATCGTGTATTCCAGTGCGCACACGCGGCTGTTGATCGATCAGGAGCGTTATGACTGGTTGAGTGTCGCGCGTGAGGTGCTGGTGCCGGTGAGTGCGCTCGACGCCAAGGGGCGCGCCACCTATCGGCTTGCCGCCGGCCCGTCGCCGATTCCCTGGCTGGCGTTCTCCCGCACGCTGACGTTGCGGGCCGTGCTGGCCCGCCATCTTGCCGAGATGGCAAACCGTCCCACGCTCAAGCCGGTGTATCAGGCCGATTCGTACGAAGCGATTCTGGCGATGGCGCGACGCGGCGCCGGTATCGCGTGGCTGCCGCAACGCCTGGTGGCCGACGACATTGCGCGCGGCACGCTCGCGATCGTGGGCGGCAAGGAATGGCAGATCGGCTTCGATATTGCGCTCTACCGGCGCCGGCACCAACCGCACCCGGTGCTCGACGCGATCTGGCAGAGCGCGCGTCAGGCCTCGGGGGACGACGCCTGAACCGCGCGCCAACCCCCGACGGGCCCGATCAGTGCTCGTGCTGCAGGTACTTTGCCTGACGCGGCAGGCGCAGGCTGACGAGGAACGCCAGGACCATCATGCCGGTCACGTACCAGTAGAATGTCGGCTCCATGCCGGCCTTCTTGAGGCCGAGCGCCACATATTCCGCCGAACCGCCGAAGATGGCATTGGCCACGGCGTAGGCCAGACCCACGCCGAGCGCACGCACTTCGATCGGGAACATCTCGGCCTTCACGATGCCGCTGATCGACGTGTAGAAGCTGACGATGGCGAGCGCCAGACAAATCAACAAAAACGCCGCGGTCGGGCTTTGCACCGTCTTGAGCGTGGTGAGGATCGGTACCGTGGCAATGGCACCGAGCGCGCTGAAGAGCAGCATGTTGGTGCGACGACCGATCTTGTCCGACAGCATGCCGAAGATCGGCTGCATGCACATGTAGACGAACAGGCAGCCCGTCATGATGTAGCTGGCGGTCTTGATCGGCATGCCGGCGGTGTTCACCAGGTACTTCTGCATGTACGTGGTGAAGGTGTAGAAGATCAGCGAGCCGCCGGCCGTGTAGCCCAGCACCGTGAAAAACGCAGCCTTGTGGTGGCGGAACAACCCGGCGATCGAACCGGCGTCGCGGCTGTTGCGGCTCGCGCTCGTCGACGTCTCGTGCAGCGTGCGACGCAGCAGCAAGGCAACGACCGCAGTGATCGCGCCGACCACGAACGGAATGCGCCAGCCCCAGGCCTTGAGTTCGGCCTCGCTGAGCAATTGCTGGAGAATCACAACGACGAGCACGGCAAGCAGCTGGCCGCCGATGAGCGTCACGTACTGGAACGACGAGAAGAAGCCGCGACGGCCTTTGAGCGCCACTTCACTCATGTACGTCGCCGTGGTGCCGTATTCGCCACCCACCGACAGACCTTGCAACAGACGCGCCACCAGCAACAACGCCGGAGCCCAGTTGCCGATGCTGGCGTGCGTCGGGAGCGCGGCGATCATCAGCGAGCCGAAGCACATCATCATCACCGAGATGACCATCGAGTTCTTGCGGCCGTTGCGATCGGCGATGCGGCCGAAGATCCAGCCGCCGATGGGGCGCATCAGGAAGCCTGCGGCAAACACGCCCGCGGTGTTGAGCAGCTGTGCGGTGGGATTGGCACTCGGGAAGAACGCCGGCGCGAAGTAGATCGCGCAGAACGCATAGATATAGAAGTCGAACCACTCGACCAGATTCCCGGACGATGCCGCAACAATCGCGAAGATGCGCTTGCGGATTTCTTCCGGCGTGGGCGGCTTGGTGGCCATGGCGGCGTCGGTAGTAGCTGTGTCTCTCATTTCTACGGGCGATGGTGACATCGCATTAATAACTACGTTTGCAACATGACGCTGATGCGCTCGCCTCACAGGGATCACCTGTCCGGAGGCACAACCAGGCATCGCGTCCCGGGGGCGGGCCAACTATAGCGGGTGTGGGCATGCGCAGACAATGCCTGAGTGCTGAATCGATTATTGTGAATATCGAAACAATTGTTTGGATTGTTGCGTTGCAGCATGGTGATCGCGCCCGTCGGACGGCGATTTGCGGGCGTGTTACGAGCGTTTTGATGGGCGGGACGACGCGCGGAAAATCGAGAAAATTTTTTTGGATGCCCTGTACACCGCATCGGCTAGCACGCCGCGCGGCCGAACCCTCACGCCTCATTCGCGCGGGTGACACTGCGCCAGCAGATCGAGAAACAGCTCCAGCGCGCGCGTCCTGGGCCGCGAGGCCTCGGTGATGGCGCTGATGGCATTCTCATACTCAGGCCCTGTCGGAACCTGCACCAGTGCATGGCGCTTGCCAAACAGCGCGGCGTAATACTGCGGCAACAGTCCGACGTAATGCCCGGAGAGGACCAGCATGGCGACAGCCTCCAGTCCTGACGCCGTTGGCCCTCGCGTCAGTCCGAGCGAATTGAGCGCTTCATGGACAAACGGCTGGCTTCGGTAGACCAGGGGGAGCGTCGACGCCTCCTTGATCCGATGCCGCGCAACGTATAGGCGGTGACGCTCGATAAACAGCGGCTGGTAGTGAAACCCGGCTTCGCGACGATACATCCCGCGAATGGCGATCTGTACCCGGCGCTCGCGCAACGCGAGGTCGAGCTCGTTGAACGTCATGACCGTGAGTTCGACCTTCACGTCGGGCGCCTGCGCCTTGAGCGCGGCAAGCGCCTCGGGGATGTGGCAGCCGATGTCGGACACGACGTGCTCGACCATGCCGATGGACAACGTGCCCGAGAGCACACCGCGCACCGCATCGATTTCGGGACGTATGCGCTCCAGCGACTTCAGCGCGTCGCGGGCAAGGTCCAGCGCGACCTTGCCCGCGTGCGTGAGAACAAATCCGGACGGTCCACGCTCGCACAAACGAGTACCCAAGGTTTCCTCGACCTCGCGAATGTGCCGGCTGATCGACGCCTTCGACATGTTCAGTTGCTTCTCCGCCGCCGCAAAGCCGCTGGCCTGAGCGACGGCACAGAAGATGCGCAACGAGCGCAGGTCACGCTCACTGAAGTCACGACTTGCCACTGCTCCACTCCCGGAAATGGCGCCAAACCTGCTGCGGATGGCGCGTGTCAAAAGGTTTCGTTTTTTGGAACCATACCAATAAAAAAATCATTTTTCATGATCTTTTTGCCCGCATACATTGGATTTCACTCGCACCGGGCCGGACCTGACCGAACCGATGCGCCAGCGCAATCCCCTACCCACACCCCGCGAGGCAAGCGATGAAGACCTGGTCCAGACGATCCTTTGTAAAGGCGACGCTCGCATCGAGCGCCGCATTGGCCCTGCCGGCCCTGCCGACGATGGCGTATGCCGAAGGCGGCACCCTGGCCGACATCAAGAAGCGCGGCAAGCTGACAGTCGGCACCGAGGCGGCCTACGAGCCGTTCGAGTTCGTGGAAAACGGTCAGGTGGTCGGATATGGGCACGATGTGCTTGAACTGATGGCGGCGAAACTCGGCGTGAAGCTCGAGCAGATGAACCTGCCGTTCCAGGGCTTGCTGCCGGGCCTGATGTCGCACAAGTTCGACTTTGTCGCCACCAGTGTGGGCATCACGCCGGAGCGCGCCAAGCGCTTCGCCTTCAGCCAGCCGGTCGGCGTGGTGCGTTCGGTTCTGATGGTGCGCGCCGACGACGTAGCGATCAAGCAGGACATGGACATCGCCGGGAAGACCATCGGCACCCAGATGGGATCGTCTTCGCAGCCGGTGGCCGACGAATTCGAGAAGGAACTGAAGGAAAAGACCGGCAAGGGATACGCCGGCACGCGCCTGTTCCAGGCCTATCCGGATGTGTCGAACGCGCTCGCGAACAAGACGATCGACGTGGCGCTGATGCCGTCCAATATCGCCGCCGTCCAGATGCGCAAGCAGCCCAACGTGTTCCGCATTGCCGGGACCATCGGCCAGCCGAAGCTGCTGGCATGGGTCGCCAATCCCAACGATCTGGAGATCCGCAAGTTCATCAACGATTCGCTCGATGAATTCCGCGCGAACGGCAAGCTCGCCGCCTTGCAGAAAAAGTGGTTCGGGGCGTCGATGGACACGCCGCACGCGAACTACCTGCCGCAAGGTGCCATTTGACGCCCGCGACCACGGTCGGCGGGCTTGACATGGGCGGCGTGATCGCACCGTTCCTCGAAGGCGTCGTCTCGGGAACGGCGATCACGCTGGCCGCGTCAGCCGTCGCCTTCGCCATCGGTTTGGCGCTGGGTGTCGTGCTGCTGCTCGCCCGCATCTCGCCGCTCGCGCCATTGCGCTCGCTCGTCGTGCTGTGGGTGAGCCTGATTCGCGGCACGCCGGCGCTGATTCACATGCTGATCGCGTACTACATGGTGCCGGCGCTGTTCGATATCTCGATCTCGCCCATCACCGCCGGAATTGCCGCGCTGGCGTGTAACACGAGCGCCTATATCGTCGAGATTCTGCGCGGCGCGCTCGGCACGATCTCTCGTGGGCAACGCGCCGCCGCCTACGCCATGGGCATGCGCGTCTCGCAGGTCTGGCGGCACGTACTGCTGCCACAGGTGATCTATCGCGCCATTCCGCCGCTCACCAGCGAGTTCACGATCCTGCTCAAGGCGTCGTCGCTGATGTCGATCATCGCCGTGCCGGAACTGGCGACAGTCGCCCGCAATGCCACGCTGCAGACCGACCTGCCATTACAGGTGTTCGCGATCACCGCCGCCGTGTACTTCGTCCTTCTGTTCTGCATTTCGGCCGCCTCGCGTCTGTGCGAGCGCCGCGTTTCCAGGATGTTGCCCCATGGCCATTGATGTCTCCATCGTCAGGGAAGCGATTCCCGTGCTGCTCGAAGGCCTGCGTGTCACGGCACTGGTCAGCGTCATCGGCATTCCGCTCGGCGTGGCGATCGGCATCGTCGCCGCCTATGCGGCGCAGTCGCGCACGATCTTGCGACCTATCGCACTGGGCTACGTGGAAGGGGTGCGCAACATCCCATACCTGATTCTCGTTTATCTGTCGTTTTTCGGCCTGCCCAAGCTCGGCATTGGCGCGTCGGCCATGAGCGTCGCGGTAGGTTGCACGGCGTTCTACACCGGCGGCTACTTCTGCGAAATCCTGCGCGCGGCACTGCGCAGCGTCGCCCGTGGGCAGACGCACGCGGCGCTCTCGCTCGGCATGACCTATTGGCAGACGCAACGGCACATCATCGCGCCGCAGCTCTTTGGCTTCCTGATTCCGCCGACGACGAGCCTCGTGATCATGATGTTCAAGGACTCGGCCATCTTTTCGGTCATGAGCCTGCCGGAGATGACCTATCAGAGCAATCTGCTTACGGCCAACACATTCGCCTACGTTGAAGTGCTTGGCACGACAGCGTTGATCTACTGGGTCAGCAGCGTTTTGCTGGCCAGCGTGGGGCGCCGACTGGAAACCGTTGTCGGGCGACGTACCCGGCACGCCTGACGCCCCGAAACTTCCACCCGAGGACACTTTCATGACGACCTACACCGTGGCCCCTCGCACCGGCCATCCGACCCTGCTGTATTCTGAGCTGGATCTCGATATCGACAACCTCAAGGCCGACATCGCCGTGTTGGGCATGCCCTACGGTGCCCCGTATGCGGCGTCGGATTTCAGCAACGACCAGACGAATGCGCCGTCCGCCATCCGCCAGGCGACGGACCGCATCGCGCGTCGCCCGAACCACTACGACTTCGACATCGACGGGCCGCTGCTCCAGGGACGCACGGATATTCGCTTCGTCGATTGTGGTGACATCATCCCGGACCTGACGACGCCCGGCGAGCACTATGCCCGCGCCGAGGCGGCGGTGCGTCGCATCGTGGCCGGCGGCGCGATGCCCATCGTGCTTGGCGGCGACCACGGCATTACGACGCCGGTGCTGCGCGGCCTGGACCAGAAGGGGCCCATCACGCTCGTGCACATCGATGCCCACCTGGATTGGCGTGACGAGGTGAACGGCGTGCGCGAAGGCCTCTCGAGCCCGATTCGCCGCGCCTCGGAGATGGCGCACGTGGACCGCATCGTGCAGATCGGCCTGCGCGCGCAGGGGAGCGGCCGTTACGAGGAACTCGTCGCGGCGCGCGCCTACGGTGCCGAACTGGTGACCGCGTACGAGCTGCATGATATCGGCATGGACGCCGTGCTCGATCGCATTCCGGACGGCGGCAACTACTACCTCACCATCGACGCGGACGGCCTCGATCCGTCGACGATGCCGGCCGTTGCCGGTCCCGCGCCCGGTGGGGTGACGTTTGTACAGGCGCGCAAGCTGATTCACGGCCTGGTACGCAAGGGACGCGTGGTCGGGATGGACATCGTGGAGATTCAGCCCGAGAAGGACGATGCCAACATGATCTCGTGCGTGACGGCCGGTCGTCTGATTCTCAACCTGATCGGCGCATCGATTCGCGCGGGGCACTTCGACAAATGAGCACCGCACAGCCCATCATCGACATCCGGAACGTCGACAAATGGTACGGCGCGCATCACGTGCTCAAGCAGTGCTCAACGCAGGTGGGCGCGGGCGAGATCGTGGTGGTGTGCGGACCGTCCGGGTCCGGCAAGTCGACCCTGATCAAGACGGTCAATGCACTGGAGCCTTTCCAGAAGGGCGATGTCGTCGTCGACGGCACGTCGCTTACGGCCAGGACGACCGACCTGCCGAAGCTGCGCAGCAAGGTTGGCATGGTCTTCCAGCATTTCGAGCTGTTCCCGCATCTGGATCTCACGCGCAATCTCACGCTCGCGCAGCAGATCGTGCTGGGCCGCGGTGTCGACGCGGCCCGCACCAAGGCGCGCGCGCTACTCGATCGCGTCGGTCTGTCGGCGCATGCGCACAAGTATCCGGGGCAGTTGTCGGGCGGTCAGCAGCAACGCGTGGCGATTGCGCGCGCGTTGTCGATGGACCCGATGGCCATGCTGTTCGATGAGCCGACCTCGGCGCTGGACCCGGAGATGGTCAACGAGGTGCTCGACGTGATGGTCGAACTCGCCCGCGAAGGCATGACGATGATGGTCGTCACGCACGAGATGGGGTTCGCGCGACGCGTGGCCCATCGCGTGGTGTTCATGGAGGACGGCGCCATCATCGAGGACAGTCCGACCGACATGTTCTTCAACGACGCCGCCAGTGCCGCCGCCAAACG
The DNA here is from genome assembly GCF_001899225.1 of Pandoraea sp. 64-18. Taxonomy (NCBI): domain Bacteria; kingdom Pseudomonadati; phylum Pseudomonadota; class Betaproteobacteria; order Burkholderiales; family Burkholderiaceae; genus Pandoraea; species Pandoraea sp. 64-18. The sequence goes on along the minus strand of NZ_MKVU01000022.1, from coordinate 228,666 downwards.
CTTTCTCTCGAAGATCCTGACACATTGAGTGCACGACGCCATCGCGCGCCGTGCCGACCCCCATCAAGACCCCATACCGAGACATCATGACGCACACCCGAATCCGCAAATTCAACACCCGCGACACTTACCCGGAGCAGAAGCTCGACAACGACCTCTGTCAGGCGGTCGTCGCCGGCAACACTATTTATCTGCGTGGTCAGATCGGCCAGGATCTCGATACGCGCGAATCCGTTGGCATCGGCGATGTTGCCGCGCAGGCCGAAAAGGCCATGGCCAACGTTGCGATGCTGCTCGACGAGTGCGGCAGCCAGCTCGCGGATATCTGCAAGGTCACGGTGTATCTCGTCGATCCGCGTTATCGCGAGGCGGTCTACAACGTCATGGGACGCTGGCTCAAGGGCGTGTTTCCAGTGTCGACCGGCATCGTTGTGCAGGCGCTGGCGCGCCCGGAGTGGCTGGTCGAAATCGATGTGACGGCGGTGAAGCCGGCGGTGTCGTCGGAAGAGGCGGCACGAGTCGCATAAGCCGCATAAGTGAAGCAGCAACAACGTCGGGCCGGCGTGCAAGCGCCGGCCACGTATCGCGCTGCGCCAAGCGCGGTCAAACGCACCGAAGCGCACTCAGAAGCCCACTCAGCAGCCCACTCAGAAGCGGCGTTTGACGTAAATCGTCGCACCCAAGTCGTGCGAGCGCAGCAGCGGCACACGGGCACTTGCCGAAAACGTCCATTCCTCCGTCTTGAGCGACAATCCGCGCTTCGGGTCGGAGCCCAGCTTATCGTCGGTGTTGGCCCACTGCACGAGGGACAACTGCGGCGCCGTGGAAGGTCCGATCTTCAGGTAGCTGTGAGTCGGCCGCGCGGCCGGTTCCGAGGTCGAGGTGTCGATCCAGTCCACATGTCCGTTGTCCGCCGTCGGCAGGGCGCTGTTGATCGATTCGATGCGCGTGTAAAGGAATGCGCTGTCGTCGGCCAGCGCGGTCGGCTCCGGACCCTCGCGACCAAACGGATACAGGGTGACGCGAACGGCCGGAACGGCAGCGACGGCGACCGGTGGAGGCGGTTGCGGCACGTGTATGGGGAGTGGCCCGGGGCCAACGTTGGCCAGCATCATCTGTTCGGATGAGCCCGAGTTGGCGCCCTCTGCGATCGCCACGCCGCTTAGCGTGACGACACACGCGCCGATCATCCATTTGCCTAGGCACGTCATGGACATGCCTCCCGTGAAGGAATGGAAACGCTACGTCGCCAGCCCCAATTTGTCTCACGTACAACGACCTTCGTATTACGAACCGTCTTTCGTGGCCTTTTCGCGTCGTACGCATTTAGGAAGTGTAGTCAGTCATTTGCGTCCCGCTACCCCAATTTGCACTGAGGTTGATCGTCGTCAGAGCGGAACTGCCTGCCCAAGCCCGTCGGACCTGACGCTTGCGTGGGGGGCAACGACGCGGCTCGGGGTTTGTCCCGAGATCGTGACGGCGGTTGCCGACGCAGCGGACCGGCGGTTGGGCGGCGCATTGAACGAGTCGCGTTCCCGGTGAAGCGCGATGTGCTAGATTTAAATCAACGGGCGAGGGTATGCCAGTCAGGGGCGCGCGAACGTGGCGCACGCCGCGCCTGGGGAGGTCGTCATGCGTGGATGTCAGCTCACCTTCTACACACAGCAGAATCACCGTCACGGCCATCAACCGGTCGCCGACTGGATCATGAGCGAAGTGCGGCAGCTGGGGATTCGCGGGGCCACCCTGTTCGTGGGCACGGAAGGTATCGATCATGTCGGAAAGCGTCATGCCGCCCGATTCTTTGAGCTCGCCGAACAACCGGTCGAGGTCGTGTTGGCCATCACCGATGAGGAAGCCGAACGCCTGCTCGACGTGATTCGTGCGCAACGCGTCCACGTTTTCTATACGCGCTTCCCGATTGAATTCGGCATGCTTGGCGATGGTTAGCGCAGGGCGGAGGCACGACGCCGCCGACCGCCCTGTTCGCGCGTGCTTTGTACGCGGCTCAGGTCGCAAGCGCCGCTGAGGCGCGCCGCTCGGCCGACGGCAACACCAACACACCGGCCAGCCCGATGACCACGCTCGTCAGGACGTAGTAGATCGGCGCGAGATTGCTGCCGGTCACATGCACGAGCCACGTATTCAGGAACGGCGCGAGGCCGCCGAATACCAGCACCGCGAGGTTGTAGGTGACGGCGGCGCCGGTCGAGCGCACGCTGACTGGAAACACCTCGGTCAGCACGATCGGCGTCGGGCCCCAGAAGAAGCTCATGAAGAACGACACGCCGATCTGCACCGCCAGCAGCGAGCCCAGGCTCGGCAGGGTGACGAAGTGCTTGAACAGCACGTACGACGCCACGCCATACGCGATGATCGCCGGCAGCAGGACCGCCTTGCGGCCGTAGCGATCCGACAAATAGCCGGCAAGCGGGCAGAACACGAGGATGACCAGGGTGGCGATGAACGTGCTCAGGTTGACGTCGGCGGCCGACATGCCCAGTTGCTTCTTCGCGAAGATCGGCAGGAAGAACACGAACACGTAGGCCGACACGGTGCCGACCACCGAGATGCCGAGCGTGCCGAACACCGCGCGCGGATAGTCGCGGAACACGGTGCGCAGCGGCGTGTTCACGCGCTGAATCTTGCCGCGTTTCACATCGTTCGCGTAATTGAGAAATTCCGGCGATTCGTCGACGTTCGAGCGGATCAGCCAGCCGACCGGCCCGATCAGAATGCCGAGCAGGAACGGCAGGCGCCAGCCCCACGACTCGAGATCGTGCGGCGCGAGATTGACTGTCAGTAGATAGGCCACCAAGGCACCGAGAGAGAACGCCAGCGCCTGCGAGCACATCTGGAAGCTGCCGAAAAAGCCGCGGCGATTCGCGGGGGCGAACTCCACCAGCATCGTGGTCGCGCCACTGAACTCGCCGCCGACCGAGAAGCCCTGGATCAGCCGCGCAAGCACCATCAGGATCGGCGCCGCAATGCCGATAGCCTCATGCGTCGGCAAGATGCCGATCATGCCGGTGCCGACCGCCATCAGCACGATCGTCAGCGACAGCGCTTTCTTGCGGCCGACCCGGTCGCCATAGAGGCCGAGCAGTACGCCGCCGAGCGGCCGTACCGCGAAGCCGACGCCAAACGTCGCAAGTGTGAGCAGCATCGACGCGAACTCGTTGCCGCTCGGGAAAAAAAGCTTCGCGATCATTACGGCGAACAGACCGTAGATCGCGAAGTCGAACCATTCGAAGGCATTGCCGAGTACCGAGGCGATGACGACTTTGCGCACCATCGCCGGCGACGGTGTCGGGTTTTCGTTCATTGCGGTTCCCCTCTGATCGATTGTTGGAAGTGAGGCCGGCTTAGCCAAGCCGTTGCCGGACGATTTCGAGGAACACGGCCACGCCGGTGGGGGCGGTGTCGTCGTCGAAATCGAATTCGGGGTGGTGACAGGTGAGTCCGTCGTGACCGAGGAAGAAGTACGAGCCCGGGCGCTGCTGCAACATGAACGCGAAGTCTTCCGAGGCCATCAGCGGGGCGACGTCGACGATCACGTTGTCCACACCGAGAACGCGCTCCGCCGCGCGCCGCACATGTTCGGTTTCGGTGGGGGTGTTGACGGTCGGCGGCGACGTTTGCAGATGCTCGAAGCTGACTTCACAGCCATACATCGTCGCCGCGCCTTCGCAAATCGTGCGCAGTCGTGCGAGCGTGATGTCCTGTGCCTTGACTGACAGCGTGCGCACGGTGCCTTCGAGCACCGCGGTGTCGGGGATGACGTTGATCGCCGTGCCCGACAGGAACTTGCACACACTCACCACAGCGGTGTCGAGCGGGTCGATGTTGCGACTCGCGATGCTCTGTATCGACTGCACCAGGGTGGTCCCGACGATCAACGGATCGATCGATTTGTGCGGCATCGCCGCGTGGCTGCCGATGCCCTTGATGGTGATGCGGAACAGGTCGCATGCCGACAGAATGGCACCGCTGCGCACGCCGACCTTGCCGGCCGGCAGAGCGTTGTTGTTGTGCAGCGCGTAGATTTCGTCGCAATGGAATCGCTCGAACAGGCCGTCGTCGATCATGGCCGAGCCGCCGCGTAGCGTTTCCTCGGCCGGCTGAAAGATCAGATGGATGGTGCCCCGGAAATCGCGATTCAGGGACAAGTGCCTGGCGACGCCGAGCAGGATGGCTGTGTGGCCGTCGTGGCCACAGCCGTGGAACACATTGTCGTGCGTCGAGCGGTGCGCGGACGTGCCCTTTTCGCTCATCGGCAGCGCGTCCATGTCGGCGCGCAGACCGATCGACGGTCCCTCGCCCCGCGTGCCGTGGATCGTGCCGACCACGCCAGTGCCGGCGATACCGGTCTCGATGTCGATTGCCCAGTCGGCGAGCAGCCTTGCCACCAGACCGGCCGTGCGATGCTCGTGAAAGCCCAACTCCGGATGCTGGTGGATGTCCCTGCGCCACGTGCGCATCTGTTCTCCAAGACCGCTCAATTCGCCATCCATCTGCATTGCGCCAACCTCTTTTTCACGGGGGAGTGTGGGGACCGTCCAGGGACTGCCCGAACGAATGCTTCTGGTCGAAGGGTAATTCATTAGTTGAATATTTCAACTAATGAATTACCCGGATGTTGTCGACCATCGATCCGGCTGAGCTATCATCGTCCGTGGCGAAGCGGCTGCGGGCGAGGGTAGGCCGGCGCAACGCGCTTCGATGGGATGCAGACTTCAGACAGGGCGGCAGCACATGCGAGCAGGAACGTCACCGGCGGGACATGACGAAGGACCGGGGGGCCGTGGCAAAGACGACATAGCCGAAGGCGGCACGGCCGGTGGCGTGGCCTATTATTTGACGTTCAAGCTGGACCTGATCAAAAGCGAGATGATCAGCCGTGCCAACGCCGAGTATCGTCCCGCGTTCGGGCTCGATGTGCGTTCATTGCGCGTGCTGCGCGTGATCTGCGACGCCCCCGGGATTACCGCGAGCGCGCTCAATGCGCAGACGCTCGTCGAGAAGACGTTGCTCTCGAAGCTGATCGCGGACTTGATTCAACGCAAGCTGGTTCGGCGCTCGATCCATCCCGACGACGCGCGTCACTTTCAACTGTGGCCGACGGCGGCCGGCAAGCGCCTGCGCGTGTCCAGCGACGAGCTTGGGCAGTCGATGGAGACGGAAATGCTGTCGATGCTCAGTGCCGACGAGCGCGGGCAACTGAACAGCATTGTCGACAAGTTGGTCGACGCGTTTCAGAAGGCGGGAAAGGCTCAGGGGTGAACGTTGCGGACGCGCGGGCGGGGTCGTCGGTTCGGCGCGACACGACAGCCCATGAACGTTCCGGGGCGTAGCGCGTCATGGGTACAGAGGGTGTTCGCATCAGCGCCGATTCTTTCATGGAAGCAACCAGCACGGGTACGACGCGGTAACGAAGCACGTGGTTCGCGGTAGCGATCGATGGCGACAACGGTGGCGTCATCGATCGGTTTTCTCAACCCTCGGAGGTTAGAAATGCGAAAGATGCTCTCTTTTCTGTTGTTGCTTGCCTCGCTGTACGTCTTGCCCGTCGGCCCCGCCTTCTCCGCAGTCGTGCCATTTCCGGCGAGTTTCAAGACGCGGACCATTACGACCAACGGCGCAAAGATTTACGTTCGCGTCGGCGGCCATGGGCCTGCCGTGGTGTTGCTGCATGGCTACGGTGAGACCGGCGACATGTGGGCGCCGCTCGCCGCGAAGCTGGCCGCCACTCACACGGTGGTCGTGCCGGATCTGCGGGGCATGGGGCTTTCCGACCACCCCGCGACCGGCTATGACAAGAAGAACGAAGCGCGCGATATCGCCGGTGTTTTGGACACGCTCCAGATTGGCAAGGTCGACGTGGTCGCCCATGACATCGGCAACATGGTCGCTTACGCGTTCGCGGCCGAGCAGCCCGAGCGCGTGTCCAAACTCGTGTTGATGGATGCCCCGATACCCGGCGTCGGCCCGTGGGAGGAAATCCTGAAGAGCCCGCTGCTGTGGCACTTCCGATTTGGTGGGCCGGACATGGAACGGCTGGTGAAAGGCCGCGAGCGCATTTACCTGGATCGCTTCTGGAACGATTTCTCGGCGAATCCGAAAAACTTCGACGAGGCATCGCGCCGGCACTACGCCAAGTTCTACGCCTTGCCCGGTGCCATGCATTCCGGCTTCGAGCAGTTCCACGCTTTCGACCAGGACGCAATCGATAACAAAGCCTTCCTCGCCAAAGGCCCGTTGCCGATGCCGGTGCTCGCCATCGGCGGCGAAAAATCGTTCGGCACCATGATGGAAACCGTGGCGCGTGGGGCCGCCGCCAATGTGCAGGGGGTGGTGATCCCGGGGGCTGGCCACTGGCTGATGGAGGAGCAGCCGAAGGCGACGGTGGCGGCCATCGTCCAGTTTCTTCAGTGATGCACGCGCCGACTTCTCAATCAGCACCCGTGCGTGCCGAATCGGCACGAAGCCTCTTTTTCTGCCGCCTACACTCCGCTTCCTGAGACTGGCTGATGGCTCCTGCGCGCCTTCGTGGCGCCCCGGGGCCATCTCACACTTATCCCCAACGCCAGCGATCCAGAGGAGCCGGGCATGACCCACAACGCCAAACCCCACAACCCGTGGCGCGAAATTTGCGCCGCGAGCATCGGTAATGCACTTGAGTTTTACGATCTGCTGATCTATGGCTACTTCGCCATCGTGATCGGGCAGTTGTTCTTCCCCTCGCACGACCCGACGACGTCGTTGCTGCTCTCCGTCGGCACCTTCGGCATCTCCTTCGTGACGCGTCCCCTGGGCTCGATCGTTCTGGGCAGCTACGCTGACCGTGCCGGCCGCAAGGCGTCGCTCACGGTATCCATCGCCTTGATGATGCTCGGCACCGCCATGATCGCATTCGCCCCGACGTATGCGCAGATCGGCATTTTCTCGCCGCTCCTGATCATCGTCGCCCGCATGTTGCAAGGCTTCTCGACGGGCGGCGAGTTCGGCGCCGCCACGGCCTTCATGGTCGAACATGCCGACGCGAAACGCCGTGGCTTCTTCGCGAGCTGGCAGATGTCGACGCAGGGTCTCGCCACCGTGCTCGCCGCCGGGGTGTCTGCGCTGCTGAGCCTGCTGCTCACCGCCGATCAACTGAGCGCATGGGGATGGCGTATCGCTTTCGCCGTGGGCTTGCTCATCGGCCCGGTCGGTCTTTACATTCGCCGCAATATCGACGAGACGGCCGACTTCAACAAGCTCGGTCAAAAGCAGCGCGAAACGTCGCCGCTGCGCGAGGTCTTCGGTCGTGATCGCGCCAATATGTTGCTCGGCGCAGGGGTTGTCGCGGCGGCCACAGCGTTCAACTATGTCCACAAGCTTTACATGCCGACGTATGCCGTCAAGCAACTGCATATTCCGGCGACGTCATCGTTCATCGGCGCGGTCGTCACCGGCGTGATGCTGATGATCGCCGCCCCGGTCGTGGGCCACCTTTCCGATCGCTTCGGTCGCATTCGCGTAATGCTCTGGGCACTCATTCTCGTGGGCGTCACGACGTACCCCTTGTTCGTGTTGCTCAACAAATATCCGACGTTCCAGACGCTGCTCATGGTTCAGGCGCTCGTCGGTCTGCTCATCGCCGTGAGTCTCGCGCCGCTGCCCGCCCTGCTGGCGGACATCTTCCCGACGAGCACGCGCGGCACGGGGTTGGCGCTGTCGTATAACTTCTCGGTGACGCTGTTCGGCGGGTTTGCACCGCTCATCGTGACCTGGCTCATCGATGCCACGCACAACAAGCTCGCGCCGAGCTTCTACGTGATGGCGACCGCCGTACTCAGCGTTACCGCAGTGATATCGCTCGGCCGCCGGGTGCGCGCCGGCAAGATCGCCGGCATGACGCACGGCTCGCCCCGCGTATCCAAGGTTTGATCGACGCCCCGGACGATCGGCATGCAATGCACTTCCTGCACCGGCGCCATCGTCCGATGAACTGAATCCCGCCGCAACGACATCGTTCGCCATTCCCTGCCGAGACGTCGTCGTTCGCGACATCCTCTGTGGAGCATTTTCATGACCACGCTTGAAGCGATCCGCGCCGCCCTGCCGGCGTACCCCATCGAAGTCTCGTTCCCCGACATCGCCCGCTGGCGCGAAGGCAACACTGGCATCGACTACCTACATTCGTTCGACAGCGGCAAGCCCGGCAAGCACGTGATGATTCTCGCGCTCACGCACGGCAACGAAGTGAGCGGCGCCATCGCGGTCGATACGTTGCTTGCCGCCGGTGTGCGTCCCACGGCGGGCCGTCTGTCGCTCGGCTTCGGCAATATCGGTGCGTACGCGCTATTCAGCGCGGAGAATGCCGACGCTACCCGTTTCCTCGACGAAGACATGAACCGCGTCTGGACGCCATCGACGCTCGACGGAGCGCGTCAGAGCCGCGAGCTCGCGCGTGCCCGTGCGATGCGTCCGTTCATCGACACGGTCGATCTGCTGCTCGACATCCACTCGATGCACGAGGCGTCCGCGCCGCTGATGATGACCGGTCCGCTGGAGAAGGCGATCGCCCTCGCCGCCGAACTCGGCACGCCCGAGCACGTGATCGTCGACAAGGGGCACGCCAATGGCACGCGCATGCGCGATTACGGTGGCTTCGGCGACCCGGCCAGCCCGAAGAACGCACTGCTGATCGAAACCGGTCAGCATTTCGCGGGGAGCGCCCGCGATGTCGCGCTCGATTGCGCGGCGCGTTTCCTGATTCATGCGGGCGTCGTGGCCGAAGCCGACATGGCGCCGTACCTGACGCAGACGCAGCCCGCCCGCCAGAAGTTCGTGGAAATCACGCAGCCGGTTGTGGCGCGCTCGATGGACTTCCGCTTCTCGCAGCCGTTCACCGGGCTCGAAGTGATCGAGAAGGCCGGCACCGAGATCGCCCGCGATGGCGACGAGGTGATCGTCACGCCCTATGACAACTGCGTCATCGTGCAACCGTCGATGCGGCACCTTGGCGTGAATGTCACGATGATGCGTCTGGGACGGTTGCTGAATCGTTGATCTTATGGGGCCGTCGTGTCGGTAGCGTCCCCGGAATCCCCGGAATCCTGAGCCTGTGCCCGCTTGCCGCGGCGCAGGCTCAGTTGGGCGAGTACGTCGGCGTGCTGATTGCCCCAGCGGTAGAGCATCTCGATGGGCTCGATGAACAATTCACCCAGCGGCGTGAGCGAATACTCGACCTTGGGCGGCACGACGGCAAACACCTCGCGGTGAATCAGACCGTCGCGTTCGAGTTCGCGCAACGTCTGCGTGAGCATCTTCTTGGAAATCCCCGGCAAGCGGCGCTGTAGTTCCCCCGTGCGCGTGGTGCCGCACTGCAACGCGTACAACACCATGCTCGTCCACTTCACGCTGAAGAGCTCCAGCACGCGGCGCGGCACGCAGGTTTCCTCGAAAACGAATGGGGCAAGTTTGTTCATGGTTACTAATTGGTGACTATTCAACTGAAAGGTGCCTACTGGGGATTTGGGACCTTCGTCACTATACTTTGTGGCGATGGTGCGCGTCATCCGGTGTGAGGGAGCCTGGAAGCCTGCGGGTCGACATGCGGAGTGGGCGCGCGCAGGAACTTGGAGACTCCCATGAGCAGTTTGTCGAAGACGGCCCTTTCAATGCTGGATCTGGTGCCGGTGCGTGCCGGCGGCACGGTGGCCGATGCCCTGAAACAATCCACGGAACTGGCGCAGCACGTTGAACGATTGGGCTTCACGCGGTTCTGGCTGGCCGAACACCACAACATGGACGGCATCGCGAGTTCGGCGACGGCGCTGTTGATCGGTCACGTTGCAGGCAAGACGTCGCGTATTCGCGTGGGGTCGGGCGGTGTGATGTTGCCGAACCACCCGCCGTTGGTCGTTGCCGAGAACTTTGGCACGCTCGCCGCGCTGTATCCGGGGCGTGTCGATCTGGGCTTGGGGCGCGCACCCGGTGCGGACCAGGCCACCATGCGCGCGCTGCGTCGCGACCGATTGTCCGATGGCGACGATTTCCCCGAGCAGGTCGCCGAATTGCGCGCGCTGCTTGCGCCCGCGCAGCCCGGACAACGGCTTGTCGCAACGCCCGGCGCGGGCAGCGATATTCCGGTGTGGTTGCTGGGCTCGTCGTTGTTTTCCGCGCAACTCGCGGCGCATTTGGGGCTACCGTATGCGTTCGCGTCGCACTTCGCCCCGCGGTTCCTGTTCGACGCACTTCGGCTTTACCGCGAGCGATTCCGTCCCTCGGCAGCGTTGGATAAGCCCTACGTAATGGTGGGCGTGCCGGTCGTGGCCGCGCCCACGGACGAGGAAGCGGCATTTCTCGCAACGTCCGCGCAGCAGAAGATTTTGGCGCTCATGCGCGGGCAAAGCCTGAAATTGCAGCCGCCCGTGAACGATATGGACGCGCGCTGGGATCCGGCCGAACGGCACTCGGTGGAAGCGTTCCTCGGCGTGGCCGTGGTGGGTGGCCCCGAGCGGGTGGGGGCCGGTCTGTCCGATCTGGTCGAGCGTACGCAGGCCGATGAGCTGATGCTCGTCACCGACATCTACGATCCCGCGCTGCGCCTGCGCTCGTGCGATATCGTCGCGTCCGTCTGCAAGTCATGACGATACGCAGCGCGTCGTGAGGATTGGCGAAGGAGGGGGCGCAACGATCACGCCCGCTGTCCTCCGCCTGATCCTGCCCCGTCAGCGAAAGCGGCCGATGGAGAAGGGCGAGAGGTCGATGGCGGGCCGCTCGCCGGACACCAGCGCTGCAATCGTGCGTCCCGTCGAGGCGGCGGCGGTCAGACCTACGTGGCCATGGCCGAATGCATAGAAAGCGTTAGGCACCTTCGACGCCGCGCCCAATACCGGCAGCGAATCGGGCGTGCTGGGGCGGAATCCTTGCCAGCGTGCACCGTCGACCGACTGTGTCGGCTTCGTCCCGTTCACTGCGCCGGGGAACATCTTGTGCAACTGATTGAGCAGCAGATCGGCGCGCCGCCAGTTCGGTGAGGCTTGCAGACCGGCCAGTTCGACCGTGCCCGCACCGCGAAGACGGCCGTTCATCGGTGTGGCGAACAGCTTGCCTTCGGCCCACATGACGGGACGTGAGGGCATCTCGTGCGGCGTCGGAATTTCCACGTGATAGCCGCGCTCGGTGTCGAAGACAACGGTGTCGCCCAATTGGCGCACAAGCGGTGCGGACCATGCACCGGCCGCGATCACTACGGCGCTTGCGCTTTCGCGGCCCCGGTTGGTGTGCACGGCCACGGCCTGCGCGCCATTGGTCTCGATGGCGGTGGCGGCAGCATCGACAACTCGCCCGCCCCGCGCGACCACTTGCGCCGTCAAGCGCGCCAACAGCGCGCCGGGATCGGGCGTGTGGCCGGTCTCGCCGATATAGCGGGCACCGACGAAGTCATGCGATAGCGTGGGCTCGAACTCGCGCAATGCGTTCGCATCCAGCGTTTCGATGTGCACGCCGTTGTCGCGGCGCAGCGCCATCCCGCCTTCGTCGCCCACCATACCCTTCTGACTGGAATAGGCGATGAGATAGCCGCGACGCGTGACGAGATCGTTTGCGCCCGCATCGTCAAGCAACGGTTGATAGGCGTCGAGCGCGGGGCCGAGCAGTGCGCGCAACGCGCGCGCCTGCGCGGTGACACGTGCGGGCTGACTGGCGGCGACGAAGCGCATCAGCCATGGCACCATGCGCGGAAGGTACCCCCAACGCAGCACCAGCGGACCCTCCGGTTGCATCAACCAGCCGGGTACCTGCCACAGCACGCCGGGCATGGCGATGGGCACGACCGACGAGCCATTGATGCAGCCCGCATTGCCAAGCGACGCCGCCTGGCGTGCCGATTGCCGGTCGACGATCACCACCGCGTGTCCGGCGCGTTGAAGATACGCGGCCGTACATACGCCGACCAAACCGCCCCCGATAACGACGACGGGACGTGAATCATTCATGAAGCCGCCCTGCGAAAACACGAAAGCGCCTAGTGTACCGGGTTAAGTACGTACCCCTGAACGCCTTCAAAATTCAGGAATGTGTTCAGATCATTTCCAACGGACGCTTTCGCGACGGCGCTTCGAACTGATGATCGATTCGTAATAGTTCCTCCGCCGTCAGATCGATGTCATGGGCAGCACGATTGGCGCGTACGTGAGCGTCCGTGCTCGCCTTGGGAATGGCGATGACGCCCGGGCGGCTCAGCACCCAGGCAAGCGCAATCTGCAGCGGTGCGACATGGCGCGCGGCGGCGATGTCGTCGAGTGCGCCTTTTGCCGGCAGCCGTCCCTGTTCGATCGGCGAATACGCCATCATCGGCAGACCGCGCGCCGCCAGCCACGGGACAAGGTCATACTCGGGACCGCGCCGCGAAAGGTTGTACAGCACCTGATCGCTCGCACACTGGTCGCCGCCGGGCAGCTCGAACAAGTCTTCCATGTCGTCCGTATCGAAATTGCTCACGCCCCAGTGCCGGATCTTGCCCGCTTCACGCAGTGCTTCGAAGCCGGCAATCGTGTCTTCGAGCGGGACGTCGCCGCGCCAGTGCAGCAGGTAGAGGTCGAGGCGATCGGTGCGCAGGCGTTCCAGACTCCGCTCGCAAGCGGCGATCACGCCACGTCGCGAGGCATTGTGCGGGTAGACCTTGCTCACGAGAAATACTTCATCGCGCAGTCCGTCGAGCGCTTCGCCCACGAGACACTCGGTCGCCCCTTCTCCATACATTTCGGCCGTATCGACCAGCGTCATGCCCAGCGAGACACCCAGTTGCAACGCCGCGATCTCCTCGCGACGCCGCTCCGGCTTCTCGCCCATCATCCAAGTCCCCTGGCCGAGTACCGGCACGGTGTCGCCCTGGGGCAGCGCGATTTTTCGCATGGTCTGTCCTCCGTAATCCTGGTCACCATTATCGGCCCGCAAGTCGAGCGATGACCAGTGCCGTGAGGGCTTCACGCAACACTTTGCGGTGTCGTCCGATCGTTTGACTCGGACTCGCCTGAAGCACCGTTCGGAAATTGCCGCTTTTGCGTTTGTGCACCGATTCTCTCGGATAGTTCACAGCCCTATCGTCGCATCGCCGCGATAAGCTGATTTCACCGATGTACATGGCGATTGTTGCTCCGCAGCGAGACGGCTCGGTGATGGCTCCCGTCGTGTGCATCGGACCTGCGAGGACAGGAGGGGGCGGAAGAAAAGGGGGGCGAGCGTTACGGGCAAAAAAGAAAGCCCCGCGAGCGGGGCTTAAAGGCCGACCGAGCGTGCGTCGGCCAAGGAGGTTCATCGCAGCGCGGCGCGAACATCGAGTGGGGGCGCGCTTCAGACGTATTGTCGGCATAGTCGATCTACCTATGGGAAGGAGGATTCCGAATGTCAGGGGGGAACGTTGGGTAACAAATGTGACAATTGGCGACCTTTTCTTGTCGCGGGACGAACGCGATAATGGGGGACCCCAAACTCGAGGAACTCCCCAGATGGATAACACGATCAAGTTCCGCTCGCGCGGTTCGTCGCTCTTGCCCGGTGAGCGGTACGCGCCGACCTCGGTTTTCTTTCACTGGGTGATCGCATTGCTGATTGTGATCGCCTATGCCGCCGTCATTATCAAAGGCTATTTGCCGAGAGGGAGTGCGCCACGTGCGTTATCACTCACGATTCACGAATGGGCTGCGCTCGCGGTGTTGGTGCTGGCCGTGCCGCGCTTGCTCATTCGATTGATCAAGGGCGCGCCGGCGGCGCTGCCAGGCCAAGCGTGGTGGGCGCGAGCCGGGTCGTCGGCCGCACATCTGCTGCTCTATCTGTTCATGTTTGCGCAGCCGGTGCTGGGCTATCTGACGCTCAATGCCCAGGGGCATCCGCTCACGATTCCAGGCCTGGATATCGCGCTGCCGCAGTTCATTGCGAAAGACGAACAGACGGGGCGTTCGATCAAGGAGATTCACGAGACGATCGGCAACGCGTTCTATTGGGTGATCGGCTTCCATGCGCTGGCGGCGCTGTGGCACCACTACTTCCGTCGCGACGATACGTTGCGACGCATGCTTTAAAAGGGATTTTTGCGTCGCCCGCTCTGAGGGGACATTGCGCGGCGCCTCCCCGGGCGCCGCGTGTGTGCGGGTGCGGTGCTGCCCAGCAAGGCACGGGCGAGCGCGCTGGCCGTTTGTAACGGCCAGCGCGTTTCGGCGTTTGACCCGAACGTTTCTCTTGCGCGCCCGCAGGGGTATCAGAACGTTACGCCAAGCCCCACGCCAACGATCAACGGATCGATGTGGAGCGTGCCCAGATCGGTGCCGCCAAGCGAGGTATCCGTCTTCATCCAGACCTTCTTGACATCGATGTTGACGAACAGATGCTTCGTCATTTGAACGTCCACACCCGCTTGCAGTGCCGGACCGAAGCTGTGGTTCGTGATCGAGATCGGCGTGCCGCCCGCCTGCAGGTTGCTGTTCCAGAAGCGCGAGTAGTTGACGCCTGCACCGACATACGGACGTACCTTGCCCGCATGATTAAAGTGGTATTGAAGCAGCAGCGTCGGTGGCAATACGTTCAGGCTGCCGAGGTTCCCGATGCTGGACGTCAGTTGATGACGTGACATGCCAAGAATCAGTTCAACACCAACGTTGTCGAGAATCATGTAGCTGAAATCCAGCTCCGGCACGATGGCGTTGTTCACGCTCACCCCCAGCGTTGGCAACACGCTGCCGCTTGCATGCGAGTCCGGCAAAATGCCGATGACGCGAACGCGTGCGAGGATGTCGCCGGCGTAAATCCCTTGCGAGCTGTCCTTGATGAAGCCGAAGCGTTTGGCTGACTCGACCGGGGCGTTGTCGGTCGTTTGTGACGTTGCCTGTGCCGCCGCGAATGGGCTGAAGACGGCGGCACAGCTGACGAATGCGGCGGCGATGGCCGTAGCGCCAAGAGAGAGCTTCATGGTGGTTTCCATAGTCGTGAGTGAGCCCGACCGATGGTAGAAGCCGCCTTCCGTGGCGAACTTGATGCGCGTCAAGTGCGGGAGAACGCAGGGGCGCTGTGCGACAAAGCGTCGCGGCGCCGAGCTGCGTTGGGACGCATTCAGTCGCGAGGCAGCAACACTACCGTGAGGGAACGCACGCCCTGGGCGCCTTGAATCAGCACGCCTTCGATATCGGCCGTTGCGGACGGTCCGGTGACGAGGACCGCGTAACGCGCCGACGCAAAGTCGGGCAATCGATAGATGTCCTGCAGGCCATCGACGATGTCGCGTGGGTCGAGCAACACCACGAGATGCTGCACGAGATAGCCGAGCGCGTTCACTCCGTACTCCTGCTCGGAGAGCCAGACGGAGCCGGTCTCCGCAACGCCGAAGCGCGCACGCACGATGGCGACGTCGACGTCATGCAGCGATGCCGGCGCGCGCGCGACGTCAAGCGGTGCCGCCGAGGCGGCCTCCGCCGTTGCGGTGACGGGCGTCACGCCGGGGAACCGCTCGGCAAGCCACCCGGGCAGCTCATGCGCGTGGTCGAGCGTCGCGAGTTTGCCGCCCATCGCAACGAGATTCAGGCCAAAGCGCTCGCACCGGTCGCCCTCGGGTGTCTCGAAGACCGGCAGTACGGGCAAGGGAAACGGTTCGTACGCCCCGTCGACAGTCCGTTCGTCATCACGCAGCGATACGCGCTGCGCGGCGCGCACGCGCACGAGAAATTCGTTGCGGGACGTGCTCATGGCGTCTCCTTGCTTGTCGCGTCGCGCGATGTTCGATTGGCGTCGTACCAGTCGCGGAAGGTCTGGGTAGGGGCGTCGGGCAGATCGCGCCCCTTGCCCCACGTGTTGAGGGGGTTGTAGAGCACCAGGTTCGGCAGACGGTGCAGGGCGACGTTCATCGATTTGATCGATGTGCGATACAGCACCGGATTGGCGAGCAGCTTGCCCGCGACCTTGATCAGGCTGCGCTTGACGCGGGGCAATTCACCTTCCTCTGCCACGATCTGCCGCCACTTGTACAACTGCTCGTGAATATTGATGCGCACCGGGCAGACGTTGGTGCAGCTGCCATTCATCGTCGATGCGAACGGCAGCGCGCTGTAGCGCTTGAGGTCGGAGGCGGGATTGAGAATGGCGCCGATCGGGCCCGCGTAAGTGCTGCCGTAGGACAGGCCACTGCTGCGTCGGTAGACCGGACACGTATTCATGCAGGCCCCGCAGCGAATGCATTTGAGCGAGTACCAGAAGTCGTCCATCGCGAGACGCGCCGAGCGGCCGTTGTCGACGATGACGAAATGCATCTCCGTACCCGGACGCGGCGCGCGAAAGTGCGACGTGTATTGGGTGATGGGCGACCCGAGGGCGCTGCGCGACAACAAGCGGATGAAAACACCGAGGTCGGCCGTGCGCGGAATCAGCTTTTCGATGCCGATGGACACGATGTGCACCGGCGGTACGTTGGCCGACAGATCGGCATTGCCCTCGTTGGTGCACACCACGACCGTGCCCGTTTCCGCGACGGCGAAGTTGCAGCCGGTCATGCCGGCGCCCGCTTCGAGAAACGCCGGACGCGTGGTCTGACGCTGACTCTCGGCCAGATAGTGCACGTCGTCGTTGTCGGGATCGGTGCCGAGCGTGCGGCCGAACAGCTTTGCGACGTCGCCCCGCAGCTTGTGCACAGCAGGCACGACGACATGCGACGGCGGCTGCTTGTCGAGCTGCTGAATGCGCTCGCCAAGATCGGTCTCCATGACTTCGATGCCGCGCGGTTCGAGATACTCGCGCAATTCGCATTCGTCGGTGAGCATCGACTTGCTCTTGACGAGTGTCTTGACGCCATGCGCCGCAAGAATGCCGTGGACGATGGCATTGTGCGCCGCGGCGTCGAGCGCCCAATGAACCTTTACGCCATTGGCTTCGGCTTGTGTCGAGAATTGGTCGAGGTAGTCTCCCAATCGCGAGAGCGTGTGTTCCTTGATCTGCGACGCGAGGGTGCGCAGTGTTTCCCACTCGCCAATGGAGGCGGCCTGCGCGTCGCGCTTCATCCGCAGATCCCACAGGCGCTTGTCGTGAAATGCCACGTGCGCGGTTTTCGCGAGAAACGCCTCGGCCTGTCTGGCGTGATTCACGCGCTCGGCCCGGCTCATGCCGTCACCTGCGCATGCGCCGCCGGCGCGAGGGTGTCGAGGTCGACGCCATTGAGGACTTGAGCGATATGCAGGAAGCGCATCGGTGTCTGCGCGCGTGCCGCGCAACCTTTCTGATGCATCAGGCAAGACATGTCGGCGGAGACGATGAACTGCGCGCCAGCGTCGAGGTGGTCCTGCACCTTGTCCTGCCCCATCTTGACCGAGACGGCCTGCTCGGACACGGAGAACGTGCCGCCGAAGCCACAGCATTCGTCGGGACGACGCGGCGC
This sequence comes from Pandoraea sp. 64-18, assembly GCF_001899225.1. Taxonomy (NCBI): domain Bacteria; kingdom Pseudomonadati; phylum Pseudomonadota; class Betaproteobacteria; order Burkholderiales; family Burkholderiaceae; genus Pandoraea; species Pandoraea sp. 64-18. The sequence continues at coordinate 211,262 of NZ_MKVU01000022.1, read as the reverse complement.
CGCGAAGCGGATGCCGCGCACGCCGTCGAGCAGCGTGCGGGCCTTCGACCATGGCTCGCCGGGAATCTCGCTGGCAGACGCCGCATGCAGGTGGCGGATGGCGCTGCAACTGTTATGCAGCCCGACGGTGTACGCAAACTCGGCCCAGGGAAAGTGGCGGACCTTGAGCACATCGTGGAGAAACTCGGTGAGTTCGTAGGTGTTGGCGCGAACGGCGGCCGTGCGCTCCGACTCGCCCGCTGCGCTCAGGTGCTTGCGCACGTGATGCACGCAACTCGACGACGGCGCCACGATGTAGTCGTAACCGGCGAAGTTGTCGACGAAGAGCGACTCGGCGCCCGCGGCGTCGGCTTCGCAGCCGTTGTTGGCCAACGGCTGTCCGCAACAGGTCTGACGGCGCGGGTAATCGACGCTCACGCCGAGTTTCTCCAGCAACTCCAGCGTGGCGATGCCGACTTCGGGAAACAGGGCATCGATGAAACAGGGGACGAACAAGGCCGCTTTCATGGGATTCTCCAACAGGGGACGACACACTCGCCGCGGCACACAATCGGCGCCACGGCGAGTGTCTACAACGACGACCGACTCAATGCACCAGCATCCCCGTGAGCCAGTAAGCCTGCACCAGCGTCATCACACCGGCGAGCAAGACGAACATCAGGCTGTGCCAGACGGTGAAGCGGAACAGATCGGCTTCCTTGCCGATCAGGCCGGTGGCCGCGCAAGCCACCGCGATCGATTGCGGGGAAATCATCTTGGCGGTCACGCCGCCGGTGGTGTTCGCGGCCACGAGTAGCGTGTTCGACACACCGATCTGCTGCGCGGTGGTGCTTTGCAGACTCGCAAACAACGCGTTGGACGACGTGTCGGAACCGGTCAGGAACACCCCCAGCCAACCGAGCAGCGGCGAGAAGAACGGGAACGCCGCGCCCGTGTGCGCGAGCAACAGCGCAAGCGTCGTCGACATGCCCGAATAGTTCATGACGAATGCAAACGCCAGCACGAGACCGATGGCCAGCACGGGCTTCTTCAGCTCCATGACGGTTTCGAAGAAGCTTTTCACACCGTCGACAGGCTTCATGCGCAGCAGGGCCATCGAGAGCAGTGCCGCAATGAAGATCGCCGTGCCCGTCGCCGAGAGGGCATCCCACTTGAAGATGGCGTCCATCGGGGTTGTCTTGGCGACGATGGGCGCGGCCTTGGACACCAGGCGGTCGAGCCCGGCCACGTGCAGCGAGGGCACGGTCCACGCCAGCGGGCCTGTCGCGGCGAACAGTGCCTTGAAGGCGGGGAGGCTCCAGATCGTGACCATGCCGGTCAGGATCAGGAACGGCGACCAGGCACGCAGGACCTGGCCGGCGGAGTAGGGCGACGCTGTCGCGCCGTGCGCCGATCCGCCACCAAGACCACCGAATCCACCCAGGGCTGCGCTGCCGCCCGACATCGACACGCCGGAATGGGCCCGCGCGGCGGACGTCTTCGGCTGCCACACCTTCAGGAAGCTGGCGAGGCACACGAGCGAGAACAGCGACGAGATGATGTCCGGCAGTTCCGGTCCGATATAGTTCGACGAAAAGTACTGCGCGACGGCGAAACTGCCCCCCGCCACAAGCGCAGCAGGCCACGTTTCCTTGACGCCACGCTTGCCGTCCATGATGAATACGAGCCAGAACGGGACGAAGGCGGAGAGCAGCGGCAGTTGGCGTCCGGCCATTGCGCCGATATGGAATGCGTCGATGCCGCTCACCTGACCCGCCACGATGATCGGAATGCCCATCGCACCGAAGGCTACGGGCGCGGTGTTGGCGATCAGGCACAGGCCTGCGGCGCGCAGCGGCTCGAAGCCGAGGCCGACGAGCAGCGCGGCGGTGATGGCCACCGGCGCGCCGAAGCCCGCCGCACCTTCAAGAAACGCGCCGAACGAGAAACCGATCAGCAGCATCTGAAGCCGCTGGTCGTTGGTCAGCGAGACCACCGAGCTGCGAATGATGTCGAACTGTCCGGTCTTGACGACCACACGATAAAGAAAGACCGCAGTGATGATGATCCAGGCGATGGGCCACAGACCGTAAGCGAAGCCATACACGGCGGACATGGCGGCCATTCTGGCCGGCATGCCGAAGTAAGCGACGGCGATGATCAGTGCGATCCCAACGGTCAGCGCGCCCGCGACATGCGCTTTCATGCGCAGTCCCGCCAGGGCGACAAAGAATACGATGATCGGTAGCGCGGCCATGAGCGCCGCGATCCATAGCGTGCCACCCGGCACGTAGTTCTGTACCCACACTTCCACTTGCGTCTCCTCGATTTGGTGATCGATTGCTATAAGGCTTGGTCAGGCGGTGTCGCCGTGCGCGCGGCCGCGTCTGAATGGCGGTTGGCACGACGGTTGGCACGGACGTGTCGTCCGGCTGACGCGATGATCGACACCCGTGAAACGTTCGGGCAAACTGGTCGTACCAGTTGCTGTGAATGCGAGCCGACAGGGCAAAATCGCGGCATAGGCAAAACACGCGCCGACGACGCACGCCCAGGCATTGAGGTGCTCGTGTGTCGCAACTTGGGCGCCGCGTCGGCATCGACGCACGCATCTGTCCGATTGCAGGAGACGTCACCGTGAGCGGTCCCACTTTGACCGAGCGCATCACACGCGAACTCGAGACCCGATTGATCGAAGGCGTATGGGCGCCAGGCGAGCGCATTCCGTCCGAGCGTGCGCTGGCGCTGTCGCTGGGCGTGGCACGCTCGACGGTGCGCGCCGCGCTTCAGCGTCTCGTTGCCCGCGGCTTGCTCAAGACGCGCGCCGCGTCGGGCGTTTATGTCTCGGATCGTCTGCAGACGGGGTTGATTTCGCCGTGGCGGCAACTCGTGAGCGATCATCCGGAATTGCGTCCGGACATGCTCGAGTTTCGCCTGATGCTGGAGGGCACCACCGCCTATCTGGCGGCCGTGCGGGCGACCGATGAAGATCTTGCGCGCCTGTCCGAACTGGTCGATGGACTGGTCGACGCGCACGAGCGCGGCGACACGGTGCGCGAGTCACGGCTCGACGGTGATTTTCATACGGCGCTCGCGAACGCGTCGCACAATGCGATGCTTCGACACCTGCAAGGCAGCGTGACCAAGATGCTCCACGAGCACATCTCACTCAACAACTCGGGGCTGTTCGATCTGCGCGAGCAGGCGTCGGAAACTATCCTCGCGCACCATCTTGCACTGTGGGAGGCCATCCGTACCCGCCAGCCCGAAGCGGCGCGCCGCATCATGCGCGAGCATATCGGCTTCGTGTGGCGCAAGCTCGAACCGGACTCGCCGGCGCCGATCGTGCCTTGAGCTTGCCGGGTTCGTCCGTCGGTTTTGGTAGGATGCGGACTTTGCCACGCCATCCCCCATCGTGAAGCGCCCGATTTCGTCGCTGTTCTCGTCGCTGTTGCATGCCGTCGCCCAGACGGGCCGGCATGGTCTGCGTCTCGCGCAACCCCTGAAGCCGTATGCGGCCCGTGCGTGGTTTCACGTGCGTCACCCCACGCGCCGGGGCGTGCTCATCGCCGTCGCGGCGCTGCCGTGCCTGCTTGTCGCGTACACGTTGATCCTGATTCCATTCACGCCGAGCATCCGCGACATCCGGCGCGCCAGGATCGACCGACCGGCGCAGGTGCTGTCGGCCGACGGCAAGCTGCTTGCCGAATTCCGGCCGGCGAACCGTGAATGGGTGCCGTTGAAAGACGTATCTCCGAACGTCGTCAAGGCACTGGTTGCGACGGAAGACCACCGCTTTTACGAGCATCATGGCATCGACCTGAAGCGCACCGCATCGGCGGCGCTGCACACGTTCTCCGGCGACCGGCAGGGCGGGTCGACCCTCACGCAGCAGCTCGCGCGCAATCTGTATCCGGACGAGATCGGCCGGGCGCCCACGCTCACGCGCAAGCTCAAGGAAGCGATCACCGCTCTGAAAATCGAAGCGCTTTACACCAAGCCTGAGATTCTCGAGACATACCTGAACACGGTGCCGTTCCTGTACAACGCGTACGGTATCGAGATGGCCGCGCGCACGTACTTCGACAAGTCGGCCGACCACCTCGATTTGCTCGAAGCCGCCACGCTCGTCGGCATGCTCAAGGGCAACAGCTATTACAACCCGGTGATCAACCCGGAGCGTGCGCTGCAACGTCGCAATACCGTGCTCGCCCAGATGGTCAAGTTCGGAGGGCTCGATGCGTCGAAGCTCCCCGCGTTGCAGAAACGCCCGCTGCGCATCAACTTTGAACGGCAGACCGAGGAGCCCGGGCCCGCACCGCACTTTGCCCAGCAATTGCGCAAGTGGCTGATCGGCTGGGCCGATCGTCACGATTACAACATTTATTCCGACGGCCTCGTCGTGCATACGACCATCGACTCGCGCTTGCAGACGATGGCCACGCAGGCGCTCACGCATCAGGCCAATCAACTGCAGAGTATTGCCGACGCGAACTGGTCGGCACGCGGTGGCTGGCGCGACAGCGCGGCGCTGGTGCATGCGTTCGTGCGCGAATCGGCGGAGTATCGCAACGCGGTGGCGGGAGGAGAGGCGCCGGACGCGGCGATGAAGCGCCTGCTCGCCGACAAGACGTTCATGCAGAATCTGCGCGCAACGAAGACCCGGGTGCAAGCCGGCTTTCTGGCGCTCGATCCGCGCACGGGTGAAATTCGCGCGTGGGTCGGCAGCCGCGACTTTATGACCGATCCCTTCGATCACGTTCAACAGGCGCGGCGGCAGCCGGGGTCGACATTCAAGGCCTTCGTGTATGGCGCCGCGTTCGTCAAGGGCAGAACGCCGGATGACACCATCGTCGACCAGGTCGTCGACATTCCGCTTGCGGGCGGCGAGATCTGGCGACCGAGCGACGACACCGCGCCGACCAACAAGCCCATGACGTTGCGCGACGCGCTGGCGCAGTCGCGCAACACCGTCACGGCACAACTGATGCAGGACGTGGGGCCGTCGCGTGTGGCCGGCCTGGCGCGGGCAATGGGCGTGCGCGAGAGCAAGCTCGATCCGGTGCCGTCGCTGGCGCTCGGCACGAGCCCTGTCTCACTCAAGGAGATGGTGAGCGCATACGGCACCATCGCGGATGGCGGAGAGTATCGCGAGCCGACGATGGTCACCGAGATCACGAACAGCGACGGTGACGTGCTCGCCACGTTCTCACCCGCGCGCGCCGAGCGAGCGCTTTCCGTGAACGACGACTACACGTTGCTCGATACGCTGCGGGGAGTCATCAATCGCGGCACGGGCACTGCGATTCGCACACGTTTCGGCATTCGCGCCGATGTGGCGGGCAAGACCGGCACGACGCAAGACAATGCCGATGGCTGGTTCATTCTCATGCAGCCCCAGTTGGTGGCGGGGGCGTGGGTCGGCTTCAACGACAGTCGCGTGACGCTGCGCAGCGATTACTGGGGGCAGGGCGCGCACAGCGCGTTGCCGATCGTCGGCGACGTGTTCTCGCGCGCCTTGCGCTCGAAGGTGATCGATGCGAATGCGAAGTTCGAAGCGCCGGATAACCACCATTGGTATAGCGACGGGTGGACGCGCGTCTCGGATTGGGTGACGGGGCTGTTCACGAAGACGCCCGAACCGGCGCACAAGGCGAAGGCGCCGGTGAAGCATTCGGTGGCACCGGCGCCCGTCCAGGCAACGACGGACGCCACGCCCACCACTGCGAGCGATAGCGGGCCGCTGCCGGTGCCGGTCGCGTCGGCCGTGCTGGCGCAGCCCGAGTCAGGTCTGCCCGCGAGCACGCCATATGGCACCACGATTCCGGGCGTGCCGGGCGAGTGGAACGGCCCGGGCGCGGCGTCGTCGAACGGTGCGGCGCTGCCGTCCGGCTCGGCGGGCGGCTTACCGTCGCCGGCGACGCAGTTCGTGACGCCGGCGCGCCCGACGCCAGCCGCATCGGGGCCTGCTTCGCCGTAATTCGTGCGGGGCGCATCGAGCCCGCCGGATCGTTTGTCCGACGTCCGGCGTGAGCGCAACTAAACGCATCCCTGCTCGCAGTGACAGGCCGATCGTCGCGTCGACGTTCCGGCCTGATCCGGGGGCTCAGGCGGAGCGCTTCGGAATGTCGAGGCCTCGAATCACGGCGGGACGCGCAACGAACGCGTCGAGCGCGCGTCGCACGTGCTTGAACTGGTCGAAGCCGACCAGCTCCCCCGCCTCGTAGAAGCCGACGAGGTTTCTCACCCACGGGAACGTAGCGATATCGGCAATCGTGTACTCGTCGCCCATGATCCACCGGTGTGTCGCCAGGCGCGCGTCGAGCACGGCAAGCAGGCGCTTCGCTTCGTTCACGTACCGGTCGCGCGGACGCTTGTCTTCGAAGTCCTTGCCCGCGAACTTGTGGAAGAAGCCGACCTGACCGAACATCGGCCCCACGCCCCCCATCTGGAACATCACCCATTGCAGCGTTTCGTAACGCGCGGCCGGATCGGCGGGCAGCAGCTTGCCGGTCTTCTCGGCGAGATACCAGAGAATCGCGCCCGACTCGAACAGCGGCATCGGCTTGCCGTCGGGGCCATTGGGATCGAGGATCGCGGGAATCTTGTTGTTGGGGTTGAGCGCGAGAAACTCGGTCGAGAGTTGGTCGTCGGTCGAGAAGTTCACCAGGTGCACTTCGTAAGGCAGCCCGATTTCTTCGAGCATGATCGAGGCCTTCACGCCGTTGGGGGTGGGCAGCGAATACAGTTGCAGACGCTCGGGGTGCGCGGCAGGCCACTTGCGCGTGATGGGAAACTGGGACAGATCGGCGGATAGATCGGACATGAGGATCGATGCGTTTGTGTTGGAGCGACGCGCAGCGCCGCGGGACGACCAATATACCGCCAAGTCGCCAGGCTTGCCGGGCGCGGCGGCGTCGGGCTTTTCCGGTAGACTGCTCGCACTTCGACCCGTCGCGCGGAGGCTGTCTGCGCAGGCGAGACACGAAGCACCTTCCTCGGCCAGACCATGGAACTCAGGCATCTTCGATATTTCATTGCGGTGGCAGAGCAGTTGAGCGTGCGCGCGGCGTCCGAAATTCTGCATGTGACGCAACCGGCCGTCTCCCGGCAGATCCGGGATCTCGAAGAGACCATCGGGGCGGCGCTCTTCACGCGCACGGCGCGCGGCCTCGTGCTGACCGCTGCCGGAACGGCCTATCTCGCTGAAGCCCGTGACATCCTCGCCCGTGTCGAAAGCGCGAACCGTACCGCACGGCGCCTCGCGTCGGGCGTCACCGGCCGGTTGCGCATCGGCTTTGTCGAGAACGCGTCCTGGGATGGTCTGGTGCCCGCCGCCTTCAATGCCTTTCAGCGCGCCACGCCAGACGTGGCGCTCGAACTGATACCGATGAACACGCCCGAGCAGCTCGACGCCATCGCGGCTGGCACGCTGGACGGCGGGTTTTGTTATCGTTTCGGCGCGTTGCGCGAAGGATGCGCCGAGGTGCCCCTGCTCGAACACGATGTCGTCCTCGCAGTGCCGGCAGACTGGCCGTTGGGGCGCGAGGGAGACGTGGACATCGCGTCGCTTCGCGCGCACCCCTTCGTGGCCTTTCCGCGCGCGGTTTATCCCGCGTACTACGATCGTTTGATCGCCGCATGCGCCGAGCGCGGCTTGACGCTCGACATTCGTCAGGAAGTGTCGACCGAGGCGGCGATCCTGTCGCTGGTGTCTGCGGGTGTCGGGCTGGCGATCGTCAACGATGCGAACCGCGACCGGCCGCCGGCACGCGTGCGTTTTGCCGCCATTCGCGATCTCTCGGTGCGGCTGCCGTTGGCCTTCTGTCACTCGGCCCAGCATCCGCCGCAGCCCGCCCTGCAACGGTTCATCGAGCAGTTGGCGACCGTTCAGGCGGCTTGACGACCACGGGGACCACGAAATGCGGCGGCAACCGCCGCGGCTTCGGGCGATGCGTTTGAGGCATCACCCAGGTCAATGAACGGCATTGGTCAAGCATTTTTGCGTCTGCGATAGTGAATTCACCCTAGGCGTCGCCTGGCTTTTCACTCTCTCGTCATGCACAACTCTGCTTCCCTGATCGCTTCCGATATCGACTACGAGCGCACCGGTCTTCAGACCGGCACGCTGCGCTTGCCTTACTCTCACGACCGGTCTGCTTACGGCCATGTCCCGATTCCGGTCGCCGTGCTGAACGCGGGCCCGGACACGGGGCCCACGGTGCTGCTCACGGGCGGTAATCATGGCGACGAATACGAAGGCCCCATCGCTCTGATGAAGCTGATGCGGCGCCTGCCCGCCATGTCGATTCGCGGCCGCTTGATCGTGATTCCAGGGCTTAATTTTCCGGCGTTCGCGAACGGCACGCGCACGTCGCCCATTGACAAGGGCAACCTGAACCGGCTGTTTCCCGGCGCGCGTAACGGGTCGCCGACCGAGATGATCGCGCACTACGTCGAGACCGAGTTGCTGCCCCGTGCCGACGTCGTGATCGACTTGCACGCTGGCGGGGCGTCGTTCGACCACACGCCGACCTTGCTGGCCGCGCCGCCCGTCGATGCCGTGCGCCGCACAAGCTATCTGCAGTTGGTTCGCGCCTTCGGTGCCCCGTACACGATGGTCATGGATCTGCTCGGCGAAGACCGCACTTTCGGCGCTGCGGCGCAACGCCACGACAAACTATTTCTCTGCGGCGAATTTGGTGGTGGCGCGGGTTGCGACGCCGCCAACCTCGCCATCGTCGAAGCCGGTCTGCAACGCGTTCTGCGCGCGCTGGGTGTCACGTCGGAGGACGGCCCGGCACCGTCGCACGACACCCGCGTCATGGCGGTGCAGGGGCCGAGGCATTACGTCTACGCGCCGCGGGGCGGAGTCTTTGAGCCCGCGTTCCGGCTGAGCGACGACGTGCGCGAGGGGCAACTGGCGGGGCGTCTGTTCGATCCGCACGCCCCGTGGGAGGCACCCCGCGAAATCGCCTTCCGCAGCGATGGCACGGTGATGTGCATGCGCACGTTCGCCCGAGTGGAACCGGGCGACTGCATCGCATTGCTCGCCAGCGACAGTCACTGGGACTGACGCGTACTGCGCCGATCCCCGCCTCCGTCATCTCGACACATTGCATGTCAAACAGGACATTCTCATGAGCGCTCAACCCGCCATCATTGCCACGCCGGCAGATGAGCAACACGAACGTGCCGGCTATTACGGTTACGTGGTGCTGCTGTTTTTCGTTTGCTTTGCGTTTTCTTATCTCGACCGTCAGGTTGTCAGCATTCTCGTGCAGCCGATCAAGCAAACGCTTGGGCTCACCGACGTGCAGATCGGTCTGATGCAAGGGATATCCTTCACCATGTGCTATGCCACGGCGGGGGTTTTCGTGGCCCGCTGGGTCGACCGCGCCAATCGCGTGAAGCTGATCGCGGCCTGTGTGGCCATCTGGGGGGCATCGACCGTGCTGTGCGGGTTTGCGACCAACTTCACGGAACTGTTGTTCGCGCGCGCCGGGACGGCCGTGGCGGAAGCGGCACTCAGCCCTGCCGTGCTGTCGATCTTCAGCGATCTCTTCGCGCCGCGAAAGGTCACTCGCGCCAGCAGCATCTTCATGTTGGGGCCGTATGTCGGTGGCGGGCTGGCATTGTTCGGTGGCGGCTTTCTGTTCACCCTGAGCAGCGATCACACCGCGAGCGCCTGGCTGGCGACCCATGGGCTGATGCCGTGGCAGTCCGTTTTCGTTGCCGTCGGTCTGCCAGGTTTCCTGCTCAGCGCCCTGGTGTTGTTCACGGTGCGTGAGCCGGCGCGTCGCGGTCTCGGAGGTGCCGGCGCCGCCGACGAGGACGACCTGCCGTCGATGCGGGAGGTGATGCGAGAACTCTTCGTCAGGAATCGCTTCTGCCTGCCGTACTTCGCGGCGTATGTGGCGCTGATCACACTTTTTTACGCCCATGCCGCCTGGTTTCCGGCGCTACTCATGCGCACGTTTCAGCTCGACGCCCGGACGGTCGGCGAACTTGCGGCGCCCGCGTACATGCTGGGGGGCGTGCTCGGTGTGGTGTGTGCGGGCCTGCTCGCCGCGCGTGCGACCGATCGCAGTGCGCTGCGCCGGGTACTGGGGCTGTCCACGGGCGGCGCGGCCATTCTGATTCCTGCCGCGTTTGCGATGCCGCTGATGAGCCATAGTCTGGCGGCAGTGGTGCTGTATGGTGTATGCGCGTTCGCCGCCAGCATCGCCATGGCGCTCGCGCCTGTTCCGCTTCAGATCGCGCTGCCGAACCGGATGCGTGGTCGGGCGATCGCGCTGCTCGTCTTCATGACGAATGCCATCAGCGGCAGTGTGGGGCCGTTTGCGGTTGGCGCGATCAACGAGCACCTTGGAAGAACGGCAAGTAGTCTGGGCACGGCGCTTGCGCTGGTGGGGACGGTCGCGGCGATTGCCAGCTTCCTTTGCTATGCGCTTGCCACGCGCCGCGCCGCGGTGGCATTGGCATCCGGTAGCGAGTGATGCGCCGGTCACTGCATACGCAGCTTATTCTTCTGGATAACGTCCTGGAGTTCGAACATGACGCCGTCTGTACCCGTCTTTCATGTGGGATCCGCCCGAATCACGGGCATCTTCGAGACCGCGTTTGCGTTGTCCGCGCCGCGACTGTTCCCCGATTGGGAAGCCGAGGCCGGGGCCGATCTCGCGACAAGGCTCTCGCCGGCCTCGTTCGATCACTCGAATGGACGCGTCGCATTGCAAACGCATCTCTGGATCGTGGAGTTCGCCGGCTTGACGATCGTCGTCGACACCGGCATCGGCAATGACAAGATGCGCGCCTTCAGTCCGTTGTTCGACCGCTTGTCCAACCCGGTGCTGGAGCGCTTGAGCGCCGCGGGGTTTGATCGCCAACGGGTCGACTACGTGTTCAATACACACCTCCACGTCGATCACGTTGGCTGGAACACCTTTCGCGAAGGAGAGCGCTGGGTGCCGGTCTTTCCCAACGCCACGTATGTCTTCGCCCGGCGCGAGCGCGAGTTCTTTGACACCGGCCCGGGTGCCGCACGCCGAATGGTGTTCGAGGACAGCGTGTTGCCGCTGCTCGACGCCGGTCTTGTGCATGAGGTGCCCGACGCCGGTGAGCAGGTGCTCGACGGCATTCGCTTTCTGCCGACGCCGGGCCACAGCGCAGGGCACATGGCCATCTCGATCGCGTCTCGCGGGGAGACCGCGTTGTTTTCCGGCGATGTCATGCACAGCCCCGTGCAGGTCTATCGTCCCGAGTGGTGTTCGGCGTTCTGTCTCGATCCGGTTCAGGCCGGCGAGTCTCGCCGCGGGCTGCTCGATCTGGCGCTCGACGCCGGAACCACGGTGTTCCCAGCCCACTTTCCCGAGGGCTCGGCGGGCAAGGTCGTGCGCGATGGGGTAGGGCTGTCGTGGCGGTACCTCGCCACGGAACGCGGATGACGAAAGACGGCGGAAAAGCTTGCGGTGCGGCGCGGCGCGTCAAGCACGCCGCGTTGGAATGAAAAAGGGACGGCACGCGCCGTCCCTTTTCGTGGAGCTTCCGGTATCGAGCGACGCTCAGCCGTGGCTCAGCACCTTGGCAATGCTGTCGGCCACCACCGCCACGTTCTTCTCGTTGAGGCCCGCCACGCACATGCGGCCCGAGCGGATCAGATAGACGCCGTAAGTGTCACGCAGCACATCGACCTGCGTCGCCGACAGCCCCGTGTACGTGAACATGCCGCGCTGCTCGAGGTAGCGCGAGAGCATCGTCTCGGGGACGTGTCCACGAAGGCCGTCGTGAATCGCGCCGCGCATGCGCGTAATGCGCTGGCACATGGCCATGAGTTCGGCTTCCCACGACTTGCGCAGTGCCGGCGTGCTCAACACCTTGGCCACGATCTTCGCGCCGTGCGTCGGCGGGTTGCTGTAGTTCGAACGCACCGCGCTCGTGAGCTGACCGAGCACGCGATCCGCCGCTTCCGCCGACTCGCAGATGACCGACAAGCCGCCGCAACGCTCGCCATACAACGAGAAGTTCTTCGAGAACGAGTTGGCGACGAAGGCCGGCACGCCCTGACGGGCCAGTTCGCGAATCACGAACGCGTCGGCGTCCAGACCCGAGCCGAAGCCTTGATACGCCATATCGACGAAGGGCAACAACTCGCGCTTCTTGAGCACGTCGATCAGCTGCACCCACTGCGCGTCGTTCAGATCGACGCCGGTCGGGTTGTGACAGCACGCGTGCAACAGCACCACGCTACGCGCAGGCAGCTTGTCGATGGCGTCGACCATCGCGTCGAAACGCAGGCCGCCGGTGGCTTCGTCGTAATACGGATACGTATTCACGGTGAAACCGGCACGCTCGAAGATGAAGCGATGGTTGTCCCACGTGGGATCGCTCACCCAGACCTGCGCGCCGGGGAAGTAGCGCTTGATGAAATCGGCGCCCACCTTGAGCGCGCCCGAGCCGCCGAGCGTCTGCACCGTAGCGATGCGACCGTCGGCGCGTGCCGGCGAGTCGTCGCCGAACACGAGCGCTTGCACGGCGTCGCGATAGGTGGCGAGCCCCGCCATCGGCAGGTACGGCTTCGGACCGACTTCGCCGAGCAACTGCGCTTCGGCTTCTCGCACAGCCTGCATGACCGGAAGGCGGCCATCGTCGTCGTAGTAGATGCCGATGCTCAGGTTGACCTTGTTGGTACGGGGATCCTTGGCGAAATTCTCGTTGAGCGAGAGGATCGGGTCACCGGGATAGGCATCGATATGTTCGAACATGGCGGTTCCTGGAAAAACGAGAGAAAGTCGGTGGAATGCGGGCTGGGGGCCACCGGACCGTCGGTGCGGCTCCGGCGGCCCCGACGGCGCCAAACAGTTGATGATACCGCTAGTGAGGTATCGCTGGGTACGCCCCGGGTGGTTGGTCCCCGAGGCGAGACCGCGACGCGTTGCGACCCGCTGCCGCCGGTGGCCGTCGGCATTGAGCGGGGGGACCTCAGCGTGCCGCCCTGGCCTGAATCGGGGCTACGCGGTTTGTTTTCTGACGCACCCGATAGCCGATGCCGAGCGCCACCAGCCACACCGGGATCAGGTAGACCGAAATGCGCAGGTCCGGAATCAGGTACATCACGACCAGAATGCCGCCGAGGAACGCCAGGCACAGGTAGTTCGTGAGCGGGTAGCCGAGGCTCTTGAACAGCGTTGTCTCGCCCGCGCGCGCCTTGGCACGACGGAAGACCAAGTGGATCACACTGATCATCGCCCAGTTGATGATCAGGGCCGACACGACCAGCCCCATCAACAGTTCGAACGCCTTGCCGGGCATGAAGTAATTGATCACCACGCACACGGCGGTCGCGGCGGCCGAGACGCCCAGCGCCAGCAGCGGAATGCCACGACGGTTGACCTTGAGCAGCGCACGCGGCGCATTGCCTTGACCGGCCAGACCGTAGAGCATGCGGCTGTTGCAGTACACGCAGCTGTTGTAGACCGATAGTGCCGCGGTCAATACCACCGCGTTGAGCACGTTGGCCACGGCATTGCTGTTCAGTGCGTGGAAGATCAGCACGAACGGGCTGCCGCCGGATACCACCTTCTCCCACGGGTACAGCGAGAGCAGCACGCCGAGCGCGCCAACGTAGAAAATCAGAATGCGGTAGATGACCTGGTTGGTCGCGCGCGGAATCGTGTGCGACGGGTTGTCCGCTTCCGCCGCCGTGATGCCGACCAGTTCCAGTCCCCCGAAGGAGAACATGATGACGGCCATCGCCATGACGAGGCCCGATACGCCGTTCGGGAAGAAACCGCCGTGTCGCCACAGGTTGGTCACGCTGGCTTCAGGGCCGGCGTTGCCGGAGACCAGCAGATAGCCGCCGAACCCGATCATGCCGACGATGGCGGCGACCTTGATGATGGAGAACCAGAATTCCATCTCGCCGTACGACTTCACGCTGGAGAGATTGATGGCGTTGATGACGCCAAAGCACACGAGGGCCGAGACCCACGTGGGAATGGCCGGCCACCAGTACTGGACGTAGATGCCCACGGCCGAGAGTTCGGCCATCGACACCAACACGTAAAGCACCCAGTAGTTCCAGCCGGACACGAAGCCCGCGAAATGCCCGCAATACTTGTTGGCGAAGTAGCTGAACGAGCCGGCGACCGGCTCGTCGACGACCATTTCGCCGAGCTGGCGCATGATGAAAAACGCGATGACGCCGGCAATGGCATAGCCCAGCAGCACTGACGGGCCGGCGGTCTTGATGGTTTGGGCGATGCCGAGAAAGAGGCCGGTGCCGATCGCGCCACCCAGCGCGATCAATTGGATGTGACGATTCTTCAGGCCGCGGTGGAGCGAGCCTTCTTGTGGTGCGTTGGCGGACATGTCTGTTCCTTACCCTACCTTCGTTGCCATGCGGCGCGCTTCTCTGTTTCGTTCTGTGTGCGTACGAACCGGAACCGTTGAGCCGCCACGGCGCAGCGCTTATGACGCCGTCGCCGTGTCCTTTGGGATCGTCGGCCTGTGCCGACGATCGTGTCTCCCCCGGACTCAGACCTTGAGCGTACCTCGCTCGATCTGATCGCGCTCGAGCGATTCGAACAGCGCCTTGAAGTTGCCTTCGCCGAAGCCGTCGTCACCCTCGCGCTGGATGAACTCGAAGAACACCGGGCCGAGCAGCGTCTTCGAGAAGATCTGCAACAGCAGGCGCGGCTTGCCGCCTTCGGTCGTGCCGTCGAGCAGAATGCCGCGCGACTTCAGTTCGCCGATCGGCTGGCCATGGCCGGGCAGACGGGTCTCGAGCGCATCGTAGTAGAAGTCGTTCGGCGCGGTCATGAGCTCGACGCCGGCCATTTGCAAGTTGTCGATCACCTGAAGCAGGTTGTCGGTGAGGAACGCAATGTGCTGAATGCCTTCGCCGTTGAAGGCCATCAGGAATTCCTCGATCTGGCCGCTGCCCTTGGCGGATTCCTCGTTCAGGGGGATGCGAATTTTACCATCGGGCGCGGTCATGGCCTTGGATGTCAGGCCCGTGTATTCGCCTGAGATGTCGAAGTAGCGGATCTCGCGGAAGTTGAACAGCTTCTCGTAGAAGCTCGCCCAATAGGCCATGCGGCCGCGATAAACGTTGTGCGTCAGGTGGTCGATCAGACGCAGGCCGTGGCCGACCGGATGACGGTCGACGCCCTCGATGAATTCGAAGTCGATGTCATAGATCGACTTGCCTTCCTCGAAGCGATCGATCAGATACAGCGGCGCACCGCCGATGCCCTTGATCGCGGGCAGACGCAGCTCCATCGGGCCGGTCTCGATCTCTACCGGCTGCGCACCGAGCGCCAGTGCACGGGCGTAGGCCTTGTGCGAGTCTTTCACGCGGAATGCCATGCCGCAGGCGCTCGGGCCGTGCTCGGCGGCGAAGTAGGCCGCTTCGCTGTTCGGCTCGCGGTTCACGATGAAGTTGATGTCGCCCTGGCGGTACAGCACTACGTCCTTCGAACGGTGACGCGCCACCAGCGTGAAGCCCATCTGCTCGAAAATGGGTTCGAGGACATTCGGGGTAGGCGACGCGAATTCCACGAATTCGAAGCCCATCAGTTGCATCGGGTTGTCAAACAGGTCGGCCATGATCGTCTCGGCTGGGTCAGGTGATGGATAAGGTGTCAGATTCGTCGAACGCCGGGTGACGGCGGAAAGTGCAACAAAATTGCGCTTTGTCGACCGTCGGGTTGGGATAAACCGGCGGGCCCGTTCCGCTCGCCGTAATCCCTGAAATAGTGGGAAGGTGGCACGCACGTGCGACGTTTTACCGCGCTCAGTGTAAGGGGGGCACCGCAAAATAGGATTTCGTAACGGTGTTAGGGAAACCCTAGTTTTTGCACTAATATTTCGTGATATGTGCCTGAGGAGAGATAAAAGTGCATGACATCGAGATCGATCGAATCGACGTCCGGTTGCTGGGGGTATTGCAGTCGCACGGGCGAATTTCGAATCTTGAGCTGGCCGAGGCGATCAAGCTGTCGCCTGCTCAGACGTTGCGGCGTCACCGGCGGCTCGAGGAGATGGGGGTGATCAAGGGCTACGACACACGGCTCGACGCGCAGCGGCTCGGCTTTGGCGTGGTCGCCTTTGTCCACGTGACGATGGAGCGCGGTCATATCCGCGACCTGTCGAATTTCAAGGGATTGGTGGCGGAGCTGGCACAGATTCAAGAGTGCTTTTCCGTGACGGGGGATATCGACTACGTGCTCAAGGTCGTGGCCCGTGATCTGAAGGCGCTGTCCGAGTTTCTGCTCGATACACTGATGCGGATTCCCGGGGTGAGTGCCGTCAAGTCGAGCGTTTGTCTCGACGAGATCAAGTGCACCTCGGCCGTGCCGCTCACGCCCTGACGAGGCGCCCGATCCCCGGGGCCGCGGGTCGACGACGACCGCGCCGGTGCGTGCCGGCCCACGAGGGAAATGTCATGAGACAACACATCATGGTTGACAGCGTCCGAAACTCTGTGATTTCATGAGGGCCATGATCACCGCGCAATTCTCCCTCTCGCTACGACTACTAGCCCGCTCCACCGGGCTTGGTCCGTTGCTGCGCGCGTGCATCGTCTGAAGACTTCTCTGAAGCACCGCTGATTTTCCCCAGTTACGCCGATCTGAGCCCCGGTTCCTCCAACCGGCGGTCGTAGCTTATCTGCGTTCATGCGTCGTCCGGTTGCCACTTTTGCCGACCCTTGAGACTACGCCATGTTGAAGCACCCCGCCACGAAGTACCGCCCGTTCACCCCGGTCAATATCCCCGACCGACAATGGCCGAGCCGCACCATCACGCGTGCCCCGATCTGGATGAGCACCGATCTGCGAGACGGCAACCAGGCCTTGTTCGAGCCGATGGATGCCCAGCGCAAGATGCGCATGTTCAAGACGCTCGTCGCCATTGGCTTCAAGGAAATCGAAGTGGCGTTCCCGTCGGCGTCCGATACCGATTTCAACTTCGTGCGCGAACTGATCGAAGGCGGTCACATTCCCGACGACGTCACCATCGAAGTCCTCACGCAGGCCCGTGACGACCTCATCGAGCGCACCTTCGCCGCCCTCAAGGGCGTACCGCGCGCCATCGTCCACCTCTACAACGCGACCGCGCCCGAATTCCGCCGCATCGTCTTCAACCTCGATCAGCCCGGTGTGAAGGCGCTTGCCGTGGCTGCGGCCAAGACGATCAAACGCTGTGCCGACGCCGCGCCGGACACGCAATGGACGCTGCAATACAGCCCAGAGACGTTCACCGGCACCGAACTCGAGTTCGCCAAGGACGTGTGCGACGCGGTGTTCGACGTGTGGCAACCCACGCCGCAGCGCAAGTGCATCGTCAACCTGCCGGCCACGGTGGAGATCGGCACGCCGAACCACTACGCCGACCAGATCGAGTGGATGCACCGTCACCTCGCGCGCCGCGATTCGCTGATTCTCTCGGTCCACCCGCACAACGATCGCGGCACGGCCGTGGCCGCGGCCGAGCTGGCCGTGATGGCCGGTGCCGACCGCATCGAAGGTTGCCTCTTCGGCAACGGCGAACGCACCGGCAACGTCGACCTCGTCACCCTCGGTTTGAACCTGTACACGCAGGGCGTGGATCCGGGCCTCGATTTCTCGAACATCAACGAGATCGCCCGCACGTCGGAGGAATGCACGCAGTTGCCCGTGCATCCGCGTCATCCGTATGTCGGCGACCTGGTGTTCACCGCATTCTCCGGTTCGCATCAGGACGCCATCAAGAAGGGCCTGGCCGCGCAAAAACCGGACGCCGTCTGGGAAGTGCCGTACCTGCCCATCGACCCGAGCGATCTCGGCCGCACGTACGACTCGATCATTCGCGTGAACAGCCAGTCGGGCAAGGGCGGCATCGCCTATCTGCTCGAGCAGTCGTATGGCGTGCAGATGCCGCGTCGCCTGCAGGTCGATTTCAGCTCGGCCGTACAGCGTTACACCGACGAGACGGGGGCCGAAGTCACCGCGTCGCAGATCTGGCAACTGTTCCAGAAGGAATACGTGGCGTCGAGCGAGCCGGTCGCGTACGTCGGTCACACGCTGTCCGAGCGGGACGGCCGCCAGCATATCGCCGTGACGGTCGACATTCACGGTCAGCGCACGACCGTCTCGGGCACCGGTAACGGACCGCTGGACGCCCTGATGCACGCCATGCGTACGCCTGTGCGCGTTCAGCACTACGAGGAGCGCGCGCTCACGCAAGGGGCCGACGCCCGCGCGATCGCCATCGCGGAGATGGCCGGCGACGCCATCGTGGGCAGTGCTTTCGGCGTGGGCATCGATGCGAATCTGACGACCGCATCGATTCGGGCAGTGATCAGCGGCATCAACCGCGCGTATGCCCGCAGCGAAGCGGACGCGCAGACAACGTTCTTCGACGCCGTCATGCGCGACGTCGCCAAGGCTGTCTGAACGGTCAGGGGAACCTGAGGAAGGACGGAAGGAGATTGAGGGCAGACGCGTCCCGACCGGCATCGATCATGCCGACGGGACCCGGGCGAGGCGTGGCGGGACTTACCGAGTCCCGCACGCACGCCCGGCCCTGAAACCCAGGCGGTGTGGTGGGATTACACCGCTTCGATGGCGATAGCGATGCCTTGGCCGACCCCAATGCACATCGTACACAGCGCAAAGCGACCACCCGTACGCTGGAGCTGATACATCGCCGTCGTCACCAGACGTGCGCCGCTCATGCCGAGCGGATGGCCCAGCGCAATGGCGCCGCCGTTCGGATTGACGCGCAGGTCATCGTCGGCCACGCCGAGCTGACGCAGCACGGCCAGGCCCTGGCTCGCAAACGCTTCGTTGAGTTCGATCACATCGAACTGATCGATCGACATACCGAGCCGAGCGAGCAGTTTTTTCGTTGCGGGAGCCGGACCGATGCCCATGATGCGCGGTGCCACCCCTGCCGTCGCCATGCCCAGAACGCGGGCACGCGGCGTCAGGCCAAAGCGCGCCGCACTCGCCTCGTCTGCCAACAGCAGTGCGCAGGCGCCGTCGTTGACGCCAGAAGCGTTGCCGGCGGTCACGGTGCCATCCGGGCGTACCACGCCCTTGAGTCTGGCGAGCGCTTCCATGCTCGTTGCACGCGGATGTTCGTCGCGATCCACCACGATCGCCTCGCCCTTCTTCTGGGCGATGGACACCGGCGTGATTTCCTGGGCCAGCGTGCCATCGGCCTGGGCGCGTGCGGCCTTTTCCTGCGAACGCACCGCAAAGCGATCCTGATCTTCACGGCTGATGCCGAACTCGGTCGCGACGTTCTCGCCCGTCTCGGGCATCGAATCTACACCGTACTGTGCCTTCATCAGCGGATTGACGAAACGCCAGCCGATGGTCGTATCGTAAATCTCCGCCTGACGCGAAAACGCGCTCGCCGCCTTGCCCATCACGAACGGCGCACGGCTCATGCTCTCCACGCCGCCGGCGATCATCAGACCGGCTTCGCCCGCCTTGATGGCGCGCGCGGCGGTGCCGATGGCGTCCATGCCCGAACCACACAGGCGGTTGAGCGTGGCGCCCGGCACGTCTTGCGGCAGGCCGGCCAGCAGCGACGACATGCGCGCCACGTTGCGGTTGTCTTCCCCGGCCTGGTTGGCGCAGCCGAAGATCACGTCGTCGACCTGCGTCCAGTCGACGCCGCCGTTGCGCGCCATGAGCGCCTTGAGCGGAATGGCGCCGAGGTCGTCGGCACGCACGGAGGACAGCGCGCCGCCGTAGCGGCCGATCGGGGTGCGAATCGCGTCGCAGATAAAGACTTCACTCATGGGTCTACCTCAGCCGAATCGAAACTCGCGCAGGGAGTCTCGCAGATGAAAAAACGCCGGGTCACATCAGGCGATGTCCCGGCGATGGGGGTGTCGCGTCAGGCAACGGCCGGCGAGGGCAGCAGCGTCACGCCGGTCACACGCTGGAGTTCGTCGAGCGTGAGGCCGTCGACCATCTCGACGACGCGCAGGCCCTCGGGGGCGACATCGATCACCGCCAGATCGGTGTAGATGCGCGTGACGCAACCCACGCCGGTGAGCGGATAAGTGCACTGCTCGACGATCTTGCTATCGCCCTGCTTGGTCTGGTGTTCCATCATCACGAACACCTGCTTGGCGCCGCTGGCGAGATCCATCGCACCGCCGACGGCTGGAATGGCGTCGGGAGCGCCGGTGTGCCAGTTGGCGAGGTCGCCCGTCTTCGAGACCTGGAACGCGCCGAGCACGCAGAAGTCGAGGTGGCCGCCGCGCATCATCGCGAACGAATCGGCATGGTGGAAGTAGGCGCCGCCCGGCTTGAGCGTGACGGGTTGCTTGCCGGCGTTGATAAGGTCTTCGTCCTCTTCGCCCTTGGCGGGGGCCGGGCCCATGCCGATCACGCCGTTTTCGCTCTGGAGAATGATCTCTCGCTCGGCAGGCAAGTGATTGGCAACAGCGGTCGGCAAGCCGATGCCGAGGTTCACGTAGGCGCCGTCGGGAATGTCCTGGGCGACGCGGGCGGCCATCTGGTCGCGGGTCAGTCGGTTCATGTCGTGCTCCGAAATCAGATGGGGATCAGGCGCGTGCGGCGCCAGGCACCGCGACAACGCGTTGAACGAAGATGCCGGGCGTCACCACGGCTTCCGGATCGAGCTCGCCAAGCTCGACGACTTCATTCACCTGAACGATGGCGCACTTGGCCGCCGTGGCCATGATCGGGCCGAAGTTGCGCGCGGTCTTGCGATACACGAGGTTGCCCCAGCGGTCGCCTTTGAGCGCCTTGATGAGCGCGAAGTCGGCGTGGATCGGCAGTTCGAACACGTACGGCTTGCCGTCGATGACGCGCGTTTCCTTGCCCTCGGCGAGCAGCGTGCCGTAGCCGGTCGGCGTGAAGAAGCCGCCGATGCCGGCGCCCGCGGCGCGAATACGCTCGGCCAGATTGCCCTGCGGCACGAGTTCCAGCTCGATCTTGCCCGCGCGGTAGAGCGCGTCGAACACCTGCGAGTCGGTCTGGCGCGGGAACGAGCAGATAATCTTGCGCACGCGCCCGGCACCCAGCAGGGCGGCGAGGCCAGTCTCGCCGTTGCCGGCATTGTTGTTGACGATGGTCAGTTCGCGCGAGCCTTGCTCAATCAGGGCGTCGATGAGCGCCGAGGGCATCCCGGCATTGCCGAAGCCGCCAATCATGATCGTCGCGCCGTCGTGAACGTCGGCCACCGCGCTGGCGAGCGAATCGTAAATCTTGTTGATCACACGTGCCTCCTGGGCAGTTCCATCGGGCTGGCGGACTCGCGCCCGTGACCCTTGTTGAGTGTCTCCCGGCGACGGCGACTTGTCAGGCGGCATCGTCTGGTTCACAATGTTCTTATAGCGAACATATATTCGCTATAAGAACAGCGTAAGCCTTCTCTTGTCGGCCGTCAAGCGAGGGTCGGCCCGAGGGGGGGAACGCCGGTCTGGCGCAGGCGACGCGGTGGCGTGTGTCGTGCGGTGGAACCGGCGACACAAATCCATTACGCTTGCCGTTCCATTGCCTTTCGCCATCCGCCTTTTCCATGACACCCGTGCCCAACGACGCTACCGACCCCACCGACAAGAAACCGGGTGACTCCTATGTGCAGTCGTTTGCGCGCGGGTTGGCCGTGGTCAAGGTGTTCAACGCGACGCGTCCGGCGCAGACGCTCTCGGAAGTCGCACAGGCGTCGGGCCTCACCCGTGCGGGGGCGCGACGCATTCTGCTCACGCTCGAAGCGCTGGGCTACGTGCGAAGTGAGGGGCGCCTGTTTCGGCTCACGCCGCGTATTCTCGACCTCGGCTTCTCGTATCTGACGTCGATGCCGCTGTGGAATCTGGCCGAGCCGTTCATGGAGGCGCTGGTGCAGCAAGTGCATGAGAGCAGTTCCGCCTCGGTGCTCGATGGCGACGACATCGTCTATGTCCTGCGCGTGCCGGTGCGCAAGGTGATGTCGATCAACCTGTCGATCGGCAGCCGTCTGCCGGCATGGTGTACCTCGATGGGGCGCGTCATGCTCTCGGCGTTGCCCGACGACGAACTCGACGCCGCCTTGCGTCGCGCGGACATTCGTCAGCACACGCGCCGCACGGTGACGGATATCGACACGTTGCGTCAACGCATTCTCGACGTGCGCGCCCAAGGGTGGGCCATTGTCGATCAGGAGTTGGAAGAGGGGATGATTTCGATCGCTGCGCCAATTCGCAATCGCGCGGGGCAGGTGATCGCGGCGATGAATGTCAGTGGTCAGGCCAACCGGACGTCGGCAGCGGAAATGGAAGCTACATTCCTCGCGCCCCTGCTCGCGGCCGCGCAGAAGATTTCGCAGATGGTGGTGGTGTAACGCACGCCCGCGCGTTGCTTGCGCGGTCTCGCGTCGAACAAAGCGGGGCGCCCGATGGCCGGGCGCCCCGCTTTTGCTTGTGTCACGCGTGCGGACCGTCCGTCGAACCACTCGTCGCGGTGCCCAGTGCGCCAGCGCGCGCCAGCCGAAGCGCCGAAAGCAGCGTGTCGTGATCGCCGATCTGGTTGGCGAGCAGCAGGATCAGTTGCGCGTTGGCGGCCTGACTTTGCGCCTCGTCGAGATCTCGGTGCATGTCGATCAGGGCTTCGTAGAAGTCGTCCGGACGCGTCAGACGCGGTTGTGTATCGAGTGCCATGAAGGGGCTCCTTACTGCGGGATCGATGGGATCGGGATGTGGGTCGATGCGGTTGGCCCGAGGCACGTCAGGCCGCGCATTGCATCGGCGCGACTTCCGGGGCGGTACGTCCCAAGGCGCGCTCGCGCGCGGCGGCAATCGCCGTCGCGTCGACGCTGCGCCACCGCGCGCACACGTGTTGATCCGGACGAATCAGATACACCGTTCCCGGCGCGGCGTCATAGCGTTGGGCCGCCAGGCCTTGCGCGTCGTGCCAGACGCTATGGGGTTCGCCGCGCGCGTCCTGCGCCGCTTCGGCATCCGGCGTGACGAACAATGACACGACGGGCACGCTGTCGTTCGCGAGGGCATCGAGGCTTGCGAGCGATGCCGCATCGAGCGACGCCGGCGCACCGAATACGAGCGCGACGAAGCGCCCGCCCAGGCGAGGCAGCAGCCAGCCGTCCTGCCCATGCCGGACGAGCGGCGCGTCGACGCAGGCCGTGCCCGGGACCATGCGTCCCGCAAACGTGTCGCGCTCCGGCGTATTCAATGTCGACTCGCTCAGCACGGCGGGCACGGACAACCGCCCGCTGTTGACCAACTGACGCGCAAACGCGTGATCGCGGGCGAGCATCAGCACGGCATCGCGAAAGACCCGCGAGACGGGGCTCTTGGGCGTGATGAAATCGGTGGAACGCGTCGAGTTGCGGATGTTCTCGTCGGCGGCGAATTCGCGCTCACGGGCGTAAGTATCGAGCAGCGTATCCGGCGCCTGACCGGCGAGCACCCGCGCCAGTTTCCACGCGAGGTTCTCCGCATCCTGCACGCCGCTGTTCGCACCGCGCGCGCCGAACGGCGACACACCATGCGCGGCGTCTCCGGCGAACAGCACATGACCGTGACGGAAGTCGTCCATGCGCAGGCACGAGAAGGTGTAGACGCTGACCCACTCCAGGCTGAATTTGGCGTCCGGGCCGAGCAAGGCTTGCACGCGCGGGATCACGCGCTCGGGCGTCTTCTCGACGGCCGGGTCGGCGTCCCATCCCAATTGGAAATCGATGCGCCACACGTTGTCGGGTTGTCGATGCAGCAGCACGGATTGATTCGGATGGAACGGCGGATCGAACCAGAACCAGCGCTCGGTCGGGAAGTCTGCCGTCATCTTCACGTCGGCGATCAGGAAGCGGTCCTTGAATGTGCGTCCGTGGGTGTCCACACCGATCAACTTGCGCACGGGGCTGCGCGATCCGTCGGCGGCCACGACGTAACGTGCGCTGGTTTGATACTCGCCGTCGGGCGTCTCGACCGTGAGCGTGACGCTCGCCTCAGGCGTGCCGGGCGTGCCCTGCTGGGTGAGTCCGACGACCTTGTGCTTCCAACGGATGTCGATGTTCGGCAGTTCGCGTGCGCGCTCGTAGAGATAGCCTTCGACGTAGTACTGCTGAAGATTGATGAACGCCGGGCGATGGTGTCCCGCTTCGGGCAGCAGATCGAAGTTGTAGACCTCCTGATCGCGCAGGAACACGCGGCCGACGTTCCAGCGCACGCCCTTTTGCACCATGCGCTCGCCGCAGCCGAGACGGTCGAAGATATCGAGCGTACGCTTGGCGAAACAGATGGCGCGTGAGCCGGCCGAGAGCGTGCAGTCGTCGTCGAGCACGATCACGGGCACGCCTTGCTGCGCAAGGTCGATGGCGCCGGCCAGTCCCACCGGCCCCGCGCCGACCACGATGACCGGGTGGATCTCACCTGCGGCGTTGCCGGACTGTTCTGCGCAAGGCCGGTAATCGAACGTCAGGCGCTGGTAATCGATGCTGCTCATGCAATGTCTCCATCGTCGGCACCGCACCGGCGCACGTGCCCCGGCGGGTTCCGCTTTTTACTTTTGATGTTGCGCTCGGCGCGAACTCAGTCCTGCAGGGCGGTCCACATTTCCTTGTCGCGCTGCGCCGTCCAGATGCGCGGATGCGTGATGCCGCTCGCTTCGTCGAACGCGCGGGTCACATCGAACGGCAGGCAGTGTTCATAGATAAAGACATGACCGAACTTCGGATCCATCTCGCGTCGCGTAAGCGCCATCGCACCCTTCAGATCGAGCTTCTGTTCGACGGCCTGCTTGCCCGCTTCGAACAACGTTGTCACGAAGTCCTTCGTGTACGCCAGGCCCTTGGCGACATCGTCGGGCGTGGTCAGGGCAGGGCCCCGGCCCGGCACGAGCTTTTCGGCGCCGAGCGCGGCCAGCGCGTCGAGCGTGGCCGGCCATTCGGCGAGTTGCGCGTCACCGGTGTAGCAGGCGGCGTCGTACTCGACCAGATCGCCCGAGAACAGCACCTTTTGCGACGGCAGCCACACCACGGTGTCGCCCTTGGTGTGACCCGAACCGAGGTGCGCGATCTTCACTTCGAGCTTGCCGAGGAAGAGCGTCATTTCCTTCTCGAAGACGAGCGTCGGCCACGTGAGACCCGGCACCGTTTCGACACCGGCGAACAGACGCGGAAAGCGCTCGATCTCCGACTTCATGTCGGCTTCGCCGCGCTCGACGATCATCTCGTACGTGCCACGGCTTGCGATGATCTGCTGCGCACCTTCGGCGAAGTAGGCCGACGCACCCAGCACGCGCACGGCGTGATAGTGCGAGAGCACCACATACTTGATCGGCTTGTCGGTGACTGTGCGGATCTTCGCGATGAGATCCTGCGCCATGGCGGGCGTGGCTGTCGTGTCGACGATCATCACGCCGTCGTCGCCGATGATGACGCCGGAGTTCGGGTCGCCCTCGGCCGTGTAGGCCCAGGTGTTTTCCGACAATTGGGTAAATGTGACCTTCTTGGTTTCCAGGTCGGCTTGCGAGGCGAATGCTTTGGCCATGCTTGTCTCTCTCTTATCTCGTCTGCGGGGATGATGCGACTGATGGGGTGGATGAAGCCATCTTACGAAATGCCTTTAATATTTGTCAATGACAAATAGTATCGTTATTTGCTAATGTTGCTTCGTGAGCGATGGAATGACGTTCCCGTCTTGGGTTAACCCCGAGGAACATCGGGATCGATGCCATTGCGGGCGTCGACTTGTTTAGAATCTAGGCCATTTTCCTTTGGGAGCCCGCCTCCCTTGATCGCATGAATCGAATTCCGATGGACGGCACGGCCGACGCGAGCGGCCAACCCGGGCGTGCCTCGCGCGGCGTGCAAAGCGTGGACGTGGCGGCGCGCGTGCTTCAGGCGCTGGCGCAGGCGCACCGGGCGCTGGGGCCCGGCGATCTCGCCGCGCTCGCCGGGCTGCCGCCTGCGCAGGCGCATCCGTATCTGGTAAGCCTCACGCGGCTCGGCTTGCTCAAGCGCGACCCGATGTCGGGCGACTACACGCCGGGCCCGATGACGTTGCGTCTCGCGTTGCTGCATCTCGAGAACGACCCGGCGTATCGCGCGGCGGTGCCGCGTGTCGTTGCGCTGGCACGCGAGACGGGGCTTTGTGTCGCGATCTGCACGAGTGCGCCGCAGGGCCCGCTCGTCGTGCATTTCGAGCGTGCGGCGTTTCCGTTGCATGTGAATCTGCACGTGGGATCGGTCATGTCGCTCACGACGACGTCGACCGGGCGGGCGTTTTGCGCCTTCACCCCGCAGGCGCAATGGCCGCAGGCGTGGCGTGAGCAGATGCCGACATCCCCGAGCGAGCGCGAAGGGTTCGATGCGCTGCTCGACGAGACACGCGCGCACGGTGTGGCGCGTAGCGTGAATACGCCGAGCCCGTCGGTGAGCAGCCTGTGCGCTCCGGTGTTCGATGCGAGCGGGCGGCTGCGTCTCGCGCTCACCGCGATCGGGCCGACGGCTGCACTCGATGTCGCCTGGGACGGCGCGGCGGCGAATGCATTGCGCGCGACGGCGAGCGACATCGCCGCGCAAATCGATGCTCGTGGTGCAGACGGCAAGGAGGGCGCATGAACGCGACGCCAAGCCGAAAGGAAACGCGCGAGGTGCCGGACGACGTGGCATCGATGCCCGCGAAACCGCAGCGCGGCATTCAGGCGCTGGAAAGCACCGGGGCATTGCTCGAGGCGCTGGCGGCGGCGGGGCGTCCGCTGCCGCTCAACGCGCTGGCGCGCGACGCGGGGATGGCGCCAGCAAAGGCGCATCCGCATCTGGTGAGCCTGCAACGTGCCGGCTTGCTCTCGCGCGATGCGAACGGCAATTTCGAGGCGGGGGCGCTCAGCCTTGAGCTTGGCTTGATGGCATTGCAGCGTCTCTCGCCTACGGGGGAAGCCGAGCCGGAGATTCTTGCGCTGGCTCACGCCACCGGGCTGTCGGCCGCGATGGCCGTGCTGGGGCCGGTCGGCCCCACGGTGGTTCGGCTTGAGGAGGCGATGCGTCCGCAGCACGTGAGCTTGCGCATCGGCACGGTGCTCTCGTTGGTGAACACCGCCATGGGGCGCACGTTCGCGGCGTTCCTGCCCGATGCGGTACTCGGCGGCATGCTCGCACAGGAATCGGTGCGCATGGCGGGCCTCGGCGCGGAAGGGCGCGCGTCGACGCCGCCAGCCGATTTTGCCGCGCGGTTGAAGGTGATTCGCGAACAACGATTCGATACGGCGCAGAGCAACCCCGTGCCCGGAATCGACACGGTGGCGGTACCGGTGTTCGATCACACGGGGGAAGTCACGCTGGTGCTTGCGTTGATGGGGTCGGCGGGCAGTTTCGAGACGGCGCTGGACGCATCGCCGGCGCAGGCCTTGCTGGCGGCGGCGCGCCGGCTGTCGTGGCGCTTTGGCGCGGTGGGCCGGGCGGACGGCGCGGATGGTTCGGTTGGCGCGGTAGGGTAAGCGCGCGGCGTCGACGCAGTCGCGCGGCGGGAGCCGTATCGGTACAGACCGATCCCGGCCGAGACGTCATCCGGCCGGGTGAAGGTTCAGCGAGTCGTCAATGAATGGCCAACGCGTTGGCCTGTGCGTTGGCCACGCCGGCCACCACGTTCACACCGAGATTGCCCGAGGCGCCCATCAGGGCCCGGTCACCCAGCGACGCGCTCGGCACGCCGGTCAGGATCGTCGTGTTGCGGATCGTCTGACGGGTATCGACCGCAACGCGCGAGGCGTTCGCCAGCACAAGCTGATTCGACTGCAAGTTGAGCGCGCCGGCGGCAACGTTGACGCCGAAGCTGCCGTGCGCGTTGCGCAGCGCGTCGGTGCCGAGGGTGGCGGTCTGGCCGCCACGAAACACGGCGTCGCTGGCGAGGGTTTGTCGGGTGGAGAGATTGACGACGGTGGCGTCGTTGAGGGGGGCGGCGAAGGCCGGCGCCTGGGCGACGGTCAGCACGAGGGCACTCAGCAAAGCAATACGCGGCATATTGATTTTCCCCAGAGAGTCCGTTGGGACGGATATCTGGTTATCGGCGCCTGAGGCGCTCGGGTTGAAGGAAATTTTCATGTGCCGCGGATGCGCCGGACGTTGACGGATTGCCCCGACACCGGCGCGTTGCGTCACTGAAAGCCGCGATCATTCCCATAACCGCCGCGGCGCGCATTTTCGCATGGCGACGCGCGATTGCGTCGCCATGCCGTTGCGTCGGTGATGGTTGGCCGAGCGTGCCTTGACGCGCGAGATTACGCCGGTTCTCCCGCGCCGTTCGCGAGTTTCGCCGCCGTGACGTGCGATTGCGTTGCCGCTTGCTGCTGCACCGACGCCGATTTCTTGTGGTCGATCAACAACACGGCGACGACCGCGATGACGGCGGGAATGGCGATTGCCATAAAGTTTTGCTGCAAAGGCAGCGACAGGCTCACCAGCATGCCGATCGCGATGGGCGCGAGAATGGCACCGCTGCGTCCCACCCCGGAGGCCCAGCCGATGCCCGTGCCGCGCGCGGCCATTGGATAGAACTGTCCCGCGTAGGCGTAGGTGACGATCTGCGTGCCGATGGTCGACGCCCCGGCCAACCCCACCAGCACGAAGAGCACCGGCGTCGGTACCTTCACGCCGAGCAGCGTGATGGACACGGCGGCCAGCGCATACATGCCCACGAGCACGTACTTGATGTTGAAACGGTCGGCGAGCCAGCCGCCGCCGATGGCGCCGAGCATCGCGCCAAAGTTCAGCACGAGCACAAACGTGAGCGCCGAGCCGAGGCTATAACCGGCGCTTGCCATGAGTTTGGCGAGCCACGAACTGAGCGCATACACCATGAACAGACACATGAAGAACGCGACCCACAGCATGACGGTGCTCACGCCTCTCCCGTCCTGAAACAGACGCGAGAGCGGCGCAGCCTGCTTGCGATCCGCCGAGGCCAGCGCGAACTGATCGCCCGGCTGCGCAACATAATCCGGCGCGAGGCGGGCAAGCACTTGCTTGAGCGCGTCGAGACGGCCAGTGCGGATCAGGAACGGCATCGACTCCGGCAGTGCCCTCATCGCGAACGGCACGAGCAGCGCGGGCAGACCCGCCGCCAGAAAGACGGACTGCCAGCCGTGCGTTTCGATCAGCCCCTTGCCGAGCAGCGCCGCGAGCATGCCGCCCACCGAATAGCCCGAGAACATGAGCGTGACGAGCGTGGCGCGCAGGCGACGCGGCGCGTACTCCGTCATTTGCGCGACCACGATCGGCATTACGCCGCCGATGCCGACGCCCGCGAAGAAGCGCGTCACGGAAAAGCTGATCGGCTCGTGCGTGAATCCGGCCATGGCGGTGAACAGCGAGAACATCAGCACACAGATGGCGATAGCTTTGCGACGGCCGATGCTGTCGGCCACCATGCCCATCGCAATGGCGCCGAACATCATGCCGAAGAGGGCGGCGCTGACCATGAAGCCGGCACTGGTGGCGTCGACGTTCATCGCTTTCATGATCGAGGGCAGCGCAATGCCCGCGACCGCGAGATCGTAGCCGTCGAAGATGATGATGAGCGCGCACCAGAGCAGGATGCGGTAGTGATAGCCGTTCAAGCGGGCGTTGTCGGCCAACTCATGTACGTCGATAGGTCGCATGCGAGTGTCTCCATAACGAATCCGCCCTCCGTCGAAATGCGGAGAGTCTTGGGGATGTCTTGACCGACGCAAGCGGCACCAGGCCGGGCCCCATCCGGGCGGCCGAGGACCGTTGCCGAGGAAGCCGACTGCCTCAACACACCTCGATGGGCAGCTATTTATGCAATATTGTGCATGCAGTAAACGCGAAATGACGATTCACTGCAAGGACAATTTGCCCGATTCAGGGTTTTACAGGAGGAAACAAGGCGCGTAAGTGCCTGTTTAATTGCGGTGGTGACGGGTGCGGAGGGAGCGCGGTGTGCGGCGGCAGGACGCCGCCGCACGAAGACGCAGGATGCAACTTATTGCTTGGCGACCGAAAACGGCGGGAGCTGATAACTCCAGGTCTCGCTTACGGCCTTGCCGCCGGAGACGAGGGCGGCCCGCAGTTCCACGACCTTGGCCGGATCCTTGACCATCACACGCAGATTCAGGCGCATGCCATGCGTGACCGGGTTCGGTTGCAGCGTCTGCTCGATGAGGGTGGCGTTATCGCTCACGCTGACCTGTGGCGCGACCGAACCGGCGGGCAGCGTGGCGAGCGGGCCGCCGTCGAAGTCCACGATCAGCCCGGTGCTGCCGTCGAAGTGACGGATCAGGTTGGCTTGCGTAATCTCGCCCGCCGTGCGCAGCGTCTGCTTCACCCAGGCCAGACGTCGATCGACGATGCCGCGCTCATTCATCGTCCAGTGGATCGTGTAATCGGCCTGCAGCGGCTGCCCCTTGGGCGGCAATTGGTCAGGCGTCCAGAACGCGCCGATGTTGTCATTGGTCTCGTCCGGCGACGGGATTTCCACCAGTTCGATATGGCCCTTGCCCCAGTCGCCCTGCGGCTCGATCCAGGCGCTTGGGCGAAGATCGTAACGATCCTTCAGGTCCTCGTACTGCGCGAAATCGCGCCCGCGCTGAAGCAGGCCGAAGCCGCGCGGATTTGTCACCTGGAACTGGCTGATGGCCAGATTGCGCGGATTGTTCAGCGGACGCCAGATCCATTCGCCATTGCCGGCGTGAATGGCCAGGCCATTCGAATCGTGCAATGCCGGACGGAAGTTGTACGGATCGCGCTGCTGATTCGGTCCGAACAGGAACATGCTCGTGAGCGGCGCGATGCCGAGCTTGGTCACCGGTGCGCGGAGGAAGACCCGTGCCTGCACCTTCAACAGCGAATCCTCGCCGGGCGTCAGATCGAAGCGATAGGCGCCGGTGGCGCGCTTCGAGTCGAGCAGCGCGTAGAACACCAGGTGCTTGTCGCCCGCGTTCGGCCGTTCGATCCAGAACTCGCGAAAGGCCGGGAATTCCTCCGCGATGGGCAGGCCCGTGTCGATGGCCAGACCGCGCGCCGAGAGTCCGTAGACCTGTCCTTTGCCGATCACACGAAAGTAGCTCGCGCCGAGCACGCTCATGATTTCGTCGAGCTTGCCCGGTTCGTTGATCGGGTAAAGCACGCGAAAGCCCGCGTAGCCGAGATTGTGCGTGGCGCTGCGGTCGAGCTTGAGATCGCCGAAGTCGAAGCGGTGGCTGTCATACTTGATCTCGTCGATCTTGGCGTTGGGGCCTGTGCCGACGACCTCGTTGATCTTCACCGGCGTGCTGAACTGCATGCCCTGGTGATAGAAACCCAGCTTGAACGGCGAGGGCTGATCGTTCCATTCGAACGCGTCGCGCCGCGGCTGGATCTTGATGTAGTCGCCGAACGGCATCTTGGCGAAGGCCGGCGTGAGATTGCTCACTGGCGCGACGTAAGGTTTGTCGGCGAGCGCCTTCGCGCGGGCCGTGACGTCCTCGAGCGAGAAGGCATGGGCATACGCGGCGCCCAGCAGGGCCGCACCCGTGACGAAGGCGGACACGAGCGCGCGTGCGCCGCGTCGATGCCAAGACTTGGCGGGGGGAAGCAGAACCACGAAATTCTCCAGTCGTTGGGGGGGCGTATCGCGCCCGATGGCATCGCGACGTTCGCGAAAGCCGGGACGAACGCCTTCGGGAAAAACCAATTGTGGCAAAGTATCGCACTTCGCACTTCGAGTTACGCACCCGGATCGTTGCGCCGGTATGGGTAACGCCAGTTGATACGACGCGAGGCACTGCCGCGCGATCTCGCCGGTCATCCACACGTCGCGCCACATTGGATCGCTATCAGATGAGAATGTTCTCCGCACTGGCGCTCGCGGCCAGTCTCACGGCCGCACCGGCCTTCGCCGACGCGCCTGCCGCCCTGGGCAACGGTGCTCAAGGCAATCCCCCGGCGGCCATGCCGTCTGCGTCCGCCAAGCGGGCGTTCATCGACGACCTCATCGCGCGCATGACGCTCGAGGAGAAGGTCGGCCAATTGCGCCTGATCAGCATCGGCTCGGACATGCCGCAGCCGCAGCTCATCAAGGAGATTGCTGCCGGTCGCGTAGGGGGCACGTTCAACTCGGTCACGCGCAGCGACAACCGCCCGCTGCAGGACGCGGCCGTCAAGCAAAGCCGCCTGAAGATTCCCATTTTCTTCGCCTACGACATCGTGCATGGGCATCGCACCGTGTTCCCGATCAGCCTCGGCTTGGCATCGAGCTGGGATATGTCGGTGGTGAAGCACGCCGCACGCGTGGCCGCCATCGAAGCGAGCGCCGACGGACTGGATGCGACGTTCGCGCCGATGGTCGACATCTCGCGCGATCCGCGCTGGGGGCGCACCTCGGAAGGCTTCGGCGAGGACCCGTACCTTGTTTCGCAAGCCGCGCGCGCGAGCGTGCAGGGATTCCAGGGCACGTCGCCGGCCAACCCGGACAGCCTGATGGCCTTCGTGAAGCACTTCGCGCTGTACGGTGCCGTGGAGGGCGGGCGCGATTACAACGTGGTCGACATGAGCCCGATGCGCATGTACCAGGACTATCTGCCGCCGTACCGCGCCGGGATCGATGCCGGTGCGGGCGGGGTGATGATCGCGCTGAACTCCATCAACGGCACGCCGGCCACGTCGAACAAGTGGCTGCTGCGCGACTTGCTGCGTGACGAATGGGGATTCAAGGGCGTGACGGTGAGCGATCACGGCGCGATCGAAGAGTTGATGCGTCATGGCGTGGCGAAGGACGGCCGCGAGGCCGCGAAGCTGGCCATCGAGGCAGGCGTCGACATGAGCATGGCCGATGTGCAGTACCTCAAGCAATTGCCGGGGCTCGTGAAGTCGGGCGAGGTGCCGATGCGCGACATCGACGACGCCGTGCGCGAAGTCCTCGGCGCGAAATACGACATGGGCCTGTTTGCCGACCCCTATCGCCGGATTGGCAACGCGGCGCAGGATCCGAAAGATGTGAATGCGCAGAGCCGTCTGCATCGTGACGCCGCGCGCGATGCCGCGCGCAAGTCCATTGTCTTGCTGGAGAACCGGCACGACACACTGCCGCTGGCCAAAGCGGGCAAGGTCGCGGTGATCGGGCCGCTCGCGGACGCGAAGATCGATATCCTGGGGAGCTGGTCGGCCGCGGGCGTGGCGGCGCAGGCCGTCACGCTGCTGCAAGGCGTGCGCGACGCCCTCGGCCCGCAGGCGCAGGTGACCTATGCGCGCGGCGCGAACATCACCGACGACCCGCGCGTGGTGCAGTATCTCAACTTCCTCGATTGGGACAATCCGGAAGTCGTGCAGGACAAGCGATCGCCGCAGCAGATGATCGACGAAGCCGTGCGAGTCGCGCGCAACGCCGACACGCTGATCGTGGCGGTAGGCGAAGCGCGTGGCATGTCGCACGAGGCGTCCAGCCGCACGAGCCTGTCGTTGCCAGGTAGCCAGTTGGCGCTGTTGCAGGCACTCAAGGCGACCGGCAAGCCGCTCGTCGTCGTGCTGATGAACGGTCGACCGCTCGATCTGAACTGGCCGAAGGCCAACGCCGACGCCATGCTCGAGACGTGGTACACCGGCACCGAAGGCGGCCACGCGATTGCGGACGTGCTGTTCGGCGACTACAACCCGTCGGGCAAGCTGCCGATCTCGTTCCCGCGCTCGATCGGCCAGATCCCGACGTACTACAACCAGTTGCGCATCGGCCGTCCGTTCACACCGGGCAAGCCGGCCAACTACACCTCGCAATACTTCGAGGAAGACTCCGGCCCGTTGTATGCCTTTGGCTACGGCCTGAGCTACACCTCGTTCGCGGTGTCGAAGGTGACGCTATCGAGCAAGACACTTGAGCGCGGCGGCAAGCTCGATGCGAGCGTGACGGTGCGCAACACCGGCAAGCGCGAGGGGGCGACCGTCGTGCAGCTCTACTTGCAGGACGTTGCCGCGTCGATCGTGCGGCCCATCAAGGAGCTGAAGGGTTTCGACAAGGTAAGCCTGAAGCCTGGCGAATCGCGCACCGTGCATTTCGCGATCGATGAAAGTCTGCTGAAGTTCTACAACGCGAAACTGCAATACGTGGCCGAACCCGGCGACTTCAACGTCGAGATCGGGCTTGATTCGCAACATGTCGAACAGGCGTCGTTCACGCTGCAGTAATGGCAACGCGTGTCGCGGCGTGGTGTCGCGACTTGACGTACCTCACGTCTGCGTCTGGAATTCCTCGCGAAGGAATTCCACGCAGGCACGGACCTTGGCCGACGATGCCACGCGCGACGGATAAACGGCCCAGACGTTGGCCGGTTGCGTCACGTCGGGCAGAACCTGCACCAGATCCCCGCGCGCGATCAGCGCCCCCACGTCCCACATCGAGCGCAGCACGATCCCCTGTCCGTCGAGCGCCCATTGCACGGCCACCTCGCCGTGGTTCGTCGACAGCGGTCCCGTCACCTTGAGGGCGACGGCCTCTGCGCGCTGTTGCAGCCGCCACATGCCGAACGGATGATCGCGTTCCTTGATGACGATGCACGCATGGCCGGCCAGGTCGCTCAATTGACGCGGCGTGCCGTGCGCGTCGAGATAGGCGCGCGAGGCGCACAGCACCCGATGATTGTCCGCGAGCTTGCGGGCGATCAGATGCGGTGCGATGTCGTCGCCGATGCGCACGTCGAGGTCATATCCCTCGGCCGCCACGTCGACGATGCGGTCGAACAGGTCCAGGCGCACGTTGAGCTGCGGATGCAGCGCGCGCAGCCGCGACATGGCGGGTGCCACGGCATGCCGTCCGAAGCCGAAGCTGCTCGACACCCGCAGCGTGCCGCGCGGCACCTGCCGCGTGCTGGAGACATCCTCGATCAGGTGATTCACGTCGTCGAGAATCTTTTCCGCCCAGGCGTACACGCGTTCCCCTGCGTCGGTAATGGCCACGCGCCGGGTCGAGCGATGTAGCAAGCGCGTGCCAAGGTCGGCTTCGAGCATGCCGACGCGCTTGCTCACGTACGCGGGCGAGACGCCCAGCGCTTCGGCTGCCGCCGAAAAGCTGGCACGGCGCGCGACCTGGCAAAAGACGCGCAGATCGTCGAGATTCGGGGTGACGGGTAGAGGTTTATTCACGATTCGTGGATAGTGGATTAACCGATTGAGGGATTTTATCCGCGTTGGAATGGAATAACCTAGCGTCATCGTCCAACCCTCAGGAGAAGCAGACCATGACCGACACGTCCCAGCGCCCTGCGCGTCCGTTCAAGATCGCCGTGATTCCGGGCGACGGCATCGGTAAAGAGGTGATGCCCGAAGGCCTGCGCGTGCTCGACGCCGCGTGCCGACGCTTTGGTATTCCCGTCGACTACCAGCACATCGAATGGGCGAGCTGCGACTACTACGCCAAGCACGGCCAGATGATGCCGGACGACTGGAAGCAGCAGCTCGACGGCGTCGACGCCATTCTGTTTGGTGCCGTGGGCTGGCCCGATACGGTGCCCGACCATATTTCGCTGTGGGGGTCGTTGCTCAAGTTCCGTCGCGAATTCGATCAGTACATCAACCTGCGCCCGGCGCGTCTGTTCGATGGGGTGCCGTCACCGCTGGCGGGCCGCGAGGCGGGCGATATCGATTTCCTGATCGTGCGCGAGAACACCGAAGGCGAGTACTCGTCGGTGGGCGGCGTAATGTTCGAGGGCACGGAGCGCGAGTTCGTGGTGCAGGAGTCGATCTTCACGCGCCACGGCACGGAGCGCGTGCTGAAGTTCGCGTTCGATCTCGCACAGCAACGTGAGCGCAAGCACGTGACGGTGGCGACCAAGAGCAATGGGATTTCGATCTCGATGCCGTGGTGGGACAAGCGCGCGGCCGAGACGGCGGCGAAGTATCCGGACATCACGTGGGACAAGCAGCACATCGACATTCTGTGTGCGCGCTTTGTGCTCAATCCGGATCGCTTCGACGTGGTGGTCGCGTCGAATCTGTTCGGCGACATCCTGTCGGATCTGGGGCCGGCCTGCACCGGCACCATCGGCATCGCGCCGTCGGGCAACCTGAATCCGGAAGGTAAATTCCCGTCGCTGTTCGAACCGGTGCACGGCTCGGCGCCGGATATCGCGGGCAAGAACATCGCCAACCCGATTGGCATGATCTGGACGGCCGCGATGATGCTCGACTTTATCGGCCGCGGCGAAGGCCGCACGCGCGAGGCGCACGACGCCATTCTCGCGGCGATCACGCAGGTCATCAAGGACGGGCCGCGCACCGGCGATTTAGGGGGGAGCGCGAACACGACCGAAGTCGGTCAGGCGATTGCCGCCGTGGTCAGCGCGGGCTGAGCAGGATACACCGGTGGGCGGTAGGAGCGATCGCCGCTGCCGCGACCGCGTGAACGTGAGACGTGTCGCGCGGGCCGAGCGGGCCGAGCGATGCGCCCGCCGCCCGCTCACGCGCCCACGCTCGCGCCCGTGCGTTGTCGCACCCGTTCGCCACCGAAGGCGCGCGGGCGCGGCGCGTCGACACGTTCGCGCAGCAGCGCCACCGCCCGCTGCGCGCGCGCCGACAGCGGCCACTCGGCGCGATGGATCAGCCATAGCGTGTCGACCACCGGCGGGCCGCAGTCCACCACGCGAATGGCCGCCTGCGACGCGAACGCCTGCCGCGCGTACTGCGGAATGATGGTGAACCCCAGCCCCCGCGCAACATATTCGAGAATCAGGCCGATCTGGTTCGTGCACCCCTTGCACGGCAGGCTCTGTACGCCGGGATTGCCCGGAAAACGACGGCTCAACAAGCGCGTCGACATCGCCTCGCCATCCGGGTGATCGATGTACCCGATGCGCTTCAGGTCCTCCCATTTGTGCACGTCTTCCCCCGCCGGAACCACGAGTTCGAGCGGCTCCTGCGTGAACGGCGTGGCGGCAAGCCGTGGATCGTCAGGCCGCAACGTCACCAGGCCCAGCTCGAAACGATTCTGCAACACGCCTTCGAGCACCTCCCGGTCAGGCGCGAAGCGATGCTGCACGACCATCGTCGGGTTGGCCTTCTGCATGTCGAGCAGAATCGGACACAGGTACAGCCCGATGCTGCCCGGCGTGATGAGTGTGATTTCACCGCAATCGTCGTCCGCATCGTCCAGCCGCGAGCGAAGATGCCGCGCCGCACACTCGACTTCGCGACAATAGGTCAGCAGCGCCTGACCGGCGGGCGTGAGTTCGATGGCGCGCGGTCGCCGCACCAACAACGGCCCGAACTCCGCTTCGAGATGCTTCACGTGCTGGCTCACGGCCGCCTGCGTCAGGCCCAACCGGTCGGCGGTGCGCGTGAAGTTACCGAGCTCGGCGAGCGTGGCGAACGATTTGAGCCACTGAGGATTGACCATAATGAACTGTTATCAATTCGATAATGTGTGGATAGTTTTCATTATAGCGTTGTGCGGCTAACATGGCGTTGGTCGACTTGCCACGGTCGAGGCGCTGCGAAACACCGACGTCCGTCATGGTCTTCAGCGACCGATGTCGTCCGTCAGCGCCGCTCCCCTGACTCCAAGAGAAACCCATGTCCGCCCTGTTTTCCCCGTTTGAATTGAAAAGCGTCAAGTTGCGCAACCGTGTGGCCATTCCGCCGATGTGCCAGTACAGCGCCGTCGACGGTCTCATCAACGACTGGCACCTCGCCCATTACGCCGGACTGGCGCGTGGCGGTGCCGGGTTGGTGATCGTCGAGGCGACCGCCGTCTCGCCCGAAGGCCGTATCTCCCCGGGATGCACCGGACTGTGGAACGACGCTCAGGCGCAAGGCATGGCGCGCATTGCCTCGGCCATCAAGGCGCACGGCGCGGTGCCCGGCATTCAGATCGCGCACGCCGGACGCAAGGCCAGCGCCAACCGCCCCTGGGAGGGCGACGACCACATCGGTGAAGACGATCCGCGCGGCTGGCCGACGATCTCGCCGTCGGCGGTCGCTTTCGGCGCGCATCTTGGCAAAGTGCCCAAGGCGATGACGCTGGACGACATCGAACGCGTGAAAGCCGACTTCGTGGCGGCCGCACGCCGTGCGCTGGCGGCGGGCTTCGAATGGCTCGAGTTGCACTTTGCTCACGGCTATCTCGCGCAGAGCTTCTTCTCGGTGCATGCGAACCATCGCGACGATGCCTACGGCGGCGACGTCGCGGGACGCAGCCGTTTCTTGCTTGAGACGCTCGCCGCCGTGCGCGAGGTGTGGCCCGAGCATCTGCCGCTCACTGCGCGTTTCGGCGTGCTCGAATACGACGGCCGCGATGAAGAAACGCTGGCGGAATCGATTGACCTCACGCGGCAGATGCGTGAAGGCGGTCTCGATCTGCTCAACGTCAGCGTCGGTTTCTCGACACCCACCGCGAATATTCCCTGGGGCTCGGCGTTCCTCGCGCCGATCGCCGAGCGCGTCAAGAAAGAAGCGGGGATTGCCGTGGCGTCGTCGTGGAGTATCGACGACCCGCATGCGGCGCAGCGCGTGGTGGCCGACGGCCAGATGGATCTCGTGATGATTGGGCGCGCACTGCTCGCCAACCCGCACTGGCCGTATTACGCAGCGCGCGAACTGGATGTGGCGCGTCCGTCGTGGGTGTTGCCCGCCCCGTATGCGCACTGGCTTGAACGCTATCGCGTGCAACGCGCCGCCTGATCACGGCGACGCGCCATGAACAACGCCCCCGTGCATCGGAAGATGTCCGGGGGCGTTGGCATTTCAAGCGAGGTTCAAACGGTTGCCGTCACCAGTTGATATCGACGCAGAGCACATGCAGGCCTTGCTTGGCGGGCGTGGCGATGGAGGCGGTCACGCACAGGTGAGCCTCGTTGATCGAGAGATAGGGCGAGGTGAAGTGTACTTCGCCGGGCGCGCGCATGGCATCGATGAAATAAGGTCGCCGTGCCCAGTTCGCCCCCTCCGAATGCAGCAGCGGACGGAAACGCTTGGCGCGCTGTGACGAATGGTTGTGCGGCAGCACGTTGTCGCCGATCTGGCGTCCGGCGGCATCGAGCAGGAAGCAGCGCGCGGCATCGGGCAGCGCGAGCAGGTCGTGTGTCGCGTGTCTGAGGTCCTGCCCCTGAGCCAAGTGGGCGGCGGCCGCCTCGATGCCCGCCACATACGGCGCAAGCCGCGCATGCTCGGCCCGCTCCCGCTCGACGAGTTGCGTGCGCAGCGCCGACGACAGCGCGTCCATGCGCTCGGCCGCGACCTTCGGCTGAACGGGGTCCACATCCGGCCCCGCGAAGTACAGCCCCTGCACGAAGTCGACGTTGCACTCCAGCGCGATGAGCGCTTCGCGATCCGTCGCGAGGCCGCCCATCATCACCAGTTGTCCCGATTCGTGCAACAGCGACACGAGCCCGGGCAGTACGCGTGCCAGATGCGATTGCTCGGTCGCCTGCGCCAGAATGCCGCGATCGAGCACCACGATGTCCGGGCGCAGATCCCACACCCGGTCGATGTTCGAATGCTTGGCCCCGAAGCCGCCCAGCGCGATCAGGAAGCCCGCCTTGCGCAGGCTGCCGACGATGGCGCCGAAACGCGGGGTGTCGCCGCCCGCCTGCTCGGGCACTTCGAGCACCACGCGTTGCGGCGACAGGCCGATGGCCTTGAGCGTGGCGATGAGTGCGTCGCCGTAGACAGTGTCCATCAGGGCGGCGGGGTGCAGGCTCAGGAAGAGCCACGCATCGCGGCCGTCGAATTCATGGAAGTTGCCCAGATGCAGCGATTCGGCCAGTCGGCCCAGTTCGAGCATGTCGCCGTGCCGCGCGGCCAGTGTAAAGACTTCGTGCGACGGGATGTGGCGACCTTGCGCGTCGTGCGCGCGCAGGGACGCGTGGTAGCCGATGGCGCGCCGGTGCGAGACCGAAAAAACCGGCTGGAAGACGCTGCAAATCGTGAAGTCGCCGTAGATGACGATGCGCCGGCCGTCTTCGGCCGCCGTCAAACGGGGCGGCAGCAAGCCGGGGGCGTCGAGATCGATCATGGTCATGGTAGGGACGGGCGCGGGGCAGCAGGGTTAAGTACAGGATAGATGAGCAAGAACCGTGCTCAAAGGCGCCCGGCGGCGCCGGCGCTATTGTCCCTGATTTTCCGCGATTTTTCGCCCGGGAGACGACGCATCGCACCAGCGTGCGTCGCCTTCGCACCAAATTGGGGCCTGGGCGTTAGGGCGCCCGGCATCGCGCCGCCGCCGGATGTCCGTCCCGGCGCGGCGGCGCTTGGCCCTTCAATGCTCGGTCACGCCGGCCCCGTGCCATACATTCTGGCGGCGCTGGCGGCTGCCGATCCACGCCGCGGACAGCGCGCTGATGAGGCCGGCGCAGAGTACGTAGATGCAGATCATCCACGGCTCCCCGCCATTCTTCTGCAACAGGTAGGTCGCGATGATCGGGCTCAGGCCGCTCGCGAAGATGCCCGAGAACTGGTAGACGAAAGAGATACCGGTGTAGCGGACCTTGGCGTCGAACAGTTCCGAGAAGAGGGCGGCTTCCGGTCCGTAAATCGAGGCGTAGATCACGCCCAGCGGAATCACGATGGACAGCCAGACGAGCATCACATTGCCGCCGCTCGCCTTCATCAACCAGAACCCGGCGAACGACGACAGGCCGGTTGCGAGCGAGCCCCAGAAGTAGATACGCGTGCGACCGATGCGATCCGACAGCTTGCCGAAGAACGGAATGGTGAAGATCATCACGAACGCGGCGGCCATCACGCCGGTGAGCGCTTCGGTCTGCGACAGCTTGAGCGTCTGCGTCAGGTAGGAGATCGAGAACACACCGAAGACGTTGAAAAACACGCCGTCGATGAAGCGCGCGCCCATGCCGGCCAGTACATTGCCCGGGCTGCGCATGAGGACTTCGGCAATCGGCATCTTGATCTCGGTGCCTGCCTTCTTGATCTTCGTGAACTCGGGCGTCTCCATCACGTTCAGGCGAATGTACATGCCGATGGCCACCAACCCCACCGAGAGGAAGAACGCTACGCGCCAGCCCCATGCCAGGAACTGGGCCGTGGTGAGGGTGTACGACAGCAGGGCAACCACGCCAGAGGCCAGGCACAGGCCGAGCGCGAGGCCCACCTGCGGAAGGCTGGCGTAGAAGCCGCGCTTCTCCTTGGGCGCATATTCGAATGCCATGAGCACCGCGCCGCCCCACTCGCCACCGAGCCCGATGCCTTGCAGCACC
This sequence comes from Pandoraea sp. 64-18, assembly GCF_001899225.1. NCBI lineage: Bacteria > Pseudomonadati > Pseudomonadota > Betaproteobacteria > Burkholderiales > Burkholderiaceae > Pandoraea > Pandoraea sp. 64-18. The sequence continues at coordinate 170,124 of NZ_MKVU01000022.1, read as the reverse complement.
CGCAGCACGAGCAGCAACACCGGCGCCCACAGGCCGATTTGCGCGTACGTCGGCACCAGTCCGATGAGCATCGTGGCAATGCCCATGATGGTGAGTGTCATCACGAGCATGCTCTTGCGGCCGAGCTTGTCGCCGAAGTGCCCGAAGATCACGCCACCCAGCGGCCGGCTGAGAAAGCCCACGGCGAACGTGCCATAGGCGAGCATCGTCGAGACGAGGGGGTCACTGCCGGGAAAGTACAACTTGTTGAACACGATGCCGGCGACAACGCCGTACAGGAAAAAGTCGTACCACTCGATGGTGGCGCCGATAAGGCTGGCGACGACGACACGGCGCATCTGCCGGGCGTCGGTCTGCTTCGATGCATTCATGGTTGTCTCCGAATTTTGTAATGGTTGGGGCTGACGTGACTGGCTAAATGACGACGGCAACGCGTGCCGCTTCTGCTGGCGGCGCCTCGCTGCCGCGAATCTCCTGCATGCCCGACGCCTGCTTCCTGTCTTCGAGAATCATGTCGGCCGCTTTCTCGGCGATCATGATGGTCGGTGCATTCGTGTTGCCCGACACCAGCTCGGGCATGATCGACGCGTCCACGACGCGCAGCGCCGCAAGGCCGTGAACGCGCAGACGGTCGTCGACGACCGACATCGGGTCGTGACCCATCCGGCAAGTGCCCGCCGGGTGATAGATCGATTGGCTGAACTGGCGCGCGGCCTGAAGCAACTCGTCGTCGCTCTGATATTGCGCGCCCGGAATGAACTCGCTGATGATGTGCGGTGCGAGCGACGGGGCGGCGGCAATGCGGCGCGCCACCTTGATGCCGTCGATCACGACGCGATGGTCGCGCTCATCCGACAAATAGTTGGCGTGGATCGCCGGGTATTGCAGCGGATCGTTTGACCGGATCTCGACACTGCCCCGGCTGAACGGGCGCAATTGGCACACCGACGAAGTGAACGCCGAGAACCGGTGCGCACCCTTGCCCGGCTTGTCGGCCGAGAGCGGCTGCATGTGGAACTGGATGTCGGGACGCGTGAGCTCCGGGCGCGAGCGCGTGAAGATCGTCACCTGACTGGCGGCGAGCGTGAGCGGCCCCGTGCGGAACAACGCGTATTGCAGACCGATGAGCGCCTTGCGCAGCGGGTTGTTGACCTCGTCGTTGAGGGTGCGCTCGCGGGTCTTGAAAACCAGGCGCACTTGCAGGTGGTCTTGCAGGTTCCGCCCGACACCCGGTAACGCATGCCGTAGCGCGACACCGGCCTTCGCCAGCACCGTTGTCGGACCGATCCCCGAGTTTTGCAGCAACTGCGGCGACCCGATCGCCCCGGCCGCGAGAATGACCTCGACGCGCGCGCGTGCCTTCTTGCGCTCGCCGTTCTGCAGATACTCGACACCTACCGCACGCTTGCCTTCGAACAGCACGCGGCAGGTCTGCGCACGCGTCTCCACCACCAGGTTGCGACGCTCGCGCGCCGGCTTCAGAAAGCCCTTCGCCGTACTCCAGCGAAAGCCCCGGAACGCCGTCTGCTGGAAGTAACCGACACCTTCCTGCGTCGCGCCGTTGTAGTCCGCGTTGAATGGGATGCCGGTGTCGTTCGCGGCGGCGATGAAGTGTTCCGCGATCGGGCGGCGCAGGCGCAGATCAGACACCTTCAGCGGGCCGCCCACGCCGTGATACTCGTTGGCACCGTGCTCCTGATCTTCGGATTTGCGGAAGTACGGCAGCACGTCGGCATAGCGCCAGCCGCGATTGCCCAGTGCCGCCCAGTGATCGTAGTCTTCGCGCTGTCCGCGCACATAGAGCAGCCCGTTGAGCGAACTGGAGCCCCCCAGCACCTTGCCGCGCGGCCAGTCGATCTGACGATTGGCCACGTTGGCGTCGGCCTCGGTGCGATAGCACCAGTCGAGTTCGGGGTCGTGCATCGTCTTGAAATATCCAACCGGGATGTGAATCCACGGATTGCTATCGGGGCCGCCGGCCTCGAGCAGCAGCACCCGGTTTGCCGGGTCCGCGCTCAGGCGATTGGCGAGCACGCACCCGGCGGAGCCCGCACCGACGATCAGATAGTCGACCTCATGTTCCATACCACTTGTCTCCTGCCTCGCATCTGCTTCGAATTGGGTGAAACGATTTGTTTCGGATTGTTTCGATCCAATGTCGGCGAGCCGTACGTAAATGCCAAGCAAAAAACCGCGTGCGGCGGAGAACTGAAACGGATTTCGCGCTTGGCGTCTCAGAACGAGACGATTGCTGCAGCGCATCTGCGGGGTTTTACTAGGGGTTGGCGCGCGGACTCGATGCGTCGATCGACTGGGGTACCGCGAGGTTTGTCAGACAGCCCCGGGGTTATCCCGAAGCGGATAATCGTCAAATAATTGGTATATTTTGTTTCTTTTATTGTGTTGGTGGCGAGCAAGGAGGCGCAATGCGCGAGACGGTCACGCTGGAGGAGGGGGAGTTGCGCGCGAGCGACGAGGCGCGGAATCTGCGTGCGCTGGCCGTCATTGAACGATTGGCGATGGCCGGACAGCCCTACACGTTGTCGCAGCTCGCCACGCGTCTGTCGATTCCGAAGGCCACCCTCATGCGCCTGATCGAGGCGCTGGAGGTCTGCGGCTATGTCTCGCACGTGCCCGATTCGCGCGGATCGGAGCGAGGTCTGTCGTTGGGGCCGCGCGCGGCGCGACTGGCGCTGGTCACGCTGGCGAACAACAACTTCACACGTGCGGCACGCTCGTTGCTGCGCACGTTGGTCGATCGGGTCGGCGAGACCGTCAACCTGACAGCGCTCGACGGCGACGAGATTCTTTACATCGAACGGGTGGAGACGAACGAGCCGTTGCGCATGCAGATGCATCCGGGCATGCGTGTGCCACTGCATTGCACGGCGAGCGGCAAGCTGTTCCTGTCTCAGATGCCGGTGGCGGAACGGCGCGCCGTACTCTCGCGCCTGTCGCTCAAACGCATGACGCCGCGCACCATCACCGACGTGAGCCTGTTGGAGGCCGAGCTGGACCGGCTGGCCGCGCGCGGCATCGGCATCGATAACGAGGAATTCGTGCGCGGCATGGTGGCGGTGGGCGTGCCGGTGCGCGCGCTCGATGACGGCCACGTACGCGCGGTGCTCGCCGTGCATGGGCCGACGGCGAGAGTGACGCTGGAACAACTGCTGGCGCTGGCGCCCACGCTGCGCGAGACCGCGACGGCGCTCGCACCGCTGCTCGACTGGCAGCGGGCCGGCAAGGCGGAAGCGTTGGCGAAGCTGGCCGACGCCCGGGAGCAGCGCAGAGCGGTCTGACGTGTCAGAACGTCTTGGCGAGTTCCTTCGCGGCCTCCTGCAGGCGCGGCACGAACTCCATGGCCTTGGACAGCGACGTGCGCGAGACCGGGGCGTGCACGGCCACGGCGGCAATGCACGTGCCGTCGTCCTTGAGCACGGGCGCGGCCACACAGGCGATGCCCAGCACGAACTCTTCGTTGTCGACGGCAATGCCCTTGTGCGCAATGCGGTCGAGTTCGCTTTCCAGCAGTTCGGGGTCGGTGAGCGTGTTCGGCGTGAAGCGTTGGAGCTTCATGGCGCGCAGGAGGGCGGCGCGTTGCTCGCGCGGCAGCATGGCCAGCATCAGCTTGCCGCTCGCACTGCTGTGCGCGGGTACGTGCGACCCCGGTTTGAGATCGAGACGCAGCGGCCACGGCGCTTCCATGCGGTCGAGATAGAGCACTTCGGTCTCGTGCAGCATCGTGAGGTTGCACGTCTCGCCCAGATCGGCCACGAGACGGCCAAGAATCGCATGGCGCATGCGTCGAGCACCCGCCTGCATCATCACGCCCAGGCTCAGTTGCGCGAGGCGCGGGCCAATCACGTAGGCGTTCTTCTGCCCCGGCTCGCGAATCACCAGGCCACCCGCTTCGAGTGAGCCGAGCATGCGGTGCAGCGAAGCTTTCGGCATCTGGATGTCGTGCGCCATGTCGGCGAGCGAGACCGGTGCGTCGGCCGCGACGAGATATTCGAGCAACGCAAACGCCCGCAGGGTCGGGGTATCCGCCTTGTTGTCTGCAGGAGAGTCGAGCTGAAGTGCTGCGTCGTTCATATGCGCCGTTCCGGAAAATGGATCAGCGGTATTGTACCCAAACGGGCCATCGAACGGATTGAACGGCATGGGCTGGGTTCCGATGCGTTTCGGTTGGTTCAAATGTAGATGAGCCATCAGGCGTCGTCAATCAGTATTTTTATTTTTCGGAACGAATTGTTTCTAAAAATGGTTAACGTTATGATGCACCGAATTGGCTTTGGAACAGGAGAGGGACGTAATGGAGACCGCAACCCAACAACCGGATCGTCTGATCGATGCCCGCAGCGTATTCGGCATCGATACGGATCTGCAGGTGCCGGCGTTCGGCGAGCGCGATGACCATGTTCCCGAGATCGACACGGCTTACCGCTTCAACCCCGACGTCACGCTGGCGATTCTGGCCGGCTTCATGCGCAACCGGCGCGTGATGGTGCAGGGCATGCATGGCACCGGTAAATCCACGCACATCGAGCAGGTGGCGGCGCGGCTGAACTGGCCGTGCGTGCGAGTGAATCTCGACGGGCACATCAGCCGTCTCGACCTGGTGGGCAAGGACGCCATCGTCGTGCGCGACGGCCATCAGGTCACGGAGTTTCAGGAAGGCATCGTGCCGTGGGCGCTGCAACGCCCGGTCGCGTTGATCTTCGACGAATACGACGCCGGGCGTCCCGACGTGATGTTCGTGATTCAGCGCATTCTGGAGCGCGACGGCAAGTTCACGTTGCTCGACCAGAATCGCGTGATCCATCCGCACCCAGGCTTCCGCATGTTTGCCACGACGAACACCGTCGGCCTCGGCAACCTCAACGGCCTTTACCACGGCACACAGGTGCTCAATCACGCCCAGATCGACCGTTGGAATGTCGTGGCGACGCTCAACTATCTGTCGCGCGAGGACGAAGCGGGCATCGTGTTGGCGCGCGTGCCGGAACTGGACAACGGCGACGGGCGCACGCTCATCGACTCGATGGTGAGCGTGGCGGCACTCACGCGCAAGGGCTTCGCGACGGGCGATCTGTCCACGCTCATGTCGCCGCGCACGGTGATCAACTGGGCGGAGAACGTTGGAATCTTCCGCGATGCCGGGCTGGCCTTTCAGCTCACGTTCCTGAACAAGTGCGACGAGGCCGAGCGCGCCGTGGTGGCCGAGTATTATCAGCGCGCCTTCGGTTGCGAGTTGCCCACGAACGACGGCAGCCGGTCGCTGCTGGCCGATGCGTTATGACGATGTCCGAGCGCGAGGCGGCACGTCGCGCCGCGCGTGGCGAGGCGCTGTGCGCGGCGACGGTGCGCGCACTGACCGGCGACGCCGCGCTGCATTACAGCAGCGCGCGCCTGTGCCGGAACATGCGGCCGGTGCCGTTGCATGCCCCGCATCTGCAAACGCTGCCGGCACCCGCGGATCCGCTGGCGACGCTGCGCGGTGCAGCCGACGGCGCGGCGCTGCGGTTGCGGCACAGCGATGCGGCGTTGCATCGCCGCCTGCAACCGGACGCACCACTCGAGCGGCTGCTCTTCGAGCTGATGGAGCAATTGCGCTGCGAGACGTTCATCCCGGTGGGCATGCCCGGCGTGGCGAAGAATGTGCGCGATCGCTTCGAGGCTTGGTCGCGCGCGATGCACATCGCTGGCGTGGCCGACAGTCATGTCGGGCTGCTGCTCTATACCGTCGCCCAGATGGGCTGGTCGCGGCTCACCGGCTATCCGGTCATCGAGGACACGGAAGGTCTCATCGAAGCCACGCGAATGGCCATCGCGCCACAAATCGGCGGCGCCCTCGCGGGCATGCGCCGAACGTGTGCCGATCAGGCCGCCTTCGCCGTGTACGCGCGCGCGCTGGCCGCCGATATCGCGGGCCTGATTCGTGCCGCCGGCGCTGACCAGGCCGAGGGCGATGCCAAGGACGACGAGGACGAAAAAGGTGTGCGCAACGCGTTCTCGCTGTTTCTCGATATCGACGATCAGGAGGACGATGGCATCACGCTCGCGCATTCGGGCGATAGCCGCGTGCTCAAGGCGTCGGCGCAGGGCTACTGCGTATTCACCCAGCGTTACGACCGTGAGCTGTATGCCGGCACGCTCGTGCGCCGGGCGCTGCTGACGGAATTTCGCGAACGGCTCGACGAGCGCATCGTCGCGCAGGCGATCAACGTGCCGAGGCTTGCGCGCGCGCTCAAGGCGGCGCTGGCGGTGCCGCAGCGCGACGGCTGGTCGTTCGGCGAAGAGCACGGGCGTATCGACGGACGGCGGCTCGCGCAACTGGTCAGCTCGCCTGCCGAGCGGCGGCTGTTCCGGCTCGAAAAGCACACGTTGATTGCCGAGTCGATGGTGAGCTTGCTAATCGACTGTTCCGGGTCGATGAAGGCCCAGATCGAAGCGGTTGCGATGATTGTCGACGTCCTGTCGCGGGCGCTCGATGCGGCGGGCATCACCAACGAAATCCTCGGTTTCACCACCGGCGCATGGAACGGCGGACGCGCGCGCACCGATTGGCTCGCGCGCGGCAAGCCCAAGTTCCCGGGGCGTTTGAACGAAGTCTCGCATCTGATCTTCAAGGACGCCGTGACGAGTTGGCGCCGAGCCCGGTCCGACATCGCGTCGCTGTTCAAGGCCGATCTGTTCCGCGAGGGCGTCGATGGCGAGGCCGTCGAGTGGGCGTGCGAGCGGTTGCGCTCGCGCAGCGTCAACCGACGCCTGCTGATCGTGATTTCCGACGGCAGTCCGATGGACGCCGCCACCAACCAGGCCAACGACGACCACTATCTCGACCATCACCTGCGCGAAGTCGTGGCGCAACAGCAGGCGCTCGGCGATGTGGAAGTGCTCGGGCTCGGCGTGGGTCTCGATCTCAGCCCGTATTACCGGAACTCGCTGGCGCTGGACCTGACGTCGCCGCCCGACATGACGATGCTCTCGCGACTCGTCGACTGGATCGGCACTGGTGGTCGTCGCGCACACACTTAACCGCCGCCCGCGTTGTCGTCCCTAAGCCATTTCCATCAACGCGCTCACCATCAAATGGGTGCCCAACAGGATCAACGTGAGAAAGGCGAGACGCCGCGTTGTCACGCTCGAGAGCGGAGGCGGATAACGGCGTGCGAACAGGGTGGCGAACGTCACGACCGGTAGCGCGACGGCCGCCTGCCAGATCATCGACGCGGGCAACTGTCCCGCGAAGGCACTGTAGAGCGTGCGGATCGACGCCGTGACGGCGAACAACAGAATCAACGCACAACGAATCTGCACCAGGGTGAGCGGCTGGCGATAGAAATAGAAGATCAGCGGCGGCCCGGAAATGCCGAACATCCCGCTGAGCAATCCGCCGAAGATGCCGCTGAGGAAGAACCCCGTGTCGCCGGAGCGCTCGGTCTTCGGCGCGGGGCGCAGCGCCGAGCCAATACCTCCGTACAGCACGACCGCGCCGAGCAGCAGATGCAGCGCGTTCGACGCGGTGCCATTCAGGTAATCGAAGAGCAACACGCCGACCACGACCGATGGCAGGATGCCCAGGGTCGCCGCGCCTACCGCCCGCCAGTCGATGTGATGCAGCGTGCCCGGCAGCGCGAGGGCGCTGTTTATCAGCGTGACCAGACTCACCAGAATGGCCACGCTCGCCACCGGCGCCAGCCCGAACCCGCTGGCGCCGCCCAGAACGATCATGCCCAGCCCGAAGCCCGTGACCGTCTGGAAATACGTGGCGAAGCCCAGCAACAGCATCAACGGCAGGTAGGCCGCAATGGCGTGAAGCGTCATGGCCGGGTGGCGAGCGGCGAGGTTCCGGTGAGCTTGGCCTGGGCGGCCTGCGCCTGCACGCAGGTCACGCCGATCACGTAATAGATATCGTCGGCGCTGCAGCCGCGCGACAGGTCGTTGGCCGGCCGGTTCAGCCCTTGCAGGAGCGGGCCGATGGCTTTCGCTCCGCCGATGCGTTCCGCGAGCTTGTAGCCGATATTGCCCGCGTCGAGATTCGGGAAGATGAGCGTATTGGCATGGCCCTCGACTTGCGAGTGCACGACCTTGCGCTGGGCAATCTCGGCGACGATGGCCGCATCGAGCTGGACGTCGCCATCGATGGCCAGGTCCGGCCGCGCCGCTTGTACGAGATGGGTCGCCTGGACCACCTTGTCGACGGCCGCATGCTTCGCGCTGCCGCTGGTCGAGAACGACAGCATCGCCACGCGCGGTGGCTCCATGAGCAGGGCGCTGGCACTGTCGGCGGCGGCCAGTGCAATCTGCGCGAGCTGGGCGGCGTCGGGATCGACGACCAGGGCGCAGTCGGAAAAGATCAGGCCGCCCTTCATCGTATGGAACGGCTCGCAGAGCATCATCAGGAAGAAGCTCGACACGAGCTGGAACGACGGCTGCACCCCGATGATCTGTATCGCCATGCGTACCACGTCGGCCGTGGTGTTGACCGCGCCGGCGACGGAGCCGTCGGCGTGGCCGAGTCGCACCATCATGTTGGCGAAGCCCAGCGGCGCGCGCATCTCCTCGACGGCTTGCTCACGCGTCATGCCCTTTTTGGCGCGCATGCCGTACCAGGTCTCGGCGAAGGCATCGGTTAGCGGCGACGTGGCCGGATCGATCAGTTCCATGCCGGCCAGGTCGATGTGCGCCGCCTCGGCCGCACGTTGTGTCTTGCCGATGTCGCCAACGAGCAAGATGCGGGCGATGCCCTCGCGCGTGGCCCGTGCGGCGGCGGCGAGCACCCGCTCGTCTTCCGATTCGCACAGCACGATGCGCATCGGTGCGTGGCGCGCCGTGTCGATAATGCGATGGATGGCTTTCATGATGTCGATGTCAAAAAAAAGAAAGCGCCCCCGGCACCCACAGAGCCGGGAGCGCTGTCACACGAACGACCTCGACGACGTTAGACGTAGTCCTTGTACTTGTCGAGCATGCGCACCGGCTTGGCCAGCGCGTCGCGACGGAACGGGTCGCCCAGCTCGCGGGTACACATGATTTCGATGATCGTCGTCTTGCCGTGGTTCATCTGCAGGTCGATGGCCTTCTTGAGCGCCGGACCCACGTCTTCCAGACGATCGACCACGATGCCCTCCGCACCCATCGCGCGGGCGATGTTGGCAAAGCTCGGGCTATCGAGTTCGCCCGCCACGAAGCGGCGGTTGTAGAAGTCGACCTGGTTCTTCTTCTCCGCACCCCACTGACGGTTGTGGAAGACCACGGCCGTGACCGGAATGTTGTGACGCACGCAGGTGAGCGTTTCCATCAGGCTCATGCCCCAGGCGCCATCGCCGGCATACGAAATGGCCGGACGGTGCGGCGCGGCAACTTTCGCGCCGATGATCGTCGGGAACGCGTAGCCGCAATTGCCCCAGCTCATGGCCGCGAAGAAGCTGCGCGGCTTGTTGAAGCGCAGGTAGCTGTTCGCCACCGAGTTGATGTTGCCGATGTCGGTCGACACCATGACGTCTTCCGGCATGGCCTTTTCCAGCTCGCGCAACACCTGGCGCGGATGCAGATACTCGCCGCCGTTGAACGTGCGCTCTTGCTTCTGCTCTTCGATCATGTCGAGGCTGTACGGATCGCGCTCGTGGGTCCACTCGTCGAGTTCCTTCTCCCACGCGGCCTTCTCCGTGGCGATCTGGTCGGCGCGGGCGGCACGCGTGGCATCGCACGCGAGGGTGCGCTCGGCCAGACGCTGCGACAGCGCAATGGCGGCAGCCTTCGCATCGCCGCAGATACCGACCGAGATCTTCTTCACGAGGCCGAGCATCTTGTGATCGGCATCGATCTGGATGATCTTCGCGTTCTTCGGCCAGTAGTCCATGCCGTGCTGCGGCAGCGTGCCGAACGGTCCGAGGCGTGAGCCGAGCGCCACGACCACGTCGGCCTGCGCCAGCAGCTTCATGGCGGCCTTCGAGCCTTGATAGCCGAGCGGGCCGCACCACAGCGGATGGTTGGCCGGGAACGAATCATTATGCAGATAGCTGTTCACGACCGGCGCGCCCAGACGTTCGGCGAGCGCCTTGCACTCTTCGATGGCGTCGCCCATGACCACGCCGCCGCCCGAGATGATGACCGGGAACTTGGCTTGCGCGAGCAGTTCGGCCGCTTCGTTCAGGCGCTCGTCGCCGCCTGCACCACGATCGAGACGTTGCGGACGCGGAATCTCGGCCTTGATCTGGCCGTAGAAATAGTCACGCGGAATATTGAGTTGCGTCGGGCCCATTTCGGCCATCGCGCGGTCGAAGCAGCGGCCGGTGAATTCGGCCATGCGGGCCGGGTGGGTCACGTGGCCCTGGTACTTCGTGAATTCCTGGAACATCGGGAGCTGCTTGGCTTCCTGGAAGCCGCCGAGGCCAATGCCCATCGTGCCGGCTTCAGGCGTGACGATCACGACCGGGCTGTGTGCCCAGTAAGCGGCGGCAATCGCCGTCACGCAGTTGCTGATGCCCGGGCCGTTCTGTCCGATCACGACACCGTGACGGCCCGAGACGCGAGCGTAGCCGTCGGCCATGTGGCCGGCGCCTTGCTCATGCACCACCGGAATCAGACGAATGCCGGCCGGCGCGAAGATGTCCATCGCATCCATGAAGGCCGAGCCCATGATGCCGAACATCTCGCTCACACCGTTGGCGACCATTGTTTCGACGAAGGCTTCAGACGGCGTCATGGCCTGCGGGCCACCGTCGGAGGCGGTCAGTTGTTGGGTGGCCGTAGCCGAATCTTTGGCGCTCATGGATGTCTCCAGTGAAAAATAAACGGAACAAATAATTCCGATTTAGTTGTGTAAGTGGAAATTTAGGCGAAGTATCTACCGTGGTCAATCAGTATTTTTATTATTTGGTACGTTTTGTATTGAAAAATGAGATTAACGACGACAGGGCCATGGATCCACGAGATGTCGGGGGCGTCTTAGAGCGCCGGGCGGTCTTTGCGGAAGGCGTTTTTCACTTCGATCTTGCCGTCGCGCAGGGTGAAGACGTCGACCATGCGGGCCTCGACGCGGGTGCCATCGGCTTTCGTGCCACGAAACGTCGATTCGGACACGCCGCGATTGCCGGTGACGAAATGCACGCCCTCGGTCCACGATGCGTCGGGGAAGGTCTCCCACGCGGACTGGAACGCGGTGCGCACGGCGTCACGGCCTTCGAAGGTGCGGCCCATCATGTCAGGGCCGGCGACGGCGTGGAATACGCAGGTATCGGTCATGCAGGCCATGAGGGTGTCGATGTCGTGCCGGTTCCAGGCGTCATTGAAGGTCGTGAGCAACTGGATGTCGGTGGAGTCGTGTTGAGTCGTCATGGCAAATTCCAGAAAAGGCAAAGAGGCAAAGGGTTCAACGCGCTTCGTCTTGCGCGTGATACTTCTGATAGAGGAAGCGCTGGCCGATGCGGCGGAACGGCGCGAAGCCCTGCCACTGCACGGCGCCGAACACGTTCGGGTATTGGAGGGCCGAGTCGTAGATCGGCAGGTTCCACGACGGATCGCGCTCTCCGGCAATGCGTTGTGCGAGGCGGCGACCGGCATGCGCGGAGAACGACACACCGTTGCCGCCGTAACCCACTGCATAGAAGAGGCTTTGTCGCGGATCGGGCTGTGTCACGCGCGGCATCATGTCGTGGCTCACGTCGACCCAGCCCCACCACGAATAGTCGATGCGAATGCCGCGCAGCGCCGGAAACTTGCGGTGCAGGCCTTCGACGAGCACCGCCATGTGCTTCGGATTCTGTGCGTCGGCACCGGTGATCGAGCTGCGGCTGCCGATCTGCACGCGGTTGTCGGGCAGCAGACGGTAGTAGTAGCGCAGCGTGCGCGTATCGGTAATGACTTCGTGGGTGCGGAAGTTCGTCGCGGCGAGTTCGTCGGGCGTGAGCACGCGCGTCACCAGCGAGTTCGACAGAATCGGCATGATCTTGGCGCGCAGGGCCTTCGTCACGTCGTTGCGCGTGTAGCCGCCAGTCGCGAAGGCGACGGCTTTGGCGCGCACCACCCCGCGCGGCGTGCGCACGTGATGCACACCGTTGATCGTCTGCACATCCAGCACGGGTGTGGACGGATGCACGCGAGCGCCGAGGGCGCGGGCCATGCGCAGATAGCCGAACGCGAGCTTGAGCGGGTGCACGCCGATGCCGTCGGGCTCGTGCATCGCGCCGCAGTTTTCCTGGTCGTCGACATACTGCTCGCGAACGTCGTCGCGCGAGAGGATGCGCGTGTCGTAACCGAAAACGTCGTGCATGACCTTGGCTTCGTTGCGCAGGAATTCCATCTTGCGATCGCGGTGCGCGATGTAGAGATGGCCGCCCGGTTGAGGCTCGCACTCGGGCACTTCGGCGATGAGCGACTTGAACGTATTGAAGCCCTCGCGAATTTCGGCATCGAGACGCAGGGCCGTTTCCTTGCCCCAACGCGCGATCCATTGCGAGCGATAGAGTCGTCCGCTGGCGTTTTGTCCCTGGCCGCCGTTGCGGCTGGTACAGCCCCAGCATGTGCGGTTCGCTTCGAGCACCATGGCGCGAATGCCGTGCTCGCGAGCGAGGAACAGCGCGGTCGCCAGACCGGTGAAACCGGCACCGACGATGACCACGTCGACATCGGCATCGCCGGGCAGCGGGCCGTCGTCTTCGGGCGCATCGCCCGCGGTGGCGACCCAGTAAGTGGGCGCGTAGTCCATGCCGAGGCCGGGGCTGGCCGAGACTAGCGGATCGTAGAGGGGATCGTATGGCGCAGCTTCGGAGCGACGATCCAGCGCGAAGGTTTCAATCGTACCCACGGTAGGCTCCTGACGGAAATGTGACCATACTGCCAAGAACATTTTGCCGCGATTAGTACCACCGCCGCTTTGTGATGGTGCCAGTGAAAAGCGGCACCGTTGCAGCGTTTTCGCGGGTCGGTGAGCGCCTCTCTGGCACCACATTTTTGTCTCATGTGGCTCTAAACGGCGCGAATTTTGGCTGTGGATACTGGGCCAGAAAACCGGCCTCTGATCGTCATTCGGCGATGCGGGCCACGTGTGCGCCGCAGTGGCCGGTGCACACAAGCCGATCAACGCCTCGCGCAGCGGAGAGAGATGATGCTCAGATGGTTCATTGGTCTTGGATTGCCGTATCTCGGTGTCGTGGGAATGCTGCCGTGGGCGGCGTCCGTCGATCGCTACGTGCTCGGGGTGCCGTTCATTTACGGCTGGATTTTCCTGTGGTTCGTGCTCACGTCCGGCTGCCTTGCGCTGTGCTGGGCGCTCTTCGACCGACATACCGTCGAGGAACCGGCGTAACGGCCGTTTCCCCTTAGTGCCTGGCGGCCGGCGTGTTTTGCCGTCGTGCCCAGCTCGCGCAGACAGCGCGACCAGCGCTTCATTAACGAATCTCCGGAGATTGCGTCGATGGCAACCCTCATCTTTGCCGGCTTCATCCTGTTGTCGGTTTATCTCGCCTTGCGAGCGCGCGGAGGACGCGGCCCGCAGAGCGTGCACGATTTTTTCGTCGCGTCACGCCAGTTCGGCGCGTGGCTCGTGTTCTTCCTCGCGGCCGGCGAGATCTACAGCATTGGCACGATGGTCGGCTTTCCCGGCGGCATTTACGCCAAGGGGCCGACGTATGGCGTTTGGTTTCTCGGCTACATCCTGCTGGCCTATCCGGTCGGGTATTTCCTCGGCCCGAAGATCTGGGATGCGGGCAAACGCTACAACGCGATCACACTGCCCGATCTGTTCAAGGGGCACTTTCAAAATCGCTTTCTCGAACTCGTGGTGGCGGTGACCGCCATCGTCTTCCTGTTGCCTTGGGGCCAGTTGCAGTTCACCGGTCTGGTGGCGGCGCTCAAGGGGCTGGGGTGGAACTTCCAGCCGCTGTGGCTCATCGCTTTTTCGGCGATGCTGGCCTTCATCTACATCGCCATTGCAGGCGTGCGCGCGTCGGCCTATATCGCCGTTCTCAAGGACGTGCTGATGGTGGCCGCCATCGTCATCACCGGGGTGGCCGTGGCGTGGGAAGTGGGCGTGACGCCGGTGTTCCAGGCCGCGAGCCAGCACGTGAGCAACGCGATGAACACGCAACAGCTCACGTTCGCCATGACGACCATCGTCTTCCAGTCGCTCGGCATGTACGTCATGCCATTTGGCGTGCAGAACTTCTTCACGGCGAAAAGTGCCTCGACGATTCGCCGCACGCAGGTCGCCATGCCGCTGTACATGCTGATGTATCCGTTCCTCGTGCTGGCGTCGTATTACGCGATCAGCCGGAACATCACACTGGCGTCGCCGAACGAGGCGTTCTTCGCCGCCGTGACGCAATTGCTGCCGTCGTGGCTGGTCGGGCTCGTGGCGGCAGGCGCGGCGTTGTCGGGGTTGCTGGTGCTCGCGGGGATTTGCCTCGCACTGGGCCCCATCGTCACGCGAAACATTCTGTCGGGCATGCCTGAGCATCGTCAGAAAGCCAGCTCGAAGGTCGTGATCGTGCTGTATCTGCTGGGCTCCATCGTACTTACGCTGCTCACGCCGAACCTCATGCTGACGCTGATCAATATGGCCTATTACGGGGTGACGCAGTTCCTGCCGGGCGTGATCGCCGTGGTCCTGCGACTGCGTGTCCGGGCGTCAGCGGTCGCGGCCGGCGTGCTGGCCGGTCAGGGGCTGGCGCTCGTGCTTTACTTCAAGAATCCGGACCTTGGCGGCGTGAACCTCGGGCTGATCTGCCTGGTCGTCAACATCGTGGTGATGTCGGTGCTCAACTTGCTGCTTGGCGGCAGTCGCGAGCGTTCGATGGACACGGGGGTCGGCTCGCTTTCCACCTACAAGAAGTCGTGATGACAGACAGAGACAACACCGCAGCCAGCCGCGACGACATTCGCGTCTACGTCGCCCGCAAGATCCTGACGATGAACCCGGCGCAACCGGTTGCGACGCACGTGGCCGTGTGCGACGGCCGCATCCTGGCCGTCGGCGATTTGCAGGACATGCGGCGCTGGACCGACGCGGCACCGATCGACACATTGCGCGACAAGGTGTTGATGCCCGGACTGGTGGAGGGGCACTGCCACCTCATGGAGGGCGCGATGTGGGATGCCGTCTACGTGGGTTACTACGACCGGCGCGGCCCCGATGGACACTTGTGGGAAGGGTTGAAGTCGCCGGCCGCCGTGCTGGAGCGCCTGCGCGAGGCTGAGCAACGCATGACCGGCGACCCCAAGCCGTTGCTGGCCTGGGGCTACGACCCGATCTTCTTCGAGGGCGCGCCGCTCGTCGCGCGCGACCTCGATGCCGTGTCCGCCACCCGGCCCATTGCGATCCTGCATGCCAGTGTGCATCTGATGAATGTGAATTCGGCAATGCTCGCGCTGGCGGGCATCGACGGCGACACCGATGTCGAAGGCGTCGTCATGGGCGCTGACGGCGAGCCGACCGGTGAATTGCAGGAGTTCGCGGCGATGTTTCCGGTGTATCGGGTCATTGGGGAAGGACTATCGATTGCCGCGAGCGAGAGTGTTCGCGCGATCTGGAATTTCGGACGCGTTGCGCAGCTCGCCGGGGTGACGACGGCCACCGACCTCGTCAACGACTTGACGCCGTCGGGCAATGCGAATCTTCGCGAGGTGACAGGTGACCCGACATATCCGATCCGCATCGTGCCGGCGTTTGCGCCGCAGCGCTGCCCGGAAGGGGGGCCGCAACGCGTGTTGAGCGCGCGTGAGGGCAACACGGACAAGCTTCATTACGGGCCGGTCAAATTCATTGTCGACGGCTCGATTCAAGGCTTTACGGCGCGGCTGCGCTGGCCGGGATACCACAATGGCAAGCCCAACGGGCTCTGGCTGATTCCACCGTCGCAACTGGTCGAGACGTTCATGCCGTTCCACGCGGCTGGCCTGCAATTGCATATTCATACGAATGGCGACGAGGCGACCGACGTCGTGCTTGATGCGATCGAGGCGATGCTGGCGCTGCATCCGCGTGTCGATCATCGCCACACGTTGCAGCACTGCCAGATGGCCGATGCCGCGCAACTCACGCGAGCGCAGCGGCTCGGCATGTGTGTGAACTTCTTCGCGAACCACGTCTACTACTGGGGCGACGCACACTATCACCAAACGATGGGCCCGGATCGCGCCAATCGGATGGATGCCGCCGAAATAGCGCGTCAGATTGGTCTACCGTTTGCCTTGCATTCGGATGCGCCGATCACCCAGCTCAATCCGCTGTTCACCGCGTGGTGCGCGGCCAAACGGGAGACGTCGTCGGGACGCGTGCTGGGCGAGTCGCTGCGCTTGCCGGTGGCGGATGCCTTGCACGCGATCACGTTGGGTGCCGCGTTCTCGTTGGGAATGGATCATTTGGTCGGGAGTGTCGAAGTCGGCAAGTACGCCGACTTTGCCGTCCTTGAGGCCGATCCGTTCGAGGTGCCCGTCGACGATCTGCGACAGATGCCGGTGTGGGGCACGGTGCTCGGGGGCGAGGTGTTCCGCGCCCCGGCGTGACGAAGATGCAAGGCAGTCAACCCCTCGCACCCGCAGCGGTCGCTGCGGCGCCCAGGCCGCCGATCCCGATGGTCGTCCTGGGCGGCTATCTCGGTGCGGGCAAGACCACGCTTGTCAACGCGCTGCTGCAAAATGCCGAGGGGTTGCGCGTTACCGTGCTCGTCAACGACTTCGGTTCGATCAATGTCGACGCGTCGCTCATTCGTGAGCGAGGCGACGACGTGATCGGACTTGAGAACGGCTGTGTGTGCTGCACCATTGGCGGACGCCTGGTCGAGACGCTGATCTCGCTGGGCGAGCGCGCGCAGCGGCCCGACTTGCTCGTGATTGAGGCGAGCGGTGTGTCCGATCCGCTGCGCATCGCGCAGGTGGGGTTGCTCGACAAGGCATTCCGCCTGCATGGCATTGTGGTGGCGGTAGACGTCGATGGCATTGACGCCGTACTGGACGATCGCTATGTCGGCGACATCGTCCGGCGTCAGATTGCGGCGGCCAGCGCGCTCGTGCTGACCAAGACCGATCTGGTGAGCGACGCCAGGTTGCAGGCCGTCAGAGAGCGACTGGCATCGCTGGGGGCAACGCAGGTCGTTGTCACCGCGAACCAGGGCGTCGTGCCACCCGCCATTCTCTTTCCCGATGACGTGATGACCTTGCCCGGGTTGCTGAGCCCGCGCCCGATGGAGTCGGCATCACGCGCGTTGCCGCGTGGACTGCGCAGTTTCAGCGTCGCGACCGGTGGCGTGTTCGACCGGTCGCGACTGAAAGCGGCGCTGGCCCTGTTGGGCGACAAACTGCTGCGCGCGAAGGGCTTCGTGGCGCTGCAGGCCGGTCAGATGAGCGAGCTGCATGTCGTCGGGCGTCGTTCGATGCTCACACGTCGCTCGGATCTGCCTGCCGCGTCGTCGGTCATCGTGTTCATCGGCATTGTTTCGGACGAAGACGAGCGTCGGCTCACGCAGGCGCTCGAAGCCGCCATGCTTCGAGGCGCGTGCGACGACGAGGCTATGCGATAGGCGGCGTGAATTGCTGCGCGTGAAAACGAGGCACGCTCAGACCGTTACGTCGCTAAGTTCGAGCAAGGCTGTCTCCAGAATGCCGAGAGCTTCGTCGAACACCGCTTGTTCTATGGTCAGCGGAAACAGGAAGCGAATCACGTTGCCATGGGCACCGCAACTCAGCAGCAGCAGGCCCTGTTCCAGTGCGCGGGCCTGGATCCGTTTCACGACTTCCGGTGCCGGCGCTCCGGTTTGGGGATCGTGGAATTCCGCCGCTACCATTGCGCCCGGTCCGCGCACTTCGACAAGCTGCGGCACCGAAGCCTGTAGCTTGCGCAGGCGCGCCTTCAACTGGTTGCCCAAGGTCTCGGCGCGCGATGAAAGCTGCTCTTCCTCGATCACATCCAGTACCGCATGCGCTGCCGCAACGGCCAGCGGATTCCCCGCATATGTCCCGCCCAGCCCCCCCGGCGCGGCTGCATCCATGATCTCCGTGCGACCGACGACTGCCGACAGCGGCATGCCGCCTGCCAAACTCTTGGCTACGGTCATCAGGTCGGGTATCACGTCGTAGTGTTGCATCGCGAAAAGCTTGCCTGTACGAGAAAAGCCGCTTTGCACCTCGTCCGCGATCAGCAGGATGCCGTGCTGCGTGCATAACGCGCGCAAGGCACGCA
The DNA here is from genome assembly GCF_001899225.1 of Pandoraea sp. 64-18. NCBI lineage: Bacteria > Pseudomonadati > Pseudomonadota > Betaproteobacteria > Burkholderiales > Burkholderiaceae > Pandoraea > Pandoraea sp. 64-18. The sequence goes on along the minus strand of NZ_MKVU01000022.1, from coordinate 151,943 downwards.
CGAACTCCGGCGGCGCCTGGTAGAAGCCACCTTCGCCCTGCACCGGCTCGAAGATGATCGCGGCTACCCGCTGCGGGTCGATGTCGCTCTTGAACAGCTGTTCGATCGCCGCGAGGCTCTGCGCCGAGTCGATCTCGTGCAGTGCCGATGGGAACGGCACGTGGTACACCTCGCCAGGGAACGGCCCGAAACCCTTCTTGTATGGCGCGACCTTGCCCGTCAGCGCCATGGTCATCATTGTCCGACCGTGGAATGCCCCGCCGAATGCGATCACCCCCGTACGTCCCGTGGCGGCACGTGCGATCTTGATCGCGTTTTCGACAGCCTCGGCGCCGGTGGTGAAGAAGGCGGTCTTCTTCGAATGGTCACCCGGCGTGCAGGCATTCAAGCGCTCGGCCAACGTCACATACGATTCATACGGCACGATCTGGTATGCCGTGTGCGTGAAGCGATCCAGTTGTTCGCGAATCGCCGCTACGATCTTGGGGTGACGATGCCCTGTGTTGAGCACAGCGATGCCGCTGGCGAAGTCGATGAAACGCCGTCCTTCGACATCCCAGAGCTCGGCATTTTTCGCTCGTTCCGCATAGAAATCGCACATGACTCCGATCCCGCGCGGGGTGGCGGCATTTTTGCGCGCGTGAAATTCCGCATTCAACATTTCGACTCCTGAGTGGTCCGGTTGCCGCGCCGAGGTTCGGCACGATCTGGCTGATAGTTCGGAATATACTCAGGTCTGGTTCTTAAAAAAGAGCCATTTCATTATCTTTGATGGAGCCGCTTTTTTGGCGAATGAGGTGCGGCTTCGCCTCGGATGGGAATGGACAGTCGCTGAGGGAGAATCGTGCCCGCCGATCCGAATGGCTGAGCATTGGTATTTTCGGCAGCGCTTGTCTACGGCTTCAGGTGCTTTTCGATGACGCGGGCGAGGCTGTCGAAGGCGGGTTCAATACGGTTGTTGGGCACGCACGCATAGCCGAGCAACAGGCCCGATTGTGCCGAGGCTGGGTCGATGTAATAGCGCGTCAGAGGCCGCACCACGATGCCCGCTTCCAGTGCTTCGTCGGTAATTCTCTCATCCGAAATGGGGTTATCGTGCGGGTCTCGTGACTGCCCATGCAGGCCAAGCACCAGGTGCAATCCGGCTTCGTCGCCCATCACCGGCAGCGCATCGCCGAAGTTGGCGCGAATCGTATCGATCAACAAGGTGCGCCGCTCGCCGTACAGCGCGCGCATATGTCGAATGTGCGAGGTCAGGTAGCCATCGATGATGAAGTCGGTCAGCAGCGCTTGCTGCATCAATTGGCCTTCGCGATACAGCTCCGACAGGCCGGTGCGAAAGTGTTCGATCAGGTTCTCGGGCACGACCATATAGCCCATGCGCAAACCGGGGAACATGGTCTTGCCGAAGCTACCGACATAGATGACCTGACCTGCCGTATCCAGTCCTTGTAGCGATGAGATCGGCCGGCTGCCATAGCGAAATTCGCTGTCGTAGTCGTCCTCGATCACCCAAGTACGATGCTTGCTCGCGAAATCCAACAGCATTCGGCGGCGCGACAGGCTCATTACCATCCCCATCGGATACTGGTGCGATGGCGTGACGAGAATCAAGCGCGGTGGTGGGCCCTGCATGTCCTCCACGCTCGGGTTGAGGCCTTCGGTATCGATCGGGATCGGCTTCAGTTCGAGGCCCGACATCCGGAACACGCTGCGCACACCCCAATAGCACGGCTCTTCCAGCCACGCGACGTCGCCAATATCGCTCAGCAGCTTGACTGCCAGGTCGACCGACTGATGCACGCCGGTCGTGATGATGATCTGATCGGGATTGCAATTGACCGAACGTGCCACGCGCAGATAATCCGACAGGGCACGTCGTAACGGACGGTAGCCGCTGCCCGATGCATACGTCAGCAGTTCATGGCTGGGTTGGCGCCAGAGCTTGGCTTGGAGGCGGTTCCATGTCTTGCTCGGGAATTCGGAGGTGTCCGGTACGCCGGGCATGAAAGCACCCCATTGTCGCTTTGATACGCCCGCCTGATCGATCATTTGCTGCCCCCGCGTCGACAAGCGCTTGTGCGGCTGCTCGTGCGATGTCATCTCCGAGGCGGCCGTATCGACAGCGCGCGCGGGCCGCGTATCCGCCACGTAGGTGCCGCTGCCCGTGGACGAAGTGACATAGCCCTCGGCAGTCAGTTGGTCATAGACGTGCAGCACGGTATTGCGCGCCACCCGCAAATCGGATGCGAGCGTTCGCGAGGAGGGCAGCTTCGTGCCGGGCGGCAACTGGCCGCTCAGGATGGCCTGCTGGAGCAGGCTATTGATCTGGCGATATGCCGGCTCGCCGCCCGCCTTGTCGAGATGCTGGATCAGCCAGTCCGACAGAATGATTGCGTCCAAAGTGGTCCCATCCAGAATAAAGAAATGGTTCCCTATTGTAGGGCCAAGTCAGTCTATATTCGGATTCAAGTTAAGTTCCACGGCGTCGCAAACGTCGTGACGCCCTAAGCGCATTGGGCTTGTCGCGCTTCGGTGCGCGCATATCAACCAGGGATGAAGAGGCCCGCGATGGTGAACAGCAAACAGGTACTGGTGAGTTTTCGTCGCGTGAGCAAGACCTACGACGGCGAAACGTTGGTGGTCAAACAACTCGACCTCGACATCTACCAAGGCGAATTCCTGACCTTGCTGGGGCCGTCGGGATCGGGCAAGACCACTTGCCTGATGATGCTGGCGGGGTTCGAGTACCCCACCGGCGGAGAGATCTGGCTCGACGGTGTGCTGCTCAACACGGTGCCGCCGCATCAACGCAATATCGGCATGGTTTTTCAGAACTACGCACTTTTTCCACACTTGAGCGTGGCGCAGAACGTTGAATACCCGCTGAAGGTGCGCCGCGTGCCTGGCGCCGACCGTGCGAGGAGAGTGGCCGCAGCGCTCGACATGGTGCAGATGGGGAGTTTTGGTAAGCGCTATCCGGCGCAGTTGTCGGGGGGGCAGCAGCAGCGTATCGCGTTGGCACGCGCACTGGTGTTCGAGCCGCGTCTAGTGTTGATGGACGAGCCGCTGGGTGCGCTCGACAAGCAACTGCGCGAACACATGCAACTGGAGCTCAAGGCGTTGCACGAGAGGTTGGGCGTGACTTTCGTGTATGTGACGCACGATCAGGGCGAAGCGTTGACGATGTCCGATCGTGTTGCCGTGTTCGATCAAGGTTATGTACAGCAGCTCGATACCGTGGACCGCTTGTATGAGTCACCGTGCAATCAATTCGTTGCGAACTTCATTGGCGACAGTAACCGCCTGCGCGGGGTGGTCTCACAACTGGGGGACGACTACTGTACGTTGCGGCTCGCGGACGGAAGCGAGGTTCGCGGCATGAGCGTTCACGCGTCGGCGGCTCGCGACGTCGGCAGTACGGGTCGTCGCGCCCAGATTGGCGAAGTGGTGAGCGCATGCATCCGCCCCGAACGCATGCGCCTGATTGACCCGGCTTCGTCGGTCGACGGCGGCGTTAATGGCGTGGTGGGACGTGCAGCCGGCCTGATCTATTTCGGCGACCACGTGCGCATGCGCTGCCAATTGCCGCAGCAGGACGAATGCTTCGTGAAGGTGCCGCTGGGAACGCCGGCGCTCAAGCACTTTGTGCCAGGCGTACCGGTCGCGCTTGCATTCGAGCCGGAACATCTGCGCGTATTCACTTGATCAAGATATCCCGTTTCCTTGGCTAGTTGTCCGTCTGACCATCAACAGGAGTTGAATATGAAGAAGGTTGTAAACACAGTATTCGTCGTTGCCGGCGCCATGCTGTTCGGCGTTGCCCAAGCCGCCGACGTGACCGTTGTCAACTTCGGCGGTGCCAACGGCGACGCCCAGAAAGCAGCTTTCGTGCAGCCGTTCGAGAAGGCCACCGGCCATCATGTGACGAGCGTCGAGTACAACGGCGAGCAGGCCAAGGTCAAGGCGATGGTCGAAGCTAAGCGTGTGAATTGGGACTTGGTCGAAGTCGAGTCCGGTGACCTTGGCCGTGGCTGCGACGAGGGATTGTACGAAAAGCTCGACTGGAGCAAGATCGGGCCGAAGAATGGATTCACGCCCGCCGCGGTGCAGACCTGTGGCGCAGGCATTTTCATCTGGTCGACGGTTTTGGCATACAACGCCAGCGCGCTCAAGACTGCGCCGACGGGTTGGGCCGATTTCTGGGATACCAAGAAATTCCCGGGCAAGCGCGCGATGCGCAAGGGCGCACGCGGCAATCTTGAATTTGCGCTGATGGCCGACGGCGTTGCGCCCAAGGATGTCTATCGCGTGTTGTCGACCAAGGAGGGTGTCGATCGAGCCTTCAAGAAGCTGAGCGAACTCAAGCCGTCGATTCAGTGGTGGGAAGCGGGCGCTCAGCCACCGCAATTCCTGGTGGCCGGTGACGTTGTCATGTCGACGGCGTTCAACGGCCGCATCGATGCGGCGCAGCGCGAGGGAAAGAACCTGAAGGTGGTCTGGAACGGCAGTATCTACGATCTCGACTACTGGGCGATTCCGAAGGGATCGCCGAAGAAGGACCTGGCACTGCAATACATCGCATATTCGCTGTCGACACCCGCGCAGAGTGCCTATGCCAAGCACATAGCCTACGGCCCGGTCAACAATGAGGCGGTCAAGTCGCTCGATGCCTCCACCCTGAAAGACTTGCCTAACTCGCCGGCTAACGTGACGACTGCTGTGCTTCAGAACATCGACTTCTGGACGGATCGCGGCGATGAACTCGAGCAACGCTTTGCGGCATGGGCCTCGAAATAAGACGATGTAGCAAGCCTATGCTTCGGGTTCGCGCGGCACCGACGAGCGAACCCGAAACGGTAGTGGAATCGCAAGATTCGACGTCGAGAAAAGAGATCTCCTACATGCAAACCGCAACACTGGCCGTTGCCGAGAACATGCGACTCGTTAAAGACGAGTTGCGTCAGACCCGGAATCGAAAGCGGATCAAGGCGCTGGCCTTGGTTGCACCGCTGGCGATTTTTCTGCTCCTGATCTTTGTCGTGCCGATTGCGATGCTACTCACTCGCGCGGTCGAGAATCCCGAGGTCGTCGGCGCCTTGCCCACGACAAGCCGCACGCTGCACGGCTGGGATCGCAAGCAGTTGCCCGGCGACGCCGCGTACGTCGCACTGATGAGTGATCTGACGGCGCTACAGGACGGCGATAGCCTTGGCGGCCTCGCGCGACGCCTCAACACGGAATTACCTGGATTTCACACACTAGTGATGAAGACGGCGCGGGCGTTGCCGTTTACCGATGACGACGGCAAGACAGTGCCGCTCACACAGGCGCGCGAGCGGCTGGTGAATTTTGATGCGCGATGGGGCGAACTGCCCTATTGGCAGGCGATCGCCAAGAACAGCAGCCGCTACTCTGCGTTCTATGTGCTCGCGGCGCTGGACCATCGGCAGAATGCGTTCGGCGAAGTGGTGCCGGCCGACCCGGACGCGTCGATCTACCTGAACATCTTTGCGCGCACTTTCGGCATCAGCGCCGTGGTGACATGCTTCGCCTTGTTGATCGGCTTTCCGCTTGCCTATTGGATTTCGACGCTGCCGGGCCGGCGCGCGAACTTGATGATGATCCTGGTGTTGATCCCATTCTGGACGTCCATTCTCGTGCGTGTCGCCGCATGGATCGTGTTGCTGCAGGGGCAAGGCTTGGTCAACAAGGCACTGATGGCGAGCGGCATGACACGCGCGCCACTCGAGCTGCTTTTCAATCGGGTCGGCGTGTACATCTCAATGACCCATATCTTGTTGCCCTTCATGATCTTGCCGCTGTATAGCGTGATGAAATCGATTCCTCCGACGTATCAGCGCGCGGCCGTCTCGCTGGGGAGTCATCCGTTCGCGGCATTTTGGCGCGTCTATTTGCCGCAAACCTATCCGGGCGTTGGCGCTGGCGCGCTGCTGGTGTTCATCCTGTCGATCGGCTACTACATCACACCAGCGTTGCTGGGCGGACCCGACGACCAGATGATCAGCTACTACGTGGCCTATTTCACGAACGTTTCCATCAATTGGGGTATGGCGTGTGCATTGGGCGGCCTGTTGCTTGCCGCCACGCTCGTGCTGTATGTGGTCTATGGGCGCCTGACGCGCGCGGAATTGGGCATGGGGTGAGCAATGAGACAACCAGCAATCAATTCTCATAACGCGTATCAGGAGCCGCCGGCAACCGGTGGTCGTCCATCGCGCTTTCCGCCGTATGTTTCCCTGGTCGAGCGGCTCTGGTACTACCTGCTGCGCGCGGGTAACGCGCTTACGCTGTTGTTCCTCGTGCTGCCGGTTCTGGTGATGGTGCCGCTGTCGTTCTCGGACAGCACCTTCCTCGCGTATCCGATCCCGGCGTACTCGCTGCGCTGGTATCACAACCTGTTTAACTCCGACGAGTGGATGTCGGCGGCACGCAATAGTTTCATTATTGCGCCGTTGGCCACCTTGCTGGCGACGATACTGGGCACGCTGGCTGCAACGGGGCTGAACCAGGTGCAATTTCGCGGCAAGGCGATCCTGATGGCGGTGCTGATGTCACCGATGATCGTGCCGGTGATCGTGGTCGGCGTCGGCATGTATCTGTGCTTCGCGCCGTTGGGGCTGGCCGGCACTTACCTGGGCATGGTGCTGGCGCACGCCGCGCTGGGCGCACCGTTTGTGGTCACCACGGTGTCGGCCACCTTGCGGGGTTTCAACCAGAATTTGGTGCGTGCGAGCCTGTCGCTGGGGGCAGGCCCCCTGGAAACCTTTTTTCGCGTAACGCTGCCGGTGATTGCGCCAGGGGTGATATCGGGGGCGCTGTTCGCCTTCGCGACCTCGTTTGACGATGTGGTCGTGACGCTGTTTCTCGCCGGACCGGGGCAGGCGACGCTCCCGCGTCAGATGTTTACCGGGATTCGTGAAAACATCAGCCCGACCATCGCTGCGCTTGCGACCATCCTGATCGTCTTTTCCACTTGTCTGCTACTTGTGCTCGAGTGGCTGCGGGGGCGAGGTGCCAAGCGTAACGCTACATAAGCGCACGTTGGCCCGTCCGAAGGCATGCCGCATCGTCTCGATGCCAGCGGTAGTCCACGAATGAGGGCGGTGGCAAGCGGTCGTCGGAATTTGAACGTTCGCCCATCGACAGAGTCTGCCACCGCCCTTGTCACACCGACCTATCTCAGATCTCGAAGCCCGGGTCCGGCGAGCGCAGCTTGCGCCAGATCGACCGGACGGTGAACGCCACGAGCAGGACCGTCAGGCTGGCCACCCCGAGGGCGAGCGGCGTGCGCTGGTCCGGGATGAAGGCCATTGCCCCGACAATCGACAGCATGCCGATAATCGCGACCCAGGTGAGGTACGGGTAGCCCCACATCCGAATCTTGAGCTTGCCCGGCGCCTCGCGCTCCAGCCGCTTGCGCAGTTTCAACTGCGAGAAGGCGATGAGCACATACACGAAGATCGCTACCGTGCCGTACGAGTTCACGAGAAAGGCGAACACCGTATCGGGCGACACGTAGGACATCACTACGGCCGCATAGCCGAACAGCGTGCCGATGAGAATGGCGCGAACCGGCACGCCACGCGCATTGAGCTTGGCCAGCGAGCGCGGGGCATCGCCACGGCGCGTGAGCGCGAAGAGCATGCGCGACGAGGCGTACAAACCCGAGTTCAGTGCCGAGAGCACGGCGGTCAGCACCACGGCGTTCATGATGTGCGCCGCGGCCGGGATGTGCATCGCTTCGAGCGCGCTCACATACGGCGTGGCCATGCTGGCGGAGTTCCAGGGCACGAGCATCACCACCAGCAGGATCGAGCCGATGTAGAAGAACAGCACGCGGCCGATGACCGAATTGGTGGCGCGTGCCACGGCTTGCTGCGGCTCGGCGGCTTCGGCGGCCGCAATCGTCACGATCTCCGCGCCGAAGTAAAAGCCGGTCGCCGCGACCGCACCGGCCATCACCGGGCCAATGCCGTTGGGCATGAAGCCGCCGTGCGAGAGCAGGTGTCCGGTGCTTGCCACCGCACCCGGCCACAGGCCGAACACAAAGAGCCCGCCGAGGAACAGGAACACGACGATGGCCGCGACCTTGATCGACGCGAACCAGAATTCGAACTCGCCGTAGGACGCCACCGACACCAGATTCGTCAATGTCAGCACCACCAGCAACGCGAGACTGATGGCCCAGGCCGGGATGCCGGGGAGCCAGAACTGGATCAGGTTGGCACCCGCGACCGCTTCGACCGCGACCACGATCACCCAGAAGTACCAGTACATCCAGCCTGTCAGAAAGCCGGCCAGCTCACCGCCGACCGGCTTGTCGTTCCAGGCGAGCCGTGCGTACTCATAGAACGACCCCACCGCGGGCAGCGCACACGCCATCTCGCCGAGCATGCGCATCACGAGCACCACGAGCGCGCCGGTAATCAGGAACGACAGCACGGCCGCCGGGCCGGCGGCATGCACGACTACGCCACTGCCGACGAAGAGGCCCGCACCGATCACGCCGCCCAGCGCGATCATGCTCATGTGCCGCTGCTTGAGGCTCGATTGCAGATGCGTGCCCTGTTCACGATTGGCCATGACGACCTCCCGTGATGGGGCGTGCGATGCGCACGGCGCTATCGCAGACGCTGATGGAACAAGGGGAGAGGGAGAACCGGGGGGGAACCGCCAATGCGACAACGCGCCGCTCACGGGCAACACGCCCGACCTGCAATGTCTCGACTACCACACAACCTCCTGAAGACCTTATCTGACGGCAGGTGCGGCGGGGGGAGCCGCCCTGCGTCTTTTGTAATGACCAACGGACCTGCTTACGTCTTGTCAGACCTTGCCTTTCCAGGGCACCAGCACGCGCTCGAGGTAGCGCATGATCAGATCGAATCCGAACGCGAAAAAGCCGATCACGATGATCCCCATGATCACGATGTCCGACGCGAGGAATTCCGCCGCGTTGAGCACCATGAAACCGAGTCCGCTCGATGCCGCCACCATTTCGGCAGCGACCAGCGTTGTCCAGCCCACGCCGATGCCGATGCGCATGCCGGTGAAGATCTCCGGCAGTGCCGACTTCACGATCACGTGCATGACGATCTGGCGCGGCGAAGCGCCCATCGAATAGGCCGCGTGAATCTGCTCCATCGACACCGAGCGCACGCCTGCCCGTGCCGCAATGGCCAGCGGGGCGAAGATGGCCAGGTAAATCAGGAACACCTTCGAGAATTCACCGATGCCGAACCAGATGATGACGAGCGGCAAGTAGGCGAGCGGCGGCAGCGGGCGGTAGAACTCGATCGGCGGATCGAACACGCCGCGGCCGATGCGCGACACGCCCATGAGAATGCCCACCGGGATGGCGGTCACACAGGCCAGCGCAAAGGCGCCGAAGACGCGATACAGACTCGCGAGCGTGTGCTCCCACAGTGTCGAGCCGGCAAAGCCCTCCGTGGCGACCTGCATGAACTTCTCGATGATCGCGCGCGGTCCCGGCAGGAACAGCGGCTTGATCATGCCCGACGACGTAATCGCGATCCAGAGCAGCAACAGGGCAACCACGGTCACGACGCTGATCGCCAGGCTCGGGCCTTGGCCGGGGGCGCCGAACGACTCACCGGCCTTGACCGGGCGCGGGGCAAACATGCGAGCGAAGAAACCGCGCCGACGCGGTGTACGGGGCGCAACCGCCGGGCGGCGCGCGCCGGGCGAATTGGCGGCAGCGGCGGGCGGCGTGGGGTGAGGGGTGACGGGTTTGGTCATCATGGTGTTCTCTCCTGCAGCGATCAGGCTGCGACCGCATTGGCATTCGACGTCGCCGTCTGGCCCGCACGTTCGTCGCCGTAGATGATGCTGAGCACGGTCTCGCGCATGGCGATGAAATCCGGGCTCGACTTGATGGTGCGCGCGTCACGGCATTCGAGATAGCGCTGGTTGAAGTCAAGCTCATACGTGTGCGTGATGCGTCCGGGGCGCGGCGACATCACGATCAGGCGACTGGCGAGAAACAGGGCTTCTTCGACGCTGTGCGTGATGAAGAAGATCATCTTGCCGGTCTCGCGCCACACGTCGAGCAGCAGTTCCTGGATGGTTTCACGCGTGAGCGCGTCGAGTGCGGCCATCGGCTCGTCCATGAGCAGCATCGACGGATTGCACGTGAGCGCGCGTGCAATGCCCACCCGCTGCTGCATGCCGCCGGAGAGTTGGTAAATCATGTGATTGTGGAAGTCCTGCAGCCCGACCAGCGCGAGATTGCGCGCGGCAATGGCGCGTCGTTCCGTCTTCGGCACGCCTTGGAGCTTCAGCCCGAACTCGGTGTTCTCCATCACGTTGAGCCACGGCAACAGCGCGTGCTTCTGGAACACCACGCCGCGATCGGCGCCAGGGCCTTCGATCGGGGCATCGCCCAGCAGCAATTCGCCGGACGTGGGCGCGATGAAGCCAGCCATCAGACTGAGCAGCGTGGTCTTGCCGCAACCCGAGGCGCCGAGCGCCACTACGAAATCGCCGGGTGCGATGGTCAGATCGACGTGAGCGAGCGCCTGCACCTGCTCGCCGGGACGCCGGCCGGGATAGACGACGCTGACGTCGTTGACGATGAGTTGTTCCATGAAGCCCTTCTCCTGTCGATCGAGCGATCGGGGAGGGGCGGTCGCGCCTGAACTTTCGGCGCGACCGCCCCGGTACGGCTTACTTCAGTTTAAGTGCGGCGTCGACGTAGCGCGACGTGACATACGGCGTGTAGTCGGCCTTGACGGCATCGATCTTCTGCTGACCCTTCAGGAACTCGGCCGTGTCCTTGAGGGCCTTGGCGGCGCGGCTGTCCTTGCCACCGCCCAGCCATTCAGCCGATGCCTGCTGCTGGGCCGACGGGAAGGCATAGAGCGAGAGCGCGCCGGGAACGTCTTCCGGCTTGCCGCCGATCATCTTCACGATGGCCTTGACCTGTGGCGAGGTGGCGGTCCAGGCGGCCTGATGATCACGGTAGGCCGCGTCGGCGTCGGCGATCACCTTGACGAACTTCGCCATGAAGTCGGCGTTCGCCTCACCCCATTTGCGGTCGACGGCGATGCCGTCAAACGTCGGCTTGCCCTGCTTCGACAGTTCTCCCGAGGTGATCAGCACGTGACCGCTCTTCTTGATCTGCGCGAGCGCCGGATCCCAGACATAGGCCGCATCGATGTCGCCACGCTCCCACGCCGCCACGATCTGGTTCGGCTGCATGTTGAGCACCTTCACCTCGGTCGGCTTGATGCCCCATTGTTGCAGGGCAAACATGGTGTGGTAGTGCGTGGTCGAGACGAACGGCACCCCGATCTTCTTGCCCTTCAGGTCGGCGGGCGACTTGATGTTCGAGGCGTTGCGCACGACCATTGCCTCGGCCTGGTTGATGTCGTCGAGAATCCAGAACAGTTGCAGGTCCAGCCCCTGCGAGACGGCGGCGGCCATTGGGCTGGAGCCGAGCACGCCGATCTTGATGTCGCCCGAGGCGAGGGCCGTGGCGACCTTGGCGCCCGACTCGAACTGACGCCAGTGGATCTTGTAGCCGGTGGCCTTCTCGAATTCGCCGCCGGTAATGGCGACCAGCCACGGATCGACGATTTGCTGGTACGCAATCGTCACCTCTTTTTCCTGCGCCTGCGCCGTCGAGGGCAGCGTAAGCCCGAGCGTCAGCGCAGCGGGGAGTGCAGCTGCCGCCAGTGCCGTGGCGGCGAACACCCGTCGCAGCCGGTTCGGAAGTCCATTCATGGTTCACCTCTAATCGGAAAGTTTTCGGTAGAACACTCGGGTTTGACGCACACGCTGTTAAGAATCGGCGCCAAGTGATTGCATCATTGCCGCCAGCCTTTTTGTTCGTTAGAGCCAGTTGGCCGCATTTGATGATGCCAACTGGTCCAGTGGACCCGAAATCGGCTTGCAAGCCGCATGAATGCTGGAATCGGGCGTGATTTCGCGCGACTGCGGATAAACCCCAACTCGGAATGGATGTCACCGTCACTTGAGTAATAATTGACGTTCTGGAAGGGTGAGTCGAGAGGGGGCACGATGTCGAGCCGGATTTCCGCGGCGATGTGGAACCAGTTGTTTCAGATGTCGGCGCACGCCGGCATGAGTTTGCAGAGCCAGATTCGCCAGATGCTGGTGTCGGCGATTCTCGACGAGCGGCTGATGCGCGGCGCTGCGGTGCCGTCGTCGCGCGAGTTGGCCGAAGGGCTTGGCGTGGCGCGCAACACGGTGGTGCTCGCCTATCAGCAACTGGTCGACGAGGGCTACCTGATTGCGCGGGAGCGGCGCGGGTATTTCGTCAACGGCGATATTCTGGCGCCCCGCGTCGGGTCGCAGGTCACGCCGGCGCGCGATGCGCCGGCGTTGGCGGCTGGCACCATCGCGCCACGGGATCCGGCGACACCGGACTGGGAGGGGCGCTACGTGGTGCGTCCGTCGGGGCAACGCAACATCGTGAAGCCCATCGATTGGCAGAAGTATCAGTACCCCTTTATTTACGGCCAGTTCGATCCGACCATGTTTCCGACGGCGGATTGGCGGGAGTGTTGCCACAAGGCGCTCACCGTCATGGAGATCCGCGACTGGGCACCGGACATGATCGCGCGCGACGACGAGACACTGATCCAGCAGATCCGCACGCGCGTGCTGCCGCGACGCGGCGTGTGGGCCGACGCCGACGAGATCGTGCTCACCAATGGGGCGCAACAGGCGCTGTATCTACTGGCCGATTTGCTGGTCGGGGCGCACACGACGGTGGGGATCGAAGACCCGGGCTACCCGGACGCGCGCAACATCTTCGCGATACGCACGCCAAAGCTCGTGGGCTTGCCCGTGGACGAGTCGGGTCTGCCGGTCGACGATCGCTTGTCGCAGTGCGATTACGTGTACGTCACGCCATCGCACCAGTGCCCCACGACGACCACGATGCCGCTGGCGAATCGCGAGGCGTTGCTGCGTCGGGCGGAAGCCGAAGACTTCGTGGTGATCGAGGACGACTACGAGAGCGAAAACAGCTATTCGGACATTCCGATCCCGGCGCTCAAGAGCCTGGATCGCAGCGACCGTGTGATCTATATCGGGAGCTTGTCCAAGTCGTTCGCCCCTGGGCTGCGCCTGGGGTATATCGTGGCGCCGGCGGCGCTGGTGGCGGAGTTGCGGGCGTTGCGCCGCTTGATGATTCGCCATCCGTCGGCGTTCATTCAACGCTCGTTTTCGATGTTCCTGGCACTGGGCCATCACGACGCCTTGCTGCGTCGTCTGGCGGATACCTATGCGAAGCGCGCCGAGGTGCTGAGCGCGGCGCTTGCCGCGCATATGCCGGAGGTGTCGTTCGTGCAGGTGAAGGGCGGGGCGTCGTGCTGGGTGCAGGGGCCGCCGACGCTGAACGCGAACGTGCTGGCGACGCGCGCGAAGTCGCGCGGTATTCTCATCGAGACCGGCGACATTTTCTTCATGGGCGACTCGCCGCCGCTCAACCGGTTCCGGCTGGGCTTTTCGTCGATACGGCTCGAGCACATCGAGTCGGGCATCATCGCGCTGGCCGAGGTCCTGCGCGAGACGATGGCGCAGGGGTAGGTCGCGTGCGGCCGGCAGTCAGCGGGCGTTGCTGGCTTATGATGCGTCGGCAGGCGACATCGTCGAACATGGAGGCAGGCAGGGAGCATGGATAGCAAGTGCAAGAACCGGGCGACGCTCATTGGATTGGCGGCCGTGGTGTTGTGGAGTTCGATCGTCGGACTGATTCGAGGCGTGAGCGAGAGCTTCGGGCCGACAGGCGGCGCGGCGATGATGTACACCGTGGCCTCGGTGTTTCTGCTGTTCTCCGTCGGTTTCCCGCAGCTCAAGACATTCCCGAAGCGATATCTGTATGTGGGAAGCCTGCTGTTCGTGGCCTATGAACTTTGCCTGTCACTGTCGATCGGCTACGCGAACAGTGCGCAGCAGGCGATCGAGGTCGGCATGGTCAACTATCTCTGGCCGACGTTCACGCTGATCTCGGCCATCGTCTTCAACAAGCAGCGCGCGAATTTTTGGGTGATTCCGGGGTTCTTTCTGTCGATGCTCGGCATTTGCTGGGTACTGGGCGGCGATCGTGGACTCGACTTCGCCGAGATGGCGGCCAACGTGCTCGCCAACCCGCTGAGCTATGGCCTGGCGTTCGCGGGCGCGGTGATCTGGGCCGCTTATTGCACCGTGACGACGCGCTATGCCGAGGGCAAGAACGGCGTGACGTTCTTCTTCATGCTGGTGGCGGCGGCGCTGTGGGCGAAGTACCTCGTGGCGGGCGGTGGGCAGATGCATGTGAGCACGCTCGGTATCGTCTACCTGGTGCTGGCCGCATGTGCGATGGGCTTCGGCTATGCCGCCTGGAACGTCGGCATTCTGCGCGGCAACGTGACGGTGCTGGCCGGGGCGTCGTATTTCATTCCGGTGTTCTCCGCGGCAATATCGGCGATGTTGCTGCAAGCGCCGCTGTCCTTCGCGTTCTGGCAAGGCGCGGCGATGGTGTGCGGCGGCTCGATACTTTGCTGGACGGCAACGCGATCGCGACGGCCAACCGGCGTGACGTCGAAGGCGGTTGATGTGCGGGAGTGAGTCGTCGTCAAGGGCACGTGTCGAACAACGATGCGTGTGCCCCGATGGCTGGGAATGCCAGCGAGAACGGTCCGCGATCAAGCGTGATCCATATCCCGGTATCGAAGGAGGCGCGTGACGATGGAACTCACCCTTTCATTGGCGCTGTCAATGGCGAAGTCATTTCCGAATATCGGCCGCGTCAACCGAGTCAGAACCCCACCCGTCGGCATTTCCACGGTGAGCCGTGCCCCGCGCTCATATGCGTGACGGGCGGTGTCATACCAATTCACCTGACGGGCCATGTTCCAGGCGAGGTCGTCTGCAATGTCGTCGGGACGAAAAAGCGCCCGCGCCCGGGTGCAACTGATGTAGGTCATCGTTGGCCGTTGAAAGCGCACTTTCGCGGTGGCTTGCGCCAACGTGCTCGCCTGGGCCGTGAGCAACGCGCAATGCGACGGCACCGTCATTGCCAGTCGAGCCGCCTGTGCGGCACCGGCTTTCGACGCCAGCGCCTGTACACGATCCAGCGCGGCATCGTTGCCCGCCACCACGATCTGTTGCTCGGCATTCAGATTCGCGACGTAAGCGGGCGAGTCGTCGGTGTGAACGGCCTCCACAATGTCGGCCACCGCTGCAGCGGGCAATCCGGTAATCACCGTCATGCCATAGCCGCGCGGATAGGCCGTCTCCATCAAGCGGCCTCGCAGGTGCACGAGACCCAGCGCATCCCTGAAATCCAGCGCCCCTGCCGCGACGGCTGCCGTCCAGGCACCGATCGAGTGGCCCGCCACAAGGTGCGGGGTGGCCCCTTGTGCGGCGAGCGCTCTTGTCATGGCGACCCCCGCGATCAGCAGACTCAACTGCACGGCGGTGGTCGAGCGAAGCGAATCTGTACTGCAAAGTGTCATCGGATCGATGCCGGTGGCATCGTGCGCTTCGGCCAGCGTTGATTGGACCTCGGGCGTGTCGGGCAATGCGCCCAGCATGCCAGGGCGCTGCCCCCCCTGACCGGGATAGGTGAACAAGATGCTCACGTCGTGTCTCCGACGTCGCCCCACGGATCCGCAACCAGTGTCGGACCTTGGTCGGTTTTCACGAGCATGCGAGGCGGCGAGCGCAGCCATTCGCGAAGCGAGAAACCGCCGCGCCCGGTATCGATCTGGACGTCGATCCTGCAAGTTCTGTCGCGCGCAATCCATGCGAGCGCGTCGCATTGCGCGTCGGATGGCGGAAACGGCAGGCGAATGAGGACATCGAGATCGCTTTGTGGATGCAGGGCCGGCAAGCCGGTGGCCAGCGCAAAGCCGACGCCGCCGGTCGGTCCCCAATGCAATCCCAAGGCATTGAGGACCGGGGCGAGATCACGAAGTGCTCTGAGGCACGGCAGCGGTGTTGTGGGCTCGATTCCGGCGACGCGATCGAGCAGCGATTCCGGCGAGACGATGCGGCGCACCGAACGGCGTGGCACGTGCGCCGCGATGCGCTGGTCGCGGGACGCCCCGCGCAACCCGACCGGTACGAGGTCGGGTTGCGCGAGCGGCGCCCTGCGCACGACGGCAGGCGTACCGCTTGCCAGTGCGTCAGCCACCCACCCCGGCACCGCCATCCCCTCCGGTAGCGCAACATCGTCACACCAGAGAAGATCGTGGGGCCGTAGCGGTGGCCGTTGCGCAGCGCGGTCCAATGTCATTGCACAAGGGCCTTCGTCGCTAGAAACAGGACCGACGGTCCGAGCAGACATCCCAGGCCGGTATGGAACGTCGCGACGAGCGCGCCGTAGGGCACGAGTCGGCGATCCGTTGCGGCGAGTCCCGCCGACACACCGCTGACGGTCCCTGCCAGTCCTCCGAACACCATGGCGGCGCGGGGGTTGTCCAGCGCCAGCAGTCGGGCGGCAAACGGCGTGCCGACCATGACGATGATGGCCTTGATGAGCCCGGCGGCAATCGACAGGGCCATCACGTCGGAACTGGCACCGATCGCGGCGCCCGTCACCGGGCCGACGATGTAGGTCACGGCACCTGCGCCGATGGTGGTCATGCTCACGGCGTCGGTGTAGCCGAACGCATGGGCGAGCGACGCCCCGACGATGAAGGGCAGTACCGTGCCGAGCAGCAGGGACACAACGCCAATCAGACCGGCCTTGCGGGCTTCCGAGACCTGTACCTCGAACGCGGTGGCAACGATCGCGAAGTCGCGCAGCATCGCGCCGCCCATCAGTCCGATACCGCTGAACAGCGAGACGTCCGCGAGTCCTTTTTGTCCGCCCGAGGCGGCGCCGCCCCAATAGGCCAACACAAGGCCGATCATGATGGCGATGGCCGAACCGTGTACGCGCCCGAATGTCAGCCGTCGGGACACCCACATGGAGAGTCCCATGATGATGCCCACGAGGGCGAAGGCGGTGACCAATCCGTTGTGGTGCAATATTTTCTCGAACATGGATAGCATGACTGATCCTCTCTCAAGCGTTCTGTGCCGTCTCGGACAGCGGCGGAAGCGGCTGCGCGTTGCCCGTTCGGTTGATCAGCGCAATGGCGACGCCGCAGACCAGCACGGCACCCACGGCGGCAAGCAGCGCGACGGGACCGCCTCGCAAGGCGGTGACAACGTCTTGCTGAGCGGCCATGGCGACCACGACAGGGATATACATTGCGCCCCAGAAAGAAACCCCGGCTTCGGTCGCAGCAGGCATGAGGCCGCGCCGATGCAGATAGAGCCGAGCGAAGATCAATAGCAGCATGGCAATACCGACGCCGCCGACATTGGCTTTCACACCGATGGCCTGGCCGAGCAGGTCGCCAAGGAAGATGCCGGCGAGATGGCAAATCGCGAGCAGGGTCGTACCGTAAATAATCACAAGCTGTCTCCTGGTTGAAGCAATGACGAACTGTCTTTTCTGGTGTTATGGCAAGCGTCGAGTCGTCGGATTCAGGGGTGAAACGGGAATCGGATATCTGGGCCGACAATCGCTCTCCAGGCGCGCGGCGGTGAGTCTTGTGGATGGCCCGGCGTTCACGCCGGGCGGTCGGGCGCGAACTACCAAAGTGCCTTCAGTCGTTCGCGAACCGTCGATGAGGCCTGTCGGGAAGGCGCGCCGAGTCGGCTGGAAAGACCGCGCGACGGATCTCTCTGGATGTCCGCGAGCGCTTTCGCCAGCACGCGCCGTACTTCACCGACGTCTTCCGGATCGGGCTGTTGGGCTGAACCGACCTTCAGCAGGCGCCACAGCAGCCCAAGCGACGCAAAGTTGGCGATGTCGTACGCCATCGGGGGAACGGCTTCGGCCAGCGCTTCGAGTTCGTCGACCGAACGCTGTGTAATGCGCGCGGCGGCCTCTTTCCCCATCGCGTGAACCATCACGCCAGCGTCGTCGAGCGCGACCAGACGATTCGCCTGATACCCATGCGCGAGAAACGCGCCGGACATCGCTCGCCCGACGATGAGCCCGATCACCGGGTGTCCGGCCACACGCGCCGCGGCATAGGCATCGGCCGCCGCCGCAAGCGCGAGATGAATGCCATAGGCTTCTTCGCGGCGTCCGTAAGCCTGGCTCGCCACGTCGACGATGGCGACGATGGCGGCTTTGCTCTCGCGGTCCCGGTCGCGTGCGATCACGTCCCGCACGGCGCGCGCCAGTTGCCATCCCTCGATCAATCCGACTTCGCCGTGTCGTGCGCGGGGAAAGCGATTGTTCTCGTCCGGAATCACGGCGATGTAGCGAGCGGGGGACTCGGCGAGCGAGGCATCCACGACCTGCAACGTGCTGCCGTAGTCATCGGTCTCGGTGCGGTGCGCAGCGTCGCACGTCAAAGCGTGCATCCACACGGCACCTCGTGAGGAACGTTCGGAACGGCTCATGAGGGGTCTCCTGCGCGGGCGGCGGCGTAAAGCGCGCGCACGTCTTCGGGCGAAGGCTGATTCGTCACATCGACGTGCATCAGCCGCTCAAGGTAGTACTCGATTTGTTCGCTACGCTGCGGCTTCGGGGCGTCGGCCCGCAGCCATGCGAGCACCTGCGCGCGAATCGCTGCGGTGTCGTCGTCGAGGCAGGCGTCGACAAGGCCTGTCGCCTGGCGTTGCTCCCCACCGGTCAGACCCCAGATGAACGGCCGATCGCGTGAGTCGTATTCGTCGACACCGGCCTCCTGCTCGATGACGGACGGCCCATTCAACCCAAGCCGTGCTTCGCGTGTGACCAGCAGATAGCTGCACATGCCGGCGGCGATGCTCATGCCGCCAAAGCAGCCGACCACCCCGGCGGAGATGCCGATGACGGGCCCGAACGTTCTGAGTTCGTGGATGGCCGCGTGGATTTCCGCGATGGCAGCGAGGCCGAGATTGGCTTCCTGCAGACGCACGCCGCCCGTCTCGAAGACGATGACCGCGCGTGTCGGTATGCCTCGGCGGTTGTCTTCGACGGCAAGCTCAAGGGCCCCCGCGATTTTCGCGCCGGAGACTTCCCCCATGCTTCCGCCCTGGAAGGCGCCCTCGATGGCGAGGACGACTGCCGGTTGCGAATCGAGCGTGCCACGGGCGACGACCACACCGTCGTCCGCTTGCGCAACGATGCCTTGCCGGGGCAGCCAGGGCGAGGACAATCGTTGGAACGGATCCAGAAGCTCGCGGAACGTGCCGGGGTCGAGCAGGGCGAGGGCGCGACGGCGCGCGTCGCGTTCGATGAAGCTGTCTCGTTGTATCGGAGTATTCGTCATCTCGATGGGCCCTTATTGGGGAGATTCGAGGGCTTCGCGCGCTTGCTCGAGGCGAAGGCGAACGACGGCCGGCGTAGCGCCGAAATCGTTGATTTCCACGTGCAGCGCGGGCCAGGCGTGTGATGCGAAGATTCGCTCGAGCTGCGCGTGCCAGATCGCGGACAGGCCATTGACGGAGGTCGTGAGTTCGACGTGGATCTGCCCCGGCTCGCCCGGAGACAGCAGGACTTCCAGGTCGCCCGACCCGACGACGCCGACGCAGGCTCGGCCCGCACTGGGTGCGCCGCCGGAGAAATGAAATTGAAGCGTTTCCATGGACGTGCTTCCTAAAGACTCAGAAACGGTGATTCGTTAAGCCGCGACGACGACCCCTTTACGGATAGACGGTCGAGGAACAGGGCGGCGGCCAGCATGTCGGCGGCACCGCCTGGCGAGATGTGTCGGGCCAGCATGTCGGACTCGAGTTTTCGAAAATTGCGTCGGCCGTCTGTCGTCGACAGGCCCCCTGCCGCGCGAACGGCGCTCGCGCCGGCCTGCATCGCGTGCAGCGCGTCGGGGCCACCCCGAGCCAGGACGCACGTGTCGTCCAGCGTGGCCATGACCGCAAGTAGGGCGTCGATGCGGGCATGGTCCTCGCGCATGCCTGCCGCGCGGGCTCGCCTGAGTGCGGGCAGCGCGACTTTCGTCACGTGCGGAAAGCCTGCCCATGCCTGACCTCGCGCACCGCCCACGCCATAGTCGAGGCACGCGCGCTCGCCTTTATGTCCGGTGGCACATGGCGCAAAGCGGTCGGGCAGGCGCGCGAGCGTTGCGGCGCGACGCGCGACGGCATGGGCGCTCAGTGCGTTGGGCGCTTGCGTTGCGGCCGTGATCAGAAGGCCCAGTGCCCAGATGGCGCCGCGGTGGGTGTTCACGCCGCCGGTCGCCGCGAGCATTGCCGTTTCCCCCAGGCGCCCGAGACGGCCGATCTGCTCGCGCAGGCGCATTGGGTTTTCGATCAACACACCGGCCTTGGCCATGGCCTCGAACGTCGGCCGCAAGACATTGGCCGACTGCACCATCAAGCCCCATGTGAGGTCGTGATGTGCGCCGCATCCGCGAACATCGACAAGGCCCGGCTTGGGAGTGAGCGTCACTTCGTCGATCAGCGCGGACTCGACGAGCGTGGCGAGTTTCGTTGCGATCTCGATCGGCTGGGACGGCGACTCGATCCGTCGAATGAGGGTCTTGTCCATTACCAGCTCCGAAAGCGCGCGGGCGGGTCGTAGAGTCCCCCCGACCATTCGACCAGCTCGCCGATGCTCTTGGCGGCGAGCAGCTCGCGGCTGGCATCTGTGCGACGAATGTCCAGATCTTCCGGCAAGGCGATGAGGCCGTCGCTGCGCATCTCCGCTGTCTTGGCCGGGTCGTGCTTCAGCCCAATCGCGGTGACGCCGGCCACCGCCGAGATCATGGCGCGGCGCTCTTCCAGCGAGCGTGCCTTGTAGAGGTAGGCAATGCCATCTTCAGTGAGCAGGTGGGTCACGTCGTCGCCATAGATCATCACGGGGGCGAGTGGCATGCCGCTTTGTTTTGCGACTGCAACGGCGTCCAGCGTTTCGACGAACGTCGGCTTGCCGCCTTCCTGGAATGTCTCCACCATCTGAACGACCAGCTTCTTGCCGCGTTCGAGCAGGGTGTCCGGCTGCGTCATGTCGAGCCAGGCAGGCGTGGCGTGACGGCGTCCGCGCGGGTCGTGCCCCATGTTCGGTGCACCGCCGAAGCCGGCCAACCGGCCACGCGTCACCGTGGACGAGTGTCCGTCGCCGTCGACTTGCAGCGTGGCACCGATAAACAGATCGACGGCGTACTGACCGGCCAGTTGGCAGAGCATCCGATTGGAGCGAAGCGAGCCGTCTCGACCGGTGAAGAAAACGTCCGGGCGCGCGGCCACATAGCGCTCCATGCCAAGCTCGGTGCCGAAGCAATGCACGCTTTCGACCCATCCCGATTCGATGGCGGGGATCAGGGTCGGGTGGGGGTTGAGCGTCCAGTTCCGGCAGATCTTGCCTTTCAGTCCGAGGCGCTCGCCGTAGGTCGGCAGAATGAGTTCGATGGCCGCGGTGTTGAAGCCGATGCCGTGGTTGAGCGACTGAACGTTGTGCCGCTCGTAGATGCCGCGAATGGCCATCATCGCCATCAGGACGTGCACGGGTTTGACCAGGCGGGGATCGCGCGTGAACAGCGGCTCGATGAAGAAGGGCTTGTCGGCCACGACGACGAAATCGACCCACGACGCCGGAATGTCGACGCGCGGCAGGTCGGTCACGTCGTCGACGATCTCGTTGACCTGAACGATCACGATGCCGTCGGAGAATGCCGCGGGTTCCACGAGCGCCGGTGTGTCTTCGGTGCTGGGGCCGGTGTAGATGTTGCCGGCGCGGTCGGCCTTGAAGCCCGCCACGAGGGCGACGTTCGGGATCAAGTCCACGACAAGCCGAGCGTAAAGCTCGATGTAGGTGTGGATCGCGCCGACCTCCAACTGTCCGTCGGCGAGCAACTGACTGATGCGCAGGCTCTGCGGCCCGGCAAAGGAGAAATCCAGCTTCCGGGCGATGCCGACTTCAAAGAGATCGAGGTGTTCTGCGCGACCCACGCTGGGCATGATCATGTGCAGGTCGTGCACGATGTCCGGATCGACTTGCACCAGTGAGCGCGAGAGGAAATCCGCCTGCTTCTGATTGTTGCCTTCGAGCACCACGCGGTCGCCCGGTGCGATCAGCGCTTGCAGGGCCGCCACGATGTCGCCGGTCTCGATCACCTTGCCATGGGCGATCCTGCGGGCGGCCGCGAGGCGGCGCGCCTTTTCGTCGCGCCGGCGACGCCATTTCGCCGGGATTGTGGGCATCTCTTGCATGTCGGAGGCTCCAGCCATTGAGTCGTCAGTAGCCTCTAACCTATGCGTCAAAACCACTCGTTTCAATCAACTTAGGTGTCGGTTCATTAGCTTTAGGGTAATAATTGGGCGGTTCGAAGCAAACGTACCGAAACGAAGTGAGGCGCGAGCATGGCAATTGACGACGGCATCACCCTGAAGAAGCTGGAAGTGTTTCAGGCGTTCATGGCGCTGGGGAATATGGCCCGGGTATCGGAAGTGCTGGGTCAGAGCACGGTGAGCGTGCACCGTGCGCTCCACTCGCTGGAGGCTGGGCTCCGGTGTCCGTTGTTCAAGAAGGACGGTCGAAAGCTGATTCCGTTGGCGACGGCGTATGTGTTCTCCGAGCATGCGGCACGCATGTTGAGCGAGTGCGAGACCGGTGTGCAGCGCACGCGCGAGGCGGCCGGATTCACGTCGACGCGACTCAAGATCGGCGGCCTGTATTCGATGACGGTCGGGACGATTCCGCGATTGCTGGTCGGGTTGAAAATGCGCCGACCTGCGTTGGATATCGATCTCACGCTCGGGTCCAATCGCGATCTGATGTCCAAACTGGACGACGGTCTGTTGGACGCGATTGTCATTGCCCTCGGCGCACCGCCGAAGAGTCCGGACCTATTGGTCATCCCCATGTTCGAGGACGACATTCTCTTCGCGGCGCCGCTGGGCTCGCCGTATGCGAAAGAGACGGCCATCGACCTCAGGGCCGTGCGTCATGAGAAGTTCGTGTCGCTCGGCGACGAATTCGCGACGTATCACGATTTCAAATCGGCCTTTGATCTCGCGGGATTCGCGCCGGACATTGCGATGCAGGTGGGCGACATCTTTTCGCTGATCAATCTCGTGAGCGGCGGCATAGGGTACGCGTTGCTGCCGCGACGCGTTGCGGATTTCAGTCCGAAGGTGCAGTTGATTCCGCTCACGCAACGCTATGCGCGCAGCCAGAATATCGTGTTGGTGCTTCCGCGAAACCGTGAGCGCGATCCGAATCTGCTCGCCCTGAGCGCGGAGTGTCGCATGCTCAGGGCGTAGGCGTTGCATCGTGTGATCAGGCAATCAACCAGTTGTTGAAGCGCTCGGTGACGGCCCTGCGATTCTTGTCCCACCATGCTGCGTTTTGATTGACTGCGAGCTTGACGTTGTCAGGCGCGGTCGGCAGCAGGGCCGCACGCGCCGGATCGATGAACTTGAAGGCATCGCGGTTCGTCGGCCCGGTAGCGACGTATTGGGGCATGACGGATTGGCGTACCGGGTCGGCACAGAACCTGACAAAGGCCTTTGCCAATTCGGCGCGCGGCGAGCCTTTCGGAATCCCCCATCCCTCGATCGCGTAAGTGGCGTCGTTCCAGACGATGGCGACCGGGGCGCCACTGTCGATGGACGCTTGCGCGCGTGACGTCCAGGTGATGATCTGGTCCACGTCGCCGTTCTGCAGGAGTTGAGAGGCCTGTGCGCCGGTGCTCCACCAGACCGCGACATGGGGCTTGATCTTGTCGAGGCTGCGAAAGGCGCGGTCGACGTCGAGCGGGTAGAGCTTGTCGCGCGGCACGCCGTCGGCCATCAAGGCCTGTTCGAGCGAGTCGACCGGGCTTCTGCGCAGGGATCGCCGGCCGGGGAAACGGGCCACGTCCCACATATCGCGAAGACTCGTCGGACCCTTGGCGCCGTACTTGTCCTTTCGATACGCGAGAACGGTGCCATACACATTGACGCCGAGCCAGTCGGGGCGCACCGCATCAGGCAGCAAACCGGGGAATTGCTTGCTGTCAAGACCAATCGGTTCAAGAAAGCCCTGCTCTTCGAGGGGCAACACATCGGCTGACAGTGTGAGCGTCGTGACATCCCACATGAAGTTTCTTGTCTTCACCATCGCGGAGAACTGCGCCAGTGGCTGCGAGTCTCGTGCAATGTTGATGACTTGAATGCCGGTGGCTTTCTCGAAGGGATCGTAAAAGGCCTTGCGATAGGCGAGGGCATACGGCCCCCCGGGGTCGCTGACGACGATGCGTTTGTCGCTTTGCGCCCGCGCCATTGGCGAGAGTGCGCCAGTCGCGACAAGTCCGCCGATAGACTTGATGATGGCGCGGCGCTTAACACTGTGGGGGCTGCTCATATTGACTCTCCTATGGATGAGGCGCTGGATAGGGACAAAGGGGCACAGATGCGTCAGCGTCCCGTGAATCGAGGCATGGACTTGGCGCGGAACGACCGCACGGCTTCGCGATAATCCTCGGAGTTTTCAATCGTGGCGATCTGCGCGTCCACGGCGGCTCGTACGTCGCCAAGCGTATCTGTGCTGATCGCGTTGAGTTGCATCTTGCTTCCAATTAACGATAGCGGCGCCTTGTCGAGCATGGGGCCCGCAAACACTAGCGCCGCTTCGACGGCGTCGCCGTCGGTCATAAGATCGAAGAAGCCGGCATGCGTCGCCCGCTGGGCATGGACGAATTCGGCGGTGTACAACCAGCGCCGCGCGGCCGAAAGGCCAACGAGGTGCACGAGACGCTGAACATGCGCCGTGGGGTAGACAAGGCTCAGTTTTGCCGCAGGGATCGACAAGCGCGCTGACGTATGGGCGATCCGGAAGTCGCAGCACATCGCGAGGCTGACCGCACCGCCTACACAGGCACCCCGGATCGCTGCGAGCACGGGGAACGGTGCGTCGAGCAGGGCCTTGTATGCCGCGTCGATGGCGTCGCGGTGCTGCTGCGCGGCGCCCGGCGACGATTTCGAGGCGTTGTAGGCAACGATGTCGTCGCCGGCGCAGAAGTGTTCTCCCGTGCCGGTCAGGATCACGGCGCGCGTCTCGTTGCCCTGCGCGAGTCCATTGACGGCGTCGGCAATGCCCTGCCACACCGCCCGGTTGCAGGCATTGCGCTTTTCGGGGCGATTAATGCGCAGGGTGGTGACACCAGGACAGATCGCTTCTATGATCAGCTCAGGCATGGCGGCCTCTGTCGCGAACGCTGGTGCGAGTTTTCGCCGGCGTGTAACCGGACGACTCGAGATCCCAAACCCCGTCGACCGAGCGCTCGAGATCGTTCTTGCGGATACGTTGCGTCGGGGTTTTGGGGAACTCGTCGATAAAACTGACGTAGCGCGGAATCTGGAAATAAGGCATTCGTGACTCGCACCACTGGATCAAGTCGAGCGGCGCAACGGCGTGTCCGGCCCGGAGCCGCACGAACAACTTCAGCTCGTCCTCCCCCAACGCGGACGGCACGCCGACGAGCGCGGTTTCTTCGATGGCGGGATGTTCCGCGAAAACGCGCTCGACTTCCCACGCGGCGATATTGATGCCGCGACGACGCACCATATCCTTGCGCCGCCCCGCGAAATACAGGTAGCCATGCGCATCCTGGCGTGCGAGATCTCCGGTCAGAAACCACTCGCCGCGTCGCGCTGACGATTCGGCGTCGACATTGCGGAAGTAGCCGAGAAAACCCAGCCCGGGGACACGCCCGCGCACGGTGATCTCGCCGATCTCGCCCGGTGCCACGGGGTGGCCGTTCTCGTCGGTCAGCGCGACGTCGAAATAGGTGAGCGGTTTGCCGATCGAACCCGCCGGTCCATCGGGATTCACCGTCACGAAGGTGGTCAGTTCCGACAGGCCGTAACCCTCTCGCATCTCGACGCCGAAGCGTTGCGCAAACGACATCCAGAGTTCCGCGGGGCAACCGCCGCCCCAGGCGACACGCACGCTGTGCTGCCGCTCATCGCTTCGCGGTGGCTGGTTGAGCAGCATCGGCAGGACGCTGCCCAGATAGTGGATGTGCGTGACGCCGTAACGCCGCGCGTCGTCCCAGAAACGCGAGGCGCTGAAGCGTTCCACCATCGCGAGTTGTGTGCCACCGAGCAGCGCGGAAATCGCAACCGCAACCCCGGCGCCGTGGTGCAACGCCTCCCAGAGCAGAAACGTGTCGCCCGGTTGCGCGCCCGTCAGTCGCAGGATAGCCATCGCACCGGCGCGAAGTGTGCGATCCGATTTGAGGACGCCCTTGGGAGCGCCCGTGGTGCCGGAGCTTGGCGTGAGGGCAAGGATGTCGTCGGCGACAACGACGGAATGCTGGGCGTCGGTGCGCTTGTCTGTACCTGCGTCCGCATCGGTATCTGTGTTCGTGCGGTTCGCGAAGACTTCATCGCGCCAGAGCATCTGGTCGACCTTGTCGATGTCGTGCCCGAGGGCTTCGGCATATTGGCGGTCGGCCAACAAGGCCTTGGGCGCCAGATGGTCGAACAGATGGGAAAGGGAAGCGCCGACGAGATGGACATTGACGGGCACACGTACCAGCCCCAGCTTGATCAGCGCGAAGATCGCCACGAGATGATCGGGGTGGCTCGGCAGCATGAGCGCGACCCGGTCGCCATGACGCAGCCCTTGCGCGCTCAGGACGTCGGCCAGGCGATCCACGCGTCGCGCCAACTCTCCCAGCGTCATGACGTCGTCGTTGAATCGGCAATACACCGCGTCGGGGGTTGTCTCGGCGCGGCGGGCGAGGGTGGCCGCGATGGTTTCATCCGGCACCGAAGCGATGTCGACGTGCGTGTGCAAGACGGGTGTGGGCTGGCTCATGGGGCGGTGATAGGAACGATGTCGCGAGTGAATGAACGTGAATGTCGACATCGCTTGTGTTTGACGTCGGAATTCGTATAATTGGGATGTAATTACAAAAATTGCATTCCAATTTCACTAAATCCTAGTCGCGAGAATATTCATCGCAAAGGTGTGGTTTACCCGTGTCTATACGTGGGCGCGGGTGAGCGCGTGTGAGCGCCTATGAGCGCGACGCGTCTCGCCAGTGGGGGGAGACGGCCGTGCCGCCCGATGAAAGTTCTCGCGATCCTTTTGATCCTTTCGAGGATGCACGATCTTGAATTTGCCCCTGCCCGAAGACGCCGAGCTGGACGAGCGTCTTTACGTTGCCTCGGTCGCCAAGGCGATGCGTGTGATGGAGACGTTCGATCAGTCGAGCCAGCAACTGTCGATTGCCGACATCACCGAGATGAGTGGCCTTGGGCGAAGCGCAACGCAACGCTTCGTCTACACGTTGCACCGCCTGGGCTATTTGCGACGCGATCCCGCGTCGAAGCTCTATTCCGTTTCCGCCAAGGTGTTCCGGTTCGTACACAGCATGATCGGCGCGAATGCCGCGCTCGAACGTAGCTATCCATTGCTTTCGCAATTGGCGAAAGACACACGCGAGACGGTCTCGTGGGTGGAACTCGACGGCGACGAGATCGTGGTCATCGGCAATGTGCCGAGCGTGCATCTGGCGTCGATCACGTTGTCGGTGGGCAGCCGTTTTGCGGCGCTCTCGTCGTCATCCGGTCAGGTGTTGCTGTGCCAACGCAGCGAAGCGGAGGTGCGATCCCTCATCGCGCACATGCCCGACGCCGCGCGTGAGCGATTCGCGGGCAAGCGTGACGACGATATCGTTGCGATGCTGGCGAAGGTGGCCAGCGCGGGATATTCATTGACGGCGAAAAGCTTCGATGAAGACAGCCTGTCGATCTCTGCACCTGTTTTCGATTTTTCGGGTCGCGCCATCGCTGCGATCAATCTCTCGACTCTGGCATCTCGGTATTCGGAGAAGGCGGCGCTTGCGGAACTTGTGCCGCTTGTAGTCGCTGCGGCGAAGGGGGCGTCGGCGGGGTGACCAGTTGAGTCCACAGCCGTTAACGGCCATTCGCAAAGGGCCGTTTCCGAACCACTGCCGCCGCTCGACTATCGCCACCGCATCGTTCTTTTCGCAGCGCGAGTCGGTTATCCTTTTGGCCTCTCACCACACCCCGTAGAACACTCCGGCCTTCTTGTACTGATGCGTGCCGTGCTCGACGTCGTCGTGCGTCACGGTGGTGCGATTGCGCAGGCCGAGGGACCAGGTCAGCAGGCGCTCGCGCATGGCCTGTCGCACGTTGTCAAACGCCGGGTCGGTACCGAGGTCGACGAATTCGTCGGGATCGTTGCGCAGGTCAAAAAGCTGCGGCGCGAATCCGTCCCAGTGAATGAATTTCCACACGTCGGTGCGCACCATCCAGCCGCGGCAAGCGTCGGGGCGGCGGCCGAGGATCTGGCGTGCCTGCCGATAGGCGTAGTCAAGCTCGGAGAAGACGGCATCTCGCCAGGGCGTTTGCGCTGCGTCGTTTCGCGTCAGCGCAAGCAGCGAGCGACCTTCGACGCGGTGATCGGGAACAGGCATGCCGAGCGCGTCCAGCACTGTCGGCACGGTGTCGATGGCCTCGACGAAGCGTGCGTCGCTGTGGCCGCGCGTGGCGTCGGCCTCGGGGGACGGATCGTAGACGATATACGGCACGCGCTGCACGGTGTCGTAGAACAATTCCTTCTCGCCAAGCCAGTGGTCGCCGAGGAAGTCGCCGTGGTCGGCGGTGAAGACGATGAGTGTGTCCTTCCACCGTCCGAGCCTGTCCAGGGTTTCCCACAGTCGTCCGAGATGATCGTCGAGCTGGCTTATCAGACCCTGATAAGCGGGCCGCACCTTGGCGATGACCTCGTCGCGCATGAAATTGGCACATTCCTCCTGCTGGAAGTACGCACCTGTCACCGGATGTGGCGCCTCGCGCTCACGCTCGGCGCGCCGCACGGGCAGGCATTGTTCGAGGGTGTATTTGTTGTGGTACGGCGCTGGGGCCATATACGGCCAGTGTGGCTTGACATACGACAGGTGCATCGCCCATGGAGCATCGCCCTGGCGCTCGATGAAACGGATGGCCTGGTCGGTGGTATAGGCCGTTTCGGAGTCGGCTTCGCGCACACGCGCGGGCAGGTGCGCATTGCGCATGTGCCAGCCGCTGACGATGCGGCCCTGTGCATCTTCGGCCGAGATCACAAAGTCTGACCACGGATCGTCGCTTGCGTAGCCTTGTTGGCGAAGGTATTCGGCGTAGCCGCCGGCGGGTTCCGCGTGATGTCCGTCGTAGCGGTCGACCAGCGTGAAATGGCCCTCGCGCAGCAGCGCGCCGAGCGCATTGCCGCCATCCAGATGCAGGCGCTTCAGACCGTGGTTGTCCGGCATCATGTGCGTCTTGCCGACCAGCGCCAGCTTCATGTCGCGCGCGGATAGATATTCCCCTAGCGTGATTTCGTCGATCGACAGCGGCACGCGGTTCCACGTCGCGCCATGGCTGGCGACGTAGCGCCCTGTGTAGAACGACATTCGCGATGGGCCACACACCCCTGACTGTACGAACGCGCGCTCGAACTTCACACCGCGTCGGGCGAGACCGTCGATGTTGGGCGTGGCCAGATACGGATGCCCGTAGCACGACAGGTGGTCCGCCCGCAGTTGGTCACACATCACGAAAAGCACGTTGCGGATCGACGACATCGTAGGTATCCGAATTGAATTTAAGCGATGACGTTCAGCGCGACGTCGTGCCATTGCTGGTGCCGAACCGCACACCGGTTGTACGGCGTGCCAGGTCGGGCATCGGCCACAACGCGACGAGACCGACAACCATGGCCGTTGTCACGAAGTAGGCCGGCATCATCTTGTCGCCGGTTGCGCTGATGAGCCAGGTGACGAGAAACGGCGAGAAGCCGCCGAACAGCGTGGTGGCCAAATTGTAGGAAATCGAAAGGCCGGTGGCCCGTACCTGTGCGGGGAACAATTCGGCCAGCGCGGTTGACGCGGGGCCCAGTGCGGCTGCCATCAGCACCGCGAACACGACCTCCACCCCGAGCAGTCTCGGCAGGCTCGGCGCGGCGACTAGCCAAAGGAACAGGGGATAGATGGTCAGCACGTACAGCGCCATTGAGGCGCCCATCACAGGTTTGCGCCCGATGCCATCAGACAGCAGCCCAAACAGCGGAATCAGGATCATGCGCAGCGTGCCGGTGACCATCAGCACGATGAACGGTGCGGACACCGGCAGCTTCAGTTGGGTCACCGCATAGACCGGCAGGTACACATTCAGCACGTATTGAGCGACAGAGCTTGCGACGACCAGCCCGAACGCGATCCACAGTGCGGCCTGGTGCTCGCTCCAAACCGTCGCGAGCATCGAGGAAGCCTTGCCTGACGTGGTGGCGCGTGCGCCGTCGCCGGCGTCCTCAAAGGTCGGCACCACTTCGTGAAGCCGGGTGCGGATATAGAACCCGACCGGACCGATCAGCATGCCGAACAGGAACGGCACACGCCAACCCCACGCATCGAGTGTGCTCTGGCTCAGCCCGCGCGTGACCAGGGCGCCCATCAGCGCGGCCGTCACGGCAGCGACGAATTGGCCGAAGTTTTGCCAGCTTCCGTAGAAGCCGCGCCGGTGAGGCGGCGCGTACTCGATCAGCATCGCCGTGGCGCTGCCGAACTCGCCCCCGGCCGACAGGCCTTGCAGCAGTCGCGCCAGCACCACGATGATCGGCGCGGCGATGCCGATCGTCGCGTATCCGGGGGTGAGCGCCATCATGGCCGAGGACACCGTCATCAGCAGGATCACCAACGACAGAGCGGCCTTGCGCCCGGCGCGGTCGGCGTAAATGCCGAGCAGGATGCCGCCGATCGGCCGCATCAGGAATGCACTGCCAAAGGTTGCCGTGGTCAGCAGCATCGATACGGTCGGGTTCGACGACGGGAAGAACTGCCGCGCGATGATCACCGACAGGAAGCCGAAGACGATGAAGTCGTACCACTCGAATGCGTTACCGATGGTGGCGGCGACGATCGCCCGGCGGTTGGCGCGGGGCAGGGCAGGCGTGGTTGGCATGGCGAAATCCTCCTGGCGGCGGCCGGGCTCCGGGGCGGGCGGCTGCCATGTCTCGTGTTTGTGTTGTTGTGGCCGCCACGAGGGCGCTCAGGGCTGTCCGTGTGGCAAGCCATCACGATTGTGTGGATTTACTTCGTTACCGTCCAATGAGATATTGCCTCCAAATCATAAATTTAAGGTTATGAATTAATGGCTTCCGCAACCTCCGGCGCATCGCCTGGCGTGTCGCTCGAACGTAGTGCGATTGATGGGTATTTTTCGCGCCAGTTGAAACTGCGGCACCTGCAGTTGCTCGTGGCACTCGCCGATCGCCAGACGGTCGGCAAGGTCGCAGAGGCACTGCACGTGACGCAGCCGGCCGTCTCGAAGATGCTCAACGAGATGGAAAAAGGGATCGGTGTGCCGCTGTTCGAGCGTGATGGACGCCGTATCCGGCCCACGTCCTACGGCGAGTGCCTGATCCGCCACGCGCGCGAACTATTGCTGCACGCCCAGCGTGCCAGTGAGGAGTTGCACGCGATGACCAGCGGTGTTGGTGGCCGCGTCGAGGTGGGTGTGCTGTCGGTGGCCGCGCCGATCCTGATTCCGGCGGCCGTGGCGCTGTTCAAGCAGCGTTCGCCGACGGCTACGGTGTGCCTGCACGAAGGCACGCTGGATCAACTCTTGCCGGCGCTGCGCGCGGGCCAGCTCGATATGATCGTTGGGCGCCTCGCGCGGGGACTGGCCGCGCCGGAATTCACCAGCGAGCCGCTGTTCGACGACCCGACGGTCATCGTAGTGGCGCGCACGCATCCGCTGGCATCTCGCAAGCGCATCAAGTGGGCCGACTTGGCAGGGTTGGCGTGGATCGTGCCGAGTGCCGGTGCGCCCATGTACCGGCATCTGCTGTCGGTACTGGAGTCGCACGGCGTGGGTACGCCGATCAACACCATCGAGTCGGTGGTGATCGACGCCAACGTGGGCATGCTGCAGTCGTATCCGGTGCTGGGTCTGCTGCCGCGCTCGCTGGCGCGGCATCACGAGGAGGGCGGTGTGTTGAAGATTTTGCCGTTGAGCCTCGGTGCCGCGCTCGGCCCGGTCAGCACCACATGGCGTGCCGATGCCGACGACACCCCAGCCACCGCGCTGTTTCGTGCCTGCCTTAGTGATGCGGCGAAGGTGGCGCGGATTTAAGGTGGGCGTGTGTTGTAGCGACCGTGGGGGAGCTGGAGACGGTCTCGATCCAGATGGTGGATGCAGGTTGCAGGGTTGCATCGTCCAGCGGAGAAATCTGAATTTCCCCGCAGCAGTGGTGGGAACGACCGGTTGAATCCACAGAGAGAATCGGGCGCCTGGGCGTCCGACTGACGGCGTTCATGACTGAGGTTTCCTGGCCGGTAACCATTGTCAGTCCATCGGCGGTTTTCGACCCGCTTCGGCCAGTCAGGACTCGCTGCCATGGGCGTCCCTTGATGGAGTGCAACAGTCGTTCACTAGGGGTATAGAAGAGCCACCCCATTGCTGGAGCGGCGTAGAAGTTCGTCATTGTGCCGAAAGCGGTTGACGAACCGGAGAGAGAGAGTTGTGAATCTAACCACTAACGCGCTAGCGGCTGTCGCGAAATCGTTTTGAGCGAATTAGCGAAGCGCAGTATTGCGCCCCGCCTACTTCGGGCATGATGATAGGTGGGCGATCAGAACGCCGCCTTTCCTACCGATGCGCCACCGTCAACGAATAACGTTTGTCCAGTGATAAAGCCCGCATCCTCGGACAGAAAGAATGCTAAAGCCGCGGCCAATTCCTCAGGCTTGCCAAACCGCTTCATCGGCACGAGCGAAAGAAAGCGCTCCTCTGCTTCGCTGCCGATGGGCGTGTTCTGCCGGAAGAGTTCGGTTTCGGTGGGCCCGGGCGCGACGGAATTGACAGTAATACCCGTCTGCGCAAGCTCAAGCGCCCACGTGCGCGTAAAGCTCATCATCGCGGCTTTCGCCGCCGCGTAAGCCGTGCGGTTGGCCACGCCAAGCACGACAAGGCTGGAGAGATTGACGATTCGGCCCCACCCTCGGTTCCGCATGCCGGGCAGCAGGGCTTGTACGGTCTGCACGGCAGAAGTGAGATTATGACGGAAGGACGCTTCGAGATCGTCGAGATCGATCGCTTCAACACCGGCCAACCGGACGAACCCCGCGTTATTGACGACGCCATCGAAGGCGTAGCGCTCGGCCAACCCCTCGAGCGCACGCGCGGTTGCAACTCGATCCGTCAGATCGACTGAAACCAGTGTACCGGGAAAACTTGGATCGTCAGCGCCGCGTGCGAGACCGACGACCTGATGGCCGTCGGAGGCGAGCCGGTTCGACAACGCACGCCCGATACCCTTGCTGGCGCCCGTTACTAAGAATGTACGTTTGAGCATTGGAAAATCCTGAAAGGCTTAAGAGAGTTGGCCAGTATGGTCCGTAAGGACGTTAGCCCCAACGGGAATTCAAGATGATGCTGCACAAGTCCACGCGCTTGAAGCCTGGGTCCTTGTACGCGCAAGAAAGTCGTAATTGAAGGTGCCGAAGGTAGTGCCCGGGCGACGCTTCATGCCATCGTAAAAGGCATCAATCACCTTGCCTCCGAAATCGGCGCCGCGCGGATAGGCCGCGATCGCCGCCGCGCGCTGTTCCTCAGTAAAGTCATCAAAGCCCCGTCCCGCCCCGTCCATTCCAGCCCCGGCTTGCATCAGCGCGATTTCGCCATGCATATACTCGGGAATGCCCGGCGTCGTATGGAGCGCCACAGCGGTCCACACTTTCGCTACGTCAGCCTCGTCAACATGATGGCTGCGCAGAAAATCGCGCGCGGCGTTAGCGCCGTCGACTTCGAAACGCATTTCGCTTTCACGATAGGCCGACGTCAGGCCGATATCGTGGAACATGGACGCAACGTAGAGCAGTTCCGGGTCGAAAGCGACGCCGTTTCGTTTTCCCAGCAGTGCGCCCCATAGGTAGACGCGTGTCGAGTGATTGAACAGCAGTTCGCTTTCGGTATCGCGAATGAGCTGTGCGACCTCCCGCGCGAGCTGGCTGTCGGGAATGACGACGCCGGGCAGTTGATTCGTCGGCGTTGCTTTATCGTGCTTCATCGGGTTCCTCGATCTGTAGAGCGCGTGCGTTTCCGGCAGCACGCTTGCCTTCCGGACCACGCCTCGCGGTCTGCCGATCGCGCATGGGAATTGTCTGGCGGTATTACAACGAGAAAGTTACGCTTCCCTTGGGTCATGGAAAAGACCCAAGATCGAACAATCCGAATGTACTATCGCGTCTATGACAAAGCTTTCTATCGGCCTCGATCGCTCCGGACGAATCTCCCTATCGGGGCAAATTCACGGTTCGATTCGAGATGCGATCGAGTCGGGCCAGCTTGCCGCCGGCGCGCGGCTGCCCTCCTGGTCGGATCTGGCCGCCCAGCTCGGGGTCTCCCGGGGTACCGTGCGGGCCGCCTATGAACGTCTGATCGACGAGCAGTTCGCAATCGGCCTGGGCGCGGCCGGCACCCGGGTAGCCGGACGGCCTTTGCTGGCGGCGGCAGGATGGTCGCCGGAGGCGCCACCGCTGCCTGATCTGTTCTACGACTTCAACGCCGCGCCTTTGGCGTTTCAAATGGGTGTGCCCTCCCAGGACGCCTTTCCGTTCAAGCTCTGGTCACGCATTCAGGCGCGCGCGGCGCGCCGGGCGGCAGCGGCTCCTGTTTGCTACCCCGACCCACGAGGCGAACCGGACTTGCGACAGGAGATCGCAGCATATCTTGGCGTCTCACGTGGGCTTCGATGCAGTCCCTCCCAGCTCTTCGTCACGGCAGGTTTCTCCGGCGCGCTCAATCTCGCGATTCGCGCCCTGCGCGTGGAGGGCAGACAGGCCTGGCTGGAAGACCCTGGCTTTCCGCTCACGCGTACGGCGCTCGGGCTGGCGGGCATGACCGTGGCAGGGGTGCCGGTGGACACGGAGGGGCTCAATATCGACGCAGGCCTCCGGATCGCACCCGAGGCCGTCCTCGCGGTGGTGACACCGGGCCAGCAGGCGCCGCTCGGGATGACGATGTCCCTCGCTCGACGGATTTCACTGCTCGGCTGGGCCAAGCGAAACGACGCCTGGATCGTCGAAGACGACTATCTAGGCGAGCTGCAGCTGAAAGGACGGGCCGCACCGGCACTGGCCTCGCTCGATCAGGACGGACGGGTGCTGCACATCGGGACCTTCAGCAAGACGATCAGCCCGGCACTGCGCCTGGGGTTTCTCGTAGTCCCACCGGCCTTGGCACGTCACTTCGGCGACGTCGCGGCGTGCCTTACGCCCGCCCCGTCTGCAGCCGTGCAGCACGCCGTGACAGAGTTTATGCACGAGGGGCACTATCTTCGCCATCTGCGGAGAATGAAACGTCTCTATGCGGTGCGGCAGGAAGCCCTCGTTCGTTGTCTGAAGGAGCAGCCCTCGGAATCACTCAGGGTGCAGGCCGCCGCCGGCATGACCGTCGTGGCCGCGCTTGCCCAATCCGTATCGGATGTCGATATCGCTTTGCGGGCGCGGGCTTTCGGGCTGGCCCCAGTTCCTCTCTCACCTTGGTACACGGGCGATCCGGGGCAGAAGGGGCTACTGCTCGGCGTGACGAATCTGGATGAAAGAACGCTGCCGGCCAACTGTTCCCGCCTGCTGGAACTCGCTCGCGCGCGCCACTGACGGACCAGTAATTCTGGCTTTGCCGTCGCTTCTTGGTACAGTGAAAATGTTCATTCCTGGTGCTTTTGCATGCCCGCATGTCGCACGACAATGTGGAAGCACAAAGGAGCCGGCCATCCATGAACATTCAATCCATCGCGAAAGCCGCCTATACAGCCATGGCCTTCAGCATCGCCATGCCCGCCGCGGCGCATGGTGCGGCTGAAACCGTCACACCAAACTTTCAGCACGCCATTCCCAACATTCCGGGCAAGTCATTGACCGCCGTCGTCGTCGATTACGCACCGGGTGCCGCGTCTTCAACGCACAGGCATGCGGGCTCGGCCTTCATCTATGCCTATGTCGTATCGGGCGAGATCGAGTCACAGGTCGATGACGGTCCGAAGCGTGTCTACCATGCCGGCGAAAGCTTCTTCGAGGAGCCCGGCGCCGTTCACCGCGTGAGCCGCAACGCGAGCGAAACAAAGCCTGCAAAGCTACTCGCCGTGTTCGTTGTGGACAGCAACGACAAAGCGCTGACCACCCCCATCAAGTAATCCACCACCTTAAGGAGTCACCCATGAGCAAGCGTCTCGACTACGTTCAGATTGCGCCTGCGGGCGTCAAAGCCCTTGGCGGCGTCTACGGCTACGTCATGCAGAGCGACCTGTCGCCGGTTCTCGTCGACCTGGTCTACTTGCGCGTCTCGCAGATCAACAACTGCGCCTACTGCCTGGACATGCATACGCGCGACCTGCTGAAAAAAGGCGTGAAGGTCGAAAAGCTCGCGCTCGTGCAGGCATGGAGGGAAGGGGGCGATCTCTTCGACCTCCGCGAGCGCGCAGCACTCGCGTGGGCGGAATCGGTCACGCTAGTGGCGCAGACCGGCGTGCCGGATGCGGCCTACGAAGTTGCCCGCGCCGCGTTCGATGAACGCGAGCTGGTTGACCTGACCATCGCGATCAGCCTGATGAACACGTATAACCGTATGGCAATCAGCTTCCGGAACACGCCGCAGGCCGTGATGGAAAAGTAAATGGCATTGCGGGTTTTCGCACGGAAAATCGTCCGGACTTCGGCATCAGCCACGCACGATTCTCTGACGCAATTCTGCAGTCGCTTTGCATAGGCGCGGCGCGTTGCAGCTCAAAGTTTTCAGAGGCACTTAACTGGTGACGGCAGGCGTCGAAATGTAAGTTCTCGGACTTGCATAAAACGAGTGCACCGAAGACCAGCCCATGCTCGTGGAAGTGTTCAGCCTCCGTGAAGAGAATCCCGAGGAACAGATCGCCGATGCGTTCAACGAGGGGAATGGAACATCGACTCCCGTCGACCTTCGGCACGGTGAACGACGACTCACGATGCGGTTGTAGTTGTCAGGATCCCTTGCATCAACGCGCGTCGTGTCCGCTGGACGGTCATCGGCAATGGCCTTGGCGAACGTCGAACAGTTGTGGCGAAATGTCATAGCTATCTCTCGCCGGACACGACGGCCGCAGAAGCCCGCATGTTGAAAAGGAATTGGACTATGAAGATCGCTCGCGTTGTGAGTACGGCTTGCGCCGTGCTTCTAATTTTGGTGCTAGGTTTCGTTCAAGCGTCGAACGTGTGTGCCGCTGGCCGAGCGCCTGCGCCGGACCGTCAAAGTGCGGAAACGGCCGATAGAACGCCCAACATAGCGATCCCCGACAGCAAATTGGCACGCGACGCTGCTCAATACATACGTGATTCGGAGGGAGCGTTCCTTTTCGAGCATTCGATGCGGGTCTACTATTGGGCTGCCTTAACTGCGCAACGAAGTGGTCTTCCCTACGACCCGCAGCTTTTGTACGTCGCGGCAATGTTCCATGATTACGGCCTGACGGAGAATTACGCTCAGAGCCATCTGCTATACGAGGTGGATGGTGCGAACGCCGCTCGCGAATTCCTACGAAGCCACGGCGTATCGGAAGCAGCGGCCGAGCAAGTCTGGCTTGCGATTGCGCTGCATACAACGAACGGCATCCCTGCGCAGGTTTCACCGCTGGCAGCACTTGCTGCTCAGGGAGCGAACTTGGATCTAGTTGGCGCAGGCTATGACGATTTCACCGCCGAGCAGCGAGACACCATCGAGATGGCATATCCTCACCCGCCCGACTTCGCCGAAGTTTTCATGCGTGCTCTATACGACAGCCTCAAGCATCGGCCCGAAACCACTCAGGGCACTGGCTTGGCGGATGTAATGGCCTATGAGGATCCCCACTTCGTCCGTAGCGACTTCAGCGCTCTCGTGCGCAACTCTCATTGGGCCGCAAGAATGTGAGCATTCAACCCGGGGGGAACGGCTGCACCTCACGCATGGCCCGACGCTTTCGCACTTTTTTGACCTAAGGTGCAGTTGACCGCTGGACGCTAAACTCGATGTCCCTGATCCGAACGGTGACGCTTATGCATCGCTTCAGTTGCAGGCTCGATGCCGGTCAACCGTGTGCAATCGATGGTGCTGCCGGGCTGCCGGGCTGGCGGCCGTCGGATCGGCGGTCGTGCAACCCGCCAGAGGCGGTGCTCTCCAGTGTTCTGTCAGGATCTGCGTTCTGAACTGCTCGCCGCGTCGTTCGTTGTTCACCGCCGTAACCTGTGGCGACGCGTAGGCGCTTTCACGACTGGATTTAGGGGGCATGGGGACATACTACGATCAGCCGACCACACAAAAGGTAGCGGGCAATTGTCTGGTATCTGGAATACAACGGCCGTTGGGGCGTCAACTTCGGAGCATCGCTGACTGTCTGAAACTGACGGGCAGGGGACAGCCTGCCGTGCTCAAAGACAGCATTCGACTATATATACTTCCGACGCACAACTCGGAGTCAATATGACCGAACCAAATTCCCTGCGGTGCCTGTGTGGCACCGTCAATATTCAGTTAAAAGGCCAACCGGAAGCAAGAGCGAACTGTCATTGCCAGTCCTGCCGGGATTTCTACGGGACTTCGATGTTGTCGGCAACTGCATGGCTACCCGAGCGAGTCGCGGTGATCAGCGGTAGCCTCTCGAAATTTGCACATCCGACAAAGCAACTGTCGCGCGCCTTTTGCCCCCATTGCGGCGAAACAGTGTTTGGTACCAACCGCCTCGGCATGTTAGTCATTCCCAACAGCTTTGTTGCGCGGGCGGCGGGCGGTGAATTGCCCGAACCAATGCAGGCGACGATGCATCTGTTCTATCGGCATAGGATCATCGACGTGGATGACAAGCTGCCGAAGTACCTCGATGGATGGGACGGGCCGACTTACGTTGGTTAGTCTGGCTGAGTACGTCGACACACAAACGAGCGAAGGACTACTCCTGGTTGAATCCACAAACTTCTTCGCCGTTATCATCAGCCCCTCTGGTCCGTTTCACCCGCAATCGACTGCACGCATTTATCGACGCTCAACTCCCATAGCGCGCTACGCGGCAGCGTCTCGTCGGAGGCTCGCTCAAGCACCGCCAGCGCGCGCGGTTTGAGCCGCACCAGGAGCAGCCGCTGTCCACGCGACGTCAATTCGGCGGAGAAGATGCGCAGTGCTTCGATCACTGAACTATCGACATCGGGTGTTTCTTCGAGACTCAGCATTACCGTCTGCACCGGCGTCGACTGCCCCCGCAGCATTAAACGCACCTTACTGAGCACGCGTTCGGCATTGGCAAAGAAGAGAGGTACCTCTGGCCGCACGATCGTGATGCCGGGGATGGGGGTTGCATCCGTGTGTGCGGAGATGTCGACGAAATCGTGGCTATCTCTCAGGCGCCCGAGCACCGAGACTGCCGGCTCAGACAAGTTACGCAGTGTTAGCAGAAGGCTCACCCCGATGGCGACCAGCAAGCCGTGAAGTATGCCAAACACGAGCACAGCCAGCAGCGCCGCTATCACGACCAGTCTGTCACGTTGCCACGTCCAGTACGGCTTGAACACGTCCGGGTGCAGTGAGTGACTGACGGCATAAATGACGATCGCAGCAAGCACCGGTTCGGGCGTGCGAGACAACTGCGGTAACAGCATCAGCACGATCAGTGCAATGACCGCTGCGGCAAATATCCCCGCGAAGCGGGTCTGCGCGCCGGCGGCTTCGTTGGCGGAAGTCGCCGAGTAGCCTGCACCCACCGGCATCCCGTGCAGTAATCCGGAGACAAGATTTGCGCAGCCGAGCGCCATGAGGTCCCGGTTAGCCGACACGACATCGCCATGCTTTAGCGCGAAGCTGCGGATCGACCCGTACGATTCCGCATACAGAATCAGCATCAGCGCAAACGCGAGTTCCGCCGTTTGCAGCCACTGTGAGCGGTCGAACCGTGGCAGGCCGACCGTCATATCGTGAAAATCGATCACGCCAACGGTGCCAATGCCATGTGCATGCCAGTCGATCCGGTACCCCAACGCGATGCCGAGCACAATCACCGCCAGCGTCGCCGGCATGCGGGCACTTCGGCCCAGCCCGAAAAGGATGGCCAGCGCAGCCGCCCCCAGCGCCACGCTATAGAAATTCCAACTGGGCGCTTGATGCGCGAGATCGAAAGCGATTCGCAGCGTATCGGTGTAATGCGAGTGCACGCCGAGTATGGCCGGCAGTTGCTTGATGGCAATCGTCAGCGCCAGGCCGAACGCAAAACCGCGCAAGACCGGCTTCGAGACAAAGTCCGACATGGCGCCCAAACGCGACGCGCCGGCCAGCAGAAAAAGAATGCCAGTCGCGGCAACGAGGGCGGCGGCGTAGGCGAGCTGCGCACCGATGCCCCCGTCGCCGGCCCCCACCGTGGCGGCAAGCACGGCTGCGGATGAGGATGTTCCCGATACGATCGCGAATCGGCTACTGCCCGTTAGCCCATAGACGACAAGCCCGGTGAGCAGCGCAATCAGGCCCGCCTGCGGTGGCAGTCCAGCGATACCCGCGTAGGCAATGGCCTCAGGCAGCAAGAGTCCTGCTATCGAAACGCCGGCCAGTACGTCACGCCCAATACGAACCCGTCGCGGGGGAGGTGGCTCGACTGAACTCGTATAGGTGGATGGCTTCTGAAGCTGTACGGCGGCGGCATGGCCGGTATCGATAGTCATATCGAGGGGCGTTATCGAATATACGGCGGTTGATAACTGTCAAGGCGTCACACGGTGACGAGCCATTATCGCCGGATTTGTTCGGAACGAGATTCCTCGAGTTCGTTATGGCACTCGCAAGTTGAGTTTTGCCGGCGGCATGCGTCCGTTGTCCTGGCGAATTCGACACGATAGGCGCTCCGCATGCCCGTCCTGCCAGGCCTCGAGATAGCCTGTCGCCCGATCGATTGACAACATGAGAAAGAAAAATTAGGATGTGATCGTTTCCTAAATTGGCGAGATAAAGATGATCCAGGCTGTTGCAAGCCGGCCCCGGGGGCGGCCGAGAGAATTCGACGAAGAGCGAGTGCTCAGTCGCGCCATCGCGCTATTCAGTGCTTCGGGATATTCGGCCACAGGAATTAGCGATCTCCAGCAGGCTACCGGCCTGACGGCCGGCAGCCTTTACAAGGCGTATCTGGACAAGGAAGGGATCTTTGCCAAAGCGCTCGAGCGTTATATCGCCCGGCGCGAGGCGGAGGTCAGCGCCATGATAAAAGGCGCGGAGAACGCACGCGCCAGCATCACAGCGCTGCTTGGCCTATATGCACGGCTGAGCCAAGGAAAGGAAGGCAAACTCGGCTGTCTGCTGGTGGCGGGCATCGCCGAGCTGCCTCAATTCTCTCGGGTCGGCGATGCGTTGCGGGGCCAGCTTGCGCAGCGTCGAGATCTATTGGCCAGACTGGTCGCCCAAGGGCAGGCCGACGGCTCGATCACTACCGCAAGCGATCCCGCGACCGTGGCAGATGTGTTGCTTGCACTGTTGCAGGGCATGCGCGTGGTCGGAAAAGCCGGTGCATTCAGCGACGATGCGGACGCATTTGTTGCCCTAGCACTCAAAGTCCTGGAGTGACCATGAACCGCCAAACGTTTGCGCTCGTGTCGGTCGGACTCACCTCCGGTCGCGGCTTACCGCGTAGCGAAGGCAGCACCGACCCTTCCATCTGTTCATACACCGGCAGCGTATGCGGCGTGGTCGCACTGACTGCGATGACCGTCGCGCTGCGCTATTCGAAAAGGACTCCGTCATGATACATGGCGTACTGCCGGCCGCCCCCGCCGGTTTTGAACATCGATTTGCTACCGTGAATGGTCTGCGTTTCCACTATGTCGACGGTGGCGCGAAGGCAGAACGCACCGTCGTCCTCATCGCCGGCTTTCCCGAGAGTTGGTACGCGTGGCGTAAGGTGATGCCGTTGCTTGGCAACGACTTTCGTGTCGTCGCCATCGACTTGCCGGGCCAAGGCGATAGTGATCGACCGCTCGACGGCTATGACACGCAAACCGTCGCACAACGTGTGCACGACCTTGTGAATCATCTCGGCATCAAGCGATACAGTATCGCCGCGCATGACGTCGGCGCATGGGTTGCGTTTCCATACGCGCACTTATTCAGCGAGGAAGTCGAGGCGCTGGCGCTAATGGATGCGGGCATCCCAGGCATCACCCTGCCGGACATGCTGCCGTCGTCTTCCAAGCTGTCGTGGAAGACCTGGCATTTCTCCTTTCACGCGGTCCCAGATCTTCCGGAGATTCTGCTTGGCGGTCGGGAAAGAGCCTATCTCGAATGGTTCTTCTGGAGCAAGGCGGCCAATCCGGCATGTTACGGCGAGGACGAAATTGCCGAGTATCTGAGGACCTACTGCGCGCCTGGCGGAATGCGCGCGGGGCTCGCATTCTATCGCGCCGCGGCCCTCTCGGCCGAACAGAACCGCGCGCTTTCGCACGACCGGAAGCTCAAGATGCCGGTACTCGGCCTCAGTGCAGACCAGGGGTCGATCCCGGATATGTCGGCTGCACTCCGCCCATTCGCAGATGAGGTGAGCGGCGAGACCATCGTGAATTGCGGACACTTTCAGCCAGAGGAACAGCCTGAGGCCGTAGCGCACGCCTTGGCGAGGTTTTTTGCTTCAGTTTGAATGACGGACGATCTGCCGCTCGTCGGCGATGGGTGGCGTTGATCGCCAAGTCGACGTCTGGCCAAGCGCGGAAAGTGATGGATTTCTCCGCTGCTGGCCAGGGGCTTGCGGTAGTCCTTATGCACGCGCTTCTGACGGTACGATGGTGAGCAGCAACTCGTCGAGGCGTTCGAGGGTGGCAGCCAGACCGTCCTTCAATCCCATCTCGATAGCTTTTTGCACATCGGCCGGCGAGTTGTAGAGCACAACGGTGGTCACAAGGGTCCGTTCCTTCGCATCGGCGAAAGCGACGTCCCAGCGTGCCCTCGGCAGGCTCGGATTCACGACGCCCGATTCATCACAAAAACCGTCGAGCGCTACGTAGCCATCGATCGGATTGATTGCCTGGTAGTCCAGACGGTTCCAGAATGATTCCCCGTCAGGCGTCGTCATGGCGTAGTGCCAATAGCCGCCTTCCTTGAACTCCATGTGCTTTGTCCGGGTGGTGAGCGGCTTGGGCGCGAACCATTGATCGAGCAATTCGCGCTTTGTATGGCAATCCCACACCAGTTGGCGTCCTGCTGCGAATTCCCGCTTCACCGTGATGCTGTTTTTTTCCATATCGACGACGAAATCAAATCGAAGGTCAGCTTTCATTGTCTTGTCCTTGGAGTTTTTCCAACAGGTTGTCCAGGTTGTCGTACCTGCTTGCCCAGATCGCGCGCTGCTCGGCAAACCACCGTTCGGCGGCCGCCAGATTCTGGCGATCGAGCATGCACGTGCGAGTTCTGCCGGTCTTGCTCGAGTGAATCAACCCGGTGTCTTCCAGTACCCGCACATGCTTCATGAACGACGGCAGCGCCATGTCGAAGGGTTCTGCCAACTCGCTCACCGTCGCGGGCCCCACGCCGAGCCGTTGAATAACTGCCCTGCGCGTAGGGTCCGCCAGTGCGTGAAAGACCGAGTTCAGCGCAATTCCATAGTTATCCATTCGGCTAACTATACGCGAGCTTATCGGTTGGCGCAAGAACCAGTCTTGGGGGTATGTTGGGCGCGCGTTGGAGGTGTCGGGCGACCTCGCCTACGATGCGCAGGTCGTTGGCTGCTGTCTTTTGGGGAAAGCTGGCGCATATTCGCTGACGTCATGACGCGGCTCGCGCATGAAGCCCCGTTGATACGGAAACGATAAGCGCATGCCAAGTCACGCGACTGCACCGATGCCAACCGATTGAAACAAGCAAGCGATCAGAATGCGTTGTCGAATGGCCGGTGGCGGACGCAAAGTCGTCGTTTGACTTGTTGCCGACAGGAGCCACGTCCGATGCGCTTCCTGGCCGATTGCGTCCTATCACAAGCATCTGCTTGCGACCCTTCTCTGTCGTTCCGCTCAGGCCGCAGTAGCGACCGCTATCGTGTGTAAAGAGGGCTCTGCCCGCCTGCTTGCCTGCCCGCGCGCGGCTTTTCGCTAATGCAATGAGCCTGGCCCATCAGGCTCGTCAACGCATCATAAATAGATTGCTCGGCGCGAACGGCGTGTTCTTCATCGACCGCGATAGCGCACCCTCAGATGCCACCGTGCGCGGCGATAAACATGGCGACGGCCGACCGGCAATAGGATTCGATTTCGTTGTCGTCCTCTGCTCTCGCCTCATCGAAGCGTGCGA
Organism: Pandoraea sp. 64-18; assembly: GCF_001899225.1. Classification (NCBI taxonomy): domain Bacteria; kingdom Pseudomonadati; phylum Pseudomonadota; class Betaproteobacteria; order Burkholderiales; family Burkholderiaceae; genus Pandoraea; species Pandoraea sp. 64-18. Next base: position 107,636 of record NZ_MKVU01000022.1, on the reverse strand, counting down.
TCAGCAGGAGATCGGCCCCTTTGAAAAGCGCGGCAAACAAGCGGGCGGACAGGTGCGCATCGGGTACGTTCAGCATCCCCTTCTCGTGCAACTGACGCAACACGGCCTCGATGTGGGCGATGACATGGGCAGGCCCGGCCTCGTAGTGGAGCTTGCTTAACGCCTTTTGATTCGTCTTGTCGGCCAAGACCATGGCCTCGACACTGCGGACGTCCGGGCTCAACAGCGTGCGAAGCAGGGATGATCCCATCGCCATGAGCTGATCTTCGGCTGAACCGTCGACGCCGTCAGAAAGGGCCTGCGGTGCAAACTCATCGCAGCGGGCCACCATGGCCGCGCTGAACAGCGCCTCCTTGTTCTCGAAGTGCCGATAGATGCTGAGCTTGGATATCTTCGCCCGCTGCGCGACCTTGTCCATGGTCGTCGCTTGAAAACCCAATTCCACAAAGAGTTTGCAGGCCGCGTCGACGATCGTTTGGCGAAGTGCCTCGTTGGCGGGCCGGCCGCGCCGGCTCTGGCTATTTTCGGTCACGATAATTATGGTACTTGACAGTATTGAAATCTGTTAATACGATACCGCATAGTATCGCAATGTGCAAGCCAAGGGCAGGTTTCAACCGGTTGTCCAGATCAGGCGTCCCCGGGGCCCACCCCTCATTCACAACACGGAGCCCATCACCATGAATGACGTCATCATCATAGGCGGCAGCTTTGCTGGCCTCGCCGCCGCCTTGCAGCTTGGCCGTGCCCGCCGCAAGGTCACCGTTCTCGATACCGGCCGGCCGCGTAACCGCTTTGCCGGCCACTCACATGGCCTGCTCGGCCACGATCACAAGCCGCCGCTGGACATCCTGGTCGAGGCGCGGCAGCAGCTGTCGCGCTATCCAACGATCAGCTTCGTCAATGCCCGGGCCGAAAGCGTGTCTGGCGCCATCGACGATTTCTGTGTCGTCACTGACGATCACGAAAGCCTGAGGGCGCGCCGCCTGATCCTGAGCTATGGCGTCGCCGACCAGATGCCTGATGTTCCGGGCTTCGCCGAAAGCTGGGGCACGTCCATCGTGCCCTGCCCCTATTGCGACGGCTTTGAAGTCGCTGGCCAGCATTGGGGCCTTGTCTGGTCCAGCCCGCAGTCGTACCAATCTGCCAAGCTGTTCCGCGATTGGACTGACAAGTTGACTGTCTTCACCGATGGTCATGACATCGCGCCCGATATCGAGGCCGATCTGGCGCGCCGCAACATACCTCTCGTCGATGGACGGATCGTCGAGATCGCCCACCAGAAGGGCCATATCACCACCGTCAATCTGGATACTGGTCGCAATGTCTCGGTCGACGTCCTGTTCGCCCATCCGCGCAACAAGCCGTCCGCAAGCCTGCATACATCTCTGGGCCTCGCCACGGTCGATACGCCCACCGGCATAGTACTCAAGGTCGACGAGCGCCGCCAAACCAGCATGCCCGGCATCTACGCCGCTGGCGACCTCGCCACGCCCTTCTTGCCATCGGTCACCCAGGCATCCTCGCAGGGCGCATTGGCGGGCATCTTCGCCCAGCAGTCGATGGTGGTTTGAGAGCACAGATTCCCTTCTCCCATTGCGTCGTCGCCTTCGAAAAGGTTGGCGTAGATCGGCGCAGTGAAGAGCGGATCGTCGAGTCAAGGAGATGACATGGCAAAGCAAAGTGCTGATCAGGTGGGTGACTGGAATGGTCAAAGCGGTGAGCGCTGGGTCGCCAACCAGGCCCGGCTCGACGCTCTGGTGGCGGTGTTTGGCCAGGCCGCGATAGAAGCCGCCGCGCCCGCGACGGGTGAGCGCGCGCTGGACATCGGTTGCGGCGCGGGCGCATCGAGTCTGGCTCTGGCCGCCCGCGTTGGCGCGGGGGGCCAAGTGCTGGGCGTGGACATATCCGAGCCGCTGATCGAGCGAGCGCGCGCGCTTGCGCGCCACGATACGCCGGCCCTGTTTCAGGTGGCCGACGCCAGCAGCGCAGAGCTGCCCGAAGGCGCGTTTGACATCCTGTTCTCGCGTTTCGGCGTGATGTTCTTCGACGATCCGACAGCGGCGTTCGCCCACATGCGACGCGCACTCCGGCCTGGCGGGCGGGTCGCTTTTGTCTGCTGGCGCGGGGCGGCCGAGAACGACTGGATGCGCCTGCCGGTGGGCGCGCTCAAGGGCATTCTCCCGCCGAGCGCGCTGCCCGATCCCGAAGCGCTCGGCCCGTTTTCGTTCGGCGACCGAGCGCGCGTGGCGCGCATCCTGACGGCGGCCGGCTTCACCGATATCGCTATCATGCCCTTCGACGCGTCCGTCCCATTCGGCGAGGGCGAAACGCGGGACGCTGCGGTCGACGCCGCGGTGAAGATGACGCTCGAGGTCGGCCCGCTGTCGCGTGTGCTCGCTGACCAGCCCGACGACCTCCGCGCCCGCGCCGCGGCTGCAGTTCGTGCCGCCTTCGAGAGCCTCCCCGGTGAGCGGTCGGTGATGATCAACGGCGCGGCGTGGGTCGTCAATGCACGCAATCCCGCACGTTGACAGGTTACGTCGACCAATGTGTCAGAACCGGCAATTCCTCGTGTCTCGGGGAGGGTCTACCTTGAGCGCCGAACGACCGAAACGCGGCGCTGATTAGCCATTGAGGGCAAAAAGAGTAGTGGCGCTTGATGGCCGCTTGCCGTCGCTCATGACGGTCGGTTTCCGACCCATCCGAGTCACTCGACGCACGGCTGGTTGAACGGCGATTTCCGACCGTGAAGCGGCCGTTCGGCTTCCGGCCTCAATGGCCTTTACCTGCTCGTGGGAAGAACCAAGGCGCAGGAATGATCGATCGGACCGCCCCGTGGCAACTTCGGACGAATGCGTGCCTCGCGGATAGCCGTTTGATGCACTCGACGCGTTAGACCCGCTGCCAGGGCGCGGCCACTTCCACGATCGATTACAAGCCAAAAATGAGCGAGCGATGTGCCGCAACGCCCGCTGCAACGCCGGCGGCCGAGGCGAACGTCGCGTTGGACCATGCGCTCGCCGCATCGCCAGCGGCAAACACTCCCGGAACGGTGGTCTGCTTCCAGTCGTCCACGCGGATAACGGGACCTATCGGACCTTCGTCGAACTCGCATCCGAGCTGCTTTGCGAGCGGACTTGCCATCTGGGTGCGCGGCCCCACAAACAGTGCATCGATGTCGATGGCGCGGCCGTCGGCGAGACGCAACCCTGTCATGTTGGGTACGTCGCCAAGCACTTCCACGACTGGCGCCCGTTCGATCCGCACATTGCGGGCTTCGAGCAACGCAGTCTCTTCGGGCGATGGCTCGACTATGCCTTGCGTAAACCAGGTTGTCGGTCCCCAGTCGGGAACGAGCATCGCCTGATGAATCGATAGTGAATGCGTTGCCAGGACGCCGAGCCGCTTGTCCGCGACTTCGTAACCGTGACAATACGGACAATGCAGCGCGCTGATACCCCACCGTTCATCCAGGCCGGGGAGAGAGGGCAGTTCGTCTCGAACGCCCGTCGCAAGGATCAATCGATCCGCGCTTGCGGTGCTCCCACTGCTTTGCGTGACGATGAAGCAATCATCAACACGCTCCGCCGTGCGTGCTTCGCCTGTCGCGACGTGCGCCGTCGGATACGCCGAGAGTTGCGCCGTCGCCTCATCGATGATCTCGCCGGGCGCCTTGCCATCCTGCCCGAGAAAACCATGAGCGTGTGATGCGAATCGATTGCGTGGCTTTCTACTATCGAGCACAAGCACACGCCGTCGCGCGCGCGCCAGCTGCATTGCGGCTGAAAGACCGGCGAAGCTGCCGCCGATCACGATGACGTCGTAGTGCTCGTCCATACGTTCCCTCTCCAGATCATCATGCAACATTGTGAGTTGCATGATAACGCCATGTTAAACTCTTATGCAACTTGAAAAGTTTCTTGAGATGAGTGCCCACGATGAAGACCGATAGCCGCATGTCTCGCGTCTTGCACGCGCTGATTCACATGAAGCATGCGGAGGGTCCGCTCACCTCCGAAGCGCTCGGTGAAATGCTGTGCACGAACGCCGTCGTCGTGAGGCGTTTGTTCAGCGGTCTGCGCGATATTGGATACGTCACTTCGGAGAAAGGGCACGGAGGCGGTTGGGTGCTGGCCGAACCCCTCGAAAACATCACGCTACTGGACGTCTACCGTGCGGTCGGTGAACCTTCGCTTTTCTCGCATCTTGTTTCGGAGGATCATCCGGAATGTCTTGTCGAACAAGCTGTGAATGCCCATCTTTCGGCGACGCTTCTCGAAGCCGAGGCTGTCCTGCTGAAAAAATTCGAGAAGGTCACCATTGCGATGCTTGCAGGAGAAGTTGAAACTTCGGCGTTGCGGTCGAAATCGTCTCGCGTAGGGAATAAATAGCAGTCGCCGTATGCGGCCCGTCCGGTTCGGCGATGCACACGTAGGCGATTGGCAGGGTTGGGATGCGAACCCGCCGTTTAAATGGCAGTTTTGCGGGACGGGCTAGTGACTGCCGCTGGCCGCTCGCCGTCGCTCATGACGGTCGGTTTCCGACCCGTTGCTGCCGGTCGCGTATGTGAGTGGAACGTCTGTCTGTCAGCATAAACCGGTCATTCGACATACCTCAGAGAGGCTGCACGCTTGAATGCCGTGTGGAATGCAACTTGACCGACCTTGCCGGGAACGTCGATTAGAACGCAGTGCCGGATTAAGTCTGCGGGCGATCACAGGGCTATGTGGCTGAACTGTTGGCCTCAACACCGCTTCGATCAGAGTTTGGGTGCCTTTCCTAAACCCAGCTTTTCCATTGCCTCATGGGCGTCAATTATCATCGTAGCAATTTCCCCTACCGTGACCCGGAGACTTGTTGCGCGTGACCGCATGTGCTCGTAGGCGTCATTCTCACTGAGTCGATGGGCATCCATCAGAATCCGTATCGCCTTCTCGATATGGCGTCGCGCCTTGATTGCTTCTTCAAGCTTTCCGATCTTGTGGTGAAGTCGCTGTTGATAGCCAGAGGAGGCGCGTGCCAGCACCAGCGTGCTCAGTATCCCCGTGGAGCGATACGGCTTCGTGATCACGCCATGCGCCCGCGTGTCGACGAGCAGTTTCAAAGCTGTCGGGTTCTCATAGTCGGACAGCGCGATGAGTGTCGCATCGGTGTCTGCCGCGCACCAGTTGCCCGCGCTGCGTAACTCGGGGCCAACAAGAAAGAGGATCACGTCCGCATCTGCGGGCAACTGAGCTGGAAATGGCCAGACGGTGCGAACGGGGCAACCGATGCGGCGCAATTGCTCTTCCAGAACGCCACGATCCTCTCCCGGCGGATGGATCACGACGACCCGCAGCGAACGCAAATCGTCGAACAGCCGACGCGCGCCGGTGTTCATGTGAGTTCTCCGTTAAGCCAGAAGTCCGTGAAGCCGTAAGAGGTCAGATAAGGATCTGGTTTGACCGGACCGCTGCCTTCCCACACGACGTCGAACGCTCCATCTGGGCGACAGACGGCAATACGTGGCGTAAGGATCGCGTGGTTATTCTCAGGGTCGATCCTGAGCAACCCCTCGGGTGAATCGAACCCGACTTCACGAACAGCCGCCACCAGCTTTGCTGTGTCGAGACTACGGGTGCGTGCCAAGGCGAGGGCGAAGAGGTGTGCCTGGTTGTATGCCATTTCCGACCACATGCTGGCCGGCTGGTCTCCGAAACGCGCCTGCCACGCATTCATGAAACGCCGGTTGCTCTCATTGTCTAACGTATTGACGTAGCTGGCAGCTACGATATGCCCGCCACACAATTCCGGGCCAATCATCCGCGTTTCGCCCTCCGTCATTGTCAGACTGGCGATCGGGATACAGGCGGGATCGATACCGTGTTCGCGATAGAGTTTGTAGAACGCGCGTGCTCCACGTCCGATCAGGGTCGAAAAAACTACGTCCGGCTCGACGGCCTTGATCTCCCGCACGACCGCTTCGAGGGCGGAAGGGGCCGCGTCGCTTGGCAGGTAGACTTCTTCCACGATCTCTCCGCCGTGCTCTTCGACCATATCGCGCATGATTCGGTTCGACTCGCGCGGATAGATATAGTCGGCCCCAACCAGGAAAAAGCGCTTTCCGTGATGGCGGAGAAGATACGCCGCAAGTTGCATGCTGTTCTGGTTAGGTACTGCGCCCGTGTAGATGATGTTCGGCGAATACTCAAAGCCCTCATAGATCGAGCAGTACCAGAGCAGTGCGTTGTTGCGCTCGATCACCGGCAGCACTGCCTTACGGCTGGAAGAAGTGGAACACCCGAATATTACCGTTGCGTCGTCTTCCTGCAGCATGCGTGTAGCGAGCCGCCTGTATTCATCCGGGTCGCTCTTCGGGTCATACACGACGGGGTCAAGCAATCGCCCGTCGACGCCACCAGCGGCGTTGATTTCTTCGATTGCGAGTACAGTGCCCAAAAAATGCTCGGATTCTGTTGCCGCTGTGACGCCGGTTCGTGAGAACAGGACGCCGATGCGCCAGCCTGGCTCAGTAACGGAATTTCGGCTCGAGTTCATCTGAAATACCTTATCGATCGAAGAGACGCTGGATATCTTCCTGCGCCGAAGAATTCTGTAGCGCCAGCATGAGGAGAATTCTCGCTTTCTGTGGGCTGAGATTGTCGGCGAAGATCGAACCTGCCGCCTTCAGTGTGCTCCCGCCGCCAACAAAACCATACACCGGCAATACCCGGCCGTTGGGCACGCGCGTCGAAATGACAACAGGCACGTCGGCCATGATTGCTTCCCTGATCGCCTCGTACATTTCGGCGTTGACGTTGCCAAAACCAAGCGCCTGTATCACGATTCCTCTGGCGCCCAGCTTCAGGGCGGCGCGAACCAGGCCACCATCGGCGCCGGCGTACATTGGTACAATTTCCACGTACGGCAGTGTGTCCCTTTCAAGACGAATGAACTGCCGGCGCACAGGTGAGCGGGCAAATACAACACGGTCTTCGTCCACTGTTCCAAGGAACCCGAAATCCCCGGACCGGAATGCTTCCACATCAGCCGTATGTGCCTTGGTGACCTCCCGCGCCGCATTGATCTGGTTGTTCAATACAACAACGGCGCCTTTGCCGCGTGCATCCGGCGAAAGGCAAACTCGCGCAGCATTGAGCAGGTTACGCGGACCATCGAAATCGGATGCAGACGCGTTACGCTGCGCACCGGTTAGAACGATCGGCTTGTGCGTGTCGGTTGTCAGATCGAGAAACCAGGCGGTTTCTTCCAGGGTGTCCGTTCCATGGGAAACAATAACGCCCGCCACGTCATCCTTTGCCAGCGCAGATGATATTGCCCTGTGCAGCTCAATCCAACGCTGCGGCCCCATGTAATCGGAAGGCACATTGGACAGGTTGTTGACCTCCAGTCTTGCGATCGCGGTGATGGCCGGGACAGCCGCCAACAGGTCTTCGCCGGACAGAGCCGGGACCGGCGCCTGTTTCAGCGGATCGATCTTCATCGCAATGGTACCGCCCGTTGCGATGTAGGCACACTTAGGGAGTTGGGAAGGAGCAGAGGCAGTCATCGGTTCGTTAAATGGGTCATCGTTGGCGACGGCGATAGACACGCCATGCAGGGCTGAACCGCCCGCCCGCGGCGTGTCTTTTCAGACCGACTTAGACGCGGAGGTGCTCGAATACCGAATCTGCAGCTACCGGGTTTTTCGCATCACCGTTGTCGATAATTTCGCCCTGCTTCAGCACGGCATAGCGGTCTGCGACCTTCAGGGCGAAAGGCACGTGCTGCTCGATCAGCAGCAGTGTTGTGCCGTGGCGACGTCGTTCCCAAAGCAGCGCTTCGGCAAGGCGGTCAATGACCGACGGTTGCAGACCCTCAGTGATTTCATCAAGCAGGATGATCGATGGGCGCATCATGAGGGCGCGGGCGACCAGCAACATCTTCTGCTCGCCGCCGGACAGTGTGCCCGCATGTTGCTTGAGTCGGCTCTTGAAGACCGGAAAAATCGGTTCGATTTCCGCAAACCGCTCGTCGAACACCGATACCTTTTCAAGTCCGAGGCGCAGATTGTCACGGATAGTGAGATCCGGAAACAACGCGTGTTCCTGCGCCGCGTAAGCGATTCCGGCACGGGCAATCCGGTGCGGCGGCAGGCGGGTGATGTCCTGCCCGTTCAGATGGATTGCACCGCTCTTTTTCGGCAGGTAGCCCATGATCGTCTTGAGCAGCGTCGTCTTGCCCATGCCGTTCTTGCCCAGCAGGGCTACCGCGTCGCCGCTCGCGACGGTCATGGATAGCTTGCGCAGCACCACGGAAGCCTTGTATCCGCTGGTCACGTCCTGCAGGTCCAATGCGATCTGGCTCATGATGCCTCCCCTGATGTGGCGGTACCCGCGCTTCCCGTATCGTGCGCGGTTCCGGCATATATCGTTCTGACCAACTCCGAATTGACTACCTCATCGAAGCTGCCTTGCATCACGATTTGACCCTGATGCAGGACTACGATGCGTGTTGCGATTTCCTTCACGAAGTCGAGGTCGTGTTCAACCAGCAGGCAACACAGTTGATACTGGTGAGCCAATGCCGCAAGCACGTTGCCGATCTGCGTACGTTCGGTTTTTGTCAATCCTGCCGTTGGTTCGTCGAGCAGCACGATACGCGGCTCCAATGCAAGCACCATCGCCAGTTCCAGTGCCTGCTGCTGGCCGTGCGACAGGTCTTTCGCTACGGCCCCCAGCTTCTGGTCGAGGCCCGTTGTGCGAACTACCTCGAGCGCATACGGTGGCAATGCAAGCGTGTGTGAACGCTTGAAGAACGAAGGCCGTTCGATGATCGTGCCAGAGATCCTCAGGCATTCCCCGACTGTCAGGGAATCGAATATGTTCGCGTTCTGGAATTTGCGGCCCAGACCGAAACGCACGCACTGGTCAGGCGGCAAATCGCGGATATCATTTCCGCAAAGCACAACCGTGCCGTCGGAACGCTCTGCACCGTCGCTCATGCATCGCATCAATGTGGTTTTGCCTGCTCCGTTCGGCCCGATCAGTCCAACCAGTTCCCCCGCTTTGGCATTCAGGTCGATGCCCTGCAGCACCTTCAGGCTACCGAAATGTTTGGCGACACCGGCCATCTGCAGCGCCGGCGCGGAAGCCGGTTGCACATGATCGGGGCGCACGGGACGCTCAACCAGTTCGAGTTCAACGGCATTTCCAGTCAGACTGCGAAACGGTTTGAGCAGCAATGGCACCAGGCCTTGCGGCAACAGGACAATTACCGCGACGAACGCCGCACCAAGGATGAGCTGCCATGCAAACGGCATGCTGCCGCTCAGATACGACGTTGCAACATTGATCAGCAGCGTGCCAATCACAGGTCCCCACAATGTACCTCGACCGCCGAGCGCGACCCATATGATCAACTGCGTCCCTAGAACGAAGCCGGTCAGTTCCGGCGCAACCACGCCGCTGAACGATCCATAGCCAAATCCCGCGATGCTGGCAACAATGGCCGCCACAACCAGCAGGACAATCTTCCCAAGCGATGTGTTGATGCCAAGGTATGAACAGCGCGATTCATTATCGCGAATGGCCACCAGCACGCGGCCGCCATCGCTGCGCACGAAAAGCCACGCAAGCGTCGCGATGCCCAGCAATCCAGCACCCGCTATCCAGTACCACGCGTGGAGCGACAGATCAAATGTTTCGTAGCCGGTCAGGCCCGAGCTTGAGCCGGTCCACTCACCGCCAGACAGGAGCACCTGGCTGAGAACGATTGGCAAGACGAGCGACATCACAGTGGCAAAGAATGGAGAAGCGCCCCGATAAAATGACAGCCAGCCGAGCAACACTGCGATCACGGCCGCGACGAGGATGGCGGCGCCCACTGCCAGTACGACGTATCCGGGCGAGAAGCCGCCGTGTGTGAACAAGAGGCCCGCGGCATAGGCACCAACGCCGAAGAAGGCCGATTGCCCGAACGTCAGGTAACCCGTATAGCCCCACAGGATGTCGACGGTGACCGCGACGATCGAGAAGAAGAACGCCTGAATCAGGACGTTCAGGAGGTACGTGCCGAACAGGAACGGACCGACGGCCAGCAGCAGAACGGCCGATGCACCGACCAGAAGCATTCCGCGCGAAGGTATCTTTCGCCGATCCGACAACCGAATCTCGCTTTGCGAGGATTTGACGCCGACAGGGGCCGGCGACATGTTGATTTTAGCCATGCGAGAACCCCTTCGGACGAACGCGCAGCGTGAGAGCGGCAAGTACGGCGATGGTCAGGCCACCCAATACCGGACTGACAAACGTGCTAACAAGAACCTGGCACGCCCCGAACACCAGACACGTAACCAGCAGACTGACCATCGAGTAGCCTGAAACCATGACCAGCATGAAGGCACTGACCAGCCACGGTAGCCCCATGTTGGGATCGACGCTTGACAAGGGCGTAATCAGCGTGCCCGCCAGGGAACCAAGCGCTGCGCCCAGACTGAACGTGATGAAGCGGATGCGTCCAGAATGAATGCCGAGTCCGCGCGCGAGATCCTCATTCATGATCACCGCACGGGTCTTGACGCCAAAGCGTGTGCCGGACAGTAGCGCGGTGAGAAGCCCGCACAAGCCCAACGCGATCGGAATCAGCAGCAGGCGATAGGCAGAATAGTCCGTACCGGCGATCGAGAATGCTCCCTTCAGCGGCGTTTCGACAAACTGCACCTCCCGGCCGAACACCATCACAATGATCTGCCCGATGACGATTCCGAGACCCCAGGTGGCAAGGATTGCGTCGAGGGGGCGCTTATACAGGGGACGCACGATCACCTGCTCGACGAGCATGCCAACTCCTACGCCCACAGCCATTGCGAGTGGCACGCCAAACCATGGATTGAGTTTCAATTGCGTGACCACAAAGCTCGAGTAGGCACCCATCGTCAGCAGCGCACCGTGGGCGAAGTTGACGATTTTCATCACGCCGAAAATCATCATCAAGCCGGCGGTCACGATGAACAGTATCGCCGCGGTGGTGAAAATATCTAGTGCTAGAACCATTTCCGTCTCCAGTCGCATCCGCCCGCGCGGCGTACCACGCCAAGCCAGCAGGCGGATGCCTTGTCCTTGACCTCGTCTACTTGATGTTCGGGCATTGCGAGCCCGGATTGACATCAGGGAAGGTCTGCAAAATCTTCACGGAACCATCGGGCTGGATCTGACCGAGGCGCATCGCAAGCGGCGTGTGCCGGCTCTTGTCCATCGATACCACGCCGCGTGGCCCATTGAACGATACCTGGCCAAGTGCCTTTATCACCTTGCCTGGGTCTGTCGAGCCCGCCTTTTCGACCGCGGCCTTGTAAAGGAAGAAGGCCTCGTACTGCGGCTCGGACAGTTCGTTGGGCGTCTTTACGTCCTTCCCAAACTGTTTGTCCATTGCAGTGAGAAATTTCTTGTTTGCGGACGTGTCAATGCTCGTCAGATAGGACCCGGACATGTAGATGCCCGTGGCAACGTCACCCATGCTCTTCGCTGTCCCTTCGTCAATGGCGAGGTTGCCGTACGGCAGCGTCATCCCCGAACCCTTCAGCTGCTTGGCGAGCGCCACATTAGGCGCTCCCCCCGCTGTGGCGCTAATCAGCGCATCGGGATGAACGGAACGGATCTTGGAAAGAATCGGTGTCCAGTCCGTGCTGTCGATCGGCAGGTACTCTTCACCGACAACCTTGCCGCCGTGCTGCTCGATATATTTCTTTGTGAACTCGAGCATGCCGCGACCGAACGCATAGTCGCTGCCGACCAGGTAGAACGTCTTCGCGCCCTTGCTCTTCTCGAAGAAGTCGACGACAGGTGCGACCTGTTGCTCCGGCACCCAGCCGTTGACATACATCCACGGACTGCACGACCGGCCTTCATAGAACGACGTGTAGATGAACGGCTTCTTGCCGCGAGCGACGATGGGCAAAGCCGCATTGCGCGCCGCACTGGTCTCCATCGAGATGATCGCGTCAACGTCTTTCTGGAACACCAGCGTGTCGTACGCCTTCTGTGCGCCGACTGCACCAGACGCGTCGTCTGCGATTTCGAGCTGGACCTTGCGTCCCAGGATGCCACCGGCGGCGTTGATTTCTTCGACCGCGAGCTGCGATGACTGCACGACGGCAGGTGCGACTACGCTGTTGGCGCCGGACAAGCCAACCGCAACACCGATCTTGATGGGCTCTGCGGCATATGTGTTTGCAGCAAGCGCGGCTATCGCAGCTACGGCGCCTACAAGGACGCGATGTTTGAACTGATTCATGGTGTCTCCTTCACGTAAGGTCGGTTTCGTTTTCAGGATCATGCGGACATTGCCTGGCAGCTCACGGACGTGAGGAAGGCCAGCCCGTGCCCAGCATCGGGTCGTACACGTCCATGCGCCGGTCGCGCAGCAAGTGGTTAAAAGCATTGAGCGAGCGCCCAGACCGGATGCCCTGCAGATCGATTTGTGCATACAGGATTTCTTCGCGATCCTGACTAGCGGGGCCGGCCAGCGGCCATCCGTCACCGCCCACGATCAGGCTTTGTCCGATGAATGGTTGCCCGCGCTCGGTGCCGATCCGGTTCGCGCACGCGATCATCAGGCCATTGCTATGTGCGGCGGCCATGGTGAGCGTCGCGGCCATCGCCTGGTGCTCTGCCGGCTGCCCCGGCATGGGCACCCAGTTCGTTGGCACGCAGACGATGTCGGCGCCATGGGCGGCTGCCAGCCGGTACACCTCCGGGAACCATCCGTCGTAGCAGATTGCGATCGAGATCCTCCCGAGCGCTGTATGGAACACCGGCGCGCCGCGATTACCCGGTTCGAAGTAGACGTTTTCGTTGTTCCAAAGGTGGAGCTTCCGGTACGTCCCGATGTGCCCGGACGGGCCGACGCAGACAGCCGAGTTGTAAAGTCGCTTGCCCTCGCGCTCTGCAACGCCCGCAACGATATGTACGCCAAGACGCTGTGCCGCGTCAGCCCAGATCTGGACCGTCTCGCCGTTCGGAAGATCTTCGGCCAGCGCGAACGCTTCTTCGCGGTCGGCAAAAACATAGCCGGTGTTGGCCAATTCGGGCAGGACAACGAGGGCCGCGCCGTTCTTCGCAGCTTCCTCGATGTAGCGGAGCGACCTCGCGACGTTTTCATGCTTTTCGCCGATGCGGGGCTCCATCTGTACGCAGGCCACAACCGGACCGTTAGTGTTCCGAGGGGCAGGGCTGCGCTGAAAGTTTTCCAATTCTGTTCTCCAAAAGCAAAAAGCCCCCGAACCAGCGTTGGTACGCAAGTTCGGGGGCTGCATAGCCTTCCATGTAGCACGGCATCGTTGCCGCGGATTGCCAATGAAACTCGGCAATCGATGGCGCAAATGTACGAAGCCCGCGTCAGCCCGTCAAGGAGATTTGACTGATTCTAGGGAAAGCCCTTAGCTCTCTCCGGCGAGTCCAAAATCCGGAAGGCTCTGAGGGCGTTTCGCGTAGCCCCACGGGCCCCGAGTCACGACGCCGGCTGCCTGCTTGCCGAGCGCGCAACCGCTTGTGGGCCAACGGCTGCGGCCCTATTCGCTTGTTGCCCTAGGCTCGCCGCAATGCAACACGCCGGGCAGCACTATCGCCGTCACGCCTTAACTCGCGTTTCCTCACAATGCAGGCAAGCCGACTCTCGTAACGCTAGGCAAGCCAACTCTCCTCAATGGTGGCAAGCGACTCGTGTTGAAGGACCGCTGATCGAGGGTGAACGGCCGCCTGAATGCGATCCATGACCGACCGGAGATGGCCGGTAACTGTCGTCATTGCGGTTTGCGAACGTAGTAGATATCCCACTCCGTTTCTATCGTCTTCGCGAATCCGTGCCGTTGATAGAAGCGATTCGACGTCGCTGTGCGTTGTGCTTTCGAACGTTACATTCATCCGTCATGCCTCGTTAATGGAGTGTCGATGTGAGGCGCATGCAGCGCAACGCCTATGCCATTCGCAGATCGCGCAACACATCAAGTACGTGTTGCGTGGAGCGCTCGATGTGCCCCGCGCGATGGGCAATGCCGAGCCGACGCCACAACGCCGGCCGCAATGGGCGCATGACAACGCGCTTGTCGGGCAATGGCGCAGTCGCCTCATGGGGTAACAGCGCGGCGCCGTATCCTGCCGCGACCAGACTCTTGATCGCGTCGTTGTAGTTAAGCTCGATGCGTGGCACCGGTTGATGCCCCCCGGTCGCGAACCACTCCGCCGTCAGTTGTGAAAGACGCGTTGTCGCGTCGTTGAGAATGAGCGGTTGGCCAGCGAGCCATGCGGGCGTGACGCGGGCAGGGCACTGCCAATGTGCCGGCACAAAAGCCATCACGGGGTCGCGCCTCCAAGGCGTGATCACGAGTCCAGCCTCGGGCGGCTGAGGCAGCGCAACGAGCCCAACGTCCAGCGTTCCATCCACCAGTCCGGACAACGTCTCCCGCGACGTGAGCACTGCAACCTGAATGTCGATGGCGGGATGGTGCTGGCGCAGCACCTCAAGCGCTTGCGGTAACAGGTGTGCGATCGCGCCCGTCGAAGCGCCGATCCGCGCGCGCCCTTCGAGTCCTTGCACCTGGCGTTGAATGTCCGCTAGCGCCTGCTCCGCATCGGCCAGCAATCGACGTGCGCGCTCCACCAGCACCTCGCCTATCGCCGACGGCCTGACATGTCCGCGCTTTCGCGACAGCAGTGGCGCCCCAATGCGGTCTTCCAGTTCCGCGATGTGGAGGCTGACCGTTGGCGGTGCCAAGTGCAATGCACGTGCCGCCTCGGCAAATGAGCCGCGGTCTGCGATGGCCACGAGGGTGCGCAAGCGGTCCAGGCTGATTTCTCGCATGTCGGCGTCCAGATTCAGGAAAAATGAATGATCACGTTGTGAAATTCAACTTTCCCTATTCTATCTGTCAACGGAATATAGGGACTCGTGCTCGTTTTTGCTGGTTACCATTCAAAGTCAACGGAGTATTTCACGTATGGGCTCTCCCGTTGTATTCATCGACGGCGATCAAGGCACCACCGGGTTGCTGATCCAGGAACGGCTTCGTCACCGGACCGACATCAGACTGATGACGCTTGATGCCGCGGAGCGCAAAGATTTGCGGCGTCGCACGGAATTCATCAACGCCTGCGACATCGCGATCCTCTGTTTGCCTGATGCCGCGGCACGCGAGGCAGTGACCGCGATTGTCAATCCTGCGGTTCGAGTCATCGACGCCAGCTCCGCGCACCGCACGCAGCCGGACTGGGTCTACGGATTTCCGGAGATGGCGCCGGGGCAGGCCGAACGAATTGCCAACGCCCGCCGCGTCACCAATCCCGGTTGCTATCCGACCGGTGCGCTTGGCTTGCTGGGGCCGTTGGTGCAGGCCGGGCTTATCCCGCCCGATTACCCGATCAGCATTCATGCGGTCTCGGGGTACTCCGGTCGGGGACGGGCAGGCGTGGAGGAGTATGAGGGGGCGGGAGCCGTCAACGCGCCGTCATACCAGGTCTATGGCCTGAAACTCGCGCACAAACACGCGCCGGAAATCCAGAAGCACGCGGGGCTCGCGGAGCGTCCCATTTTCGTCCCGGCATACGGAGCGTTCCGTCAGGGCATCGTGCTGACGGTGCCCCTGGCGGTGCGGTTGCTGGCGCCCGGCGTGGACGGCGTGGCGCTACACACCGCCCTCGCTCGCCACTATGCTGAGGCGGTTCACGTGCGGGTCTTGCCGCTGCATGAATCGAGCGCCGTGGAGCACTTGGATCCACAAGTGCTGAACGGTACGAACGACATGCAATTAAGCGTGTTTCATAACGTGGACGACGGACAAGTCTTGCTGGCCGCCGTTTTCGACAACCTTGGCAAAGGCGCGTCTGGCGCTGCGGTTCAGAACCTGGACCTGATGCTTGCGTCGCAGTAGTTGTCGCGGGCTTGAGATGGCGTTCGGCCACCTCCGGATGTGCCAACGGCGGTTGGCGCATCTGTTGGTGGCCGTCGAACGATTCGTTCCGGTCGGTAAGGGTTAGCGGTCCGCCGGCTCAGGACGACCCTTCTCCGCCGTCGGACAGCTATTTGTGAGCGTCTCTACCACGCTCGATTACGGTCGTTCGTGGAGACATTTTCTGGACGGTGATCCGAAGCATTTGCTTCCACCCTCGATCGAAACACGTCAACTCGATCGGTCTCGCCCAGCGGCGGTGCATCAGTACTCGAACCTACGCAACTGTTAGAGCGCCAATGTCTCGTTGGTATCGACCGCATTGAGCAGCCTCGCAACGACTTCTCGCGTTTCACTGAGTTCGCGCAGCCGAACGTCGAGCTTTTCGACTTCACCGCGCAGCAACGCGCGCGCCTCTACGCATGGATGAAACACCGGTTTCTCACCGAGTACACAAGGCAGCAATAGCCGGATACTGCTGATCTTCAAACCTGCCGCGCTGAGCGTGCGGATGCGCTGTGCGGCGTCTACTTCGTCGGAACCGTATTCGCGGTAGCCCGAATCGGTCCTCCTCGGATTGAGGAGACCTTCGTTCTCGTAATACCGCAGCATCCGCTCACTGACACCGGTGCGGCGAGCCAGTTCTCCGATACGCATGACATCCCCAGAAAGAAACGCTTGACCTTGACAGCGATGTCAAAGTTTAACCTCTTTCGACCGCGCGGATTTCCCGCCGGTCCCTTCGTCAAGAGACCCCCAATATGACACCATCCAATGACACGTTTGACGGAACGTTTCCGTTTTCGCCGCGCTTCAGCGATGTTGCCGGCTTTCGCATGCATTACGTTGACGAAGGGCCTGCCGACGGCGCGGTCGTCCTGTGCATTCACGGGGAACCGACGTGGGGCTACCTGTTTCGTGATCTGATCAAGGCGCTCGCGGGCGACTACCGTGTGATCGCGCCCGACCACATGGGATTCGGCAAGAGCGAGACGCCGGGACATCGCACGTACTGGCTACAGGATCATATCGACAACCTTGAAAAGCTCGTGCTTGCGCTGGATTTAGACGACATCACTCTCGTCATGCACGACTTCGGCGGCCCCGTTGGCATGGGACTCGCCGCACGGCATCCGGGCCGCATTCGCCGAGTCGTCAGCACGAACGGACCGACGCCGTTTGGTCAAAGCACGTTATTCGACCGGCTGAATGCGAATGCCGCAGTCTCGCCATGGTTCCAGTGGATTCTCCGCTCCGATTCGCAAGGTCGTCTCGAACCCGTGCTGGACGAACTGGGCTTCAACATCCTGAGTGTCTTGAAGCTTAACGGCTTCGAAAACCACGCGCGTATTGACGATACGTGGCTGCGCGCCTACGGCTCGCGCTTCGCTCTGCCGACCGACAGTGCAGGCGCGATTGGCTGGGCAAAGGGCTTCGCGATCGGGGCACATCGTTTCGAAGTGCCCGACGCGCTAGCCCTCGACGCGATCCGTTCAAAGCCAGCGCTTGCCATCTGGGGGGAGGCCGATCGGACGCTGGCAGCTGAACACTTTCTTCCGCTGTTCAGCGAGCTATTTCCCATGGCGCCGGTTCACCGACTCGCCGGGGTCGGCCATTACAGCTTCGAGGATGCGCCGCAAGCGATTACCGGACTGATTGCCGCATTCTTGAAGGCGCACTAACTCGCGCTTGGCCGGCCCGCAACACCGGCCTGGTGTGTCCGGAGTCGATCATTTCAATTCTTCCCCGCAGCCTGGCGCGGATTGAGCGTCGCAACGTCCGAGGAGAACGGCCAGACGTTCGTGCTTTGTAGAAGTCCGTTTATGGCCGATACCGGTCACGCGCGAAGGGCAGTTTCTGACCCTTCCCGGATGTTCTCTGTTGGCTGCCTTAAATGTCTCTTGTCGGAGATAGACGGTCATCCGAATGCACATCCCCTGACGAAGGAGGGCGGCCGCGATCGGCCATTCTCTGCAACAGCGCGAGCATACCCCTCGTCCCTCAATGAGCATTAACCATCAGCGTCAACAGTCCACGCTAGAAAGACTTCATGCTCGATGGGAAGCTGGCTTTTGCCGCAGTGACGATCCACTTTCTGAACGCCCTGACGGCTTCGTCGTCCGCACGATCCACATTGACGACCATGGTGTAATCGGGGCCGCGCCAAACCGGTCCATGCAATGGACACACGAGCCTCCCCGCGGCGATCTCGCGCTCGATGAGGGGCAGCGACGCCAGGGTAACGCCGAGGCCTTCCGTCGCTGCGGCTAACTGCAGAAACACGTGATCGAAATTGAGATGGCGTACACCCCGCATGGTCGGCTCGCCCGCCTCCCGTACCCATTCAGACCATGCTGTGTGCGTGCTCGTCGAATGCAGCCATGTGTGGTTGCGCAAATCGGCGACGGCCCGGAGCGGACGACTGACCAAAGCCTTTGGACTGCATGCGGGCAAGCGCAGGTCGGGCATCAGGATCGATGACTTGAGGCCGGCCGCGTCTTCGGGGCCGGAGCGCACGCCGACGTCGAATGCATCGCTGACATAGCGGAGCCGGCGCGAAGTGGTCGAAAGCCTCACATCGACGTCCGGATACAGCGCCTGGAAATCTGCCAGCCTGGGAATAAGCCAGCACAGCGCAAAGCTCGCCAACGCATTCACGCGTACCACACCCCTGATTCGACGCGTGATCGATTCCCGTCGCAATAGGCCCACCGAATTGCCCAGCTGCGCGAACGCGCCGTTGACATCGCCGAGCAATGTGGTTCCCTCGTCGGTGGGCACGACGCCGCGCGCGCGACGCTCGAACAACGGAACGCCGAACCAGTCTTCCAGCATGCGGATTTGCTTACCCACCGCCCAATGCGTCACATGAAGCTCGTTCGCCGCACCCGCGAAGCTGCCGAGACGGGCCACCGCCTCGAAGTACCGCAAGGCATTCAAGGGGGGTAACTTTTCGGTATCCGCGGCGACGCGCTTCCTGGTACTCATAGGTGACTTTTTCTCCCGTCCGAGGCAATTTTATGTCAGTTGTTGCACGGGTGGGGCGACCGTACACTTCGGTCTGGCTTGCAACGATATGCGCGACGTGACTCGCACGTGCGCGCCCTGGTCCAACGAATGCGACTTCTCTTCCTCTCCGCGCAGGCGACGAACACAGCCGAGTGCCCCGATCCGACCCGCTCCGCGCAACGCAAACGCGTTTTATGGCTCTCGTGCACGGCACACGCGTTGCACGACGGCTACACCGACATGATCTACGCGCTGTTGCCTACATGGCAGGCGGATTTCGGCCTCGGCTACGGCGCGCTCGCGCTGTTGCGCGGCATCTACGCGGGCACCATGGCGACGCTGCAAGTGCCTGCCGGCAGCCTGGTACGCTTGCTTGGCACGCGCGCGACGCTCGCGATCGGCACGCTGCTCGCCGCGCTAGGCTATGCCCTCGCGGGCATGTCGGGCTCTTTGCTGGGGCTATGCGTTGCGCTCGCCGTGTCGGGTTGCGGATCGAGCACGCAGCATCCGCTCGGGTCGGGCGCTGTGTCGCGTGCATACGGACGCGACGCCCGCGCTCCGCTCAGTGTCTATAACTTTGCAGGCGATCTCGGCAAATCCGCGCTGCCCGCGGCCGTTTCGCTGCTGATTAACTTCATGCCGTGGCGTCATGCGCTGTGGGCGATGTCGACCATCGGCATTCTGGTCGCGCTGGTCATCGCACTTTTCCTCCCTTCGGTGTGCAGAATCGAATCGGAAGCCGAAGCGACGGCCGGCGAAGCCACGAAAAGTTCGCGAAGCGGATTCTCGCTGCTGTTTGCGATCGGCGTGCTCGATACCGCTGTGCGGATGGGCTTGCTCACGTTTCTGCCGTTTCTCCTGCGCTCGAAAGGCATCTCGCCTCAGATGATGGGTACGGCGCTGGCGCTGGTGTTCATCGGCGGCGCGGCGGGCAAGTTCGCTTGCGGCGCGCTCGGCGCGCGGGTCGGCGTGATCGGAGCGGTGTTCACCACCGAAGGCGCCACCGCGCTGCTGATTCTCGCCCTGATCTGGCTGCCGCTCGCGCCCGCGACGATCTTGCTGCCGCTGCTCGGCGTGATGCTCAACGGCACGTCGTCGGTGCTTTATGGGACGGTACCCGAACTCGCGCCGGCCGGTCGCACCGAGCGGGCATTCGCGCTCTTCTACACCGGCACGATCGCATCGGGGGCACTCGCTCCGATCGCGTACGGACTGGTGGGCGATCGGATCGGCGTGCACGGTGCGACGATCGTGACCGCCGCCACCGCGCTTGTCATCTTTCCGTTAGCGCTTGCGCTTCGCCGTCATCTAAGCACGACGTGAGTTGCCAAGTACGAGCGATGCTCAACACATCAGGAAGCCTACGACAATGCATGACACTCCGACAATCGCCCTGGTGGGCCCTGGCGCAATCGGCGCTACCGTTGCCGCTGCGCTTCACGAAGCAGGCCGTACTCCGGCGCTATTCGGGCGCACCGCACACGACCATCTGCACGTGCGATTCGACGGCGGACAGATTTGCGTGCCTGGGCCCGTGCGGACAAATCCGGCCGGCATCGAAACGACGTTCGATCTCGTCTTCGTCGCGGTGAAGACGACGCAGGTCGAAGCTGCGTCGACGTGGTTGTCCGCGTTGTGCGGTGAGAAGACTGTGGTTTGCGTGTTGCAGAACGGCGTGGAACAAAGGGATCAATTCGCGCCTTACGTGTCGAAAGACCGTGTGCTGCCTTCGGTGGTCTGGTTTCCCGCTCAACGGAAAGTCGATGCCTCGGTGTGGCTGCATGCGAAGCCGAGACTCACATTGCCGGACACGCCGGCGGCCCAGGCCGTCGTGACGGCGTTGCGCGACACCCGCTGTTCCGTGGATGTGACCGAGGACTTCACCAGCATCGCGTGGCGCAAACTGCTTCAGAACGCAGTCGCCGGATTGATGGTTCTGACGGGCCGCCGCGCCGGCATGTATTCCCGCGCCGATATCGAACACCTGTCGCTCGCGTATCTGAAGGAGTGCATCGAGGTCGCTCGTGCGGAAGGCGCGGCACTAGGCGATGAGGTCATGCGAGAAATCGTCGATGGATTCCGGCGCGCGCCACCCGATCTTGGCACATCGATCCTCGCCGACCGGCAAGCAGGCCGGCCGCTCGAATGGGATAGCCGGAACGGCGTCATACAGCGTTGCGGCCGCGCGCGTGACATCGCCACGCCGGTCAGCGATCTAATCGTGCCGCTGCTGGCGGCGGCGAGCGATGGACCAGGTTAGGCTCAGCACGGCCGTCTGTGTTCGATCCATGCGTCCAAGAGCCGGATCGGACGTTGACGGGTTTCGAAGTCAACCGGGCATCCGAGTGTCCGGCCTTTAATTCAGGCGAACGGCAGAAGCTGCCCGGTACCTGCCCGATGGCAACGGCGGATGTTGGCGGGACGCCCGATCAACGGGATGTTAAGTCGGGAAGATCTCCATCTTCCCTCGGGCAAGTCCACGCTGGATTGTCGCTAAATCGGGTATTCCAAAATCCGCAAAAATCGGTAGTCTGTGAGGCTTCGGCGAATCATGGATCCTCGCTGCACGAAAGCAATCATCCGGATATCTCCATGACTGAACCTCGTTTCACATTCCTTGACCAGCACGAATGGGAAAAATGGTTGACTCAGAACGGCGGTACGTCGACCGGGATATGGCTACGTCTTGCCAAGAAGGGCACCGGGCTGCAGACATTGACGTATGAGCAGGCGCTGGAAAGTGCCCTTTGTCATGGCTGGATCGACGGTCAAAAGCAGACGGAAAGTGATGAATACTGGTTGCAGCGCTTCACGCGACGCTCCGCAAAAAGTATCTGGTCCCGGCTCAACAAAGAGCGGGCCGAAACGCTGATCGCCGCAGGCAGAATGCTGCCTTCTGGCATGCGGGAAATCGAGAGAGCCAAAGCGGACGGCCGCTGGGAGGCAGCCTATACCTCGCCCAGTAACTCGGTCGTGCCGGACGACCTGCAGGTCGCACTGGATGCCAATCCCAAGGCCAGCGAGTTCTTTGCAACGCTGAGCGGCCGAAACCGCTATGCGATCCTGTTTCGGATACAGAACGCCAAAACGCCCGCGACGCGGAGGCGCAGGATCGAGGAGTTCATCGGCATGCTGAATCGCGGTGAAACCATTCATCCCTAAGCCGGGCAGTTCAACATCCAAGCAAAGTCGCCGGACGATGCCGCGCGCAGGGTGGGCAACCTGCTGCGCGCGCCTCGTGCCGTGCGTCGAGGCCCCGACGCTGCTATTGGGTCGTGCGGAGATGGGGCGAAGCGTTACGCTTCGCAACCACGCGCGAGCGAGCAGATCAGGTCGAGACCGTCTCCAGTTGAATGCCCCTTGTTTCAACGCCGAAGAACCAAACACATGCGGCGGCAATGCCGAAACAAACCGCCCCGAACAGAAATACGGCGTCGCTCGTTGACCACGTGACGATCGCTCCCACGAGGGTCGGGCCCAACAACGCGCCAATTCGACCGCAGAACGAGGCGTATCCACACCCCGTGGCGCGCGCCCGCGAAGGAAACAATTCCGGTGTATAGGCATAGAGGACCGCCCACATACCAAATGCGAAGAATTGCATGCTCGCCCCTGCGACATAACTCGACCACTGGTCGGCCCCGGCCTGCAACACCTGGCCGAAAACATAGGTGGCGAGCGCGCCGCCAACGAGGGTGCCGACGCACGTCAACTTTCGCCCTAGACGTTCTACCGACCACGCCGCGACGAGGAAGCCGGGAATGCCGCCGAGCGAGATACAGACCGTGAACAGAACGGACTGCGTGACGGCGACCCCGCTCGCCTGCTGCAGCGCGCCAAGCCATGTATTCAAACCGTAGAATCCGAGAAGCGCGAAGAACCAGAGCGTACCGACGACCAGCGCGCGAACGCGGTAGTTCGCCGACCAGATGACTCGCATGCCGCGTTCTTCGGGCAGACTCTCCGAGGCGATCGGTGGAACGTGGGGCAGGACATTCAGGTGAAGTCGGCGCATGACCGACTGCTCCACGCGCGCCACAACCGCATCAGCTTCGGCATACCGTCCCTGCGATTCGAGCCAACGAGGTGACTCCGGTACATAGCGGCGAATGACAAACAGGAACAGCGCGGGCACGGCCTCCAGGGCGAACAAGACGCGCCAACCGTGGTGCGCCAGCACGTAGTAGGAAAGCAGTCCGGCACTGATGAAAGCGATAGGCCAATTACCGTCCATCAACGCCAGATACTTACCTCGCTTGTCGGTGGGAATGAACTCCGACAGCAAGGTTTGCGCGAGCGGTAACTCCATTCCCATGCCGATCCCGAGCAGTAACCGGTACGCACTCAACTCGACCGGCCCCGATGCGACGGCACAGAGCACGCTGCCCAATCCCCAGACCACCATACTGATCTGAAACACCGGCTTTCGTCCGAAGCGGTCGGCAGCAATGCCCGAGCAGATTGCGCCGATCGCCATGCCGACGAAGCTCGCACTTCCGATCATCCCGGCCTGCACATTGGTAAGTGCGAAGTCGGCCTTGATCGATCCGAGCACGAACGTCATGGTGGCCAGATCGATATTGTCGAAGAAGAATGCCAGCGCTATGACGAGAAACAACCAACGGTGATACCCGCAGATGGGCAGCCGCTCCAGGCGTTGGGCCGCCGTTACACGACCGACTTCAATCGATTGCATTTTCATTCAACCTCCTCCGTTTTGACCGATCTCGTGGAATGTGTCAGTACCGGAGATCGGTACTGACATCCATCAATGTGGGCCGCCAAAACTAGTGAGGCGCGCGGGAAAATGTCGTATGCAATCGGAGTTACGCCAAGATGATGCTGCGGGATCACGTGGCATGCGTGCAACGCAAGCGACGGCGCGCGTCTCCATACTGCCCAACGCGATTATTTCGTGCGACTGAAGCGATGAGGATCGAACGCTCCTTCCGGGAGGCCCGACACGCACGCCCCTCGCTCGAATGGATAGCGAAGATAAGGTGCTTGAGGCTGGCCCGGCGGCGAATACTGGCCGTCTGCGAGAATGCGCTTCTTCGCGCTGAGGTTCTCGATCTGACATCGGATGGCCACGATCTGATTCGCGGCCCCCGGTTCGATGGCGGTGTAGTCGTTTTCCGGACGAAACTTCCCCAATGCCTGGTTCTGATGCGCAATCACGTCCTGTGTTTCCATGCGGGTGAAAGCTTTGCATCGCGCGATGACGCTGTAGTACTCAAGACTGGTGTTCTGCCCTTTGGGTGCCTTGAGCAATGCGATGGGTCGATCGATCACGATAACAATGTGCGGATCTTCCTGGATCAGTCGTGAAAATTTTCCGAATCGCGAACAGTGAATCAGGAAGGCGTCGCCTGAAAACGTAAAGCTCTGTGGCACCACGTAGGGAAACGGCTTGTCGTTCACGGCCACACGACAGATCAGCTCGTCGCGCAAAAACGCTTCGATGGCAGGCCAATCGCTCCACGTCAGATCCGTTCGGCGCATTGTGTTATCAAGATACTCAGGCGTCATGATCCATGTCTCCTGTTGAAATGATGAGTTGTTGTTCTCGCCCGGGCCCTACCCCGATGCCCGCGACGCGACACGCCGTTGCCTCCTGGACCGCCAGGACAAATTTTTGCAATGACAAGGGAAGCAAAGAGAAGGCAAGCGGGGTATCCGGGAGGGCGTCGAAGGCGGGGAAGTGGCGGATTGTCGGAACCCACCGCCCCTCCCGTGCCTCGTCGACCAGGACGGGAATCCGACCGTCGCGTGTCTTTGAGAACAGCGACAGGCAGTCGCACTTGTTCAGATACAGTTCGTCCACGCCATGGCGCTCGACGACCGCAGCCAGCTCGGCAAGGTCGAGCCGCCCGAGACGGCGCGGCCGTCCGCTGCCGGTGCCGTATTCTCCCGTCAACAGGCGAAGGGCGACGCCGACCGCGAACTCATCCTCTGACGCCAGCATTTCGTGAGCGTCGAAACGGTCTTGTTCCTCACGCCAACCAATACCGCGCAGCTCGGCGTCTGCGCAATAGCGGGCTGACTGGTCTCCTCCGAATTCGGCGCGAAACGGCCCCGCGCCGACGCGCGAAGCAATGGCCTTCGCGACACCGATCGTCTTGCGGTGATATTGACTGGGAAGATCGCCACCGACGAAGGCAAATGCCGGCGCCGTATGACTGGCGGTGACATAAGGCTGTTGTCCGCCGGTGACGTCGAGCATTACGGACTGGGCACCTTCGAACAGAACGCGGGCCCCGCCCTTGACCCTGCGCGTAAGCCATCGCGAGTCCGCGACGACGATTGTGCTCTGTAGGTCTTGCCATGCCGCGCGCATGCCTGTGATTGCGACGGCTGTCGCGGCTAAGGCTTCCGACGAGTTGTCGTGTAAAGCCGCGTAACGCGCCATCTGCTCGAACGCGCCCGCTTCGTCGGCGACCAGATCGCGAATCTGTACCACGGTGCGTATGCCGCGCTGCCAACGCAGCGACAAGTCTGCATAGCATGGACCAATGCCGTTGCCGGTCGTGCCAATGCCAGCCCCGTGTCCGGCATCGAGATCGAGATGCACGGGCTGAATGACCGTGCAGTGTTCACTCAAGTACAGCCGCGTTGCCAGCTGACAACCGGCGTTTCGGAGCGTGGTGATCTCGTCGGAAAGTTTCGTTAGATTGACGACGCATCCGGAGCCGATGTAGAGCAGCTTTCCCGAATGAAATACGCCTGAAGGCACCTGGGCGAGTCGAGCGCTTGCGCGTGGCGTCTGCACCGTGTGGCCTGCGTTCGCACCACCATTGAAGCGGGCAACGATGTCGTAATCGGCCGCAAGCATGTCGACGATCTTGGCTTTTCCCTCATCGCCGTATTGCAGGCCGACAAGAACATCGGCATATCCCGAGCCGGCGCTCATGAGGCGAGGGCGAACGTGGCTTCCACCTCGACGGGCGCATTGAACGGCAGACTTGCCACACCGATGGCGATACGGGCATGCGCTCCCGCCTCGCCGAAGAGCTGCGTCAGTAGTTCTGATGCCGCGTTCACGATAAACGGCGCGTCGGCAAATCCTTCGGATGTCGCGACGAATCCGCCTACCCGCAGCACGCTCTCGATGCGATCGAGGCGTCCGTCGGTGGCAACGTGGGCCCAACCAAGAAGATTCATCACGCAAAGCCTCGCCGCACTTCGTGCGTCATCGGTCGAAACGTCGGAGGGCACTTTGCCCACCCAAACGGGCACGCCATTTCGCACCGGCAATTGCCCGGAGACGATGAGCGTGTTGCCATGCAATTTGAAGGGCTTGAAAGGGGCCGGTGCCACCGTAAGGCTCGGCAATGCCAGCCCCGCTGCGGTGATGCGGTCGTAGATGTTCATGAGATCTCCAGAATGGCGCCGCGGCTGCGGCTGCCTGTCAATTCTGGATGATCCGGCAGGTGGGGAATGTAGCGGCGACGCAGACGTATATCGCGATTGCGCCAATCGACATCACGCGACTCAGGGCTTGAAAAATTCCGTCGGCGTGCAACCGAGCGCCTTGCGGAACATCGCGCTGAAAGCGCTTGTACTGTCATAGCCGAGCGACGAGGCAATGTCCGTCACGGAATGTTGCGCGCTCAGCATCTGCACGGCCACGAGCAATCGGGCTTGTTGCCGCCAGCGCGTAAAGGTCATGCCGGTCTGTTCCGGAAACAGTCGGATGATGGTGCGCTCGCTGGCGCCCACGACTCTGCTCCACGCCGCGACGGATGTCTCTTCCGAGGGATTCGAAAGAATCCACCGGCAAATGCGGGCGATGCGCTCGTCCGACGGCATGGGAAGGTGCAGCGGCTCGGTGCTCAGCGGTCGAATCTCATGAAACAGCAGATCTACGACGGCCGCATCCCGGCTATTGGGCGCATAGTCGACAGGCATCCGGGTGACGGCGTCGATGAGTTCGCGCAGCAGCGGCGACACCGACACCACGCAGCAATCGCTTGAGCGAAGCGGGGCGCGGTCGGCATCGAAATAAAGCGTGCGCATTTCGATGGCGCCGACCGCCTGCATGCAATGCCTGACGCTCGGCGGTACCCAGACAGCGCGAAGCGACGGCACGACCCAGTTGCCTTTCGCGGTGGTGACGACAATGGCACCCGTGCTTGCATAGATCAGCTGTCCACGGACGTGTTCGTGATAATCGATGAAGAAGCGATCCGGCAGGTCGCGAGCCATGCCACCCACCGGCCGCGCGATCCGCTGGTAATCGTCTCGATCCTCACTTTTTCCGAACATGGCGTAACCTCGTCATAGCTTGACACTTGTCCGCGCGCCGCGGCGTCGTGTGTCTCTTAGATTCGGAATTTGCGCCGTAACGATGCGGCGCGAGATCGACTTCCATTCCGATAAGTGAGGCTAGCATGCCGGTTTACCGTTCATTTGATCAAGAGGCGTTGGATCGTCAGTACAACGTTCGCGCGGGCATTCCCGATCATCTCGAAATTTTTTCTCGTTGGGCCCGCACTGGCGAGGCCTTCCGTCGCGCCAAGACTTTCAGGGGGGATGTCGCGTACGGCAGCGAGGCGAAGCAGACCTACGACCTGTTTCCCGCGCCGTGGCAAGGCCGGCCAACGCTCGTGTTCATTCATGGCGGCTACTGGCAATCGCTGGATAAATCCGATTTCAGCGCGCTGGCCGGTCTATATCAGGCCAACGACATCAACTTTGTGGTCGTGAACTATCGCTTGGCGCCAGAGGTACGGATGGCGGAAATCGTCGACGACAATCGCCAGGCAGTGCTGCACCTGTACCGAAATGCCGCGAGCCTCGGCATCGATCGCGACGCAATTTATGTTTGCGGCAGCTCGGCGGGCGGTCATTTGACGGCTGCATTGGCAGGCACTGACTGGGCGTCGTTCGATGCCCCCCCCAATTTGATCAAGGGGGCGTGTGCGATCAGCGGTCTTTACGACCTTGAGCCGATACGCCTGTGCTATCTGAACAAGGCGGTTCAGCTCGATGAAGATGACGTGGTCGCCTTTAGCCCGATCCATCATCTCCCTAAAGTACCGCTGGCGTACATTCTCAGTGTGGGCGGAGACGAGTCGGATGAATTTCATCGACTTCAGGCACAGTACCAAACGATACTGAACGACCACGGTCTGGACGTACGGATCGTGCGCCAGCGTGACGGCCATCATTTCGATGCCGTTGACCGAGTGGGCGAAGCGGGGAGCGATCTTTCGAGCGCGATTCTCACCATGATCAACGCCCGATAATTGCCTGTGGCATTGCGTGTCCGGCCATGCGTCGCGATCCTTCGTGATCGACGGACTGTGGTCGGTTACCGCCGCTGGCGAATGGTCGCTCCTGGCACCCTATTGCGCCGGGCGCGATTGTCACCGGTTGCCTTAAGCGAACCCTTCGGCCCGCCGACGTGTTAAAATCCTTGACTGATCAAACATTGATCCGTCAAAAAAATGGCTCCCAGTCCCAATACCCCGCATTCGGCGGGGCAGGTATTGCCGTTCCGGCAATCGATCGTGGCGATGCTCGGCCTGTGTTTCTGTACGATGATGGTGGCGCTCGACCAGACAGTGGTCGGTACCGCGCTGCCGACCATCGTCTCTGAACTCAAGGGTTTCGAGTACTACGCCTGGGTCGCAACCTCGTATCTCCTCACCTCCGTCATCACCGTGCCGATCTTCGGACGTCTCGGCGACTTCTACGGACGCAAGCCCTTCGTCGTTGCGGCCATCATCATCTTCACCGCCGCATCGGTCCTGTGCGGCGCCTCGAACAGCATGTTGTTTCTCGTCATTGCGCGCGCTCTGCAAGGTATCGGCGGCGGCATGCTCGTCGGCACCGCATTCGCCTGCATCCCCGAGCTGTTCCCCGATCCCCACGTGCGTCTGCGCTGGCAGGTCATGCTCAGTTCCGCCTTCGGAATCGCCAACGCCATCGGGCCCTCGCTCGGCGGTTTCCTCACCGAAGCCTATGGCTGGCGATCGGTTTTCTACGTCAACCTCCCCGTGGGTCTGCTCGGTCTGTGGTTTGTCGGCCGTCACCTGCCGCATATGCGCGCTGGCGGGCACGGCAAGGCGAGCCTCGACTGGCTCGGCGCCGTCCTGATCACCGCCACGCTCGGTAGCCTGCAAATGCTCGTCGAATGGCTGCCCGCCGATGGCCTCTCGCGCGGCGTGCTCATGTTGCTCGTCGTGTTGGCGATCTCGTCGTATGCGCTTTACCGGTGGGAGCGGCGCACGTCGCATCCGATCGTGCCGTTCGAAATGTTCCGCGACAAGAAACTCGCGCCACTTTTCGTGCTGTCGGCCTTCGCCGGCTTCACCATGTTCGGGGTGCTGTTCTACGCGCCATTGCTGCTCCAGGGCGGCTTCGGCCTCTCGCCGAGGGAAACGGGTCTGCTGATCACGCCGATGGTCGTGTGCATCACCGTCGGCAGCATCGTGAACGGCCGGCTCATCACGCGCCTGCCAAATCCGAACGTGATGCTCTACGGCGGCTTCTTTCTGCTCGCGCTCGCGTGCGCCGGCGTGATCACCACGCATCGCGGCACGCCGCATGCCCTGATCGCCACCTACATGCTGTTCGCCGGACTGGGCCTCGGTTTCGTCATGCCGAACCTCACCGTCTTCGCTCAGGAAGTTGCCGGGCCCGCGCACCTGGGCATCGCCACCGCGCTCATGCAATCTCTGCGCATGATCGGGGGGATGCTCGGCACGGCCATCGTCGGGACGCTCGTGAACCACAGCTACACCGGCCGCGTGACGGATGCCCTCGCCGCCAACGGCGGCACGCATTGGGTGCCGCAACTTGCCGATCCGCAGATCCTCGTCAATGCGCAATCGCAAAGCGATTTCCTGAGCGCGCTCGCACCCCTGGGGCAGAATGGCGCGCTCTTCATCGAATCGGCTCGCACGTCGCTCGTTGCCGCCATCCACAACGGGCAAATGATGTCGCTCGCTGCAGCGCTCGCCGGTCTGTGGTTCGTCAAGCGCGTGCCGCTCATTCGTCTGACGCGCGGCGCCAAGCCGCAGCCGCCCGTCGGGGAGTGACGCGATGCCCACACCGCAAAGACGCAACGTTATCCAGCAACTCGGCCAGACCTATCGGGCGATGATGCTTGCCTTCGACGCCCAGGTCGGACACCCGCTGCCGCGCTGGCGAATCATTCTCGCGCTGGCCGAGCGGGGTACCTGTTCTCAGAAGTTTCTCGCGGAACATTGCCGTCTCGATCCGGCGTCGCTCACACGTCAGTTGAAGGCGATGGAAGCGCTCGGCTGGATCTCGCGCGCGACCGATCCGCACGACAACCGTCTCACGAACGTCACGCTTACCGTCGCCGGCATGGCCGTGTACGACGAGGCGACGCCACGCCGTCAGGCCTTCTTCGACGACGCGCTCGAAGGCATGACGCCCGCCGAGATTGCAACCCTGGAAAGCGCTCTCGGTCATCTGGAAGCGCAGTTCAAGTCGGTGGCGTCGCGAGCGAAAGCGACCGATACCGACGCGAAGCCAAGTGGCGACGCGACGCGACCCGCGCACGTCGAGACGCCGACGCCGGCGTTAGCCACGTCACCCGGAAAACGCGCGTCGCGCAGTCGCGCGTAAGCGCCTCGTCGCGACGCGCCACTGCGCACATCGCGACCGTGTCGGACGTAAAAAAGCCGCCCATCGTGAGCTGCATCCCAACGGTTGGATTCGCGTCCAACCTCGCGGGGCAGTTCACATCGGGCGGCTTTTTCGTTGTAGCG
Source organism: Pandoraea sp. 64-18 (assembly GCF_001899225.1). NCBI lineage: Bacteria > Pseudomonadati > Pseudomonadota > Betaproteobacteria > Burkholderiales > Burkholderiaceae > Pandoraea > Pandoraea sp. 64-18. The sequence continues at coordinate 76,958 of NZ_MKVU01000022.1, read as the reverse complement.
CGCGCAGCAGCGGCTGAAGCGAGACGCGTTGCGTTATCGATGTACGATCAGAAGAACGTCTGCACGATGTCGACGACGTTGTAATCGCTGTCCACCACCGGCAAATGACGCCATTTGTCGAACGTGAGGCACGGATGCGAGATGTCGAACGCGATCATGTCGCCCACGCGGATGTTGTCGCCCGGGGCGATGCGCAGATACGCGTGCTGATCCATCATGCCCGTGACTTCCCAGTGCGCCGGCGTTGCCGTCGGTGCTTTGCTCTCGCCCGGACGGAACTGCAGCGCCGGTTCCGGCATGCCGGCATCGAACGCCGCGTCGCGCTTGCCGAGGGCGATGATCGCGCGCTCCGGCTCGGGAATCGATTGCACATACGCCCAGAGTTGCAGCGCCGGTTGCAGTTGCGAGCGCATCTGCTTCGCGATCGGGTTGCGCGTGGCGATCTGCGCTTGCGCGGCCTTGTAGATGCCGACGTCGTGCGTGAGATAGCAGCCCGGGCGCAACACGACGTCGAGCGGCGCCCCCACGTCCTTGTGCGCGAACTCGTCCGCGACGACGTCGTACCACGCCGAACCTGCACCCGAGAGTACCGCCGGCGTGCGCTCGATGCGACCCGCCGCCACCAGTTCGCGCGTGATGCCCACCGCGCGTTGCAGGAACGCCCGAATGTCCGCTTCGGTGCTCAGCACCCCCTCGTAGACTTCCACACCCGCGAGCTTGACCGCGTCGTGATACTGCGCCAGAGCGTCGAGCACGGCCTGCTGCTGCGCGGCGTCGCGCACCCCGGTACGGCCGCCGGTCACGCCCAGTTCGATGAGCACCTGGATCGACTGACCGCGCGCACGGAAGAACTTGCCCAGATGCTCCACCGCGGCGGCGGAGTCCACCAGACAGAAGAATTCGAAATCAGGATCCGTCAGCAAATCGGCGATCAGCGCCATGTTGCGCTTGCCGACGAGCTGGTTCGCCATGAGCACGCGTCGCACACCGTGGTGATACGCCGCGTGGGTCTGCTGCGCCGTGGCGAGCGTGATGCCCCACGCGCCCCCCTCGAGTTGTCGGCGGAACAGCTTGGGCGCCATCGTCGTCTTGCCGTGCGGGGCGAGTTTCACGCCGTACTCATGCACGAAGCGCTGCATCCACGCGAGGTTGTGACGGATCTTTTCCTCGTAGAGCACCGCCGTCGGCAGGCTCAGATCTTCGTCCAGCAGATTCCATCCCAATCCGGCCGTCGCGGACGGGGCGAGCGGGACTTCCATCGCCCCCAGACCCTTGTTGAGGGTATCGATCATGCCGTGCTGATAGTTTGTATCATTCATTGGGAATCATCTCCGTGACGATGCGGATAGGGCCGCTGGATGCCTCCTATAATAGCTTTTAATTCCCTGTGTTTGACAATTTTGTTATAAAGTACCAAAAAAGTTGCCAAACCTATCAGCAAGGCACCCCGGCACGGCGTCGTGGGGGCCACATGGACCCGAGAGATGCCCGAAACCTTCGATATCGTGACGCGCGTTGCCGAGCGCACCGACGCGCTGAGCCAGGCGGAACGCAAGGTCGCGCAGGTGGTGCTGGACGATGTCGCCGGCGCGGCAGCGGTGTCGATCAACGTGCTGGCCGAGCGCGCGGGCGTGAGCGAGGCGAGCGTGACGCGTTTCGCCAAGGCGATGGGCTGCCGCGACGTGCGCGATCTCAAGCTGCGTCTGGCGCAAGCCGCCGTCGTCGGACAGCGCTTTTTCGGCGCGAACGCGGCGAGCGGGCCGGACGGCTCGACGGAAACCATCGACCGCATTGCCGACGATATCCAGACGACGTTGCAGTTGCATCGCAGCCTCATCAAGCCGGACACCGCGCGTCGCGCGGCGGCCCGGTTGCTGTCGGCGCGCATGGTGTACGCGTTCGGAATGGGGGGCGGCTCGTCGCTGATGGCCGATGAAGCGCGTTACCGGCTTGTCCGGCTCGGACGCCCGGTCGCGACCTATCAGGACGCCGTGCTCGCCCGCATGGTTGCCAGCACGCTCGGGCGCGACGACGTGGTGCTCGCCTTCTCGGTGAGCGGCCACACGCCGGAGCTGGTCTCGGCCTGCGAGATCGCCCGCGAGTACGGCGCGCAGGTGGTGGCGGTCACGGCGACCGGCTCGCCGCTCGCGGCGCTGGCCGACGAGGTGCTGCCGATCCGTGCGCTGGAAACGGATTTCATTTTCAAGCCGTCGTCGTCGCGCTACGCGATGCTGCTGGCGATGGACGTGCTGGCCACGGAACTGGCGTTGCTCGCCAAGCCGCAGAGCCAGGCGCTGTTGCGGCGGATCAAGTACGTGCTCGATACGCATCGGGGCGGCGGTGATCGCCAGCCCCTGGGAGACTGACATGACTGACTGCCTCGCGAACCGAACGGTCGACACCCTCATCACCAACGTGCGTCTGGCGGACGGCTCCGGCGCGCCCATGACCGACGCGCGCTTCGACGTCGCGCTGCGCGACGGCCGCATCCAAACGATCGCCCCGGCCGGTGCGCTCGCCGGCTGGCACGCCGCGCAACAGATTCGCGGCGACGGCCAGGTGTTGAGCCCGGGCTTCATCGACGTACATACGCACGACGACACGAACGTCGTGCGCACGCCCGACATGACGCCGAAGCTCTCGCAGGGCGTGACGACGGTCGTCGTCGGCAACTGCGGCATCAGCGCGGCGCCGGTCACGCTCAGGGGCGATCCGCCCGATCCGATGAACCTGCTGGGCGACGCCGACGCATTCCAGTATCCGACCTTCGCCGCCTACGTTACCGCGCTCGAAGCCGCGCAGCCCGCGATCAACGTGGCGGCGCTCATCGGTCACACCGCGCTGCGCAGCAACCATATGGATCGCCTCGACCGGCCCGCGACCGAGGCCGAAATCGAAGGCATGCGCGCCCAATTGCGCGAAGCACTCGAGCATGGCGCATTGGGGTTGTCGACGGGGCTGGCCTACGCGAACGCGAATGCCGCGCCGACGGAGGAAGTGCTCGCGCTCGCCGAGCCGCTCGCCGCGGCGGGCGGTCTCTATGCGACGCACCTGCGCACGGAGTTCGCCGAGATTCTCGAAGCGCTTGATGAAGCCTTCCGCATCGGCCGTCATGCCCGCGTGCCGGTCGTCGTCTCGCACCTGAAGTGCGCGGGCGTCGACAACTGGGGACGCAGCAAGGAGATTCTCGACGCGCTCGACCAGGCGCAGCGCTTCCAGCCGGTCGGCTGCGACTGCTATCCGTACACGGCCAGTTCGTCGACGCTCGACCTCAAACAGGTGACGGACGACTTCGACATTCTGGTGACGTGGTCGCAACCGTACCCGGAGCAGGGCGGCAAGCTGCTCGCGACGATCGCGGTCGAGTGGGGCGTCGACCTGATGGAGGCCGCGAAGCGTCTGCAACCGGCGGGCGCGGTGTATCACTGCATGGAGGAAGACGACGTGCGGCGCATTCTGCGGCACCCGGCAACGGTCGTCGGCTCCGACGGGCTGCCGAACGATCCGTTGCCGCATCCGCGTCTGTGGGGCGCCTTCCCGCGTGTGCTCGGTCGCTACAGCCGCGAGCAGCAACTGTTCCCACTGGCCGAGGCCGTTCACAAGATGACGGGGCTCTCCGCCGAGCGCTTCGGTCTGACGGACCGGGGGCTGGTACGCGAGGGGTATTGGGCCGACCTGGTGCTGTTCGATCCGGCCACCGTGGCCGATGCCGCGACCTTCACCGATCCCATGCAGCCTGCGTACGGTATTGCGGCGGTGTGGGTCAACGGCGTGCTGGCTTGGCAGGATCGCGCGCCTACGCAGAATGCACGCGCAGGCCGCTTCGTGCGTCGCGGCACGCCGCAGCCGGTGCTTTGAATGAGTGGAAATGAAACCGTTTAGTCGAAAGGAGCAATGATGAGCATCAAACGATATGGCGTGGAAGGCGGGCAGGGCACAGGCGGGCAACGCATGCCGTTCGCACGCGCCACCGAAGCTGACGGCTTTCTGTTCGTCTCGGGTCAGACCCCGATGAAAGATGGCGAAGTGATCGACGGGGGCATCGTTGCCCAGTCGCATCAGGCCATCCGGAACATGCTGGCGATTCTCACCGAAGCCGGTTACGGACCCGAGCATGTAATGCGCATTGGCGTGTGGCTCGACGACCCGCGCGACTTCGCGTCGTTCAACAAGGTGTTCAAGGAGTACTTCGGCGATCATCCGCCCGCGCGCGCCTGCGTGGTGTCGAGCATGGTGATCGACTGCAAGGTGGAAGTGGACTGCGTGGCATACAAGAAGCCAGCCGCATAAAGCCCGAAGGGCAGAGGGATCGAAGGCCCGCGGCATGCGGGCTGTGCATTGACGGACACTTCAGTACCCGTTTCACAAAGTTTGCGGTTTGGCTTCGATGGCGGGTGTCGTCGCGAGCGCGCAGTCTTCAATCTCCTAACCCAAGAGGAGGTGGACTGTGACACTAGGATCAATTTCCGGGATCGCGCCGACGATGCAAGCACCGCAGACGGACGTCGAGGCCGTCGATGAGCAACGCGTCACGATCGATTTTCCGGCGTCGCCCGATGACGTCCGTTTGCGCTCTCAAAGCACTAGCTCGTGCCGCCTCAGCATGGCGGGGTGTACCAGCGGGATGTCGGGGCTGGTAACGCTGGTACTGGGATTGGCGGGACTCGCGACCGCGGCCTACGTCTGCGTTGAGACCGATAAGCAGGCCGGTAGCGCCGTTGCCAATAGCGAGATTCAACGGCTGGGATATGGCTTCGGTGGGAGTGTGGCCGTCCTGGGGGGCATGCTCGTGACGTATGGCGTCGGTCAGCTCTGCTATGCCGCGGCGAAGCGTCGTGAAGCTCAGGAAGAGGCGTTGGAGCTTAGCCAGCAGGCGCGATTCGAATCGACGATGGGAGAACTCCGTCCGTGAGCACGTTCGAGATTCCCCAGGGCAAGCGGCCATCGTCGCAGCATATCGCCAAGGAGATCGACGTGGCGCTGGCGGTGGTGCGCGACGCACAAAAGCAGCAGGCGGCGATGGGCATGCCGAGTCCCGGCGCGTGGGACGCGATGCAGTGCGATGCCGCGTATCGCTGCGGCTATGGTGCTTACGAGCGTGGCGACTACGCGCAGGCGATCGAGTGCTTCGCGCCGCTGTTGTCGGCGTGTCCGCTCCAGGCCGACTACGCGGTGGCGCTGGCGCTCTCGGTGCAACGGCTCGGTGAACCCAAGGCGGCGCTGTCGCTGTTCATGGCGGCGGCGTTGCTGGACGAGGCGTCGCCCGGCCCGATGTATCGCGTTGGCGAGTGCCTGATCGAGTTGCGCCAATTCGACGCGGCCTATCGCGCCATGAAGGAAACGCTGCACCGCTGCGCCGGTCGACCCCAGTATGCCAACGTGGGCAACGCGGCCCGCCGGATGATGGCCCGCGTCAGCTTCATGCGCTGACTCCCCTCTAGATGTGCGTGGATTGGCGACGGGTCTCATCAACCCGTCGCTTTTTTTCGCCCTCGGCTTATTGGCGAGCCGTGCGGGCGTTGTCCGGCATCGGCAACGTGAAGTTGGTGCGGAACGGGTTGATATCGAGTCCGCCACGCCGCGTGTAGCGCGCGTAGACGGCCAACTGGGTCGGTTGGCACTGGCGCAGGATGTCCATGAAGATCCCTTCCACGCATTGCTCATGAAAGCCAGTGTGGCGCCGGTACGAAATCACGTACTTGAGCAGCCCTTCCTGGTCGATGGGCGGGCCAACGTAGCGAATCTGCAGACTGCCCCAGTCGGGTTGTCCTGTCACCGGGCAGTTGGACTTGAACAGGTTCGAGACGAGGGTTTCCTCCACAGGCGCTTCGCCCTGTGCGGCCTTGAGCAAGGTCGCATCCGGCGAATAAATATCCGTGTCGATATCGAGCCGGTCGACGAGCAGGCCGTCAAGTTCGTCGAGTTCGAGTTTGGCGAAGCCGCCCGGCTCGACGAGACGCACCTGCACCGCCGCGCCTGCGGCTTCGGACAGATCCTGCTGAATCAGCGCCCGGGCGGCATCGGCATTCGCCAGTTTGGTCTGGGCGAATGAGCCGAGATACAGCTTGAACGATTTCGATTCGATGATGTTCGGCGAGTCGGCCGGCACCATGGCCGTGAGCAACGCGATCTGCGGCTTGCCCTTGTCGTTGAGCCACGAGAGTTCGTAGCCGTTCCAGATGTCGGCGCCAAAGAACGGCAGGACGTCGGGTACGCCGATGGCCGCGCGCGCCGGGGCACGGGCGATCGCGAAGAGCAGGGACGGGTCGTATTGCTCGGTGTAGGCAACTTCCTTGCCGAGCGGAGATTGGTCAGGCGTGGTCATGGTTGGCAATGCCGCTGATAACGTGTCCGGTCGGGCTCACCCGCGCGGCGGACTCGCAGTGGCGTGTCTGATCGTCAAAGAAGAAATCGGGCTCGAATTCGCGCAGGAACGCGCCCTTGTCGAGCCCACCCAGGAACATCGCCTCGTCGATGTCGATTTTCCAGTCCATCAGCGTGCGGATGGCCCGCTCGTGGGCCGGGGCCGAGCGCGCCGTGACCAGCGCCGTGCGGATTTTGACCGGCACTTCGTGGCCCGCCAGGCTTTGCAGGCGATGCAGGGCCTGCAACAGCGGCTTGAACGGACCCGGCGGCAGCGGGGTCGCGGCACGTTCGGTCTCGTGCTGCTGGAACGCGTCGAGGCCGTTGCGCTGGAAGACCCGTTCGGCTTCGTCGGAGAAGAGCACGGCGTCGCCGTCGAAGGCGATGCGGATTTCGTCGGGATGCAGCTCGGCCTTTTTCGCCGAGTCGGGATAGACGCGCGCGGAAGGAAAGCCGGCCACCAGCGCACTGCGCACGTCGCGCTCGTTCGCGGAGAGAAACAGGTGCGCGCCCAACGCATTGAGATAACCGAACGGATCGCGCCCGCGCGTGAACACGCCGCGCTCGATCTTGAGGTCGACCTGACGCGCCGAACGAAACACGCGCATGCCGCTCACGGGATCGTTGCGCGAGAGGACGACGACTTCCACGCGGTGGTTGTCGATCTCGTTGCCCTGGTTGAAGGCGAGGAGCTTCTGCACGAGCGGGAAGGCGACGCCGACGCGTGCGGGCACGTCGAGGCGGTCGAGCTGGTACTGCCGGTACGATCGGTCGTCGCCGCCAGCCACCCCGGCCTCGTACACGCGGTTCTCTTCTTCGAAGTCGAACAGCGCGCGCGAGGATATCGCGACAACGAGTTTGTTCTCGAGCGTGATCGGCATGGTGGCAGCGAAACTCCTGTCGTGAGGCGGTGAGCGGCGGCGTCTATCGGGCCGGCTTACGCGAGGAACAGCTTGTAGACCGGGTTGTCGCTCTCGTCCCAGTAAGGATAGCCGAGCGTGGCGAGGAAGTCGCGGAACGCGGCCTTCTCGTTGTCGGGCACCTGGATCCCCACGAGGATATTGCTGTAATCGGCCCCCTGGTTGCGGTAGTGGAACAGGCTGATGTTCCAGTTCGGGCTCATGGCCGAGAGGAAAGTCATCAGCGCGCCCGGACGCTCCGGGAACTGGAAGCGGTACAGCACTTCATGGCTGGCGAGTGTGGAGCGGCCGCCGACCATGTAGCGGATGTGCTGCTTGGAGAGTTCGTCGTTGGACAGGTCGAGCGTGGGAAAGCCGTGGCGTTCGAAGCCGGCTTTGATGCGCTCGCCTTCGTCGCGGTTGTGCATCTGTATACCCACGAAGATGTGGGCGCTCGACGCTTCGCTGATGCGATAGTTGAACTCGGTCACGTTGCGGTTGCCCACCACTTCGGTGAAGCGCTTGAAGCTGCCGCGCGCTTCGGGAATGGTGACGGCGAACACGGCTTCGCGGGCTTCACCGACTTCGGCACGCTCGGCCACGAAGCGCAGACGGTCGAAGTTCATGTTGGCGCCGGAGGTGATCGCGACGAGCGTTTCGCCTTTGAGCTTTTCGCGCTCGGAGTAGAGCTTGGCCCCGGCCACGGACAGGGCGCCCGACGGTTCGAGCACGCTGCGGGTGTCCTGGAAGACGTCTTTGATGGCGGCGCAAAGTTGGTCGGTGTCCACGCGCACGACTTCGTCGAGGTAGGCCGCGCACAGGCGGAAGGTCTCGGCGCCGACGTATTTGACGGCGGTGCCATCGGCGAAGAGGCCGACGTCGCTCAGCAGGACACGTTCGCCGGCGTGAATCGATTGGGCCATGGCGTCGGAGTCGACGGATTGCACGCCAATGACTTTGATCTCAGGCCGCACGGCTTTGACGTAGGCCGCCACGCCCGCAGCCAGGCCGCCACCGCCGATGGGCACGAAGATGGCATGCAGCGGTCCCTGGTGCTGGCGCAGAATTTCCATGGCGATGGTGCCCTGGCCGGCGATGACGTCGGGGTCATCGAACGGGGGCACGAAGGTCAGGCCGCGCTCTTCTTGCAATGTCATCGCGTGGGCGTAGGCGTCGCTGTAGGAGTCGCCCGCGAGCACGACTTCGACGGCGCGCCCGCCGTGGGTTTTCACGGCCTCGATTTTCACCTGCGGCGTGGTGACGGGCATGACGATGACGGCCTTGCAGCCCAGGCGCGCAGCAGAGTAAGCGACGCCTTGCGCGTGATTGCCTGCCGATGCGGTGAGCACGCCGCGCTCGCGGTCGGCTTCGCTCAGGTTGGCCATCTTGTTGTATGCACCCCGAATCTTGAAGGAGAACACCGTCTGGTTGTCTTCGCGCTTGAGATAAATTCGATTGTGCAGACGCATGGAGAGCGTGCGTGCGAGTTCGAGTTCGCTTTCTTTGGCGACGTCGTAGACTTTGGCGGTCAGAATCTTCTTCAGATAGTCGGGAGCTGCGTCGGACATGATTTAAGGCTTCTTCAGGTTAGGCACATCGAGGAACGAAAGGACAATGATAGACCAGCACGTCCGCCGGGGCGGTCGCGCTTGGTTTCTCGGGAAAAAACGGGAAAGGAGAGTGCGCGCCCTAGCGAAGGTCGTCTGGGGTGTCGATGTCGCGCACGATTCCGGCGTCGTCGACATCGACGATCGTAATGTGCCCGCTAATCAACAGGTCGCGCGCGCCGATGTCGCCATCGAGGGCGCTCAGGCGCGGTGTCAGGGCGGATCCGAACGCGACGGGGTGGCCGCGTTGTCCTTGGTAACTCGGAGCGACGATGGCGTCGGGCGACGTGAGTCCGCCGGCAATCGCGCGAATGGTGTTCGGATGAATGTAGGGCATGTCGGCCAGCGCGATGAGCCAGCCGTCGAGATGTTCGAGCCCCGAGGGCGGCGCTTCGTCGACGCCGGACCGGATGCCGGCGGCAAGCGTTGCGCCCATGCCGCGTTGGGTGGCATGGCTCATGACGACTTCACACCCGGCCTGCAACAGCACGCTCTCCAGCTCGGCCGAGTCCGGGCGCACCACCGCGATGACGCGCGGCAACACCGCCAGCAGCGCGTGGGCGCTGGCGAGGGCAACGGGTCGGTTCAGGGGATCGCCAGGCAGCGGCGCGAGCAGCTTGTTCCTGCGCCCCGCCGCATCGAAGCGGGTACCGAGTCCGCCTGCCAGTAGAATGGCCACGGGCGGCGTCGAGGGTCGGGTCATGGGGGTGCATTATGCGCCAGACTCTTTGTTTCTGCCAAACGCGTGCGTGTACCCTCTCGCGGGATGTGCCGACCGTCCGGTCGGTCATGGAGGCAGGGTTGCCGCCATTTTTTCGGTCGTTTTTGTCTTTTCCCGGAGTTGCATGGAGTCGTTCATCACCTGGCTGCTCGGCGTGCTGGCCCTGCCCGGCGTCGGCCTGCCGGCCATTTTCCTGGTGTCGTTTCTGTCGGCCACGCTTCTGCCCATGGGCTCGGAGCCCGCACTGTTCGGCTATGTGACGCTCAATCCACATATGCTCTGGACCGCCATCGCGGTGGCCAGCATAGGCAATACCGCTGGTGGCATGCTCGACTGGTGGATGGGCTTCGCCGCTCGCCGCGGCTTCGTTCGCCTGAAAGCCCGCCGACGCGCGCACGCCCGTACCGCCGCACTCGCGGGCGGCCCGATGCCAGAGCCCGCCAGCACGAAGCGCCCCAACGGACAAGCCCCGATGAATGAGCGCTATCACCGCTGGATGCGCCGCTTCGGCCCACCCCTGCTCCTGCTCTCCTGGCTGCCCGTGGTCGGCGACCCGTTCTGTACCCTCGCCGGATGGCTGCGACTCTCCTGGCGCGAATGCCTCTTCTTTATCGCCGTCGGCAAAACGCTTCGCTATGTCGCCGTCACGTTTCTGATGCTGCGCGTGCCCGAGTCGTTTTGGCACGGCATCTTTGCGCCCCTTAAACACCTGCTCATTGGCTGACGACCGGGCTGACGCCTGGACTGACACACACACCGGTGGTCATGCCACGCGCTTCCTTCTTCCTATGCCCGAGAGGCCGGACCGGGGCCCCTTTCCGCCTCTCAAACATAAACCCAACTCGCTGCAGAAAGGGGCCCCGGTCCGGCCCACCGTCACGCTCCCCCAAGCCCAACCCGCCCGACGTGCGCTTGCGCTACGCCTTGCCTCCGTTTCCGTTACGCCTTCGTCAGGTCGAACGGCAACGCCCGCATCCGCTTTCCCGTCAACGCAAATATGGCGTTCGCATACGCCGGCGCCAACGGCGGCAACCCCGGCTCTCCCATCCCCGTCGGTGCATCCCCCGAACCCACAATGTGCACACTGATGGCCGGCATGTCGGGCAAACGCGCCACCATGTATTGATGGAAGTTGCTCTGCTCAACTTCTCCATCCTTCATCGTGATCGCCGCGCCCGGTATCGTCATCCCCAATCCCATCAAGGCCGCTCCCTCGACCTGCGCCGCCACCGTCAACGGATTGACCGCGAAATTGCAATGCACCCCCGCCGTCACACTCACCAAACGCGGTGAATCATTGCGCATCTCAGCCACTACGACGTACGCCACCACGGAATCAAACGACTCATGCACCGCCACACCCCACGCCTGGCCCGACGGTAACTGCGCTTTTCCATAGCCGGAACGTTCAACCGCCAACGCCAACGCCTCCCGGTGCCGAGGATGCTTATCTCCCATCAACCCATACCGATACGCCACCGGGTCCTGACCCGCTTCCTTCGATAGTTCGTCTATCAATGTTTCCATGACGTACGCCGTATGCGTGTTGCCCACGGATCGCCACCACAGCACCGGCACGTTGACCTGCGGACTGTGCAACGTGAGCCGCAACGGCACCGCATATGGGGTGCCCGCAACGCCCTCGACGCTGGTGCCGTCGATGCCGTTCTTGACCATCATCTTTTCGAACGGCGTGCCCTGCAAAATCGACTGACCCACGATGGTGTGATCCCACGCCAGCACGTTGCCCTTGGCATCCAGGCCGATCTCGGCACGATGGACGTACATCGGACGGTAGTAACCGCCACGGATGTCGTCTTCCCGGCTCCAGATCACTTTCACCGGCTCACGATGCCCCGCACGCCGCCACGCTTTCGCCACCTGGGCCGCCTCGACGCCATAGTCGGACGTCGGGACCGCGCGGCGGCCAAATCCGCCGCCCGCCATGAGCGTGTGCAGTTTGACCTGCTCGGGCTTGAGGTCGAGCGTGCGCGCAATGGCGGCCTGGTCGACGGTCTGGAACTGTGTGCCGGTCCACACTTGCGCGCCCTTGTCGGAAAGCTGCACGGTGCAGTTGAGCGGCTCCATAGGCGCGTGCGCCAGGTACGGGAAGTGGTATTCGGCAACGAGGGTTTTGGGCGCACCCTTGAGCTTGGAGATGTCCGCGTCGATCGCGACCGTGCCCGGCGTCTTGGCCATTTCCACATATTTGGCCAGTTGGGCGGTCGTGTCGACATGCTCAACGCCCGTCGTGTCCCACGTGGCCTTGAGCGCGTCGCGCCCGGTCTTGGCCTGCCAGTAGCCATCGGCAATGACGGCCACGGCGGTGCCGCCCCGGTCGTCCGGGATCTCTAGGACATCGCGCACGCCCTTGACCGCCCGCGCAGCTTTGGCGTCGAACTGCTTCACTTTGGCACCGAACACGGGCGGGCGAGCAACGACAGCAACTTTCAGGTTCGGCAGCTTGAAGTCCATGCCGTACATCGGCACGCCCATGGACTTGGCCCGCGCGTCGAGCCGTCCCGTTGGCTTGCCAAGTAGGCGGAACGCCGAAGGTTCCTTGAGCGCGACATCGGCCGGCACCGGCTGCGCCTGCGCGCGCGCGGCAAGACTGCCGTACGTGGCGCGCTGGCCGTTCGGGCCGAGCACGACGCCGTTCTCGGTGCGCAACTGCGCCGCCGGCACTTTCCACTGCTGCGCCGCGGCCGCGATGAGCATGGCCCGAGCAGATGCGCCAATGCGCCGGTATTGCAGCCACGAATGCGCGACGGAGCCCGAGCCCCCCGTCATCTGGATGCCGAACACGGGGTCTTTGTAGACGTCGGCCGCCGGCGCCAGCTCGCTGCGCACTTTGGCCCAGTCGCAATCGAGTTCTTCGGCGACGAGCATGGGCAGCGCCGTCTGTACGCCTTGTCCGAAATCGAGGCGGTTGACCTGGATGGTGACGGTGTCGTCCGGCGCAATGCGCACGAAGGCCGAGGGCACGACGGGCGTGGCGGCCGCGCCCTGGGCGCTGGCTGCCCGCATGGCGCCGGGCAGCGACATTTCGAGCATGAGTCCACCGGCCGCAAGCGCCGAGGTCTTGAGAAATACTCGGCGCGTCAGGCCGGCGAAGTCGCCCACGGCGACGCCAGGGCGCGGGGAAAAGCGAAGTTCACGCATGGGTATCTCCTCGCCTCAGGCCAGCGACGCCGCAGCGTCTTTGATCGCCGCACGAATGCGGGCGTAGGTGCCGCAACGGCAGATGTTGCCGGACATTGCGGCGTCGATCTGTTCGTCGTTGGGCTGTTTGTTCTCGCGCAGCAACGCCGTGGCGGACATGATCTGGCCGCTCTGGCAGTAGCCGCACTGGGGCACGTCGTGTTTGACCCAGGCGTTCTGCACAGCACGCCCGACGGCGTCCGCCCCGACGTTTTCAATGGTGGTGATGGCCTTTCCCGCGACTGCGGAGACCGGGGTGATGCAGCTTCGGATGGGCGCACCGTCGAGATGCACGGTGCACGCGCCGCACAGCGCCATGCCGCAACCGAACTTGGTGCCGGTCATGTTGAGCGCGTCGCGCAGGGTCCAGAGCAGGGGAGTGGCCGGGTCGACATCGACCTGCACGACACGGCCGTTCAGTTGAAACGAGACCATAGAGACACCTCTTGACGGGTGGAGAGACCGGGGATCGGCAAAACATACTCCCATTCGGTGAAAGTTTCAGCGCAGGCGTGTGTCATAAGTCGTTGTATCCATTCGGATATAGCGATCAGCAGGAAGGTCGGCGATAGGGCGGGAATGCGAAGGGGCCGGCGCTCGTGTAGGGGCGGTCAACGCGGCAGTGAACGCGCCGGAGCGTCGGGAAGGAGGGGAATCTCGCGCCTCGCGGCGAATTCGGCGCGGTGCCGACGTGTTGCGGTGCAATGAAGTACAATTCTGGCTACATTCCCCTACCAACCTGTTCCCAAGCCGGAAGAAAGATCTGGGCATGCGCACGAACTGCCTCACCCCCCTGTGTTTCTACGCGATGATCGGACACGATTCGTCATCGACGTCTTCGCACGGCAGTCGTCGATCTCGTTGACCGCAGATCGTCTGTTGCCGGCCCGCGCGCACCCGTCGCGCTTGCCGCCGGCATCCATTGCGCTTACCCGATTTTGACTTTCGGCGCGTCTCGCGAGACGAACGCCGACGGCGGATGCACCGCCGCATTGACGAGCCCGACAAGATGAACGCACCCTTGCCCGCCTTCGAGCCGCACGACGCCAAGCATGCACTCGCCGCCCAGCCGCCGCGACTGCGCGAGATCCCCTACAACTACACGTCGTTTTCGGACCGCGAAATCGTCATGCGCCTGCTGGGCGCCGACGCCTGGCACATCCTCGACGAACTCCGCGCGGAGCGACGCACCGGCCGCTCGGCCCGCATGCTCTACGAGGTACTCGGCGATATCTGGGTGGTTCGCCGCAATCCGTATCTGCAAGACGACCTGCTCGATAATCCGAAGCGCCGCAAGCTGCTGATCGACGCGCTGGACCATCGTCTGAACGAGATCGACAAGCGTCGCCGCGCGGATGTGGCCGCGAACGCCGATGCGAACGGCCGCGAACGCGCCGCCCGTGTGGAGCAACTGGAGGTGGCGGCACGCCGCGCCGTGGCAGACTTCGCCGAGGAGTTCGCGAAGATGGCCGAGCTGCGCCGTCGCGCGAAGAAGGTGCTCGGTCGCACGACCGCGCATGACAACATCAAGTTCGACGGTCTGTCGCGCGTCTCGCATGTGACGGACGCGACGGACTGGCGCGTGGAGTACCCGTTCGTGGTGCTCACGCCGGACAGCGAAGCCGAAATGGCGGCGCTGGTGAAGGGGTGCTTCGAGTTGGGACTGACGGTGATTCCGCGCGGAGGCGGCACCGGCTACACGGGCGGCGCGATTCCGCTCACGCCGTTCTCGGCCGTGATCAATACGGAAAAGCTCGAGCAGCTCGATGAGGTCGAGTACTCGGCGCTGCCGGGCGTCGACGAACCGGTGCCGACGATTTTCTCGGGCGCCGGCGTGGTGACGCGTCGCGTGGCCGAGGCCGCCGAGCGGGCTGGTCTGGTGTTCGCGGTCGACCCGACGTCGATCGACGCATCGTGCATCGGTGGCAACGTGGCGATGAACGCCGGTGGCAAGAAGGCCGTGCTGTGGGGCACCGCGCTCGATAACCTCGCGTGGTGGCGCATGGTCGACCCGCAGGGCAATTGGCTCGAGGTCACCCGCCTCGATCACAATCTCGGCAAGATTCACGACATTCCGGTCGCTCGCTTCGAGTTGACGTGGTTCGACGGCAATTACGCCCCGGGCGCCGTGCTGCTCAAGACGGAAAAACTGGACATCGAAGGCAAGCGTTTCCGTAAGGAAGGGCTCGGCAAGGATGTGACGGACAAGTTCCTCGCCGGTCTGCCGGGCATTCAGAAGGAAGGCTGCGATGGTCTGATCACGAGCGCGCGCTGGATTCTGCACAAGATGCCCGCGCACACGCGCACGGTATGCCTGGAGTTCTTCGGCCAGGCGAAGGAAGCGATTCCGAGCATCGTCGAGATCAAGGACTACATGTTCGCGCAGACGGCGGCCGGCGGCGCGATTCTGGCGGGCCTGGAGCATCTGGACGAACGCTATCTGCGCGCCGTGGGCTACGCCACGAAGTCGAAGCGCAATGCGTTCCCGAAGATGGTGCTGATCGGCGATATCGTTGGCGACGATGACAACGCCGTCGCTCAGGCGACGTCGGAAGTGATTCGCATGGCCAACGGCAAGAGCGGCGAAGGTTTCGTCGCGGTGTCGGCCGAAGCCCGCAAGAAGTTCTGGCTCGACCGCTCGCGTACCGCCGCCATCGCGCGCCACACCAACGCCTTCAAGATCAATGAAGACGTGGTGATTCCGCTGCCGCGCATGGGCGAGTACACGGATCACATCGAACGCATCAACATCGAGCTGTCGCTCAAGAACAAGCTGCAACTGGTCGATGCGCTCGAAGCCTTCTTCGACGCCGGCAATCTGCCGCTGGGCAAGACGGATGACGCGAACGAGATTCCGTCGGCCGAACTGCTCGAAGATCGCGTGCAAACGGCACTCACGCTGCTGCGCGACGTGCGCGCGCGCTGGGTGTTCCTGCGCGATCATTTCGAACTGCCGCTGGCCGAAGCGATTCCGCTGCTCAATCGACACGGCGTGCGCGACCTCAACGTGGCGCTCAACGATCGGCTGAGCAAGCAGCCGCAAACCCGACTCATCGACTTGCTGCAGGATCGTACGGTGCGCGTGTCGTGGAAGCAGGAGATCCGCGGAGAACTGCGCAAGATTTTCTCGGGCGCGGAGTTCAAGCCGATCCTTGAGGAAGCGCAAGCGATTCACAAGCGCGTGCTGCACGGCCGCGTGTTCGTCGCGCTGCACATGCACGCGGGCGACGGCAATGTGCACACGAACATCCCGGTGAACTCGGATAACTACGAGATGCTCCAGGATGCGCACAAGGCGGTGGCACGCATCATGGCCATCGCCCGTTCGCTCGATGGCGTGATCTCGGGCGAACACGGTATCGGCATTACCAAGCTGGAGTTCCTGACGGAAGCCGAGATCGGCGAATTCCGCGCGTACAAGCAACGCGTGGATCCGGAAGGGCGCTTCAACAAGGGCAAGCTGCTCGATATGCCGGAACTGCCCGCCGACCTGCGCAATGCCTATACGCCCAGCTTCGGGCTGATGGGGTATGAGTCGCTGATCATGCAGCAGTCGGATATCGGCGCGATCGCGGACAGCGTGAAAGACTGCCTGCGCTGCGGCAAGTGCAAGCCGGTGTGCGCCACGCACGTGCCGCGCGCGAACCTGCTTTACAGCCCGCGCAACAAGATTCTCGCAACGTCGCTGCTCATCGAGGCGTTTCTGTACGAAGAGCAAACGCGCCGCGGGGTGTCGATCAAGCACTGGGACGAGTTCAACGACGTGGCCGATCACTGCACGGTGTGCCACAAGTGCGTAACGCCGTGTCCGGTGAAGATCGACTTCGGCGACGTGACGATGAACATGCGCAACCTGCTGCGCAAGATGGGCAAGAAGAAGTTCAATCCGGGCGCGGCCGCCGGCATGTTCTTCCTGAACGCGACGAACCCGGAGACGATCAACATCACCCGCAAGGTGATGATCGACTGGGGTTACAAGGCGCAGCGTTTCGGCGCGGACGTCTTCAAGAAGCTAGCGAAGAAGCAGACGGCACGTCCGCCTGCAACGGTGGGCAAGCCGCCGCTGCGCGAGGAAGTGATCCACTTCGTCAACAAGAAGATGCCGGGCAACCTGCCGAAGAAGACGGCGCGCGCACTGCTCGACATCGAAGACAACAAGGTCGTGCCGATCATTCGCAATCCGAAGACCACCACGGTCGATTCGGAAGCGGTGTTCTATTTCCCGGGCTGCGGCTCGGAGCGCCTGTTCTCGCAGGTCGGGCTCGCCACGCAGGCGATGCTCTGGCATGTGGGCGTGCAGACGGTGCTGCCGCCGGGCTATCTGTGCTGCGGGTATCCGCAGCGCGGCTCGGGGCAGGGCGAGAAGGCCGAGAAGATCGTGACGGACAATCGCGTGCTGTTCCACCGCATGGCGAACACGCTGAACTATCTCGATATCAAGACCGTGGTCGTGTCGTGCGGCACTTGCTACGACCAGCTCGCGGGCTATGAATTCGAGAAGATCTTCCCGGGCTGCCGCATCGTCGACATCCACGAATACCTGCTCGAGAAGAACGTGAAGCTCGAAGGCGTGAACGGTACGCGCTACATGTATCACGACCCGTGCCACACGCCGATCAAGACGATGGATCCGGTCAAGCTCGTGAACGAGTTGATGGGCAGCGAGCACGACGGCTACAAGATCGAGAAGAACGATCGGTGTTGCGGTGAGTCGGGCACACTGGCGGTCACGCGTCCGGACATCTCGACGCAGATCCGCTTCCGCAAGGAAGAGGAGATGCGCAAGGGCGCGGCGAAGCTGCGCGCGGACGGCAAGGTCGAGGACGTCAAGATTCTGACGAGCTGCCCGTCGTGCCTGCAAGGGCTGTCGCGTTATAACGACGACGCCGACATCACGGCGGACTATATCGTCGTGGAGATCGCCAAGCATGTGCTGGGTGACGAGTGGCTGGTGGACTACGTGAAGGATGCGAACCACGGCGGCATCGAACGCGTGCTGGTCTGATGGCCCGCTCGGGGACGCGGCCGATGCCTGACCGACGGACCATGGAGGCGGCATGGGGGTAGTCCTCACCGCGCTGATCCTGCTGTTTGTGGTGGCGCTGACCGGCGTGCTGGTCAGCTACGTCAAAGTTCTGCCGGTGCCGATCGTGCAGATCGCTGTGGGCGCCGCGCTCGCTTTTCCGGGCGCGGGGCTGCACATCGATCTCGATCCGGAGATCTTCTTCCTGCTGTTCATCCCGCCGTTGCTCTTCGCCGACGGCTGGCGCATGCCCAAACGCGAGTTCTGGCACCTGCGCGTGCCGATCGTCGCGATGGCGCTCGGTCTGGTGATCTTCACGGTGCTCGGCGTGGGCTATTTCATCCACTGGATGATTCCGTCGATTCCGCTTGCCGTGGCGTTCGCGCTCGGCGGCGTGCTCTCGCCAACCGATGCCGTGGCCGTCTCCGCCATCACCGCACGCCTGCAGATGCCCACGCGCCTCATGCACGTGCTCGAAGGCGAGGCCATGATGAACGACGCATCGGGCCTGGTCGCGTTCAAGTTCGCCATCGTGGCCGCGACCACGGGACTCTTTTCGATCGGTAACGCCACGTTCTCGTTTTTCGTCATCGCGCTGGGCGGCTTGCTCGCCGGCTGGGCCGTGACGTGGCTGTTCACGCAGTTCCATCGCCGCGTGATGGCGGCGTCCGCCGAAGAGCCGGCGACGGTCGTGCTGCTGCTGTTGCTCATGCCGTTTGCGGCCTATCTGCTGGCCGAACATTTCGGCTTCTCGGGCATTCTCGCGGCCGTGGCCGCCGGCATGACGGTCAGCTCGACCGATCTGCTCAATACCCGCACCGCCACCCGCATTCTCGGTAACGGGGTGTGGTCGATGCTCGAATTCGTGTTCAATGGCGCAGTGTTCGTGCTGCTCGGCCTGCAATTGCCTGACATCGTGCGTGCCGCGTTGCGGCCCGGCGAGCCGCATTGGGGAACGCTGCTCAATCTCGGCGAACTGATGGCCTACGTCGGCGCGATTTCGGCGGTGCTCATCGTGCTGCGCTTCTGCTGGGTGTGGGTGGCGTGGCGCGTGATGTATTTTCTCGGTATGCGACGTGGCGAAATCACAATGAAGCCCGGCATGCGCTTCACTGGCGTGACGGCCCTCTCGGGCGTGCGCGGCGCGGTGACGCTGGCCGGTGCGCTCTCGGTGCCGCTGGCCCTGCCGGGCGGCGCGCCGTTTCCGGGACGCGATCTGCTGATTTTCCTGGCCGCCGGCGTGATTCTGCTCTCGCTTGTCGGCGGCAGCCTCGGTTTGCCGTTCCTGCTGCGCGGCGTGCGCTGGCCGGTCGAGGACCCGCGCAATCGTGAGATGGGCGAGGCGCGCCTCGCGGCGTCGGAGGCGGCGATCCGCACCGTTGAATCGCTGCAAAAAGTCATTGCGAAGTCGGGCGACGAACTCGACACTGCCGTGTGCGCCGAAGCGGCCGCGCGGGTGATGGGGCGGTATCGCCGCACGCTCAACGCGTCGAACGCGACCGACGACGAGATGCGCGTGCGCGCGGTGCGTGAGGTCGAAGTCGAACGCCGGCTGCGCGCCGCCGCCCTGCAGGCCGAGCGCGGGGAACTGTCGCGTCTGCGCCTGGCGCACCGCATCAACGACGAGACGCTGCGCGAATTGATCAGCGAGATCGACTTCGCCGAACTTGCGCTCGGCCCGGTCGACCCGGCCACCGGCAAACGTTACAAGCGCAACAAGCAGTGAGCGCACTGACAGCACTGACCTGAACCGTCTGCGGCGCACGCGGGGAGGGCAGGGCAAACGAGGGAAGACGCATGATGGAATGTCCGTTTTGCACCGGAGAGGGCGGCGATGTCGTATGGCGCGACCCGGTGCTGCGCGTGGTGCTGGCGAATGAGATCGGCTACCCGGGCTTCGCTCGGGTGATCTGGCATGCCCACGTCGCCGAAATGAGCGATCTGCCCGCGGCGGCGCGCGAGCATGTGATGCGCGCTGTGTTCGCCGTCGAGACAGCCCAGCGCACAGTCATGTCGCCGCACAAGATCAACGTGGCGAGTCTGGGCAACATGGTGCCGCACGTGCACTGGCACGTGATTCCGCGATATCGCGACGACGTTCATTTTCCCGGCTCGGTCTGGAGCGCGCCGCAACGCGAGGTGCCGGCGGCGGTGCTCGCCGAGCGCGCCGCCTGGACACCCGCCCTGCGCGAGGCCGTGGTGGCGGAATTGAATCGTCTCCCGGCGTGGCCGGCATGACCGTTGAGGCCTGAGCGGCTATACTGCCGGCCGATGTGTCGCATGTCGGCGCACCGACCGATTATTCTGGAGCAAGACCATGGCTGGGCTGGAGAAAGACACGCCGATTCCCGTTTCCTTGACGCTGCATCGCACATCGAAGGTGCTGGAACTGGGCTACGAGGACGGAACACACTACCGCCTGCCGTTCGAATTCCTGCGCGTACTCTCGCCGTCGGCGGAAGTGCGTGGCCACGGCCCGGGGCAGGAGACGCTGCAAACCGGCAAGCGCGATGTCGATCTGAATGGCCTGGAGCCGATCGGCAATTACGCCGTGCGCCCGGTGTTTTCGGACGGACACGATACCGGCATCTATTCGTGGGATTACCTCTACGAGCTGTGCGTGCGTCAGGACGCGCTGTGGCAGGAATACCTGGACAAGCTCGCGTCAGCGGGGGTCGATCGCGACACGCCGATGTCGTCGCCGGCTGCGGGTGGCTGCCACCACCATTGAGGCCCCGGCGGGGCGCACGTGCGTGTGGCGCGCCCGCTTACATGAATCTGGGAGATTGCAATGGGCCAACAGACCCACTTCGGTTATGAAACCGTCGACGAGAAGGAAAAGGCCGGCAAGGTCGCCGAGGTGTTCCATTCGGTCGCGAGCAAGTACGACATCATGAATGACCTGATGTCGGGTGGACTGCACCGGATCTGGAAAGCCTTCACGATCGGACGCGCCGCCGTGCGCCCCGGCTTCAAGGTGCTCGACATCGCGGGCGGCACGGGCGACCTGTCGAAGGCGTTTGCGCGCGCGGCCGGCCCAACCGGCGAAGTCTGGCTCACCGACATCAACGAATCGATGCTGCGCGTGGGGCGCGATCGCCTGCTCGACGCAGGCATTGTCACCCCGACCCTGCTGTGCGATGCCGAAAAGCTGCCGTTCCCGTCGAACTATTTCGATGTGGTCACCGTGGCGTTTGGCCTGCGCAACATGACGCACAAGGATGCCGCGCTCGCCGAAATGCGCCGCGTGATCAAACCGGGCGGCAAGGTCATGGTGCTCGAGTTCTCGAAGGTTTGGCAGCCGCTCGAGAAGGCGTACGACACCTATTCGTTCAAGGTGCTGCCGTGGCTCGGTTCGCGCATCGCGGGCGACGCCGACAGCTACCGCTATCTGGCCGAGTCGATTCGCATGCACCCGGACCAGGAAACGCTCAAGTCCCTGATGGAACAGGTCGGTCTCGAACGTGTGGAATATCACAACCTGACCGCGGGGGTCGTCGCGCTGCATATCGGACGCAAATTCTGAGTTTGCGCTCACTTACCTGACGCACCCCAGCGCCCCGGACTGCGGAAAAAAGCCGCGCCGGGGCGTTTCTCTAAGAACGAGCTAATTCTGCTGTGGCAGAATCGGCCGTCGCCTCATCTGGTTTCAGTACGTAAAAAAGTGCTGAACCATTCCGGTTGACGCCTGTCAGTAGACAGCAACCTATAAACTCCACGGAGAGACCAGAACGATGTTCCAGTTCCTGAAAAACAAGCTGTTGTTGGGCGTGGTGGCCGGCGTAGTGGCGGTCGGCATGACGATCGCGGACGCCGATGCCAAACGCGTTGGCGGCGGCCGGAGCATCGGCAAGCAGTCCAGCACCGTGACGCAGCGCCAGCAAGCGCCGCAACAACCGACGCAAGCCACGCCGGGCACCGCACCGCAGCAGGCCGCACCGGCGGCAGCAGGGGCCGGTGCCGCAGGGGCCGCGGCCGCCGCCAAGCCGGCCAATCGCTGGCTCGGCCCGATCGCCGGTCTGGCGGCCGGTCTCGGTATCGCGGCCCTGCTCTCGCACTTCGGCCTGGGCGGCGCGTTCGCCAGCATGATGGCCAACGTCATCATGATTGCGCTGATCGCCTTCGCCGTGATGTGGCTGATCCGTCGTTTCCGCGGCAATAAGTCGCAGTCCCAGACGCCGGCGTATGCGGGCGCGGGTAACGACGCGTCGAACAACACGCTGCGCCAGTCGTGGGACAGCCAGCCGCAACAACCGTCGCAACCGGCACAACCGGCGTCTTCGTCGGCCCAGCCGTCGCTGTCGGGCGTGCCCGTCGCCGCGGGGGCCGCTGCCGCAGCCGCCCCGTTCGGCGTGCCGGCCGGCTTCGATGTCGACGGATTCCTGCGCAGTGCCAAGGTGTACTTCAACCGTCTGCAAGCGGCCTGGGACAAGGGCGATCAGGCCGATATCAACGAGTTCACCACGCCGCAGATGTTCGCGGAAATCAAGATGGACCTCGAAGAGCGCGGCAAGTCGGTCAACCGCACGGACGTCGTGCAACTCAATGCCGAACTGCTTGGCATCGAGGAATCGGCCGTCGAGTATGTGGCAAGCGTTCGCTTCTCGGGCCTGATCCGCGAAGCCGAGGGTGCCGCGGCCGAGCCGTTCAACGAAGTGTGGAACCTGACCAAGCCGGTGACCGGTAGCGGCGGCTGGGTGCTCGCCGGGATTCAACAGGCTAGCTAAGCGCACGACGGTTTTGCCGTAACCTGCCTTACAATGAGAGCCCGCGTCTAAAGCGCGGGCTCTTTTTTTTGCCGTCCGCCGATCGTTGCCGGGCGGCGTCTTTCGGTACGACCGGCGCGCATCGCCGGCCGACCGCCAAGCTCATGACCGTAGCCGCCAAAGCCTTTGCCGCCACCGTGAACCACTTGCTTGCCCGCGAACCGTGGGCGCGCGACCGTCTGCGCCATCACATCGGGGCGTCTGCCCGGCTGGCGATGTCGGCCATCGACCTGCGTCTGCGCGTGGGCGACGACGGCTATCTGGTCGCCGCCGATGCCAACCTGTCTTG
This sequence comes from Pandoraea sp. 64-18, assembly GCF_001899225.1. Taxonomy (NCBI): domain Bacteria; kingdom Pseudomonadati; phylum Pseudomonadota; class Betaproteobacteria; order Burkholderiales; family Burkholderiaceae; genus Pandoraea; species Pandoraea sp. 64-18. Next base: position 54,089 of record NZ_MKVU01000022.1, on the reverse strand, counting down.
CGACGTCAGCATCGCGGTGCCGCCGGCGGCGCTCGCCGACTTCGCGGGCGGCGGTCAGGCGGCTGTCATGCGACACGTCAAGATCGAGGGCGATGCCGAGTTTGCCAACACGGTCTCCTATCTGGCCCAGCATCTGCGCTGGGAGGTGGCCGAAGACCTGAGCAAGGTGATCGGCGACGCGGCGGCACACCGGGTGACCGAAACCGGCAAGGCGGCGGTGGCCGGCGCACGCCGCACCGGCGGCACGCTGGCGCGCTCGCTCGCCGATTACCTCGTGGAGGAGAACCCGCTGCTGGTCGGGCGTGGGCGCCTCGATGCGATGCGCAGCGGCATCGGCACGCTGCGCGACGATCTCGCGCGGCTGGAAAAGCGCCTGGAGAAGCTCGAACGCCAGACGGCCGGGCGCGATGCGGCAGCCGCCTCGGTATCCCGCCCCCTGGGAGGTCGCTGAACGATGCGCCTCCTGCGTCTGATCAAGATCTTTTTCGTCAGCTACCGCTACGGGCTCGACGAACTGGTGCTCTCGAGCATTCCTCATCCCATGGCACGCGGGCTGCTGCGCGTGTTGTCGTTCGGGCGCAGTGGGCTCAAAGCGCCGCGCGGCGAACGTTTGCGCCTCGCGCTTGAATCGCTGGGGCCGATTTTCGTGAAGTTCGGACAAGTGCTCTCGACGCGCCGTGATCTGATGCCGCCCGATATCGCGCAGGAACTGGCGCGTCTCCAGGATCAGGTGCCGCCGTTTGATCCGGCAGTTGCCCGCGCGAGCATCGAGAAGTCGCTGGGTCACCCACTCGAAGACGTCTTCGTGGAATTCGAGCGCATGCCGGTCGCGAGCGCCTCGATTGCGCAGGTGCACTTCGCCCGAGTTCGCGATGGCGAGCACGCCGGCAAAGAAGTCGCGGTCAAGGTATTGCGCCCGAATATGCTCAACGTGATCGACAGCGATCTGGCGCTCATGCGCGATCTCGCCGGTTGGGTCGAGCGGTTGTGGCCAGACGGCAAGCGGTTGAAGCCGCGTGAGGTGGTCGCCGAGTTCGACAAGTATCTGCACGACGAACTCGACCTGATGCGCGAGGCCGCCAACGCCGCGCAACTTCGTCGCAACTTCATCGACTCGGGCATGCTGATGGTGCCCGAGATCTATTGGGAATTCAGTTCCAGCGCCGTCCTCGTGATGGAGCGCATGCACGGGGTGCCGATCAGCCAGATCGACGTGCTGCGCGAGGCGGGCGTCGACCTCAAGAAGCTTGCGCGCGAGGGCGTCGAGATCTTCTTCACCCAGTTCCTGCGCGACGGCTTCTTCCACGCCGACATGCATCCGGGCAACATCCTGGTCAGTCTCGACCCGGCGACGTTCGGCCGGTATATCGCACTCGACTGCGGCATCGTCGGCGCGCTGTCCGAGTTCGACAAGAATTACCTCGCGCAGAACTTCCTCGCGTTCTTCCGTCGCGACTACCACCGGGTGGCATCGCTGCATCTGGAGTCGGGCTGGGTGCCGGCCGACACGCGGGTCGAAGAACTCGAAGGGGCGATTCGCGCCGTCTGCGAGCCTTACTTCGACCGGCCGCTCAAGGAGATTTCGCTCGGGCTCGTGCTCATGCGCCTGTTCCAGACGTCGCGCCGCTTCAACGTCGAGATTCAACCGCAGCTCGTGCTGCTGCAAAAGACGCTGCTCAATATCGAAGGTCTCGGCCGTCAGCTCGACCCGGATCTGGATTTGTGGAAGACGGCCAAGCCGTTCCTCGAACGGTGGATGGCCGAACAGATCGGCCCGCGCGGCTGGCTTGAACGGCTGAAGGCCGAAGCGCCGCAGTGGAGCAAGACGATGCCGCAACTGCCGCGGCTCATCCACCAGGCGCTCGCCGCGCATGCGCGTCCGCAGGACGACACCGTGCTGCTCGCGTTACTTCAGGAACAACGCCGCACCAATCGGCTGCTGACGGGCGCGTTCTGTCTGGTGGGCGGCGTCGCCATCGGCGTGTTGACGGCATTTGTCTGGCTCTACGGCGGATTCTGAAAATAGCGGAGCCTATGGTGCCCATCGTCCGAACGCCTTACGTCGCATTTGCCGCCCCTCGAGAAGATGACCGCCCGGAGACGGGCGGTGCGTCCGCCGCGCCTGCCGCACCTTCCGTCCCGACTTTCTCCCATCGCGATCCGTCGCGCGCGGAATTCTGGGACGAGCGTTTCGCGAGTGCCTTCATGCCTTGGGATGCGGCCGGGGTGCCCAGGGCGCTGCGCGACTTCGTCGCAGGCGAGGGCGCACCCCGGGCCACGCTGATCCCGGGCTGTGGCTCGGCGTATGAGGCCGCGTGGCTCGACACGCAAGGCTGGCCGGTGCGGGCCATCGACTTCTCGGCGACCGCCGTCGCGTCGGCCAAGGCGGGGCTCGGTTCACACGCGGCGCTCGTGGAACAGGCCGATTTCTTCACCTATACGCCGCCGTTCGCGCTCGAGGTGGTCTACGAGCGGGCGTTTCTCTGCGCCTTGCCCCGCACCCTCTGGCAGGACTACGCACGCCGGATGGCGCAACTGCTGCCCCAAGGTGGACGTCTGGCCGGATTCTTCTTCCTCAAGGAAACGCTGAAGGGCCCGCCGTTCGGCATCGCGCCGGACGCCCTGGATGCTCTGCTCGGTCAGGACTTCGTCTGCGAGGCGGACCGGCTTGTCGACGACTCGGTGCCGGTCTTCGCCGGGGCCGAACACTGGATGATCTGGCGCCGGCGCTGAGCGTCGAACACGCCTTTTGGCGTCTCGGCGGTGACTGCGCACAGGCACCATCAGCATGCAACGTCACCTCAGACGCTAGGCAATTCCCGATATTTGCCGCCATCGAACCGGGCCGTCGCGATTTTTCCTCCCCGCGTCGCGCTCGCGCCGCTATAATCGGCCGAAATTTTTTCGCCAGGCGGCACAGCGGGCAGATAAAAGCGCTCCATCGCATCGGCCCCGTCATGCACGACCTGATTTTCTGTTGCCCGGAAGGCTGAGGCCCAAGGCGCGGTATCGTTCGCTTGCGCAGTGGCCGTTTGAGGCCGGACCGGGCGCAAGACGGACGCCGCCACGCCATGACCGACGCCCCGGGGATTGGCGGGGGCCGCGCTATGCTGATCTGGTTTGTCATACTGTATTGGGTCATTTCAGTGGCCATCGGGCTGTTGGCCGCCCTCAAGGTCCGCAATACCAAGGATTTCACCGTCGCCGGCCGTCGCCTGCCCTACGGCATGGTCATCGCCGTGGTCTTCGCCACCTGGTTCGGCTCAGAAGCGGTGCTCGGCATTCCCGCCACCTTCCTCGGCGAAGGGCTGCGCGGCGTGGTCTCGGATCCGTTCGGTTCGTCGATGTGCCTGGTGCTCGTCGGCATGTTTTTCGCCCGCAAGCTGTATCGCATGAACCTCATGACGATCGGCGACTTCTACAAGCTCAGGTACAACCGTACGGTTGAAGTGGTGACGAGTATCGCCATCGTGATCTCGTACCTCGGCTGGGTCGGTGCGCAGATCAAGGCGCTGGGACTCGTGTTTCACGCGGTGTCCGGCGGCGCAATGTCCGAGCCCATGGGCATGGTGATCGGCGCGGTCTCGGTGCTGGCCTATACGCTGCTCGGCGGCATGATCTCGGTGGCGGTGACCGACTTCATCCAGATGATCATCATCGTCGTGGGGCTTGTGTACATCGCTGTGCAGGTCTCTGGCATGGTGCCGGGGGGGGCGAGCGCGGTGATCACACACGCGGCTCAGGCCGGCAAGTTCGCGTTCCTGCCGGAGTTGAACCCAACCGAAGTGCTGGCGTTCATTGCCGCGGGCATTACCATGATGTTCGGCTCGATTCCGCAACAGGACGTGTTCCAGCGCGTGATGTCGTCCAAGTCGGAGAATGTCGCGGTCGCCGGTTCGGTCACGGGCGGCGTGCTGTACTTCTTCTTCACGTTCATCCCCATCTTCCTGGCCTACTCGGCCCTGCTGATCGCCCCGTCGATGGTGCAGAAGTACATCGGCACCGATCCGCAACAGATTCTGCCGCAGTTGGTGCTTACTAGTGTGCCGGTCGTGGCGCAAGTGATGTTCTTCGGTGCGCTCCTCTCGGCCATCAAGAGCTGCGCGTCGGCCACGCTGCTGGCGCCCTCGGTGACGTTCGCGGAGAACATCGTCCGCCCGATGCTGCGCGGTCGTATCGACGACAAGCACCTGCTGCGACTGATGCGTATCGTCGTGCTCTGTTTCACGGCGCTGGTGCTGGTGTACGCGCTGAATTCCACGGCGTCGATCTTCCATATGGTCGAGAGCGCATACAAGGTCACGCTCGTGTGTTGCTTCGTGCCGCTGGCGTTCGGACTTTACTGGAAGCGTTCGAGCTCGCTGGGCGGCACGCTCGCCGTGCTCTTCGGCCTGGTCGTCTGGATCGGGTGCGAATGGCTGGCGCCCGAGGCCATGGTGCCGGCGCAGTTGGCGGGGCTGGCGGCCTCGATCGCCGGCATGGTCATTGGCTCGCTCCTCCAACCCAACGCAGGGCATGCGCAGTCTCGGGAGCCGCAGGCGTCGACGATCTGACGACCCAGGCCGGGAAGCCTTTCACTACGCGGATTACGGCAACGACCCATCTTGATCTTGGGTCGTTGCGGCCCCATATGTCGCTGGACAAATCCCGAAAGCCTTGTGAAGCGGTTATAATTCAAGGCTTTGCGCGCCTTTTTCCGTCGGAAAGTACCATGCCTATCTATGCCTATCGTTGCGAAACATGCGGTTTCGCCAAGGATGTGCTGCAAAAAATGAGCGATGATCCGCTCTCCCAGTGCCCGGAATGCGGCAAGGACACGTTTCGCAAGCAGGTGACTGCGGCCGGGTTCCAGCTCAAGGGTTCGGGGTGGTATGTGACCGATTTCCGTGGCGGTTCGGGCGGCGCGAGTGCCTCGGGCGCGGCGTCGACCTCGTCGGCGCCGGCAGCGGCGTCGGGCGAGAGCGCGACGTCGTCCGCTTCGGCCTCGTCGTCTGGCGGCGAGTCGTCGAGCGCGCCGGCGGCGAGCTGTGGCGGCGGTTGCGCCTGCCACTGAGATAGACAGAACGATGCGCGTTCGAGCCCGGCGGCCGGATGCGCCGGAACGCGGATTCGCCTGCTGACATACCCATAGCCGCCCACCTTCGCGAGCCCTGCCATGCGCGTTAAAAAACCCGCGTTGAAGACGATTTTCCTCACCGGCCTGCTGGTGCTGGTGCCGCTCGCCATCACGCTGTGGGTCCTCGGCCTGATCATCGGCACGATGGATCAGACCTTGCTGCTGTTGCCGGACGACTGGCAGCCGTCGCACCTTATCGGCATGCGCGTGCCCGGCTTCGGCGTGGTGGTGACGCTCGCGTTCGTGTTCGTCGTTGGCCTTCTGGCGCATAATTTCATCGGCCAGAAGCTGGTCGGCTGGTGGGAAGCCATCCTGACGCGCATTCCCATCGTTGGACCGCTGTATGGCAGCGTCAAGCAGGTGTCCGACACCTTGCTGTCGAGCAACGGCAACGCGTTTCGCAAGGCGTTGCTCGTGCGATATCCGCACGCGGATTCCTGGACCATCGCTTTCCTGACCGGCGCGCCGGGCGGCGACGTGGTCAATCATTTGCAGGGCGAGTTCGTGAGCGTCTATGTCCCGACGACGCCGAACCCGACGTCGGGTTTCTTCCTGATGATGCGGGCGAGCGACGTGGTCGAACTCGACATGACGGTCGATGCCGCCCTCAAGTACATCGTATCGATGGGCGTGGTGGCGCCCGCCCACAACCCGCGCCAGCAACGTCCCGGTCCGCTCCTCTGAGCCACCGGGAATCGCCGGCGCCATTTTTTGAAAATCGGAACAGCAAAATGTCCATGCGTACCTCCTACTGCGGTCTGGTGACCGAGCAACAACTGGGCCAAACGGTCAAGCTGTGTGGCTGGGTCAATCGCCGCCGCGATCACGGCGGGGTCATTTTCATCGACCTGCGCGATCGCGAAGGTCTGGTGCAGGTCGTGTGCGATCCGGACCGCGCGGAGATGTTCAAGGCCGCCGAAGGCCTGCGCAATGAATTCTGCGTGCAGATCACGGGCCTGGTGCGCAGCCGTCCGGCGGGCACCGAGAACGCCAACCTGACGAGCGGCAAGATCGAAGTGCTGTGCCACGCGCTCGAAGTGCTCAACCCGTCGGTCACGCCCCCGTTCCAGCTCGACGACGAAAACCTGTCGGAAACCACGCGCCTCACGCATCGCGTGCTGGATCTGCGTCGTCCGCAGATGCAATACAACCTGCGCCTGCGCTACAAGGTGGCGATGGAAGTGCGCAAATATCTCGACGCGCAAGGCTTCATCGACATCGAAACCCCGATGCTCACGAAGAGCACCCCGGAAGGCGCACGCGACTATCTGGTGCCCTCGCGTGTGAACGCCGGCATGTTCTTCGCGTTGCCGCAGTCGCCGCAGCTCTTCAAGCAGCTCTTGATGGTGGCCGGCTTCGACCGCTATTACCAGATCACCAAGTGCTTCCGCGACGAAGACCTGCGCGCTGACCGTCAGCCGGAATTCACGCAGATCGACTGCGAAACCTCGTTCCTCACGGAGCAGGAAATCCGCGATCTGTTCGAGAACATGATTCGTCACGTGTTCAAGGAAGCCATCGACGTCGACCTCGATGCCAAGGTGCCGGTCATGGAGTACGCGGAAGCGATGCGTCGCTTCGGCTCCGACAAGCCCGATCTGCGCGTGAAGCTCGAATTCACCGAGCTGACCGACGTGATGGGCGACGTGGACTTCAAGGTGTTCTCGGTGCCGGCCACGACCGAAGGCGGTCGCGTGGTTGCGCTGCGCGTGCCGGGCGGTGCGGAGATCTCGCGTAGCGAAATCGACGCCTACACCGATTTCGTGAAGATTTACGGCGCGAAGGGCCTGGCGTGGATCAAGGTCAACGAAGTGGCCAAGGGCCGCGACGGTCTGCAAAGCCCGATCGTGAAGAATCTGCACGACGCCGCCGTTGCCTCGATTCTCGAGCGTACCGGCGCGCAGGACGGCGACATCATTTTCTTCGGTGCGGACAAGGCCAAGGTGGTGAACGACGGCATCGGCGCGCTGCGCCTGAAGATCGGTCACTCGGAATTCGGCAAGAGCCACGGCCTGTTCGAAGCCGGCTGGCGTCCGCTGTGGGTCGTCGACTTCCCGATGTTCGAGTACGACGAGGAAGACGCCCGCTGGGTTGCGTGTCATCACCCGTTCACGAGCCCGAAGGACGAGCACATCGACTACCTCGAGACCGATCCGGGCAAGTGCCTGGCCAAAGCCTACGACATGGTGCTCAACGGCTGGGAAATCGGCGGCGGTTCGGTCCGTATCTTCCAGGAAGACGTGCAGAGCAAGGTGTTCCGTGCGCTCAATCTCGGTGAGGAAGAAGCGCGCGCGAAGTTCGGCTTCCTGCTCGACGCGCTGCAGTACGGCGCGCCGCCGCACGGGGGCATTGCGTTCGGTCTCGACCGCGTCATCACAATGATGGCCGGCGCCGATTCGATCCGCGACGTGATCGCGTTCCCGAAGACGCAACGTGCGCAGGATCTGCTCACGCAGGCACCGTCGTCGGTCGACGAGCGTCAACTGCGCGACCTGCATATCCGTCTGCGCCAGCCGGAAGCGCCCAAGGCCTGACGTGGCTCACGGGGCCGCTCGTCGGCCCCGCACGCAAGCTGAAAACCCCCTCTGCCGTCAGGCGAGGGGGTTTTCGTTTTTCGGGGGCATCGCGCATGCCGCAACACCCGGCGTTTGCCCTATACAATGCGTCATCGGTGCCGGTCTTCGGTGCCGTTCTCGAATCGCCACCTGCATGAAACCCTTCAAGATTCCCGAATCCGTGCTCGTCGTGATCTATACGCCGGCGCTCGATGTTCTGCTCATCGAGCGTGCCGACGCCGAGAACTTCTGGCAGTCGGTCACCGGCAGCAAGGACCGGCTCGACGAACCGCTGCTCGAGACGGCCGTGCGCGAAGTCTTCGAGGAGACCGGTATTCGCGTGGCAAACGGAACTGCGGTGCCCGCCGCTGCGCTGACCGATTGGCAGCACGAAATTCAGTACAACATCTATCCGCGTTGGGCCCATCGTTATGCGCCGGGCGTGACGCGCAATACGGAACACTGGTTCGGCTTGTGCGTGCCGCAGAACACCGCCGTGACGCTCTCGCCGCGCGAGCATGTCGCCTATGCGTGGCTGCCGTGGGAAGCGGCCGCCGCGCGTTGTTTTTCACCGTCGAACGGCGATGCCATCCGGCAGTTGCCGTTGCGCGTGCGCTAGCCGCGGCACGGCACGCCGATGAGCAAGTACCTGCCGTTCTCCCGCGATAACGATCTGACGCTGCTCTATCTCGGTCAGCGCTACTTCACAGCGCTCATTGCCGCCATCGATGGCGCCACCCGCGACGTGGCGCTCGAGACGTATATCTTCGAAGCCGACGAGGCGGGGCAGCAGGTCGCCGCAGCGCTGCAACGCGCCGCGCAACGCGGCGTTGCGGTACGCGTCATCCTCGACGGCATCGGCACGAGCCGCCGACTGCCGTTTCTCGCCGATTGGCGCGAGCGCGGTGTGGCGTATCGCATCTACAATCCGCGGCTGTTCGGCAAGTTCGGTTTCTCGCGCACGCACCGCAAGCTGGCCATCGTCGATCACGCGGTGGCATTTGTCGGCGGCATCAACATCATCGACGACGACAACGCCGGTGGCGACACCCGCATGGACGATCCGCGCTGGGACTTTGCCGTGCAATGCCGCGGTCCCATCGTCGCCGAAATCTCCATCGCGTTTCACATTCAGTGGCTGCGCCTCGCGCCGGGGTATCTGGGGACGCCGTTCCGTCATCGGCGCCGCGGGCAACGTGGGCGTCTGCACGCGCCTTACGCCGGTCAGGCAGCCTTCGTGGCACGCGATAACCTGCACAATCGTCGCGCGGTCGAAAAGGCGTACCTGATGGCGCTGGGCCGCGCGCGCCACGAGGTTTGGCTCGCGAATCCCTATTTCGTGCCCGGCCGCCGGCTGCGACGTGCACTGACGCAGGCGGCCCGACGCGGCGTGGCGGTGCATCTGCTGATCGGCCGCAACGAGTTCCGCCTGCTCGATGCCGCGGTGCCCTGGCTTTACGCCAAGTTGCTCGATGCCGGCGTGCGCATCGGCGAGTACGACGTGCGTCAACTGCATGGCAAGGTGGCTGTCGTCGACGACGTATGGGCGACGGTCGGCTCCTCCAATCTGGATGCGCTGTCGCTGTTCCTGAATCACGAAGCCAACGTGGTGGTGCTCGACGATCCGCTGGTCATCGAACTGCGCGACCACATCCGCCGAGCCTTTGACGAGGCGCGTCTCATCGACCCCGCCCGCTACGGCGCACGCTCGCGCTGGCGGCGCTTCCGCCAGTGGATGGCGTATCGCCTCTATCGCCTGACGATGCGGCTCCTCACGCGCGGCAAATACGACTGATTTTTGGGCGGATGCCGACGGATGATCCGCCGTTGCTCATGGCTCTCGGCCCTGTGCCGACGTCGCCGAACCCCGCCCTCCGACGGCTACCGATTAGGTATTCCGATCTAATAAATTCCTTGTTCGCCCATGGGTGTCCCCCAATAATAGGACGGCCGTTCGATTTTTTGGTTAGCATCGGAGAACGGATAACCAAAGCGATGCCAAAGATATGCGAAAGGGTGAACAGACACGAGCCGCCATCCTGAATGCCGCGCTGGAACTTGCGGGGCGCGATGGACTTGAGGGGCTGACGATCGGCTTGCTGGCTGATCGTATGCAGATGAGCAAGAGCGGCGTCTTCGCGCATTTCGGTTCGCGCGAGGACTTGCAGATTGAAGTGCTGCGCGAGTATCACCGGCGTTTCGAGGACGAGGTGTTCGCCCCCGGGATGGAAGCCCCGCGCGGCTTGCCGCGACTCAGGGCGCTGGTGGATCGCTGGATGGACAAGCGCATTCGCGAGGTGACGACGGGCTGTATCTATATCAGCGGTGCCGTCGAGTACGACGATCGCGCGGCCAGCCCGGTGCGCGAGGCCTTGGTGAAGAGCGTGCGGTTGTGGCGATCGGCCCTGCTGCGCGCGATCACGCAAGCGAAGGAGGAGGGGCATTTGCGTGCGGACACCGATCCGCGTCTGATGCTCTTTGAAATGTACAGCCTGACACTTGGCTTGCATCACGACGCGCGGTTCCTCCGGGAGCCGGGGGCCGTCGAGATGACCCGGGTGGCGCTGGAAAAACTGATTTCGTCTTATCAGCGCGGGTGAGGCGCGAGCCGTCCGCGATTCAATTCGATTTGTTCGGAGGAGTAGGTCATGGGACAGTACAACGCGCCGCTGCGCGACATGCAATTCGTTTTGCACGAACTGCTGGGCGTGGAAAACGAATTGAAGGCATTGCCGAAACACGCGGACATCGATGCCGACACCATCAACCAGGTGCTCGAAGAGGCCGGCAAGTTCTGCAGCGAAGTCGTCTTCCCGCTGAATCAGGTGGGTGATCGCGAGGGCTGCAAGTACGAAGGCGATGGCGTCGTCACGACGCCGACCGGCTTCAAGCAGGCCTATCGGCAATACGTCGAGGCCGGCTGGCCCTCGCTGGCGTGCGACCCCGCGTTCGGAGGCCAAGGGCTGCCGCAGGTCGTCAACAACGCCCTGTATGAAATGCTCAACTCCGCCAACCAGGCCTGGACGATGTATCCCGGCCTGTCGCACGGCGCTTACGAGTGCCTGCATGCGCATGGCACGCCTGAGCAGCAATCCACCTATCTGCCGAAGATCGTATCGGGCGAATGGACCGGTACGATGTGCCTGACCGAGCCGCACTGCGGCACCGACCTGGGCATGCTGCGCACGAAGGCCGAGCCGAATGGCGACGGCTCGTACGCCATCTCCGGCACCAAGATCTTCATCTCCGCCGGCGAGCACGACATGGCCGCCAACATCGTCCACCTTGTGCTGGCCCGCCTGCCGGACGCGCCGCCGGGAACGAAGGGTATCTCGCTGTTCGTTGTGCCGAAGTTCATCCCCGACGCGAATGGCGCACCGGGTGAGCGCAACGGCATCAAGTGCGGCTCGATCGAGCACAAGATGGGCATTCACGGCAATGCCACCTGCGTGATGAACCTCGACGGCGCGCGCGGCTGGCTCGTTGGCGAACCGAACAAGGGCCTGAATGCCATGTTCGTGATGATGAACGCCGCGCGTCAGGGCGTGGGCATGCAGGGCATGGGCCTGACGGAAGTCGCCTACCAGAACTCGTTGGTGTACGCGAAGGAGCGCATTCAGATGCGCTCGCTCACCGGCCCGAAGGCGCCGGACAAGCCGGCGGATCCGATCATCGTGCATCCGGACGTGCGCCGCATGCTGCTCACGCAGAAAGCCTATGTGGAAGGCGGTCGCGCGTTCTCTTACTGGACCGCGCTGCACATCGACAAGGAGCTGTCGCACGGTGACGAAGCCGAGCGTCGTGAAGCCGCCGATCTGGTCGCGCTGCTCACGCCGATCATCAAGGCCTTCCTGACCGACAACGCGTTCGAGTGCACCAACCATGCGATGCAGATTTACGGCGGCCACGGCTTCATCTCCGAGTGGGGCATGGAGCAGTATGTGCGCGACGCACGCATCAACATGATCTACGAGGGCACGAACTCGATTCAGGCGCTCGACCTGCTGGGCCGCAAGGTGCTCGGCGACATGGGGGCGAAGCTCAAGAAGTTCGGCAAGCTCGTGCAGGACTTCGTCGAGGCCGAAGGCACGAAGGAAGAAATGCAGGAGTTCGTCAATCCCCTCGCGGACATCGGCGACAAGGTGCAGAAGCTGACGATGGAAATCGGCATGAAGGCCATGGCCAATCCAGACGAAGTGGGCGCCGCCTCGGTGCCGTATCAGCGCGTGGTCGGCCATCTCGTGTTCGCTTACTTCTGGGCACGCATGGCGCGCATCGCGCTTGACAAGCAAGGCAGCGGCGACAAGTTCTACGAATCGAAGCTCGCCACGGCGCGTTTCTATTTCGCCAAGTTGCTGCCGGAGACCGCGTCGCAAATCCGCATGGCCCGTGCCGGTGCGAAGACGCTGATGGAAGTCGACGTCGACCTGTTCTGAGAGCGGAGGAGATCACCGTGAGCCAAACCAACAAACCCCTGGTCGTACGCAAGGTCGCTGTGCTGGGCGCCGGCGTGATGGGTGCGCAGATTGCCGCGCACCTCGTCAATGCGAAAGTGCCCGTCGTGCTGTTCGATCTGCCGGCCAAGGAAGGCCCGAAGAATGGCATCGTCCTGCGTGCCATCGACGGCCTGAAGAAGCTGAGCCCCGCGCCGTTCGCCGACAAGGCCGACGCCCAATACATCGAAGCGGCGAATTACGAGGACGACCTTGCCACCCTCGCCGGCTGCGACGTGGTGATCGAAGCGATCGCCGAGCGCATGGACTGGAAGCATGACCTGTACAAGAAGGTCGCGCCGCATCTGGCCAAGCACGCAATTTTCGCGTCGAATACGTCGGGCCTGTCGATCACTGAACTCTCGGAAGGCTTCGATGCCGATCTGAAGTCGCGCTTCTGCGGCGTGCACTTCTTCAATCCCCCGCGCTATATGCATCTGGTCGAATTGATCCCGACCGCCACCACGGCGCCGGAGATTCTCGACCAACTCGAAACGTTCCTCACGTCCACGCTCGGCAAGGGCGTGGTGCGCGCGAAGGATACGCCGAACTTCATCGCCAACCGCGTGGGCGTGTTCTCGATTCTAGCGGTGTTCGCCGAAGCGCAGAAGTATGGCATTCCGTTCGATGTGGTCGATGACCTGACCGGCAGCAAGCTGGGTCGTGCCAAGTCGGCCACGTTCCGCACGGCCGACGTGGTCGGTCTGGACACGATGGCGCACGTGATCAAGACGATGCAGGATGGCCTCAAGGACGACCCGTTCGCCCCGACGTATGCCACGCCGCCGGTGCTCAAGGCACTCGTAGAAAAGGGCGCGCTGGGTCAGAAGACGGGCGCGGGTTTCTACAAGAAGGAAGGCAAGGTCATCAAGGTGCTCGACCCGCAATCGGGTGAGTATGTCGAGTCGGGCAAGAAGGCCGACGAGATGGTCGTGCGCATTCTGAAGAAAGCGCCGGCCGAGCGTCTGCGTCTGCTGCGCGAATCGACGAACCCGCAAGCCCAGTTTCTGTGGGCGGTGTTCCGCGATGTGTTCCATTACATCGGTGTGTATCTCGAGCAGATCGCCGACAACGCACGTGAAATCGACTTCGCGATTCGCTGGGGCTTCGGCTGGAGCACCGGTCCGTTCGAGGACTGGCAAGCTGCGGGCTGGAAGGACATTGCGCAGTGGGTGCAGGAAGACATCGACGCCGGTCAGGCGCTCTCGAGCGCGCCGCTGCCCAAGTGGGTGACGAGCGGCAAGGTCGCCGAGGCGGGCGGTGTGCACACGGCGAATGGCTCGTATGCACCGGCCAAGGACGCGTTCGTTGCGCGCAGCACGCTGCCGGTGTATCAGCGTCAGGTTTTCCCGGCCTCGCTCGTGGGCGACGCCAGCGCCGATCCGCGCAAGTTCGGCAAGACCATCGAAGAGAACGACGCCGTGCGCCTGTGGGTCGACGAGACCCCGGGGCAGGACGACGTGCTTATCGTCTCGTTCAAGTCGAAGATGAACACCATCGGGCCGGCCGTCATCGACGGGCTGACCCGCGCGATCGATCTGGCCGAGCAGCACTATCGCGGTGTGGTCGTATGGCAGCCCACGTCGCTCAAACTCGGTGCGCCGGGTGGTCCGTTCTCTGCCGGCGCCGATCTCGAAGCGGCCATGCCCGCGTTCATGATGGGCGGGGCGAAGGGTATCGAGCCGTTCATCAAGAAGTTCCAGGACGGCATGATGCGTGTGAAGTACGCGCAGGTGCCCGTCGTCTCGGCCGTCTCCGGTATTGCGCTGGGCGGCGGGTGCGAGCTGTTGCTGCATAGCGCGAAGCGCGTGGCGGCGCTCGAGAGCTACATCGGTCTCGTGGAAGTCGGTGTCGGGCTGGTGCCGGGCGGCGGCGGCCTGAAGGAAGCGGCGATCCGCGCAGCGGAAGCCGCGAGTGCCGCGGGCAGCGTGCAGTATCTCCAGTTCGTGACCAAGTCGTTCACCAATGCGGCGATGGCGAAGGTCTCGGCCTCGGCGCTCGACGCCCGCGACATGGGCTATCTGAAGCCGACGGACACCATCGTGTACAACGTGCACGAACTGCTGTCGGTCGCCCGTAACGAGGCGCGCGCGCTGGCCATTGCCGGCTATCGTCCGCCGCTCAAGCCGGCTGGCATTCCTGTCGCTGGTCGCTCGGGGATCTCGACCATCAAGGCGTCGCTCGTGAATATGCGAGACGGCAACTTCATCTCGGCGCACGACTTCCTCATCGCCTCGCGCATCGCCGAAGCCGTGTGCGGCGGCGACGTGGAGGCCGGCAGCCTCGTGAACGAAGAATGGCTGCTGGCGCTCGAGCGTCGCGCCTTCATCGAACTGCTGGGCACGTCGAAGACCCAGGAACGCATCATGGGCATGCTGCAATCCGGCAAGCCGGTGCGCAACTAAGCCGATCGGAGACTGACATGAGCAAACAACTGCAAGACGCCTACATCGTTGCCGCCACGCGCGCGCCGATCGGCAAGGCACCCAAGGGCAGCTACAAGAACACGCGTCCGGACGACCTGCTCGCGACCATTCTCAAGAGTGCGCTCGCGCAGGTGCCGGATCTCGATCCTAAGGTCATCGAGGACGCCATCATCGGCTGTGCCATTCCCGAAGCCCAGCAGGGCCTGAACGTGGCGCGTATCGGCGCGCTGCTCTCGGGTCTGCCGAACACGGTGGGCGGGGTGACCGTCAACCGTTTCTGCGCCTCGGGCCTCACGGCGCTCGCGATGGCGGCGGACCGCATTCGTGTGGGCGAAGCCGACGCAATGTTCGCCGGGGGTATCGAGAGCATGAGCATGGTGCCGATGATGGGCAACACGCCGTCGCTCTCGCCGTCGATCTTCGAGCGCGACGAGAACGTGGGCATCGCGTACGGCATGGGGCTGACCGCCGAGAAGGTGGCGCAGCAATGGGGCGTGACGCGCGACGCGCAGGACGCCTTCGCGCTGGCCTCCCACCAGAAGGCGATCCAGGCGCAACAGGCGGGCGAATTCACGAACGAGATCACGCCGATCGAGATCGTCGAACGCTTCCCGAATCTGGCCACCGGCGACGTGTCGATCAAGACGCGCACGTTGTCGCTCGACGAAGGCCCGCGGCCGGATACGTCGATCGAAGGGCTCGGCAAACTGCGTCCGGTCTTCGCGAACAAGGGGTCGGTCACGGCCGGCAACAGTTCGCAGACGTCGGATGGTGCCGGCGCGCTGCTCGTCGTGAGCGAGAAGATTCTCAAGCAGTTCAACCTCACGCCGCTCGCCCGTTTCGTGTCGTTCGCCGTGCGCGGCGTGCCGCCCGAGATCATGGGTATCGGTCCGAAGGAGGCGATTCCCGCGGCTCTGCGCGCGGCGGGCCTGTCGCAGCAGGACATGGACTGGATCGAACTGAACGAGGCGTTTGCCGCGCAGGCCCTTGCCGTCATCAAGGATCTGGATCTCGACACCCGCAAGGTCAACCCGATGGGCGGCGCTATCGCGCTGGGCCACCCGCTGGGCGCGACCGGCGCGATCCGTGCCGCGACCGTGGTGCACGCGCTGCGCCGTCACAACCTGAAGTACGGGATGGTGACCATGTGCGTGGGGACCGGCATGGGCGCGGCGGGGATTCTCGAGCGCATGTAAGCGGGCGTGCCGTAGGCCGTCCGCTGGCAATCGTCAGACATGCGGCGGACGACGGCCCAGGGCGCCGGGGTGCGGTTTCGCAACAGCGCGACCGCCCCCGGCGTTCTCATCTACGGCGGGCAGTGACCCGGCGTCGCCAGAGGCCCGGAACATCCGAGGAGACACACGAGATGGAAGACGTATTGGTGCATCGCCAGGGCGCGGTGCAGGTGCTGACCTTCAACCGCGCGCACAAGAAGAATGCGATTACCGCCGCGATGTATCAGGCAATGGCCGAAGGCATTGCCGAGGCGGAGGCCGATCCGTCGTTGCGCGTGATCCTGATCCAGGGGCAGCCGGAGGCCTTTTCGGCAGGCAACGATCTCGAAGACTTTCTGAAAAACCCGCCGAAGGACGACGACGCCCCCGTGTTCCAGTTCCTGCGTGCGATCAGCCAGGCGACCAAACCCATTGTCGCGGCCGTGGCGGGCAATGCGGTCGGCGTCGGCACGACACTGCTGCTGCACTGCGATGTCGTGTATGCCACGCAAACCGCTCGCTTCTCGCTGCCGTTTTCGCAACTGGCGTTGTGTCCGGAGGCGGCGTCGAGCTGGCTGCTGCCGCGCGTGGCGGGCTACCAGCGTGCCGCCGAGAAGCTGCTTTTCGGTGAGCCGTTCGACGTGAACGAGGCCGTCGCGATGGGCTTCGTCAACCGTGCTGTGCCGGCGGACGAACTGGCCGACTACGCCGCGAAGCGTGCCGCGCAACTCGCGGCCATGCCGGCGGCGTCGCTGCGCGTGACCAAGCAGCTGATGAAGGGCGACAGCGCGCAAGCGGTGCAGTCGCGTATTCGCGACGAGGCGTTGGAGTTCGGTAAACGGCTCGTCTCTCCGGAAGCGCGTGAGGCGTTCACGGCGTTCTTCGAGAAGCGCAAGCCGGATTTCAGTCAGTTTTCATAACGCCTCCGCCGTCGCCGGGAAGACTCGGCGGCACAGCAGGCGCATCGACGCCGCACGCCTCATTCTGCGAGACGGCGGCGTTTTTTTGTTGGCGGACGCTCAGCTCGCCGTGTCGAGCTTGGGCAGCGGGCGCGGACGGCGATCTTCGTCGGTCGCCACGTACGTGACCATCGCCTCGGTGACCTTGACGATCTCGTGCGACAGGCGCATGCGTTGCGCATAGGCCTCGACGTAGACGGTGATCGACGTATTGCCGGTCTTCACGATCGTCGCGTAAAAGCTCAGCAGGTCGCCCACGAACACCGGCTCCTTGAACAGGAACGAGTTGACGGCAATGGTCGCCACGCGGCCGTTGGCGCGCTGTGCGGCGGGAATCGAGCCGGCAATGTCGACCTGCGACATGATCCAGCCGCCGAATACGTCGCCGTGGGCGTTGGCGTCGGCAGGCATCGGCAGTACGCGCAACGCCAGTTCTTTTTCTTCGGGCAGGGCCGTGAGGGCGGCAGTCGAGGTACTCATGAGGATCCTTGCGTGAGCCGGGAAGACTGCGAAAGTCGGAAACCGCGAGAAAGACGGCGACGGCACGCCGCTGCCGGTCCTGCTTCGGGTTTCCACGGGCGGAAGAGCCGCCCGGCGTCGGCTCAGCATGAGACGCCGGGTTCTGCGAAAATACGCCATCGACGATTTTAGCGGAAAGCCCTCGAACGAGCCGGACGCCGCCCCTCCCCATCATGAGACGTTACTCTTCGGCCGAGCCTGCACCGACGGCCTCCGACGCCGCTCGCCCCCCCCGCGGCGACTGGCAAGTCATCAAATCGCTGTTCCCGTATCTGCTCGAATTCCGCGGACGCGTCACGCTGGCGCTGTCGTGTCTCGTCATGGCGAAGGTGGCCAATCTCGGCGTGCCCATCATCATGAAGCACATCGTCGACGGGCTCGGCCCCGTGGCGACCTTCTCCGCCACGGCGCGCGCATCGGGCGATGCAAGCCTGATCGTCGTGGGCGGGCTCGGTCTGCTGGTCGTGGCATATGGGGTGGTGCGCCTGTCCACGTCGCTCTTCACCGAACTGCGGGAAATGTTGTTCTCGAAGGTGACGGAGAGTGCGGTGCGGCAGATCGCGCTCAAGGTGTTTCGCCATTTGCACGCGCTGTCGCTGCGCTTTCACCTGGAGCGTCAGACGGGCGGCATGAGTCGCGACATCGAGCGCGGCACGCGGGGCATCCAGTCGATGATCTCGTACTCGCTCTACAGCATTCTGCCCACGCTCATCGAGGTGGCGCTCGTGCTCGGCTTCTTCGTCGTGCGCTACGACGCGTTTTACGCCATCGTCACGCTCGTGGCACTGTCGTTCTACATCGTGTTCACGGTGAAAGTCACGGAGTGGCGCACGCATTTTCGTCGCACGATGAACGAACTCGACTCGAAAGCCAACGCGCGCGCCATCGATTCGCTGATCAACTACGAGACGGTGAAGTATTTCGGCAACGAGGCGTTCGAGACGCAGCGTTACGACGAGAACCTCAAGCGCTATCGCGCCGCGGCGATTCGGTCGCAGAACTCGCTCTCGGTGCTGAATTTCGGACAGCAGGCGATCATCGCGACCGGACTCATCCTGATTCTCTGGCATGCCACCCAAGGCGTGATGAGTGGCCGCATGACGCTCGGCGACCTGGTGCTCGTCAACACCTTCATGCTGCAGCTCTACATTCCGCTGAATTTCCTCGGCGTGATCTATCGCGAACTCAAACAGGCGATGACCGACATGGATCGCATGTTCACGTTGCTCGACGTGAATCGCGAAGTTGCCGATCCGCCGGGTGCGGCGCCACTTGTCTGTCATGGCGGCACCGTGCGTTTCGAGCACGTGAATTTCGGGTACGAGGCGTCGCGCCAGATTCTGCACGACGTCGATTTCACCGTGGCGGCGGGCACGACCACGGCTGTCGTCGGGCACAGCGGCTCGGGAAAATCGACACTCTCACGCCTGCTGTTCCGCTTCTACGACGTCGGCTTCCCCGGCGCGGCGGCGGGGCGCATCACCATCGACGGGCAGGACATTCGCGACGTCACGCAGGACTCGCTGCGCGCGGCCATCGGTATCGTGCCGCAGGACACTGTGCTGTTCAACGACACGATCTACTACAACATCGCGTACGGCAATCCGTCGGCGTCGCGCGAGCAGGTCATCGCCGCGGCCCGTGCGGCGCATATCCACGACTTCATCGAGAGCCTGCCGGCCGGCTATGAATCGATGGTCGGCGAGCGCGGGCTCAAGCTCTCCGGCGGCGAGAAGCAGCGCGTGGCGATTGCGCGCACCCTTCTCAAGAATCCGCATATCCTGATTTTCGACGAGGCGACCTCGGCGCTGGACTCGCGCTCCGAGCAGGCGATTCAGGCGGAATTGCGCAACATCGCCCGTGAACGCACGACGCTTGTCATCGCGCACCGCCTCTCGACGGTCGTTCACGCCGCGCAGATCATCGTGCTCGACAAGGGCCGCATCGTGGAGCGTGGCACGCACGACGACCTGCTGCGTGCCGAAGGACTCTACGCGCAGATGTGGGCGTTGCAACAGCAGCGTCGCGACGGGGAGGGCGATGCCGAGGCGTCGCACTTCGCCACGGTGGTGTCCTGAGGGCGCGTGGCAACTCGGCCGTCGGGCGGAAGGCAGGGCGGTTGAGCCGTTGGGCAGTTGGACGACTGGCGCGGACGCGGGTCTGTGCGCCGGCCGGACGATTGAGTAGACTAGCGCGCTGACATCGCCGACGCGGGAGTGCCGCATGGAAATCAAATGGCTCGAGGACTTCGTGTCGCTCGCCAAGACGAACAGTTTCAGTCGTTCGGCCGAGTTGCGCCATGTGACGCAGCCGGCGTTCTCGCGCCGGATTCAGTCGCTCGAAGCGTGGCTTGGCAGTGAACTGATCGACCGATCGAGCTATCCCACGCGCCTCACCGCGGCCGGCGAAGTGTTCTACGAGCAGGCGCTGGCATTGCTCTCGCAAGCGCAGGAGGCGCGCGCCTTGCTGCGCGAACAGCGCTCGGCCGACCATTCGGTGCTCGATTTCGCCGTGCCGCACACGCTGTCGATGACGTTCTTCCCGCGATGGCTCAAGGCGCTGGAGAAGCGTCTGGGCCTGTTGCGCAGCCGTTTGCGTGCGCTCAACGTGCACGACGCGGCGATGTCGCTGACCGATGGAGGCTGCGATCTCCTGATGTGCTACTACCATCCGAGCCAGCCCTTGCAACTCGATGCGGCGCGCTACGAGATGATCGTGCTCGGCAGCGAGCGGTTCAGCCCCTACAGCGCCCCGACGCCGCAAAAGCGCGCCCGCTTCAAGCTGCCCGGCACGCCCGACGCGCCGGTGCCCTACCTCGCCTACACGGCGAATGCCTATCTCGGCCGGATGACCGATCTGCTCGCCGGCGACGCGTCGAGCCGGCTGCATCTGGACAAGGTGTACGAGACCGACATGGCCGAGGCGCTCAAGGCCATGGTGCTCGCCGGACACGGTGTGGCCTTTCTGCCGGAAAGCGCCGTGGTCGATTCGGTCGCGCGCGGCGAGTTGGTCGATCTCGCGCCCCCGGGCAAGGCGGCGGCCCCATGGCATCTGGACATGGAGATTCGCCTGTATCGCGACCGTCTGGCCTATACCGACGCCAGCAACCGGCGCGAGCTGACCAAGCGCGATGCGCTCGAGGCGTTCTGGCAAGCCGTGCGCGATCAGATCAAAGGCTGACCGGCGTGCGTGCCGGATCGGCGCGATGCGCGTCGATTCGCGGAATGTCGGGATAATTTCAGACGGGCGGCAAAACTATGCATGAAATGCATAGTTGCATGTTTATTCGGCATTGGATTGTTCTCGGGGGTTCTCGGTAAAGTGCCAGCCATTCGTGTCGCAAGCACGGTATGTGCGTGCGGCGCAGATTGAAGCCGGAGAATTCCATAATGTCGCAAACGTCACATATCTTGCCTTCTTACCTGCAGGCCGATGATCTCGGTCCGTGGGGCAACTACCTTCAACAGGTCGACCGCGTCACGCCTTACCTGGGCACGCTGTCGCGCTGGGTCGAAACCCTCAAGCGTCCCAAGCGCATCCTGATCGTCGACTGCCCGATCGAACTCGACAATGGCACCATCGCCCATTTCGAGGGCTATCGTGTCCAGCACAATACGTCGCGCGGCCCCGGTAAGGGCGGTGTGCGTTTTCACCAGGACGTCACGCTGTCCGAAGTCATGGCGCTGTCGGCCTGGATGTCGGTCAAGAACGCAGCGGTGAACGTGCCTTACGGCGGCGCCAAGGGCGGCATTCGTGTCGACCCGCGCAAGCTCTCGCGCGGAGAACTCGAGCGTCTGACGCGTCGTTACACCAGCGAAATCAACATCATTATCGGGCCGACGAAGGATATTCCGGCGCCGGACGTCAACACCAATGAGCAGATCATGGCGTGGATGATGGATACCTACTCGATGAACGAGGGGTCCACGGCCACCGGCGTGGTGACCGGCAAGCCGATTTCGCTGGGCGGCTCGCTGGGCCGTCGTGAAGCCACGGGCCGCGGCGTGTTCGTGGTGAGTTGCGAGGCGGCCCGCCGCCTGGGACTCGACGTGCGCGGCGCACGCGTGGTGGTACAGGGCTTCGGCAACGTGGGGGGCATTGCCGCCCGTCTGTTCCACGAGGCGGGTGCGCATGTCATCGGCGTGCAAGATCACACCGGTACGATCTACAAGTCCGACGGCCTCGACGTGCCGAACCTGCTCAAGCACGTGGCCGAAACCGGCGGCGTGGGCGGCTTCCCGGCGGCTGAGACCATCAAGGACGACGAGTTCTGGTCGCTGGACTGCGAGTTCATGATTCCGGCGGCACTCGAAAACCAGATCACCGAGAAAAACGCCGACAAGATCCGCGCGAAGATCGTGGTCGAAGGGGCCAATGGCCCGACGACGACGGCGGCCGACGACATCTTGCGCAGCAAGAACATTCTTGTCGTGCCGGACGTGGTGGCCAACGCCGGCGGCGTGACGGTCTCGTACTTCGAGTGGGTGCAGGATTTCTCGAGCTTCTTCTGGACCGAGGAAGAGATCAACCACCGTCTGGAGCGCATCATGCGCGAAGCGTTCGATGGCGTGTGGCATGTGGCGCAGGAGCATAAGGTTTCGCTGCGTACTGCCGCATTCATCGTGGCGTGTACCCGTATTCTGCAAGCCCGTGAGATGCGCGGTCTGTACCCCTGATCAGGCGGTGCTGTCCGGCTAAGTAGTAATACGCAATAATGCGTAAAACAGAATGTTCGGGGCGATTTGCGTTAAGAAAGACGTACGTTCCGAACATTCGATAATAAAAAAATGGGCAAATGCGGTGCTAAAATGCATCTGTTTTTTGCCAAGGAGACTAAAGAATGACCCTCTCGAAAATTGCATTGGCGATGTGCTGTGTTGGCTTGATGGCAGGTGCTGCCCAGGCGCAGGAAACCGGTACGCTCAAGAAAATCAAGGACACCGGCGTCATCTCGCTGGGTAACCGCGAATCCTCGATTCCGTTCTCGTTCTATGACAATAACCACAATGTCGTTGGCTATGCCAATGATGTGGCGATGGCCGTCGTGGCCGAAGTCAAGAAGGAACTCAAGCTGCCGAACCTGAAGGTCACGCAGACGCCGATCACGTCTCAGAACCGCATTCCGCTGGTTCAGAACGGCACGATCGACATGGAGTGCGGTTCGACCACGAACAACGCCGAGCGTCAGAAGCAGGCAGCGTTCTCGAACACGTTCTTCATCATCGGCACGCGTTTGCTGGCGAAGAACAGCTCGGGCATCAAGGACTTCGCCGACCTCAAGGGCAAGAACGTCGTGACCACGGCGGGCACGACCTCCGAGCGTCTGCTGCGCGAGATGAACCAGAAGGACAACATGGGCATGAACATCATCAGCGCCAAGGACCACGGAGAAGCCGCGATCACGCTGCACTCGGGCCGTGCCGTCGCGTTCATGATGGATGACGCCCTGCTCGCGGGCGAGCGCGCCAAGTTCAAGGACGCCAAGGACTACAGCATTGTCGGCAAGCCGCAATCGTATGAAGCCTACGGCTGCATGATGCGCAAGGACGATCCGGCCTTCAAGAAGCTGGTGGACAAGGCCGTTGCCGATTACCAGAAGTCGGGCCAGGCGCAGAAGGACTTCGCCAAGTGGTTCCAGCAGCCGATCGCTGCGCTGGGCGGCGTGAATATGGACTTCCCCCCGTCGGCCGAGATGGCCGCGCTGTGGAAGTCGCCGAACGACCACGCTGACGTTCAAGGCGCCAAGTAAGCCTCGCAGGCTTCACGAGTCGCCGAGCACCATCAGTGCGTAATGCCGAAGCGGAAGGAGCCAATCCTTCCGCTTCTTTTTAAGCAAGACAAGTAGAAAAGGGGAGATCATGGCTCTCGGTCTCGATTTCAGTTTTTTCTTCCAGCCTGTGGCAACGGGCGAGGGGACGACCTATTTCGGGTGGTTGCTCTCGGGCTTCAAGCTCACGCTTGAAGTTGGCCTCGGCGGCTGGATCATTGCGCTCATCGTGGGCTCCGTGCTCGGCGTGATGCGCACCATCCCCAACAAATGGATATCCGGCTTCGCGACGGCCTACGTCGAGTTGTTCCGGAACATCCCGTTGCTTATCCAGTTGTTTTTCTGGTACTACGTGGCGCCCGACTTCCTGCCGGAATCGGTTCGTACGTGGTTGTTCGCGCTTAATCCGGCGAGCGTCTCGCTGCTCACCGGCGTGATCGGCCTGGGGCTCTTTACGGCGGCCCGGGTGTGTGAGCAGGTGCGCTCCGGTATCAATTCCCTGCCCAAGGGCCAGAAGAGCGCCGGTCTGGCCATGGGGCTCACGCTCCCGCAGACGTACCGCTTCGTACTGCTGCCGGTGGCCTTCCGTGTGGTGATTCCGCCGGTCACCTCGGAATTCGTCAACATCTTCAAGAACTCGGCCGTGATCTCGACGGTGAACCTGCTCGAACTGACCGGGCAGGGCAAGCAGCTCATCGATTACACGGCGCATAGCTATGAGTCCTTCATTGCTGTGACGATCGCGTACATGATCATCAACGTCGCGGTGCTGGTGCTCATGCGCTTCATCGAAGCCAAGACCC
This sequence comes from Pandoraea sp. 64-18, assembly GCF_001899225.1. Classification (NCBI taxonomy): domain Bacteria; kingdom Pseudomonadati; phylum Pseudomonadota; class Betaproteobacteria; order Burkholderiales; family Burkholderiaceae; genus Pandoraea; species Pandoraea sp. 64-18. The sequence goes on along the minus strand of NZ_MKVU01000022.1, from coordinate 30,237 downwards.
GCCTGCCGGGCTACATCGGGGGCAAATAATGGGTGAGATCTTCGCATGGGGCGGCGCTATCGACGCGATGCCGCTGCTCGTCAAGGGCATGATCACCACGCTGCAGATCACGGTGCTCGCCGTGGTCGTGGGCATCCTCTGGGGCACGATTCTCGCGATGATGCGTCTGTCGGGCGTGACCGTGCTGAAATGGTTTGCGGATCTGTACGTGAACCTGTTCCGCTCGATTCCGCTGCTGATGGTGCTGCTGTGGTTCTTCCTGATCGTGCCGCAGGTGTTACGTTCGGTGCTCGATGTGCCGCCGACCTGGGACATCCGGATGGTCTCGGCGCTCGTCGCCTTCTCGCTGTTCGAAGCGGCGTATTATTCGGAAATCATTCGCGCGGGTATCCAGAGCGTATCGCGGGGCCAGATGTCCGCCGCCTACGCGCTGGGCATGTCGTACTGGCAGGCGATGGCGCTCGTGGTGCTGCCGCAGGCGTTCCGCAACATGGTGCCGTTGTTGCTGACCCAGGGCATCATTCTGTTCCAGGACACCTCGCTCGTATACGCGATCGCCTTGGCCGACTTCTTCGGCATGGCGTACCAGGTGGGCCAGCGTGACGGCACGTTGCCCGCAATGATTGTGTTTGCCGGAGCGGTCTACTTTGTGATCTGCTTCACGGTTTCGATGTCGGTTAAACGTCTTCAGAAGAGGTTGGCGAAATGATTACCCTTAAAAACGTCTCCAAGTGGTACGGCCAGTTCCAAGTGCTCACGGACTGCTCCACTGAAGTCAAGAAGGGTGAAGTCGTGGTGGTGTGCGGCCCGTCGGGTTCGGGCAAGTCCACGCTCATCAAGACCGTCAACGGTCTGGAGCCGATCCAGCAAGGCGAGATCATCGTCGATGGCACATCGGTCGCCGATCCGAAGACGAACCTGGCCAAGCTGCGCTCGCGCGTAGGCATGGTGTTCCAGCACTTCGAATTGTTCCCGCACCTGTCGATCACCGAAAACCTGACGCTCGCGCAGGTCAAGGTGCTCGGTCGCAGCAAGGACGCCGCCCGTGTCAAGGGCCTGAAGTTGCTGGAGCGCGTGGGCCTGACGGCGCATGCCCACAAGTTCCCGGGCCAGCTCTCGGGCGGTCAGCAGCAGCGCGTGGCCATCGCTCGCGCCCTGTGCATGGACCCGATCGCCATGCTGTTCGACGAGCCGACCTCGGCGCTCGACCCGGAAATGATCAACGAAGTGCTCGACGTGATGGTCGAATTGGCGCAGGAAGGCATGACCATGATGGTGGTTACGCACGAAATGGGCTTCGCCAAGAAGGTCGCGAACCGTGTGATCTTCATGGATCAAGGCATCATCGTCGAAGACGACAAGAAGGACGAGTTCTTCGCGAATCCGAAGTCGGACCGCGCCAAGGACTTCCTGGCCAAGATCCTGCACTGATCGTTGGTGCGGGTGGAATGAAAAAAGCGTGCCTTCGGGCACGCTTTTTTTATGCTCGTCGGCGTCGGCGCGGGCTTACTGGCAGGCAGTGTTCTGCTCGTTGCGCAGACGAACGGCTTCGGGAATCGGCACGACGGTGCGCAGCGACGGCCCCCCCTTCTCGAACAGAATCAACTCACCCGGTGCGAAGGTCGTCCAGACTTCGTTGTCGGTGAGCGGTGCCGTGGCGATCACCGCCACGCGATCGGCCGGCGTCGTGAACTTGGAAAAATCGATTTCCCAGTCGGCGTCGATCAGATGCGCCTTCGTGAACGGCCACTGGCGGGCGATGAAGTGCAGCCGTGTCGAGCAGTGCGCGATCAGCGCCTGGCCGTTCGAGAGGACGAAGTTGAATACGCCGTGGCGCGTGATCGTGCGCGTAATGTCCTCGACCGCATGGAACAACTCGTCGAGTGGCGGTTGCGAACCGGGGAAGCGCTTGCGCAGGCCCTGCATGATGTCGCAGAAGGCGCGCTCGCTGTCGGTCGTCCCCACGGGCTGGTAGACGCCCGAGAGAAACGGATCGTAGTCATGCAGATCGCCGTTGTGCGCGAAGATCCAGTGGCGTCCCCACAGCTCGCGTTGGAACGGGTGGCAGTTCTCCAGCTCAACGATGCCCTGTGTCGCTTTGCGGATATGCGCGATGACGTTCTTTGACTTGATCGGGTATTTCTTCACCAGCTCGGCGATGGGCGAGTTCGCGGCGGCCTGGTGATCGATGAACAGCCGGCAGGCCTTGTCTTCGAAGAATGCAATGCCCCAGCCGTCCGCGTGGTGATCCGTACCGCCTCCACGCGCTGCGAAACCGGTAAATGAGAACGTGATGTCGGTCGGTTCCGCGCAATTCATTGCGAGCAGTTGGCACATGGGGCGGGTCAATCGAAGATGGGTTGCGCACCTCGTGTCGGAGCGCCGCAACCAGTACAATATGGGGTTGCACAAGCATAGCACTGGCCCCTGTGTACGTACATTGCCGCCCGATCGGTCCGTCGCGCCGACGCGTCACCGCGCGGCGACGGTCTCATGGGCTTGCCGTCTCCCCCAGCTCCCGGAAAACGCCCATGATCAACGAACTGACTATCACCCGCCCCGATGACTGGCACCTGCACGTGCGCGATGGCGACGTGCTCAAGAGCGTGCTGCCCGACAGCGCCCGCCAGTTCGGGCGCGCGATCATCATGCCGAACCTCAAGCCGCCGGTCACGACGACCGAACTCGCCGCCGCGTATCGCGAGCGTATTCTCGCGGCGCGCCCGGCCGGCAATGCGTTCGAGCCGCTCATGACCCTGTATCTGACCGACAACACGGCCGCCGACGAAATCCGTCGCGCGAAGGCATCGGGCTTCGTGCATGGGGTGAAGCTCTACCCCGCCGGCGCCACGACGAACTCCGACGCCGGTGTGACCGATCTGGCCAAGTGCCGCGGCGCGCTCGAAGCGATGCAGGACGTTGGCATGCCGCTGCTCGTGCACGGTGAGGTGACGAGCGCCGACATCGACATCTTCGATCGTGAAAAGGTCTTTATCGACCGCGTGATGTCGCCGCTGCGCCGCGATTTCCCGGGCCTCAAGGTGGTGTTCGAACACATCACGACCCAGGACGCCGCCGAGTATGTCGCACAGGCCGACGGCCCCATCGCCGCCACGATCACCGCGCATCACCTGCTGTACAACCGCAACGCGATCTTCACGGGCGGTATTCGTCCGCATTACTACTGCCTGCCGGTGCTCAAGCGCGAGACGCATCGCGACGCGCTCGTGAAGGCGGCTACGTCAGGCAGTCCGCGCTTCTTCCTCGGTACCGACAGTGCCCCGCACGCACGCGAAGCGAAGGAAGCCGCCTGTGGCTGCGCCGGCTGCTACACGGCGCTGCACGCGGTAGAGCTGTACGCCGAGGCGTTCGACAAGGCCGGCGCGCTCGACAAGTTCGAAGGCTTCGCCAGCTTCCACGGCCCGGATTTCTACGAACTGCCGCGCAATAGCGACAAGATCACCCTGGTGCGTGAAGACTGGGAACTGCCGGCGGCACTGCCGATGGGCGATGCGACCGTGGTGCCGTTGCGCGGCGGCGAAGTCATCGGCTGGAAGTTCAAGGGGTGAGTCCAGAGGACGCGTCGGCGCCTTTGGCGTCCACGCGGACAGGCTTGCCGGCGATCGACTGGCACGCGCCCTGGTTCGACGCGGTCGCCGAGCGGGGACGGGACGCCTTGGCGGGCGCCGACTGGCGCGAGGCGCTGTCGGCGCAAGCGGCGGCGGCCGGACAGGTGAGTGGGCGGGGGCGGGCGTTGCGATTCGTCGCCCCACAGGCGCTTCCCGCCGACACCGCCTACGAGGCCTTCATCGCGGACACAGGCGGGGTGCCGACGCGCCTTAATCTGCATGACTTCTTCAATGCGCTGATCTGGCTGGCCTATCCGCGAGGCAAGGCGGCGCTCAACGCTCGTCAGGCCGCCGCCATCGCCGTCGACGGTGTGCAAGCCACGCGCGGTGCCACGCGCGATGCCGCCACCCTCTTCGACGAAAATGCCGTCCTCTTCGCGTGTAGCGACCCTGCGCTGGGCGGGGCGCTTCGGGCGTTCGACTGGCACACGCTCTTCGTTGCACGGCGTGCCGATTGGGGGCGCGCCTGCGAGGTGCAGCCTTTCGGGCATGCGTTGCTGGAGAAGCTCGTTGCCCCGTACCCGGCAGTGACCGCGCACGCGTGGATCGTGGACGTGCCACACGCCTACTTTGGCTGGACACCGAATGCGCGCCGCGCCTGGCTCGACACCCGGATCGCGCCGGGGCTCGCCAATGGGCCGCTCACGACACGTGACTTCGCCCCCTTGCCGGTGTTGGGCATCCCCGGTTGGTGGCCGGCCAACCAAGACCCCGCCTATTATCGGGACACCTCGGTCTTCCGGCCTGGCCGGCGTCGGACGAGCTGAGTGTCTCGGTGGCGCGTGGGCCAGGAGGGCGGACGTTGGGCAGAGTCAGGCGCTGAAGTAGGGCAGGGGCAGGGCGGCGGAACGGCGGCGGCACGGCGGCACGCGTGGTACACTTCGGCCCGCAGAGTCGGCCAGACAATCGCCGCCTCCCTTTGGGAGGGGGAGGAAAGTCCGGACTCCACAGGGCAGGGTGATGGCTAACGGCCATCCGTCGTGAGACGCGGAACAGGGCAACAGAGAACAGACCGCCGATGGCCCCTGGCGCAAGCCAGGCGGATCAGGTAAGGGTGAAACGGTGCGGTAAGAGCGCACCGCGGCGTGCGGCAACGCACACGGCACGGTAACCTCCACCCGGAGCAATTCCAAATAGGCAGGTGAACGGCATGCGCCTCGTGCGGATGCCGGCAACGGGGCCCCCGGGAGCCTGCGGGTAGGAAGCTTGAGCGGCGCAGTGATGCGTCGCCTAGAGGAATGATTGTCAGGCGCGGCGCGAGTCGCGTTCACAGAATCCGGCTTATCGGCCGGCTCTGCATCCGAACAAAACACAAAAGGCTCCCGCTGGGAGCCTTTTGTGTTTCCAACGTCATCGTGTCGGCGAGCCATGGCCGGACCGAGCGATTCTCAGCCTTCGACGATCTCGACGCTATGGGTGATCTCCGCCGTCTTCGCGAGCATGATCGACGCCGAGCAGTACTTGTCGTGAGAGAGGGTCACCGCGCGCTCCACCGTGGCGGGGTTCAGATTGCGCCCCGTCACCGTGAAGTGGAAGTGAATCTTGGTAAAGACCTTCGGATCTTCGCTGGCCCGCTCGGCCTTGAGCGTGACGTTGCAATCCTTCACTTCGGCCCGGCTCTTCTTGAGAATCAGCACGACGTCGTACGCCGTACATCCGCCCGTGCCAACCAACAGCATTTCCATCGGACGCGGCGCCTGATTGTGACCGCCACCCTCTGGGGCACCGTCCATCGCGACGATGTGTCCGCTTCCCGTCTGGGCGACGAAAGCCATACCGTCCTGGCCCATCCAACTCACCTTGCATTCCATATTCCGAAACCCCGATATCCCGTTCAAGCGAAAATTGTAACGGCTTCCGCTAAGGCGCGTACGACGCTCAACGCGACCTTGGGATGCCGACCTGGGCAGCACGGGTTGCTGCGTCGCAATATTGGCGCTTTTTTGATCGTGGTTTCAGGCGGATAAACCCTAAAGTTAGATGTTGGACTCTACTGGCCGCGTTGTTACGTAAGGTTTTTTGATGGTAACCATTTGATTTTAATGTAGATAATTGTCAGTCCCTCATCTTCCGGCCATTCCGCATTATGGTTATTGATTTCGCACTATAAATTTTCTTGCATCGCACCATCGGGTTTGCTAGACTGCAGTCATTGGTTGTTGTGCTTCACAGCAATTCTGCCAGTGTCTCCTCCACCCTCCTCCTTTGGTGGATTTAACCCGGACCCATGAGGTTCGGGTTTTTTTTTGTGCGTCGGGAAACGCTGTTTACCGACGAGTGGTTTTTTCTGTATAATCAACGGCTTTTCCGGAAATGCCCACGGAAGATACATCAGGGAGAGCCTGCAAGCACAGGACTGCGCCATGCGATGCAAATCGCGAGGACGCGGCCGGCAGACAAGCAGGAAGTTGATGTTAATGGGGCAAATGTATTTTATTTGGATCGATCATGAAGACGTTTTCCGCTAAGCCGGCAGAGGTGACGCGCGAATGGTTTGTGATTGACGCGACGGACAAAGTCCTCGGCCGTGTCGCCAGCGAAGTGGCACGCCGTCTGCGCGGCAAACACAAACCGGAATTCACGCCGCACGTTGACACGGGTGATTACATCATCATCGTCAATGCTGCCAAGCTGAAAGTTACGGGCGCAAAGCAAACCGACAAGAAGTACTACCGTCACACGGGTTACCCGGGCGGTATCTACGAAACCACGTTTGGCAAAATGCAAGAGCGTTTCCCGGGCCGTGCGCTCGAGAAGGCCGTGAAGGGCATGCTGCCGAAGGGTCCGCTGGGCTACGCGATGATCAAGAAGCTGAAGGTTTACGCCGACGGTAACCATCCGCACGAAGCGCAGCAACCGAAGTCGCTCGAGATCTAAGGGCCACGCCATGTTCAAAAACGATTGGAATTACGGCACCGGCCGTCGCAAAAGCGCTGTTGCTCGCGTCTTCATCAAGGCTGGCAAGGGCGACATCGTCGTCAACGGCAAGCCGATCAAAGAGTACTTCGCTCGCGAAACGTCGCTGATGATCGTTCGTCAGCCGCTCGAGTTGACCAACCACGCTGAAACGTTCGACATCAAGGTCAACGTGTCCGGCGGCGGTGAAACGGGTCAGGCCGGTGCGGTTCGTCACGGTATCACCCGCGCACTGATCGACTACGACGCGACGCTCAAGCCGACGCTGTCGACCGCTGGCTTCGTCACGCGCGACGCCCGTGAAGTCGAACGTAAGAAGGTGGGTCTGCACAAGGCTCGCCGTCGCAAGCAATTCTCGAAGCGTTAATCGCCCGAGTGCTTGTTCGCATCGGCCTCTGGCGGATGCAAGGAAAGGCCGCCTCGTGCGGCCTTTTTTCTATTGTGCGTCGCCTTTGGCGCGTGTGACTTGCGCAGGTGTCAGGCGCGTTGCCGTCCCACACGTGTCGTGGAAGCTTGATAGAATCGCGGTTCCGATTGAAAGGGGTAGGACATGGTCAAGGTAGGTATCGTAGGCGGCACCGGCTACACCGGTGTGGAGCTGCTCCGTTTGCTGGCACAGCACCCGGAAGTGAAGTTGACGGCGATCACCTCGCGCAAGGAAGCGGGTACGCCGGTCGCCGATATGTATCCGAACCTGCGAGGCCGTGTCGACCTGGCGTTCTGCACGCCCGACGACGCCCGCCTGACCGATTGCGATGTGGTGTTCTTCGCCACGCCGCACGGCGTGGCCATGGCGCAAGCGCGTGAGCTGCTCGCCGCCGGTGTGCGCGTGATCGATCTGGCGGCGGATTTCCGCCTGAAAGATATCGCCACGTTCGAAAAGTGGTACGGCATGCCCCACGCTTGCCCCGACATTCTCGAAGAAGCCGTCTACGGCCTGCCCGAAATCAACCGCGACAAGATCAAGAGCGCCCGCGTCATCGGTCTGCCGGGCTGCTACCCCACGTCCGTGCAACTAGGCTATGCGCCGCTGTTTGCCGGTGGTCGCAAGCTGGTCGACCCCAAACACCTGATCGCCGATGCCAAGTCAGGGGCGAGCGGTGCGGGTCGCAAGGGGGAGACGTCGCTGATTCTCGCGGAGTCGGCCGACAACTTCAAGGCCTACGCCGTGAAGGGCCATCGCCATCACCCGGAAATCAAGCAGGGTCTGGAGGCGATCGCGGGCTACGACGTGGGCCTGACGTTCGTGCCGCACCTGCTGCCCACGATTCGCGGCATCCACTCGACGCTTTACGCGACGATCCTGCCCGAAGCGCGCGACACCGATTTCCAGGCGCTGTTCGAGACGTATTACGCCGGCGAGCCGTTCGTGGACGTGCTGCCGGCCGGCTCGATGCCGGAAACGCGCTGGGTGCGCGCATCGAACTATGTCCGTATGGCGGTGCATCGTCCGGGCAATGAAGATACGCTGGTGATCCTCGTCGTCGAGGACAATCTGGTCAAGGGTGCGTCCGGTCAGGGCGTGCAGTGTATGAACCTGATGTTCGGCTTGCCGGAGAACATGGGGCTGACCCATATTCCCGTACTGCCGTAACGGTATTTATGGTCTCTAAGCCCTTGATTTTTCTGCCGTCGGCACAATCTGGGAATAGAGACTAGAATGGTACCGAACCGATTTTTGGAGATTTGCGATGAACGCACCGCTTGAGGCCGCCGTCACGGAAATGCCCGCTTTCCTGGTCTTTACCGACAGCGCCGCGGACAAGGTCAAGCAACTGATCGACGAGGAAGGCAACGCCGAGCTGAAACTGCGCGTTTTCGTGCAGGGCGGCGGTTGCTCCGGCTTTCAGTATGGTTTCACCTTCGATGAAGACGTCAACGAAGACGATACCGTGCTCGACAAGAACGGCGTGTCGCTGCTGATCGACTCGATGAGCTATCAATACCTCGTCGGCGCCGAGATTGACTATAAGGAAGACATCAACGGCGCGCAGTTCGTGATCAAGAACCCGAACGCTTCCACGACTTGTGGCTGCGGTTCTTCGTTCTCGGTCTGAGCCGCACGAAATCCGTATCTGGATGCAGTACGAGACAGGGCCCGCAAGGGCCCTTTCTTATTGCTCCGTCGATTTCCTGGTGCGATGGGTGTGCCTGGCTCAGTGCGGATAGATCGCGCCGAGAATGCGAGGGCCGTGCGCGCCGGTGACGGATGCAAGATTCCCCGGTTGCCTGACCAGGCAACGTTGCGCGAGCCAGGCGAAGGCGCGGGCCTCGACTTGATGCGGCGGTACGCCGAGCGCCTCGGTCGTCGCGACGGTCACACCCGGCAAACGCGCCGCGATGGCTTGCATGAGTGCACGATTGCGCGTTCCGCCGCCGCAGGCGTAAAACCCTTTGCAGTCGGGCGCGTAACGCAACACGTCGTCGGCGACACACTGCGCGGTCAGCGCGACGAGCGTGGCCTGGACATCCACCGGCGACACGCCCGGAGCGGCCGCCAGTCGGGCATCCAGCCAGTTCGCGTGGAACAGGTCGCGACCGGTGCTCTTCGGCGGTGTCTGACGGAAGTAAGGCTCGCTCAACAACGTGCCCAGCAAGGCCTCGTCGACGTGTCCGCTGGCGCCCCAGGCGCCTGCGTCGTCATACGAGGTTCCGAGATGACGGGCGGCCCAGCCATCGAGCAGTGCATTGCCCGGGCCGCAGTCAAAGCCGCAGACGGGCTGGCCGGATGCGGCCGCCGGCAGAATCGTCACATTGCTGATGCCGCCGAGATTGCAGACGACGCGCGTTTGCCCGGCATCCGAAAACACCGCCTGATGGTAGGCGGGCACAAGCGGTGCGCCCTGGCCGCCGGCGGCGACATCCCGGCTGCGAATGTCTGCGACGACATCGATGCCGGTCAATTCCGCGAGCAGTGCGGGCGCGTTGAGTTGGCGCGTATAACCGATTCCATCGAACTCGCCCGGACGGTGGCGGATCGTCTGCCCATGGGCGCCGATGGCAGCGATAGCGGACGCCGGCAATCCGGCCGCCGTGAGCAGCTCGCGCACGCAGTCCGCATAGACGCTTACCAATGCGTTCGCCGCCAGCGCTTCCCGGTGCAGCTCGTTTTCCGAGGGCGCTTGCAACACCATCAACGTTTCACGCAGATCGCCCGGAAAAGGGAGATAGGCTTCTGCGAGCACCTGCCCGCTGCCTGACGCGACAAGCACACCGTCGACACCGTCGAGACTGGTGCCGGACATCAGGCCGATGAAATGGGAGGGGGATGCTGGGGCGTCGAGGTGGCGAGCGGTGTCGGTCATGGGCGGAGCGGGGGCCGGAGAAATCGAATCCGCACCGGGAGGGCGCGCAGGTGAGTCACCTATCGCCCCGCACAGTGCGGTCTCCAGCATACCTCAATCGCGCTCGGCGACCTGCACGGTGCGCATCAGATCGATGCGCTTGAGAAGGTTCTCGGCGTACATGTCGAATAGCTTCAGGCGCGGACCCGAGAGCGGCGCGACCGCCGCCACGTCCGTTGAGAACGGGTTGAGCGGCACACCCTTGAAGCGCAGTTCATAGTGCAGGTGCGGGCCGGTGGCCCAGCCCGTCTGCCCGACGAAGCCGATAACCTGGCCTTGGGTGACACGCGTACCGGGCTTCATGCCTTGGCCGAAGCCGGACAGGTGGGCGTAACGCGTCTGGTAATTGCCTGAGTGATCGATCTCGACCAGATTGCCGTAACCGTTTTGCTTTCCGACGAACTTGACCACGCCGTCGCCGGCTGCAAACACGCGCGTGCCGATAGGCGCTGCGAGATCCACGCCTTCGTGCTGCTTCCACTTGTGCTGGAACGGATGCTCGCGACCGCCGAAGGCCGACGAAATCCGCGAAAATTCGACCGGCGTGCGCAGGAAAGCCTGCTTCAGATTGCGACCGTCAAAGCCGTAGTACGCGCCCTCGGGCGCGCCCTTCGGATCGGCGTACCAGATGGCCTGGTGCGTCTTGCCCTGATTGATGAACTCGATCGCCAGCACACGGCCAGTGCGCACGGTGCGATCCTGCTGCTTGATCACCTCGTACACGAGGCGGAAGCGGTCGCCGCGGCGAACGTCACGCTGGAAGTTGATCACCCCGGAGAAGATGTTCACCATCTGCGCGACGACCGCATCGGGCACGCCCGCATCGTCCATCGCCGTGAAGAAATTGCCCGCGATGGCACCGGAGCGCATGGCCCATTCGGTATCGTTGGCAAGCTGCTCCATACGGGCGCGCAGGCGACCGCCGTCGTTGCGATCGATCACCAGTTGCTGGGCCGCAGTGCTGCCGTTGGACAACACGGTGGAGAGCGAGACGAGCTTGCCGTCGTCGTCGGTCTCGGCCTGCACGACATTCCCTGGAGGCACGCCGATCAGGCGACGAGCGACGGCGTTCTCACGAATGAACCGCTCGGCCGCGGGGTCCTGGATCGACAACCGCGAGAGCATGTCGCCCAGGGTTTCGCCGCGGCGCAGGGCCACTTGATGAATAAAGGTCTGGGATTGCGCGTCGAGCTGCTGAATCTGTTTGGCCAGGTCGGGGAAGGTGAGCGGCAATGTCACGCTCACACCGTTGCGGGCCGCGTCGGGCACCATCGGTGCCACGCCGAAAGCGGTCACCATTCCCAACGTCAGGGCAGAACCGACCGTTGCCACGATTTGCACCTTCCTGCGACGGTGCTTGGGCTGCGTGGGATCGATCAGCGTCAGCAGTTCACGCGCAAAAAAATCACGGAGTTTTGGCCACATCACGTAAAATTCTGCGCAACTTACAAAAAAAGCCCGGGCGGAGCGGCACGCTTCGAGATTGCCTGTCGGAATTCCGGGGCAACCCGGCGTCGCTTCGGCCCGAGCCGAGAATTGAGCCGCGATTATAGCAGAGCTACCGCGGCCTTCGCCTTTACTGACTGCTCAAGGGAAACCCTGAACCAGTCTGGACAATGATGTTATGACAAGTGAACACGCACTCACCTCGGAAAAGAAGTATCCCGTGACCGACGCCGCGCGGGCCGCACTGGCGATCGCCAAGCGCGGTTGCGACGAGCTGCTCGTGGAAGAGGAGTTCCTCCAGAAGCTGGCGCGCAGTGAAGCGACCGGCAAGCCGCTGCGCATCAAGCTGGGACTGGACCCGACGGCGCCCGACATCCACATCGGCCACACCGTGGTGCTCAACAAGATGCGCCAGTTGCAGGATCTGGGGCACACGGTCATCTTCCTGATCGGCGATTTCACGTCACTGATCGGTGATCCGTCGGGCCGTAACAGCACGCGTCCGCCGCTCACCCGCGAGCAGATCGAGTCGAACGCCAAGACCTATTTCGAGCAGGCCGCGCTGGTGCTCGACCGTAACAAGACCGAAATTCGCTACAACAGCGAATGGTCGATGAAGCTGGGCGCGGACGGCATGATCAAGCTCGCGTCGCGCTACACCATGGCGCGCATGCTCGAGCGCGAGGACTTCACCAAGCGTTTCCAGGGCGGCGTGCCGATCGCCATCCACGAATTCCTGTATCCGCTCATGCAAGGCTACGACTCGGTGGCCCTGGAGTCGGATCTGGAACTCGGCGGGACCGACCAGAAGTTCAACCTGCTCGTGGGCCGCGAATTGCAGAAGCAATACGGCCAGGAGCCGCAGTGCATTCTGACGATGCCGCTGCTGGAAGGACTGGACGGCGTTGAGAAGATGTCGAAGTCCAAGGCCAATTACGTGGGCATCAGCGAGAAGCCGAGCGAGATGTTCGGCAAGCTCATGAGTATCTCGGACGATCTGATGTGGCGTTACTACGAGCTGCTCTCGTTCCGTACGCTCGACGAGATCGCCCAATTGCACAAGGACGTCGAAGGCGGGCGCAATCCGCGCGACGTGAAGGTGCTGCTCGCGCAGGAGATCGTGGCGCGCTTCCACTCGCAAGCCGATGCCGAGCGCGCGCTCGAGGATTTCAACGCGCGCGCCAAGGGCGGTGTGCCGGACGACATTCCGGAAGTTTCCCTTGAAGGCGCGCCGCTGGGGATCGCTCAGCTCCTCAAGCAGGCGGGCTTGGTGCCGTCGACGTCGGAAGCCAACCGCAACATCGAGCAGGGCGGCGTGCGGATCGACGGCGAGGCCGTGTCCGACAAGGGCGCGAAGATCGACGCCGGCACCTATGTCGTGCAGGTCGGCAAGCGCCGCTTCGCGCGCGTGACGCTCGCTTGAGCGTCGCCGCCCGATCGCCGCTGATGTGGCGCCTGCAGGCGCGGGTCAGCCGATGATCGCGCTCATCCAGCGGGTGCTCGAAGCCGCCGTGACGGTCGATGGCCGCACGGTGGGCGCCATCGGTCCGGGCCTGCTCGCCCTCGTGTGCGCCGAGCGCGGCGACACCGAAGCGAGCGCGGACAAGCTGCTCGCTAAGCTGCTCGGCTATCGCGTGTTCTCGGACGAGGCGGGCAAGATGAACCGCAGCGTGTCGAGCCTCGACGGCAACGGCGCGGCTGGCGGCTTGCTGCTCGTCTCGCAGTTCACGCTGGCGGCCGACACCCACAGCGGTACCCGGCCGAGCTTCACCCCGGCGGCCAGTCCGGCCGACGGCAAGCGGCTCTTCGATCATTTCGTGACGCAGGCGCGTGCGCGCCATCCGATCGTGGAAACGGGCGAATTCGGCGCTTACATGCGCGTCTCGCTCGTGAACGACGGACCGGTCACGTTCTGGCTTCAGACGCGTCCCGACGCCGGTTGACGTTCGGGGTGGGCGGCGTGTGCTGCCGATACCGCGCGTTATCTGCGCCGCCGGCCGCATCCGCCCAGGGCCTATCCCGAAAATTGCTCGGAATCGTCCGGTTGTGGGGGATGGCCCGCACGCGATTCGCATCGGTGTGATACCGTCGTCGAGTTCCGAAACGACAATGCTTGGGAGAAACCGATGAAAGTCTGGAGTGACTCGTTTGCCGACAATGCGGCGATAGATGAACAGTTCGCCTTCGGCAAACCGGATGCACAGGCGCACGTGGCGCTGTCGCAGAACAAGAATCCCCATTTGGCGTGGTCCGATGCGCCGGCCGGTACCCGTTCGTTTGTCGTGATCTGCACCGATAGCGACGTACCGAGCCAGGGCGACGACGTCAACCAGGAAGGTCGCGAAGTGCCGGCGACGCTGCCGCGCGTCGATTTCTATCATTGGGTGCTCGTGGACGTGCCGGCGTCGGTGTCCGAGATCCCGGCGGCCAGCCATAGCAACCACGTTACGCCGCGCGGCAAGTTCGGCCCGGACGCGCTCGACGGCATGCGTCACGGCGTCAACGACTACACCGCCTGGTTTGCGGGCGACGAGGGCATGCGCGGCGATTACTACGGCTACGATGGCCCGTGCCCGCCGTGGAATGACACGATCGTGCACCACTACCACTTCACCGTGTACGCGCTCGATATCGCCCGTGTGCCGCTCGACGGCCGTTTCGGGGGCGACGACGTGCTCGCGGCGATTCAGCCACACGTGCTTGGGCAGGCGCGCGTGACCGGCACCTACACGCTCAATCCGGCGCTGGCCTGACTGCGCGCCGTTTGCCTCCGCTCGCTTTGACTCACGCCACACGTAACAAGCAATCGCATCGATGACCGGCATGACCACGACCCTGACTTTGATTCGCCACGGTGAGACTGACTGGAACCGCGCCAAACGGATTCAAGGCCACACCGATATCCCGCTCTCGACCGAGGGCGAGCATCAGGCGGTCTTGTTGGGACAGCGTATCGAACGCGAGGTGGCGGCGCGCGGGCGCGTTTTCGACCACGTGCTTACGAGCGATTTGCAGCGAGCGGTGCAGACGGCGGAACCCGTCGCGCGCGCGTGCGGTTTGCCGCTGGTGCGCACCGCGAGTTTGCGGGAGCGTCACTACGGGGTCTTCGAAACCCGTGTGCCGGACGAGATCCAGGCGGAATTTCCGCAAGACTATGCGCGTTGGCAGAGCCGCGATCCCGATTTCGTGATTCCCGGCGGCGAGTCCACGCGAGGTTTCTACACGCGTATCACCGAGTCCGTCGCGCAACTGCTGCACGACTATGCGGGCAAGCATCTGGCGCTGGTGGCGCATGGCGGCGTGCTCGATTGCTGCTATCGGCTCGCAACGCGGCTTGCATTGACCGAGCCGCGAGCCTATCCGCTGCTCAATGCGAGCGTGAACCGCCTGGCCTACGATGGCCAGCGCTGGCAAGTGCTGTGTTGGGGGGATGTCGCGCATCTGGACGCCGCCGTGCGAGACGAAAGCAACGACAGGCCGGAGGGCGCTGCCGCCATGGATCGCGTCGATCCGCGCGTGGTGTGACAGGCTGGCCGGTCGGGTCAGCACGTCGGGGCGTGTAAGGCCGCTAAGTCACCTAAGTCCGCTAAGTCTGCCAAATCCGCTAAGGGCCGTGACGCAGACGTGCCTAGCGTTCCAGCGATGACTGCACGACGACAACATCGGGCGTCGCCAATGCGCGACGTCGCGCGCGGTGCGCCACGCTGTTGCGCATCGACCATCGGGCGACCTGCGCCATGTGACGCACTGCGGGCCGCACCGTCAGGCGACGTACCGTCGCCCCTTCCCCGAAGCCGAGCATCGCCTGCGACCAGTCGGGCAGCAAATCGATGCCTGCGCGAAACAACACGCCGCTGAACAGGCGCGCGCCTGTGAACGGCGCGGGCAGATTGCGCAACACACGCACGACTTCGTCGGTGCGCTCGCTCGCGCACAAGGCCGGGCGCATGGCCGCGAGATAGTCGTCGATCTGCGCGACACTCGTCGGCACGTCGCGAGCGCCGAGCGCCACCGCAATGCGCGCGACTTCCGCGTAATAACGATCCTGCTCGCTTCGGGCGAACGCCGGATCCTTGTAGACGAGATAGCTGCGCAGGAAGCTCGACGTCTCGGCCACATGCACCCACGTCAGCAGATCCGGATCGTAAGCGGCGTAGGGGCGCCCGTCGGGGGCGACGCCCTTGACCTGCAGGTGGATGCGTCGCACCCGCTCAAGCAGCGCCTGCGCGTCGGCGGTATTGCCGAACGTCGTGCCGCCGATGAATGTGGCCGTGCGGCGCAGACGGCCGATCACGTCCTGTCGGAAGGTCGAGTGATCCCAGACGCCGGCCATCGCGAGCGGGTGCAACGACTGCATCAGCAGCGCGCTGATGCCGCCGATCATCATCGACGTGAAGTCTCCATGCACATGCCAGCAGGCGGCGTCCGGGCCGAACAGGCCGGGGTCGCCAGCCGGGGTGTCGTAGTTCAGTCGTGGAGCGCCGGGGCCTGAGGTCAGGCTCACCAGCCGCATCGCAATGGCGTGCCGCACACGTCCCGACACGCCCACGACCGGCCCGGCAGGCCGCAAGGGCGTTGCCGGAGGTGGTGTCGGGAGGTCGTCGTGCGAGGACATGCGAGGTTCAGTGTGGCGATGTCAAAGCGGCAGGTTTCACTTGCCGGTGGCGTCGGGCGACCAGAGCGAGCTGCTGTCCGGCGCACTGCCAGGGGCGGCCAGTCCGAAGTGACGATACGCGGCAAGTGTCGCGACGCGCCCGCGAGGTGTGCGTTGCAGGAAGCCCTGCTGGATCAGGTACGGCTCGATCACGTCTTCGATGGTGTCGCGCTCTTCGCCGATGGCGGCGGCGAGGTTGTCCACGCCCACGGGGCCGCCGTCGAACTTGTGGAGCACGGCTTCGAGCAGCTTGCGGTCCATCACGTCGAGGCCGACCGAATCGACGTCGAGCATCGAGAGCGCGGCGTCGGCCACGGCGGCGGTAATGCGCCCGTCGGCCTTCACTTCGGCGTAGTCGCGCACACGCCGCAGCAACCGGTTGGCGATACGCGGCGTGCCGCGCGCGCGGCGGGCGATCTCAAAAGCGCCGTCGTCGACGATGGCCGCGCCCAGCAGGCCGGCCGAGCGGCGTACGATGCCGGTCAGTTCTTCGGCCGTGTAGAACTCCAGACGCGCCACGATCCCGAAGCGGTCGCGCAGCGGATTCGTCAGCATGCCGGCGCGCGTGGTCGCTCCCACGAGCGTGAACGGTTGCAGATCGAGCTTGACGCTGCGCGCCGCAGGGCCTTCGCCGATCATGATGTCGATCTGGTAATCCTCGAGCGCCGGATACAGGATTTCCTCGACGACGGGCGAAAGCCGGTGGATTTCGTCGATGAACAGCACGTCGTTGGCTTCGAGATTGGTCAGCAGCGCGGCGAGGTCGCCCGGGCGCTCGAGCACGGGCCCCGACGTCTGGCGCAAATGCACGCCCATTTCGCGGGCGATGATGTGGGCGAGCGTCGTCTTGCCCAGGCCCGGCGGCCCGAACAGCAGCACGTGGTCGAGCGGTTCCGAGCGCTTGCGCGCGGCCTCGATGAAGATCTCCAACTGGCCGCGCACCTTGCGCTGACCGACATATTCGTCGAGCAGCTTGGGACGCAGCGCGCGCTCGAAGGCTTCTTCGTTAGGCGAGGCCGGGGTCGGCGCAATGATGCGCTCGGCGGCGAGTTTGTCGGTTTCGATCATGGCTGCATTGTAGCGCTTCGGACGTCGCTTGCCGGCGTGAGGCAGCACGGTATGCCGCGACGTACGACGATGACCGTGATGGCAACCGCCACGGCAAGCGCACGCGTAAGGGCAACCGCAACGGCGGTGGTGCCGCTCAGCCGACCAGACGACCGCGCCGCACGCGCAGGCCCTTGGCCGCAAGGGTCGGGGCGACGCCGGCCAGTGCCGAGTACGTCTCGCCGCTGTGCGCATGGCAGATGGCGACGCCCAGCGCGTCGGCCGCATCCTTGCCGGGGGTTCCGGTGAGCGTGAGCAGACGGGTGACCATCTCCTGGACCTGCTCCTTTCGGGCGCGTCCGTAGCCGACCACCGCTTGCTTGAGCTGCATCGGCGTGTATTCGAAGACCTCGAGCCCGCCGACCGACAGCGCTGTGATCGCCGCGCCGCGCGCTTGTCCAAGCAGCAGCGTGGATTGCGGATTGACGTTGACGAACACCTTCTCGATGGCCGCCTGATCGGGCCGATAGGTGTCGACCAGTTCCGCCACGCTCTCGAAGATGATGCGCAGCCGCGCGGGCAGTGTGCCTTCGCCGGTGCGTATGACGCCGCTCGTCACGTACTGCAGACGGTTGCCGTGCTTTTCGAGCACGCCGAAGCCAGTGACACGCAGCCCGGGGTCGATGCCAAGAATTCTCATGCGGGGGCCAATGATCGGAAAACCGACCGATGCGGGGCGAAGACGCCAATATGGCCCGTATTCTGGCACAGCCGCGCGAGGGCGTCGCTCAAGGTGTGTTTCATCGGGTGAGACGCGATGACGCCGCACCCCAGCGGATGACAACCCGGTGCGCGATAACGCCGCGGGCCGCGTCGCGTCGATTTGTCGCGGTGCCCGAGCCTGAATGCACGGGACGTTGCCCTTCGCGGCGCGACGGATTGTTGTACATTGTTTGCTGTTCAAAATATTCGACGGCCTGCGTGCGGGCCGCCCGTCCCCGATGCTCTGGATCAAAGCGCTCCATATCGTTTTCGTCGCCTCGTGGTTCGCCGGCCTGTTCTACCTGCCGCGCATCTTCGTCAACCTCGCGATGGAGAGCGATCCCGCTGCCACGCAGCGCCTGCTGCTCATGGCCCGCAAGCTCTATCGCTTCATGACGATACTGGCGGTGCCCGCGCTCGCTTTCGGACTGATCCTCTGGCTGTACTACGGGATCGGACGCTACGGCGGCTGGTTGCACGCCAAGCTGCTCATCGTGGTGTTGCTGCTGGGGTACCACCATGCGTGCGGCCGTCTGCTGCGCAAATTCGAAACCGGTCGCAACACACATTCGCATCGCTGGTATCGCTATTTCAACGAATTTCCGGTGCTGGCGCTGCTCGCGGCGGTGATCCTCGTGGTCGTCAAGCCGTTCTGACGCGCCGGATCATTTTTCACCCACGTCGTCGCACATCGCCAGCACTGGCCACCGCACCATCGCGCGCCCACCCGCGCCCACCACCAATACCCGAGAGGAGTCTGCCGTGAGTCTGACCTGCGATTATTTCGTGGCGCCGCCGTCGCCCTATGTCTACATGGGGCAGGCCCGCTTTGTCGAACTGGCACGTCGCTACGACGTGCAGATCCAGTTGAAGCCGATGGATATCGGGCGCATCTTCGCCGGCTCGGGCGGCCTGCCGCTGGCCAAGCGTGCGCCGCAGCGCCAAGCGTATCGTCTGGTCGAGCTGGCGCGCTGGTCCCGCTATCTCGGCGTGCCACTCAACCTGGAACCGAAGTACTTTCCGGTGGCGGGCGATCCGGCGGCGCGTTTGATCGTCGCCGCGCAGCTCGCGCATGGCACGGACAAGGCGCTCGCGCTGACGGCGGCCATTTCGACGGCGCTGTGGGCCGAGGAGCGCAACATCGCCGACGAGGCAACGTTGCAGGCGATCGCCGACAGCCTGTCGCTCGACGGCGCATCGCTGCTCGCGGCGTCGAAGACGGCCGGCGTGCAGGCGGCCTACGACGCCAACACCGACGACGCCGAACGCGCCGGCGTCTTCGGCGCGCCGTGGTTCGTGTTCGACGGCCAGCCCTACTGGGGCCAGGACCGCCTCGATTTTCTCGAACGGGCTTTTGCCGACGCTCAGGGCACTCGGCGCTGATCCGGCATACCGAACGTGTCGTCCGGTGCCCGCGGGTGCGGGTAGCGGCAACCTCCCAAGGAGTGAAGAGGATGAGTCTTCCGGAAGTGGTGCTGTACAAGAGCGTGCCGCCGGATGTGCGCGCGCGGTTGGCCGAAACCTTTACGCTGACGGAATTCGACGGGGTGAACGACGGCAATCGCGCGGCATTCCTGGCGGCGTTGGGCCGCGCCGAGGGCGCCATCGGCGGGGGCATGAACGTCACGCCCGCATTGCTGGACGCCGCACCCAGGCTCAAGGCCTGGGCCACCATTTCCGTGGGCTACGATCAATTCGACGTGGCCGATCTCACGCGTCGCGGCATCGTGCTGATGAATACCCCCGATGTGCTGACGGAAACCACGGCGGATACCGTCTTCGCCCTGATTCTGTCGAGTGCCCGGCGCGTCGTCGAACTGGCCGAACTGGTGAAGTCGGGCGGTTGGACGGCGAGTCTCGACGAGGCACATTTCGGTACCGACGTGCAAGGCAAGACGCTTGGCATCGTCGGCATGGGCCGCATCGGCGGCGCGGTCGCGCGTCGTGCCGCGCTCGGCTTCGGCATGAAGGTGTTGTACAGCAACCGTTCGCGCAACGAGGCTGCGGAGCAGGCCTACGGCGCTCGGCACCGGGCACTTCCGGCGTTGCTGGCCGAAGCCGACTTTGTCGTGACGCTCGTACCGCTATCGCCGGCGACGGAACGGTTGATCGGAGCGAACGAATTCGCGCAGATGAAGCCGGGCGCCATTTTCATCAACGCGGCGCGCGGCAAGGTGATCGACGAGGCGGCGCTGATCGATGCGCTGGCGTCGGGCCATCTGCGTGGGGCGGGCCTCGACGTGTTCGAGCGCGAGCCGGTGTCGGTCGATTCGCCGCTGCTGAAGATGAAGCAAGTGGTCGCGCTGCCGCATATCGGTTCGGCAACACACGAGACGCGCCATGCCATGGCCGCGTGCGCGGCGGACAACCTCGTTGCTGCGCTGACCGGCAAGCCATTACAGAACGCCGTCAATCCGCAGGCACAGCAGCGCTGAGCGCGGCATAGGCGCTGACCTTAAGCGATGCGAAATGACGAGGGTGAGGCGATAGCCGTGGCTATCGCCCTTCGTTCGTCGTCCGGCGGCGATTGATGACTTCCTTCGCGCGGGCGAGTTGGGCGGGCAGGCGATCGCCCAGGCGCAGCGCCATGCCCACGGCGAGCACGTCGCCAATGGCGAGATGCGCGATACGCGAGGTCAGTGGCGAGTAGACGTCGGTGTCTTCGTCGACATCGGCGAAGAGCGCGACGCTCGCCTGCCGCGCCAGTGGCGAGTTGCTGTGCGTGATTGCAATCACGCTCGCGCCCGCCGTTCGCGCCAACTGGACGGCTTCAAGCAGATCCTGCGTGCGCCCGGTGTTGGAGATTGCCACCACCACATCCCCTTGTCGCAGCAGCGCGGCCGACATTCCGTAGACATGCGGGTCGCTATATGCCACGGCGGGCACCCCGAGCCGGAAGAACTTGTGCTGCATGTCCTGTGCGGCAATCCCCGACGCCCCCGCGCCATAGAACTCGATGCGCCGTGCCCCGGCAAGCAGCTCGATGGCTTGCCCGATACTGTCGGGCGAGAGATTGTTGCGAACCTGCATGAGACTGCCGATGGTGCGGTCGAGCACCTTGCTGGCGATGCCCGGCACCGGTTCGTCGGGGCGGACGTCGCGGTGTACGAACGGCACCCCTTGCGCGATGCCCTGCGCCAGCCGGATCTTGAACTCCCGATAGCCGCTGCAACCCACCGCCTGACAGAACCGGGCGATTGTCGGTTGGCTGACGCTGGCGCGTTCGGCGAGTTCGTTCATCGACAGATCGACGACTTCGCGCGGCGCATCCAGCACATAGGTCGCGAGCTTGCGCTCGGACGGGCGCAATTGGGTCAGCGTGGCTTTGATTCGGTTCAGCATGGCAGGCGTCGACAAAAGCAGGCGCCCACTATAGCACCCGCAGGTCCCGGCGCCGCAGTGCGGGCGCGGATCGGCACGTGTGCATGTTGCGGCGAGAATGTACAAAAACTACATGAAATCAGCATTTCATATTATGGGGTTATGTTTCTTGATGCGGTAAAATTCGACGTAACTATTGGATAACACTAGGGACAAGCCCGGATGCCGATGTCTTTCGATTGATGCGATGTAGAATTTCTACTAAACTCCGCTCCGAATCGCACCTGCCCCTGGGTGCGGCGCAATTTCCGTTCCCCGGCATGATGTCTGAGCAAAAGAAGCCCCTGCACCCGACCGTAATGGCCGTCACGGCGCGCATTGCCGCGCGCAGCCGCGACACGCGTGCGGCGTATCTGGCCCGCATCGACGCCAGCGCCGGACGCTTCCCGCAGCGCGGCGCGCTGTCCTGTGCCAATCTGGCGCACGGATTCGCCGCCATGCCGGCCAATGACAAGCTCGTCCTGCGCGAACAGCGTCGTCCGAACGTCGGCGTCGTCACGGCTTACAACGACATGCTCTCGGCACATCAGCCATATGAGTCGTATCCGGCGCGTTTGCGCGAAGCCGCGCGCAAGCTCGGCGCCACGGTGCAGGTCGCGGGCGGGGTGCCGGCGATGTGCGACGGCGTCACGCAAGGTAACGCAGGCATGGAGCTGTCGCTGTTCTCGCGCGAGATCATCGCCATGAGTACGGCGGTCGCGCTCTCGCACAACATGTTCGATGCCGCGCTGATGCTCGGTGTTTGCGACAAGATCGTGCCGGGTCTCGTGATCGGTGCCCTGCAATTCGGTCATCTGCCGACGATTTTCGTGCCGGCTGGTCCGATGGCGAGCGGCTTGTCGAATGACGAGAAGGCCAAGATCCGCCAGGCGTATGCCACGGGCAAGGTCGGCCGCGACGCGCTGCTCGAAGCCGAGTCGCAGGCCTATCACGGCGCAGGCACCTGCACGTTCTACGGCACCGCCAACAGCAATCAGCTCCTGATGGAAATCATGGGCCTGCACCTGCCGGGCGCGGCCTTCGTGCATCCGCACATGCCGCTTCGCGACGCACTGACCGACGCCGCCCTCGCGCGCGTGCTGGCCATCGGCGCCGACACGCCCGACTACACCCCGATCGGCCATGTGGTCGACGAGCGTGCCGTCGTCAACGGCATCGTCGGCCTGCTGGCCACGGGCGGTTCCACCAATCACACGCTCCATCTGGTGGCGATGGCCCGCGCGGCGGGCGTCATCATCGATTGGGACGATTTCGACGCGTTGTCGGCCGTGGTGCCGCTCATGGCGCGCGTCTATCCGAACGGCAAGGCCGACGTGAATCATTTCCACGCGGCGGGTGGCATGGGCTTCCTGATCGGCGAATTGCTCGACGCGGGCCTGCTGCACGACGACGTCAAGACCGTGGCCGGTCCGGGCCTCGCGCGCTACCGCGCCGAGCCGTGGCTGTCGCCCGATGGACTGGCGTGGCGCGCCGGTAGCGCCTACAGTGGTGATCGTGACGTCCTGCGCGGCCATGCCGAACCGTTCGCCCCCGATGGCGGATTGCGGCTCATGCACGGCAATCTGGGACGCGGCGTCATCAAGGTGTCGGCGGTCAAGCCGGAACATCGGCGCGTGGCCGCAACGGCACGCGTATTTGCGTCGCAGGAAGCGGTTCAGACCGCGTTCGACGCCGGTGAATTGCGTCGCGACGTGGTCGTGGTGCTGCGTGGCCAGGGGCCGCGCGCCAATGGCATGCCCGAGCTGCACCGCCTCACTCCGCTACTCGGTGTTTTGCAGGACGAAGGGTTTGCGGTGGCACTCGTGACCGATGGCCGGATGTCCGGCGCCTCGGGCAAGGTGCCCGCCGTGATTCACGTGTCGCCTGAAGCATCGGGCGGCGGCCCGCTGGCACGGGTGCGCGACGGCGATCTGATCGTGCTCGACGCGAACGCCGGCATGCTGCACGCCGAGGTGGCCCCGCAGGTATGGGAGGCGCGTGAGATGGCAGAGGTGCCGGTCTCGGGCGACGACACCGGGCGTCTGCTCTTCGGTCACATGCGCGCGGCGGTGGGCGCGGCTGAAGCCGGCGCGTCCGTGTTCTTCGGTTCTGAGTGACGTGCCGGTCACGTCGCTGCATTCAAGGAAAACGTAATGGACATCAATGACATCGTTCGTGCCGGCCCCGTGGTTCCGGTGCTCCAGTTCGACAGCGTCGAGCAGGGCGAGCAGGTCTCGCGCGCGCTGCTCGCGGGCGGCGTGCGGGTCCTCGAAATCACGCTGCGCACCCCGGCCGCGATGGACGTCATTCGCCATGTGGCGGGGCTGTCCGACGAACTGATTGTCGGCGTGGGCACGCTCACACGCCCGGAAGAAATGGCGCAGGCCGTGGCGGCCGGCGCGCGCTTCGGCGTCTCGCCGGGCTACACGAGCGCGCTGGGCGCGGCGGCCAAGGCAGCAGGTCTGCCGTTGCTGCCGGGCGTGGTGACGCCGTCCGACATTCTCGCGGCGCTCGCCGATGGCTACGACACGGTGAAGTTCTTCCCGGCCGAACCGTCGGGGGGCGTGCCGATGCTCAAGGCCCTTTACGGGCCGTTCCGGCACGTGCGTTTCTGCCCGACGGGCGGTATCAGCGCCGAGTCGGCGCCGTCGTATCTCGCGCAACCCAATGTGGTGTGCGTGGGGGGATCGTGGCTCACCCCCAAGGCGCTCGTGGACGCGCAGGACTGGGACGGCATTACGCGTCTCGCGCGAGCGGCGACTGCCTTGCCGCGCCGCTAGGCAACACCGGTTTCATCGAAGCAACGCATCACATCCCACAATTCCAATAATCGGGCGCAAGCCCTTCGGGCATTCGCCCATCTAGCCAAACGAGGAGACCCCCCATGGTCGCGGTGCAAGGCAACTTGCTGCTGGTGTACGCGCTAGTCGCGGTAATCGCGCTGATTCTGCTGATCGCGCGTTTCAAACTGAATCCGTTCATCACGCTGATCGTCGTCTCGCTCGTGCTCGGGCTGGCGGTGGGTATGCCGATGGGGGGAATCGTCAAGGCGTTCGAGACAGGCGTGGGCAACACGCTGGGGCACATTGCGCTGGTGGTGGGGCTTGGCACGATGCTCGGCAAGATGATGGCCGAGTCGGGCGGGGCCGAGCGCATTGCGCGCACGCTCATCGGCGCTTTCGGTGAGAAGAACGTGCACTGGGCGATGGTCGTGATCGCGTTCATCGTCGGTCTGCCGGTGTTCTTCGAAGTCGGTTTCGTGCTGCTGATTCCGATTGCGTTCAACGTCGCCAAGCGGACCGGTACGTCGATGGTGCTCGTGGGCATTCCGATGGTGGCGGGCCTGTCGGTCGTGCACGGCCTGATTCCGCCGCACCCGGCCGCGTTGCTCGCCGTGACCGCCTACAACGCGGACATCGGTCACACCATCATGTACGCGCTGATCGTCGGCATTCCGACGGCGGCCATTGCCGGCCCGCTGTTCGCAAAGCTCATGGCGCGCCACGTGGTGCCCAATCCGGACAATCCGCTGCTCTCGCAGTTCGTCGAAAAGGACCGTGCGCTGAACGAACTGCCGGGCTTCGGCATCACGCTGTTCACGATCCTGCTGCCGGTGATCCTGATGCTCATCGGTAGCTGGGCCGACCTGTTCTTCGCGCCGAAGACGTTTGCCAACGAATTTCTGCGCCTGATCGGCAACTCGGTGATGGCGTTGCTGATCGCCACGCTCGTGAGCTTCTTCACGTTCGGCAAGCAGCGCGGTTTCAATCGCGACCACATCCTGAAGTTCACCAACGAGTGTCTGGCGCCGATCGCCACGATTACGCTGGTGGTGGGAGCGGGTGGCGGTTTCGGGCGTATCCTGATGGACAGCGGCGTGTCGAAGGCGATCGTCGATGTCGCGACGAACGCCCACCTCTCGCCGCTGCTGTTGGGCTGGCTGGTGGCGGTGCTGATTCGTATCGCGACGGGCTCGGCCACGGTGGCCATGACCACGGCGTGCGGCATCGTCGCACCGATCGCGGCGGCCGCCGGTGCCACCGTGAAACCGGAATTGATGGTGCTGGCCACGGGCGCGGGCTCGCTGATCCTGTCGCACGTCAACGACGGCGGCTTCTGGCTGGTCAAGGAATATTTCAACATGACCGTGCCGCAGACCTTCAAGACCTGGACGGTGTGCGAGACGATCATTTCGGTTGTGGCGTTGCTGCTGACGCTCGGCCTCGCCACGGTGGTGTGAGGTAGCGATGCAGGGCGTGCAACAGCGTCAATACGCTGACGCGAGTCAGCCGGTTACAAGGAGGCGAGCCATGATCGTCGTGGTAATGGGCGTATCGGGCAGCGGCAAGAGCACGGTCGGGCAACGACTTGCCGAGCGTCTGGGCTGCGGGTTTTCCGACGCGGATTCGTTTCACAGCGCCGCGAACATCGAAAAGATGCGGCGCGGTGAGGCGCTTAACGACAACGACCGCGCCCCGTGGCTGGCGGCGATTCGCGAGGCGATCGTTGCGCGCCGCGTGGCGGGGCGTCACCACGTGTTCGCGTGTTCGGCGTTGCGCTCGCGCTATCGCGACGTGCTGGGCGAGCACGACGGCGACGTCGTGTTCGTCTACCTGAAGGGGGCCCCCGAGGTGATCGGCGAGCGCCTGGCGTCGCGTGGCGGGCATTTCTTCGACCCGGCGCTGTTGCAAAGCCAGTTCGACACGCTCGAAGAACCGCGCGACGCGTTGGTGATCGACATCCGCGAGTCGCCCGACGCCATCGTCGAGACGCTGTTGCACAAACTCGCCGCCTGCCCCGGTGGCGCGGCGCTGACGCCGGCCGGGTCGGCGCGCGTACAATAGCGGTTTATTCCCTCCGCCGGCACTTCGCGTGCCGGTCGTACGCATCGAAATGGCTTCCTTCGAATTCTTCGCGCCCTGTCCTCGCGGACTGGAAGAGGCGCTCGCCGCCGAATTGGCAGAGCTGGGACGTCTGGCGCCCGTGTCGGTGGGCAAGCAGGTGCCCGGTGGCGTGCATTTCGCCGGTCCGTGGGCCGCCGGCATGGCCGCCAACCTGCATTCGCGCATCGCGAGCCGCGTGCTGCTGCGCATCGCACAGCAGGCGTACCGCACCGAACAGGACATTTACGACTTCGCCTTGCGTCAGCGCTGGGAAGAGTGGTTTTCGTCCCAGCAGACGCTGCGCGTGGACGTCACCGGCATCAAGGCGCCGGTGCGCAGCCTCGAATTCGTCACGCTGCGGATCAAGGACGCTGTGTGCGACCGCCTGCGCGAGAAGACCGGCACGCGGCCGAACATCGATACGTCGCAGCCCGACGTGCGGGTGTTCGCCTTCCTGACCGCCACCGACGCTACCCTCTATCTCGATACTTCGGGCGAAGCGCTGTTCAAGCGCGGCTGGCGCCTGGACAAGGGGGCGGCCCCGCTGCGCGAGAATCTGGCTGCGGGCATTCTGCGTCTGGCCGGCTGGCGCACCGACACGGCGGCCGACATGGTGCTGTACGACCCGATGTGCGGCAGCGGCACCTTCCTCGCGGAAGCGGCGCAGATTGCGTTGGGCGTGCCCGCGGGTGCCGAGCGCCGCTTTGGCTTCGAGAAGCTCAAGGGCTATGACATCACGGCATGGCAGGCGCTGAAGGTGCAGGCCACCGAAGCGCAACGCGATGCCCGCGTGCGCGGTGTGCCGCCGACGATTTTCGGCAGCGATATCTCGGGCGACATGCTGGCCAAGGCCCGCGCCAACCTGGAGCGTGCGGGCGTGGGCGACATCGGCCTCAAGCAGGTGGATGCGCGCGATATGTCGCCCCCGGTGGATCGACCCGGCATCATCGTCGCCAATCCGCCGTACGGCGAGCGTATCGAAGTGCGCGGACGTCGCGGATCGCGCGACGCCGATGACGGCGACGAATCGCCGGACATGCAGGGCAATCGCGGCGGTCAGTTCCAGCGCAATCAGCCGGACGGTGTCGACGCGGCATTCTTCCGCGCCTTCGGCGACGCGCTCAAGCAGCGCTTCACGGGCTGGAGTGCCTACCTGCTGACGGCCGACATGAGCCTGCCTGGACAGATGCGTCTGCGCGAATCGCGTCGTACGCCGCTGTTCAACGGCGCGCTCGAATGCCGTCTGTTCCGCTTCGACCTGATTGCCGGCTCGGTGCGCAAGCGCGCGGAAAGTGAGGGCAAGAGCGAAGGCAAGGACGAGGCGGGCGCGCCGCAAGCGTAAGCGAATCGTCTCGTTCGACGTTACGACAAAGACCGGCGGCCGCCGGTCTTTTGCTTTGTGCGCGACGGGCGCGTCGTGGCTACTGGTCGGTGGCGGGAGACCAGGCGACCCGCCTGGCTGAAGAGGGGGCAAGTGATGGAGGTGGTGCAGGTGGTGCAAGCGATACCGCCAATGCGGCTTGCGTCTCCCCGCGTCGCTGCGCCGCCAGCGTTGCGAGGCGCACGCGCAGTTCGCTCGGCGAGACCCGAGCGCGCTCTGGATCGCACGTCACGTTGTCCGGGTCCGACAGATCGCTGTCGTAGTCGAGGCCGGTGCGCGGCGAGTGGCCGGAAACGTTCATGAATCCGACGGGTGTAACGTTCCGGAGCCACCGCTCCGTCTCGCAGGTGATGGCGTTCTCGGACACGATGTCGTCACGGAAGGTTTCGCCGCGCGGATCCGGGTAAATCTCCCAGGTGTCGTCTCTCGCTTCCCAATGCGGCCAGAGCTGGCCGTCTGCGCCGAAATGCGTATATGCCAGCGCCTGATAGGCCTTGCGGCATGCCTCGCGCCGGGCACTATCGTCCGGTCGATCGCGTGTCGCCGTATTGAGCAGTCGCGTGAGGCACCCCGTGTCGCCCGACGATACGCTGTAGAAGTACACCCACTTGTTGGTGACGTCGAACGTCCACGGCACGGCGACGTCGTGACCGAACGCCTGCAGGATGCGCAGCGTCAGCACGTCGTCGGCCACGTGAACGGGGTCCTGACGTTCCAGTACGGATCGCGCCCAGTCGTTCAGCGTCGGCGTGATCACGAGCCGCTCGAAGAGGGACCAACCCGTCGGGCGTGCGCACAGGCGCTGCACGAGATCGACGGCAAGGGCAGTGGGCAGGCCCGCATCCCTGAGCGAATCGACCGTGACCTCGTGGTCTTCGAGCACGGCCAGCCGGCGCAGTGCCAATTGCTGCTGCGCGTTGAGGGCCGGTTCGCCGACGGCCGTCCTGCCGACGTTGCAATCGATTTCGCGTCCGAACACGCTGTCCGGATGTTCGGCGGCAAGGGTGATTGCCGCCTTCGTCGGATTGCACTTGGGGTTGAGGGCGCGGATCTGGACGACGTCGCTCCAGGCCATCGTTCGATAGATCGGCGCCAATGCCGGCGTACTCAGACGCGCCGTTGCGCCTGTGCCGACATGATGATTTTCCAAGTTCATCGGGACTCTCCTTCGGACAATGCAAGAGATGGCATTGTCGGGAAGGCGTTCGATGCGAGGTATCGAGATCGTGCGCCGTCATTGTCCAAACGGGGACGGACGCCTCGAAGGGTCCGATGGTGAAGCGCTCGGATGGTCCGCGGCGGGTCCCCGGATCATGCGCGCCGTTCGGTCAGGAAGCGGCGCAGGATGCCGTGCGAGTAATGGCTGGCCACCTCGCGCAGAAAGCGCGGGAAGTCGACGTGGGCGGTGTCGTCGGCGCTATCGGAGAGCGTGCGCATCACCGCGAACGGAACGCCGTACTCGTGACACACCTGTGCCACGGCGGCCCCTTCCATCTCCACGGCGAGGGTCTGCGGCAGCGCGTCGCGCAGCCGGCTGACCTCGCCCGCGCTGGAGACGAACTGATCGCCGCTCGCGACTTGCCCGACGTGCACGCGCGGGGCGCTCATCTGCCACTCGGTGCGCAGCGCGACAGGCACTTGCGTCGCCATCTCCTCGGCGAGCCAGTCGCGCGCCGCTTTCGCCAGGGCGTCGCGCAGCGGCGGTGCGCTGGCGAAGGTGTCGCGCCCGAGCAGCGGGATTTCGAAACGAGGGAAGAGGGGGCTGGCGTCCATGTCGTGCTGCACGAGCGTGTCGGCCACGACGATGTCGCCGACCGACAACCCATGCGCGAGTCCGCCGGCCACGCCTGTGAAAACGAGCTCGTCGATCGCGAACCGGTGAATCAGCGCGGCGGTCGTGGCGGCCGCCGCAACCTTGCCGACACGTGCGAGCACGACGACACAGTCATGGCCATGCAGCTTGCCCACGTGGTAGTCGCGCATACCGATGGACTCGACGTGCGCGCCGGGCGCCATCTCGGCGAGCAGATCGGTAATTTCTTCGTGGAGAGCGGCGACAATGCCGAGCGTCATGGCGCGGTTCCTGGGAGCAATGAGGAGCGCGCATTGTAGCGCGGGGCTGCCGGTCACCTTCCCGTGCAGCCCCGCAGTCCGGCCGATGGCGAACGTGTCGCCTTAGTCGACGGCCTTGACCATTTCCTCGACGACCTTCTTCGCGTCGCCGAACACCATCATGGTCTTGTCGAGATAGAACAACTCGTTATCGAGACCGGCATAGCCCGCCGCCATCGAACGCTTGTTGACGATGATCGTCTTGGCCTTGTACGCCTCGAGAATCGGCATGCCGGCGATCGGCGATGTCGGATCGTTCTTCGCGGCCGGGTTCACCACGTCGTTCGCGCCGAGCACCAGCACCACGTCCGTCTGGCCGAATTCGCCGTTGATCTCGTCCATCTCCAGCACCTGATCGTACGGCACTTCGGCTTCGGCGAGCAGCACGTTCATATGACCCGGCATGCGCCCTGCCACCGGGTGAATGGCGTAGCGCACATTCACCCCCTTCTCGGTGAGCTTGTCGGTCAACTCCTTCAGGGCGTGCTGCGCGCGGGCGACGGCCAGGCCGTAACCCGGCACGATCACCAGCGATTCCGCGTTGCTCATCAGGAACGCGGCGTCGTCAGGCGAACCCGACTTCACCGGCCGTTGTTGTTGCGCGCCGCCCGCAGGGCTCGCGCCCGGCGTTGCACCGAACCCGCCGAGAAGCACGTTGAAGAACGAGCGATTCATGGCTTTGCACATGATGTACGACAGGATC
>NZ_MKVU01000021.1:0-32118 GCF_001899225.1 Pandoraea sp. 64-18 | reverse complement strand
GTCCGCAGTTCTACTTCCGTACGACGGACGTGACGGGCTCGATCACCCTGCCGGAAGGCAAGGAAATGGTCATGCCTGGCGACAACGTGTCGATCACCGTCAAGTTGATCGCTCCGATCGCCATGACTGAAGGCCTGCGTTTCGCAATTCGCGAAGGTGGCCGTACTGTCGGCGCCGGCGTGGTTGCAAAGATCGTAGCGTAAGCCGGTACCTTAACGGTCCGCGCTTACGGGGTCAGCTTTTGGCGGCTGGCCCCACTGCTGTTTTAGGGGTATAGCTCAACTGGCAGAGCGTCGGTCTCCAAAACCGAAGGTTGGGGGTTCGATTCCCTCTGCCCCTGCCAAACAACTGTCTGCAAGCTGGAAATGGCGAATTCTCCCGTAGAAACTGTACGTACGACTGGCGACAAGCTGCTGCTGGCACTGGCCGGGCTGCTCGTGATTGCTGGTGTCGTGGCCTTCTACGCGCTGGGGCAACAGGCACTGTATGTGCGCGTTGCTGCCATCGTCGTCGTTCTCGCCATCGCAGCAGGTGTTGCATTGGCATCGCAAACCGGCAAAAGCTTCCTGGCTTTTGCCAAGGATGCGTATCGGGAAGTGGGTAAGGTCGTTTGGCCGACCCGTAAAGAGGCCGCTCAAACGACTGCGATTGTCTTCGCGTTCGTCATCGTGATGGCGCTGTATCTCTGGATCAGCGACAAGACGATTGAATGGGCGGTGTTCTCTTTGATTCTTGGCTGGAAGTGATATGTCTGATACCGGGGCTGCACCGAGTAAGAAGCGCTGGTACGTCGTTCATGCGTATTCCGGCATGGAAAAGAGCGTAGCCAAGGCGCTGCGTGAGCGTATTGCGCGTGCCGGCATGGAAGACTTGTTCGGTGAGATTCTTGTCCCGACCGAAGAAGTCGTTGAAATCAAAGGTGGCCACAAGTCGGTCACCGAGCGTCGTTTCTTCCCCGGCTATGTGCTGTGCGAGATGGAAATGACGGATGACACGTGGCACCTGGTGAAGAATACCGCCAAGGTCACCGGTTTTGTCGGCGGTACGGGCAATCGCCCGATTCCGATTCGACAGGCCGAGGTCGACAAGATCATGTCGCAAATCAAGGACGGGGTGGAAAAGCCGCGTCCGAAGACGTTGTTCGAGGTGGGCGAGCTGGTTCGAGTCAAGGAAGGTCCTTTCACGGACTTCAACGGCTCGGTGGAAGAAGTGAACTACGAAAAATCTCGCCTCCGTGTTTCCGTCACCATTTTCGGACGGGCAACTCCGGTAGAACTGGAGTTCGGGCAAGTCGAAAAGATCTAAGAATAAAATGCGCCGGCGCGACGTCCGGCGCGTTTTTGCGTTGGTGACAGCCGTCGCCGAGGAGCGTCAGTAGCCCGTTTTGGTGAACGCGCGCTATGACTCAACCCCGAATATGCGCCACATATTCGTTCCGGAGTAAACCATGGCAAAGAAAATCATCGGCTTTATCAAGCTGCAGATTCCTGCAGGTAAAGCCAACCCGTCGCCCCCCGTGGGCCCGGCCCTGGGTCAACGTGGCCTGAACATCATGGAGTTCTGCAAGGCGTTCAACGCGCAAACGCAGAGCCTCGAGCCGGGTCTTCCGACCCCGGTGGTGATCACCGCATTTGCGGACAAGAGCTTCACGTTCGTCCTGAAGACCCCGCCGGCAACGGTGCTGATCAAGAAGGCTGCCAACCTGCAAAAGGGTTCGAGCAAGCCGCACACCGACAAGGTGGGCAAGATCACCCGCGCACAAGCGGAAGAAATCGCGAAGACCAAGATGCCTGACCTTACCGCCGCCGATCTGGACGCCGCGGTTCGCACCATCGCTGGCAGCGCACGTTCGATGGGCATCACGGTGGAGGGTCTGTAATGGCTAAGATCTCTAAGCGTCAACAAGCACTGGCCGCCAAGGTCGACCGCAACAAGCTGTACCCGGTCGGCGATGCTCTGGCCCTGGTCAAGGAATGCGCAAGCGCCAAGTTCGACGAGTCGATCGACGTCGCCGTGCAACTGGGCGTGGATGCGAAGAAGTCGGACCAAGTGGTTCGCGGCTCGGTCGTTCTGCCGGCCGGTACCGGTAAGTCGGTTCGCGTGGCTGTGTTCGCTCAAGGCGAAAAGGCCGAGCAAGCCAAGGCTGCCGGCGCTGAAATCGTGGGTATGGAAGACCTCGCCGAGCAAATCAAGGCTGGCAAGATGGACTTCGATATCGTGATCGCTTCGCCGGACACGATGCGCGTCGTCGGTACGCTGGGTCAGATTCTCGGCCCGCGCGGCCTGATGCCGAACCCGAAGGTTGGCACGGTGACCCCGGACGTCGCTACGGCAGTGAAGAACGCCAAGGCCGGTCAGGTGCAGTTCCGCGTTGACAAGGGCGGCATTATTCACGCGACCATCGGTCGTGCGTCGTTCGACCCGGCAGCACTGCGTCAGAACCTGTCGGCCCTGCTGGAAGCCCTGACGAAGTCGAAGCCGGCTTCGAGCAAGGGTGTCTACCTGCGCAAGATCGCCCTCTCGAGCACGATGGGCGTTGGCGTGCGTGTGGATCAGGCCAGCCTGGCTGCCTAAGCCAGACCGTATCGCAATCGCAGGGTGATGGCGTCCCCTGCGACGACTGCGATCCTCAGGATCGACAGTCAGCAGCAAAAGACTTTGGGCGGAAGCGGATTCTTCGGAAATCGCTTCCGGTTATCAAAGACCGTTGGCGGGAATGGGCATGTGTTGACGCTCCCTTAATACGCCAGCCAACGCAGATGGCGAACCCGAACAAGTTATGCAGTCACATCGCCTCACCTGGGCAACCGGGCGTGGCGGTTGAAACTCCAGACATGTCGGTAAGCCGTTAGTGGAACGGCATCACCATGAGGTGATGTCAATTTTGGAGGTTAACCGTGGCACTTAATCTTGATGATAAGAAAGCCGTCGTGGCAGAAGTTTCGGCGCAAGTCGCCGGCGCTTCGACCATCGTTGTGGCTGAATATCGCGGAATCACGGTTGGCGATCTGACGAAGCTTCGCGCCAATGCGCGTCAGCAAGGCGTCTACCTGCGCGTTCTGAAGAACACGCTGGCTCGCCGCGCGGTGGAAAACACCCCGTTTGCTGACCTGGCTGAGCAGATGACCGGTCCTCTGATCTACGGTATCTCGACGGATCCCGTAGCCGCTGCGAAAGTCTTGAACGACTTTTCGAAGGGCAACGACAAGTTGATCTTGAAGGCCGGCTCGTACGACGGCAAGGTGATGGACAAGGCAGGCGTGCAAGCGCTCGCCTCGATCCCGAGCCGCGACGAACTGCTCGCGAAGTTGCTGGGTGTCATGCAAGCGCCGGTTTCCGGCTTTGCTCGCGTCCTGGCTGCCGTGGCCGAGAAGAAGCAAGCAGAAGCTGCTTAATTCTCGTCCCGGTTACACGATCGCTGACTTCGGTCCGAACACAATCTAGGAGTTTTACAAATGGCAATCACGAAAGAAGACATCATCGACGCCGTTGGCGCAATGTCGGTTATGGAACTGAACGACCTGGTCAAGGCGTTCGAAGAGAAGTTTGGCGTGTCGGCTGCTGCCCTGTCGGTGGCTGGCCCCGCGGGTGCTGGTGCTGCTGCTGCAGCCGAAGAGCAAACCGAATTCAACGTCATCCTGGCGGAAGTCGGTGCGAACAAGGTCGGCGTGATCAAGGCCGTCCGCGAAATCACGGGCCTGGGCTTGAAGGAAGCCAAGGACGTGGTTGATGGCGCTCCGAAGGCTGTCAAGGAAGGCGTCGACAAGGCTGCTGCTGACGAAGCCAAGAAGAAGCTGGAAGAAGCCGGCGCCAAGGTCGAAATCAAGTAATTCGGCTCTGCGCGTAGGGAAGGCTGGCGACGAAACGTCGTCAGCCTTTTTGTGCTTTCAGGAGAGCCAAATCCCGAAAGGGGCGCGCGCAACTCGAAAGCCAGCGCGAAAGTGTGCCAAGAGGTTGAAAGCAAAATGATTTCGCCGATGCATCCGTGATTTTTGCCGTTTCAAGCGCACGCATCATCGAGGGTACTGGCGATACACAGCAACAGAGAGGAAGCGAGGGTAGTACCGAAGAAATACCGAAGAGGCCAAAGAAAAGATCGCGCCGGGATTCGACCCGTGGCGGTTTTCTCTTTGTCTTCTGAAGCGACTGCAGAAGGCAAGTTTGGTCGGGCGACGGGCAACACAGGCATCCGTCGCCGTCAGCCAGCGGTTGGTAGCGGCCAACCACCAAGCTCGTTGCTCCACGGCAAGCCCGCCGCGGGGGACGTCTGGTCTCAGTCGATGAACACCCGTTGACGATGCCTGCCGTCGTCGCCAGCGTAGTGATTCGGAGATCGTAATGCACTATTCCTTCACCGAGAAGAAACGCATTCGCAAGAGTTTTGCGAAGCGTCCGACCGTGCACAAGGTGCCGTTTTTGCTGGCCACCCAGCTCGCCTCGTACACATCGTTCTTGCAAGCCGAAGCGCTTGCATCGGAGCGGAAGCCGGAGGGTCTGCAAGCAGCCTTTTCCTCCATTTTCCCGATCGTTTCTCACAACGGGTTCGCACGCCTGGAGTTTGTCAGCTATCTGCTCGGCACGCCCGCGTTCGATGTCAAGGAATGTCAACAGCGCGGCCTGACTTTTTGCTCGGCCCTGCGCGCCAAGGTTCGTCTGGTGATTCTCGACCGTGAATCGCCGAACAAGCCCGTCGTCAAGGAAGTCAAGGAACAGGAAGTGTACATGGGCGAAATTCCGCTCATGACCTCGACGGGTTCCTTCGTCATCAATGGCACGGAGCGTGTCATCGTCTCGCAGCTGCACCGCTCGCCGGGCGTGTTCTTCGAACACGACAAGGGCAAGACGCACAGCTCGGGCAAACTGCTGTTCTCCGCGCGTATCATCCCCTACCGCGGCTCGTGGCTGGACTTCGAATTCGATCCGAAGGACATCCTGTACTTCCGCGTCGACCGCCGTCGCAAGATGCCGGTCACGATCCTGCTCAAGGCGATCGGCCTGACGCCGGAACAGATCCTCGCGAACTTCTTCGTGTTCGATAACTTCAAGCTGATGCCGGAAGGCGCACAGATGGAGTTCGTGCCGGAGCGTCTGCGCGGTGAAGTAGCGCGCTTCGACATCACGGATCGCGAAGGCAAGGTCATCGTCCAGAAGGACAAGCGCGTCAACGCCAAGCATATCCGCGACCTGGAGAACGCCAACACCAAGTTCATCTCGGTGCCGGAAGACTACCTGCTCGGCCGAGTGCTCGCGAAGAACGTGATCGATGGCGATACCGGCGAAGTGATCGCCAACGCCAACGAAGAAATCACCGAAAGCGTGCTGGTCAAGCTGCGCGAGTCGGACGTGTCGGACATCCAGACGCTGTTCACGAACGATCTGGACCAGGGGTCGTACATCTCGGCCACGCTGCGCATCGACGAAACCGCCGACCGCACGGCCGCGCGTATTGCGATCTACCGCATGATGCGCCCGGGCGAGCCGCCGACCGAAGATGCGGTCGAGGCCCTGTTCAACCGTCTGTTCTACAGCGAAGAAGCGTACGACCTGTCGAAGGTGGGTCGTATGAAGTTCAACCGTCGTGTCGGCCGTGACGAAGTGCTCGGACCGATGACGCTGGGCGACGACGACATTCTCTCGACCATCAAGATCCTCGTGGATCTGCGTAATGGCCGCGGCGAAGTCGACGACATCGACCACTTGGGCAACCGTCGTGTGCGTTGCGTGGGTGAGCTGGCCGAGAACCAGTTCCGCGCCGGTCTGGTGCGTGTCGAGCGTGCTGTGAAGGAACGTCTGGGTCAGGCCGAGTCGGAAAACCTGATGCCGCACGACCTGATCAACAGCAAGCCGATCTCGTCGGCCATCCGCGAGTTCTTCGGTTCGTCGCAGCTCTCGCAGTTCATGGACCAGACCAACCCGCTGTCGGAAATCACGCACAAGCGTCGCGTGTCCGCACTGGGCCCGGGCGGTTTGACGCGCGAGCGTGCCGGCTTCGAAGTGCGCGACGTGCACCCGACCCACTACGGCCGCGTGTGCCCGATCGAAACGCCGGAAGGTCCGAACATTGGTCTGATCAACTCGCTGGCACTGTACGCCCGCCTGAACGAGTATGGCTTCCTCGAGACGCCTTACCGCAAGGTGGAAGACGGCAAGGTCACCGACCAGATCGACTACCTGTCGGCCATTGAGGAAGGTCGCTACGTGATCGCTCAGGCGAACGCGTCGATTGGCGAAAACGGTGAACTGACCGACGAACTGGTGTCGTCGCGTGAAGCCGGCGAAACGCTGATGGTCACGCCGGACCGCATCCAGTACATGGACGTGGCACCGTCGCAGATCGTCTCCGTCGCCGCGTCGCTGATTCCGTTCCTCGAGCACGACGACGCGAACCGCGCGTTGATGGGTTCGAACATGCAGCGCCAGGCCGTGCCTTGCCTGCGTCCGGAAAAAGCGGTGGTCGGTACGGGTATCGAACGTACGGTGGCTGTCGACTCGGGTACGACCGTGCAGGCGTTCCGTGGCGGCGTGGTCGACTACGTCGACGCAGGCCGTGTGGTGATTCGCGTGAACGACGATGAAGCCGTCGCCGGTGAAGTCGGCGTGGACATCTACAACCTGATCAAGTACACGCGTTCGAACCAGAACACCAACATCAACCAGCGCCCGATCGTGGAAGAAGGCGACAAGGTGGCGCGCGGCGATGTGATCGCCGACGGCGCGTCGACCGATCTGGGTGAGTTGGCGCTGGGTCAGAACATGCTGATCGCGTTCATGCCGTGGAACGGCTACAACTTCGAGGATTCGATCCTGATCTCGGAGCGTGTCGTTGCGGAAGACCGTTATACGTCGATCCACATCGAAGAGCTGAACGTGGTCGCTCGCGACACCAAGCTCGGACCTGAGGAAATCACGCGCGATATTTCGAACCTGGCGGAAGTCCAACTCGGCCGTCTGGACGAGTCGGGCATCGTGTACATCGGCGCGGAAGTCGAAGCCGGCGATGTGCTGGTGGGCAAGGTCACGCCGAAGGGCGAAACTCAGCTCACGCCGGAAGAAAAGCTGCTGCGCGCGATCTTCGGCGAGAAGGCATCGGACGTGAAGGACACCTCGCTGCGCGTGCCGTCGGGCATGAGCGGCACCGTCATCGACGTGCAGGTGTTCACGCGTGAAGGCATTCAGCGCGACAAGCGCGCCCAGCAGATCATCGACGATGAACTCAAGGGCTACCGCCTCGACCTGAACGACCAGCTGCGTATCGTGGAAGGCGATGCGTTCCAGCGTCTGGAGCGCTTCCTGGTGGGCAAGACGGCCAATGGCGGTCCGAAGAAGCTCGCCAAGGGCACCAAGCTCACGAAGGAATACCTGGCGGATCTGGACCGTTACCACTGGTTCGACATCCGTCTGGCGGAAGACGAAGGTGCGCAACAGCTCGAGCAGATCAAGGAATCGATCGAGCAGAAGCGTCACTCGTTCGATCTGGCCTTCGAAGAGAAGCGCAAGAAGCTCACGCAAGGCGACGAACTGCCGCCGGGCGTGCTGAAGATGGTCAAGGTGTACCTGGCGGTCAAGCGTCGTCTGCAGCCTGGCGACAAGATGGCAGGCCGTCACGGTAACAAGGGCGTGGTCTCGAAGATCGTGCCGATCGAGGATATGCCGTACATGGCCGATGGCCGTCCGGCAGACATCGTGCTCAACCCGCTCGGCGTGCCGTCGCGGATGAACGTGGGTCAGATTCTCGAGTCGCACCTCGGCTGGGCAGCGAAGGGTCTGGGCTGGCGTATCGGCGAAATGCTGCAGGCGCACACCAAGGTCCAGGAAGTTCGCAAGTTCCTGACGAAGATCTACAACGAGAGCGGTCAACAAGAAGATATCGACAGCCTGTCGGACGACGAGATCATGTCGCTGGCGCGCAACCTGCAGAACGGCGTGCCGTTCGCAACGCCGGTGTTCGATGGTGCCCATGAAGACGAAATCCGTCGCATGCTGGATCTGGCGTTCCCGGATCACGTCGCGAAGGAACTCGGCATGACGCCGTCGAAGAACCAGGTCACGCTGTTCGACGGCCGTACCGGCGAAGCCTTCGAGCGTCCGGTCACGTGCGGCTTCATGCACATGCTCAAGCTGCACCACTTGGTCGACGACAAGATGCACGCGCGTTCGACCGGTCCGTACTCGCTGGTGACGCAACAGCCGTTGGGCGGTAAGGCCCAGTTCGGTGGTCAGCGCTTCGGTGAAATGGAAGTGTGGGCACTGGAAGCATACGGCGCATCGTATGTGCTGCAGGAAATGCTGACCGTGAAGTCGGATGACGTGACGGGGCGTACGAAGGTGTACGAGAACCTCGTCAAGGGCGATCACGTAATCGATGCCGGCATGCCGGAGTCGTTCAACGTGCTGGTCAAGGAAATCCGTTCGCTCGGTATCGATATCGACCTGGAGCGCAGTTAATTGCGTTCAGGCAACAGGAGAAAGCAATGAAAGCTTTGCTCGATCTATTCAAGCAAGTTCAGCAGGTCGAACAGTTCGACGCGATCAAGATCGGTCTGGCTTCGCCGGACAAGATCCGCTCGTGGTCGTTCGGCGAAGTGAAGAAGCCGGAAACGATCAACTATCGGACGTTCAAGCCCGAGCGTGACGGCCTGTTCTGCGCAAAGATCTTCGGTCCGATCAAGGATTACGAGTGCCTTTGCGGCAAGTACAAGCGCCTGAAGCACCGTGGCGTGATCTGCGAGAAGTGCGGCGTGGAAGTCACGCTGGCGAAGGTGCGTCGCGAGCGCATGGGCCACATTGAGCTGGCCTCGCCGGTCGCGCACATCTGGTTCCTGAAGTCGCTCCCGTCGCGTCTGGGCATGGTGCTC
Organism: Pandoraea sp. 64-18; assembly: GCF_001899225.1. NCBI lineage: Bacteria > Pseudomonadati > Pseudomonadota > Betaproteobacteria > Burkholderiales > Burkholderiaceae > Pandoraea > Pandoraea sp. 64-18. Next base: position 23,263 of record NZ_MKVU01000021.1, on the reverse strand, counting down.
GACATGACGCTGCGCGACATTGAACGCGTGCTGTACTTCGAAGCGTATGTGGTTCTCGAACCGGGCATGACGCCGCTCAAGCGGTGCCAGATCATGACCGAAGAGGATTACTACAACAAGGTCGAGGAATACGGCGACGAATTCCGTGCCGAGATGGGCGCGGAAGGCGTGCGCGAGCTGCTGCGCTCGATCGACATCGACCAGCAGGTCGAGCATCTGCGCGCCGAGCTGCAAGCCACGGGCTCGGAAGCGAAGATCAAGAAGTACGCCAAGCGCCTGAAGGTGCTCGAGGCTTTCCAGCGTTCGGGCATTAAGCCCGAGTGGATGGTGCTCGAAGTGCTGCCGGTGCTCCCGCCCGAGCTGCGCCCGTTGGTGCCGCTCGACGGTGGCCGCTTCGCGACCTCGGATCTGAACGATCTGTATCGCCGCGTCATCAACCGTAACAACCGTCTGAAGCGTCTGCTCGAGCTGAAGGCCCCGGACATCATCGTGCGCAACGAAAAGCGCATGCTGCAGGAATCCGTGGACTCGCTGCTCGACAACGGCCGTCGCGGCAAGGCGATGACCGGTGCGAACAAGCGCCCGCTCAAGTCGCTGGCCGACATGATCAAGGGCAAGAGCGGTCGTTTCCGTCAGAATCTGCTCGGTAAGCGCGTGGACTACTCGGGCCGTTCGGTGATTACCGTGGGCCCGACGCTCAAGCTGCATCAGTGCGGTCTGCCGAAGCTGATGGCGCTCGAACTCTTCAAGCCGTTCATCTTCCACAAGCTGGAAGTGTTGGGCGTGGCCACGACCATCAAGGCCGCGAAGAAGGAAGTCGAGAACCAGACGGCGGTGGTGTGGGACATCCTCGAAGATGTGATCCGCGAACACCCGATCATGCTGAACCGCGCACCGACGCTGCACCGCCTGGGGATTCAGGCGTTCGAGCCGGTGCTGATCGAAGGCAAGGCGATCCAGCTTCACCCGCTGGTTTGCGCGGCGTTCAACGCCGACTTCGACGGTGACCAGATGGCCGTTCACGTGCCGCTGTCGCTCGAAGCGCAGATGGAAGCGCGTACCCTGATGCTGGCCTCGAACAACGTGTTGTTCCCGGCCAACGGCGATCCGTCGATCGTGCCGTCGCAGGATATCGTGCTGGGTCTGTATTACGCGACCCGCGACAAGATCAACGGCCGCGGCGAAGGCCTGTCGTTCATCGACGTCTCGGAAGTGCTGCGCGCGTACGACAACAAGGAAGTCGAACTGGCTTCGCGCGTGAACGTGCGTATCACGGAGTACACGGTCGATCCGGAAACGGGCGAGAAGACGCCGAAGATCACGCTGTACCCGACCACGGTCGGCCGCGCGATCCTGTCGGAAATTCTGCCGCCGGGCCTGCCGTTCTCGGTGCTGAACAAGTCGCTCAAGAAGAAGGAAATCTCGAAGCTGATCAACACGGCGTTCCGCCGCTGCGGTCTGCGCGAGACGGTGATCTTCGTCGATAAGCTGATGCAGTCGGGCTTCCGCCTGGCAACGCGCGCCGGTATCTCGATCTGCGTCGACGACATGCTCGTGCCGACGAAGAAGGAAGAGCTGATCGGCGAAGCGTCGAAGAAGGTCAAGGAATACGACCGTCAGTACATGTCGGGTCTGGTCACGGCGCAAGAGCGTTACAACAACGTCGTGGACATCTGGGGTGCGACCGGCGACGCCGTGGGCAAGGCGATGATGGAGCAGCTCTCGAAAGAGAAGACGACCGATCGCGACGGCAATATCGTCGACCAGGAGTCGTTCAACTCGATTTACATGATGGCCGACTCCGGTGCTCGCGGTTCGAGCGCCCAGATTCGCCAGCTCGCGGGGATGCGTGGCCTGATGGCCAAGCCGGACGGCTCGATTATCGAGACGCCGATTACCGCGAACTTCCGCGAAGGCCTGAACGTGTTGCAGTACTTCATCTCGACCCACGGTGCACGTAAGGGTCTGGCCGATACGGCACTGAAGACGGCAAACTCGGGTTACCTGACGCGTCGTCTGGTCGACGTGACGCAGGATCTGGTCGTGGTCGAAGACGATTGCGGCACGAGCAACGGCGTTGCGATGAAGGCACTGGTCGAGGGCGGTGAAGTGGTCGAAGCCCTGCGTGACCGTATCCTCGGTCGCGTGGCCGTGGCCGACGTCGTGAATCCGGAAACGCAAGAGACGGTGTACGAATCGGGCACGCTGCTCGACGAGGACGCCGTCGAGATGATCGAAGCGCTGGGTGTCGACGAAGTGCGCGTGCGCACGCCGCTGACCTGCGATACGCGCTTCGGTCTGTGTGCCGCCTGTTACGGCCGTGACCTTGGCCGCGGCTCGCGTGTGAACGTGGGCGAAGCGGTCGGTGTGATCGCTGCGCAGTCGATCGGTGAACCGGGCACGCAGCTCACGATGCGTACGTTCCACATCGGTGGTGCGGCATCGCGTGCGGCCGTGGCCTCGTCGATCGAAGCCAAGTCGAACGGTACGGTTCGCTTCTCGGCGACCATGCGTTACGTGACGAACGGTCGCGGCGAACAGATCGCCATCTCGCGTTCGGGCGAAATCCTGATCACGGACGATCATGGCCGTGAGCGCGAGCGCCACAAGGTGCCGTACGGCGCCACGCTGCTGCATCTGGACGGCGCACAGGTCAAGGCCGGTGCCCAACTGGGTACGTGGGATCCGCTGACGCGCCCGATCATTACCGAACACGGCGGTTACGCCCGGTTCGAGAACGTCGAGGAAGGTGTCACGGTGGCCAAGCAGATCGACGATGTGACGGGTCTGTCCACGCTAGTCGTGATCGATCCGAAGCGTCGTGGTCCGGCGTCGAAGAACGTGCGTCCGCAGGTCAAGCTGCTCGACGAACATGGTGTGGAAGTGAAGATCCCGGGGACCGATCACGCAGTGACGATCGGCTTCCAGGTGGGCGCACTGATCACCATCAAGGACGGTCAGCAAGTGCCGGTGGGTGAAGTGCTCGCACGTATCCCGACCGAAGCGCAGAAGACGCGCGATATTACCGGGGGTCTGCCGCGTGTGGCCGAGCTGTTCGAAGCGCGCGCACCGAAGGACGCCGGCATTCTGGCCGAAGTCACCGGTACCACGTCGTTCGGCAAGGACACGAAGGGCAAGCAGCGTCTGGTCATTACCGATCTCGACGGCAACCAGCACGAGTTCCTGATTCCGAAGGAAAAGCAGGTGCTGGTGCACGACGGCCAGGTGGTGAACAAGGGCGAAATGATCGTGGACGGTCCGGCCGACCCGCACGACATCCTGCGTCTGCAGGGTATCGAAGCGCTGGCGCGTTACATCGTCGACGAAGTGCAGGACGTGTACCGCTTGCAGGGTGTGAAGATCAACGACAAGCACATCGAGGTGATCGTTCGCCAGATGCTGCGTCGTGTGCAGATCACCGACAACGGCGATACGCGCTTCATCATCGGCGAACAGGTCGAGCGCTCGGACATGCTGTACGAGAACGACGCCATGAACGCCGCGGACAAGCGTCCGGCGCAGTACGAGAACGTGCTGCTGGGGATTACGAAGGCGTCGCTGTCGACGGATTCGTTCATCTCGGCAGCCTCGTTCCAGGAAACGACGCGCGTGTTGACCGAAGCCGCGATCATGGGCAAGAAGGACGACCTGCGTGGCCTGAAGGAAAACGTCATCGTTGGCCGTCTCATCCCGGCAGGTACGGGTCTGGCGTATCACAAGGCCCGCAAGGCCCGCGAGACGTCGGATCGCGAGCGTCACGACCAGATCGCTCTGGAAGAAGCGTTTGCACCGATGCCAAGCTCGGTGGAAGAGCCTACGGCGGAGTAATCGGGCGGGCGGCGCTGGCGAGAGCGGGCGCTGCCAACCTGAGAGAGCGGGCGCTGCCAACCTGATACCCGCGTCGTAACGAAAACGGCACCCTAGCGGGTGCCGTTTTTTTTCGTTTACCGATCCTGCGGCGATCAGAACCCGAAGTGGCCCTGCACGTAGATCATGCGCGGCGCGCCGACCATGCGGCCGGCGTTGCCGTCGACGTTGCGCGTATAGAAGCGTTTATCGAAGACGTTGTTCAGACCCACCGTGACGTCGGCGTTCTTGTAGCCGGGGACCTTGTACATCGCCTGCAGGTTCCACAGACGGAAGCCGGGCACCTTGCCATTGCTGCCGTCGGCCGATTCCGCTTCCGTGTTGGCCAGATCCGAATACTGCGCGCTCTGGCGCGTGGTGGAGACGTTGAATGTCCACGCGCCGATGTCGTAACGGGCGCCGAGTGTATCCGTGAAGCGCGAGTAGAACGGCACGTCGAGACCGGCGGTCGCGCCCGATTTCTGGATCGCACGCGTGTAAGTGAAGTTCGCGTACACGTTCAAGCCGCGCAGCACGCTGTCGCGGTCGAAGGTGTAATCGACGGCGGTTTCGATGCCGTCGTGGTTCGTCGCGCCAATGTTCTGGAAGACGGGCGGGGTCGAGCCGGGCACTTGCAGAATCTGGTTGTCGAACTTCATCTTGAACGCCGTGAGCTCGGCCTTCCAACGCGAGTCCGACCAGCGGGTGCCGATTTCATAGGTGCGCGCGAGCTCCGGCGTCAGCGGGTTCGTGGCCGACATCGAATTCAACTGCGTGTTCTGCACCGGTCCGAACGACGTGCTGTAGTCCGCATAGACCGTCCACGCGCTGTTCACCAGGTACGACAGGTTCACCGAGGGCAGCGGCTTGCTGTTGTCCGAGCGGAAGGTGTTGCCCGTCGACTTGTCGACGCGCTGCGAGTTGATGATCTCGTAACGCACGCCCGGCGTGAGTCGCCAGTTGCCCCAGGCCATGCGGTCGTCGAGGTAGAACGCGTTCGCGCTGGTGTAGTTGTAGAACGTCTGCGTGGCGGAGTTGCGCCCGGTGGCCAGGGTCGTGGTCCAGTTGTTGTCGTCGCCACGCTCGTGCACGTAGCGATAGCCAACGGTCACGTCGTGCGCGGTCGGACCGACGAACAGGCGCTGCGTGAAGCGTGGCTCGATACCGAACGTCTCGTAGTTGCGAGGCTGGTGTGTGGTCTGCGTGCCGGCGGCGTTGATCAGCGTGCTCTGACGATAGCTCTCGTTGTAGAACGTGCGGATCTCAAATTCCTGCGTCTCGGAGATCGTGTTCAGATAGCCGACGTCGAGGCCGGTGCGGTTGCCGCTCCAGTAGTCGTTCGGCCGCGTGTTCTGGAAAGGATCGGCATTGAATTGCGCGACGCTCAGGCCGCCGGGCGTCTTCGACTTCACGTCGTAATACGAGACCTTGCCGTACACCTGCTGGCTCGACGAGATGTCGTACCGCCATTTCAGCGCGAGGTCGTTCACGCGCTCGTCGCTGCCCTTGCGCCAGTCGCGTCCGACCATGCCGGAATACAGCAGCGCGAGTCCCAAACCGTTATCCATCTGCGTGCCGAGGAACGCGCCGTATTGGGTGTTGGCGCCGCCACCGATCGTGTAGACGTTCTCGCGCACGGTGGCGTCGGCCGTAAGGCCCGGCGTGCTGGGGATCGCACGCGTCTTGAAGTTGATCACGCCGCCGACGTTCTGCGGCCCGTAGCGCACGGCACCGCCGCTGCGCACGACGTCGATGGTCTCGATGTTGAAGAGGCTGACCGGCGCAAAGGACAACTGCGGCTGACCGTAAGGTGCGACGGCCATCGGAATGCCGTCGAGCAACACGGTCGAGCGCGGCGAGTAACGGCCGGTGAGGCCGCGCACGCCGATGTTCAGGGAGATGGCGCTGCCCGCGGTACCCGAGTTGTCGCTCGCCTGCACACCGGGGATGCGGCGCATGACATCACCAATGTTCGTCGCACCCGATGCCTCGATCTGCGCCTTCTTCACGACCGTACGCGCACCGGGGAAGGTCTTCGCGCTGCTGTCGAGACCGGTCCCGAGCCAGTCGCCGGAAACGTTGACTGCGTCGAGTTGGACTTCGGCCCGGGATTCTGCCGCCGTCGCACCTGTGGCCTGCTGCGCATAGGCGGTGCCGAGCGTTGTCACGAGCAGCGCGGCGGCGCTGGCGATGGCGTGCGGCAGACGAGGACGGGAGGGGAGGCGGGCGGCGCAGGGGCGGACGCGGGGGGTGTCGGCGGCCACATGTGCGCGGCGACGCGGAGACATCTTCATCTTGGCTGACCTTCTTGACGGCGAGAGTGTGGCGAACCCGAGCGTTGACCGGAACGGCAGCCGACAGCATTCAGTTCGGTTTGCGTAATGCCTTGTAATAAAGCGTTGCGAATTATAAATGCAAATCACTCTCATTTCTAAATTGTATTGACGATACCTGACTGGCGGAAGGTATCCGGCGGCGTTCGATTATCCAGTTTTGCTTATCAATGTCCCTGAATCGATTGATTGTTCCTGGCGCCGGGGGCCGCAAGAATAGGCGTTATTGACCGACAAGAGTGCGTTGCCCGTAGCGGGTGGCGCCATGGAGACCCCCCGATGCCGACGCTCGACGCCGCGACCTGCCAGGCCCTTGCCCGCGAGCTGCACGACGCCGAACGCTGTCGCACGCCGGTCATGCAGTTCTCCCGCCGGTATCCCGAGATGACGACGGCCGACAGCTACGCGATCGCACAGGCGTGGCTGGCGTTGAAGTTCGCCGAAGGGCGTCGCGTGATCGGTCACAAGATCGGGCTGACGTCGCGCGCCATGCAAGTCGCCGCCCAGATCACGGAACCCGATCACGGCACGTTACTCGACGACATGCTTGTGACCGATGGCGCGACCCTCGATGCCTCGCGGTTCATCGTGCCGCGTCTCGAAGTGGAGTTGGCATTCATTCTGGCCAAGCCGCTCAAGGGCCCCGGGGTTACCTTGTTCGACGTGCTCGACGCCACCGCCTGGGTGACGCCGGCGCTCGAATTGATCGATGGCCGCATCGAGCTTTTCGACCGCGACACGAAAGCGCCGCGCAAGGTCGTCGACACGATTGCCGACAACGCGGCGAATGCGGCCGTGATTCTCGGTGGACGTCCCGTGAAGCCGGACGCTGTCGATCTGCGCTGGACGGGCGCGCTGCTCTATCGCAATGGCGCGATCGAAGAATCGGGCCTGAGTGCGGCGGTGCTTAACCATCCCGGCAATGGCATTGCGTGGCTGGCGAACAAGCTGGGCGCCTTCGACGAAGGGCTGCAAGCGGGCGAGATCGTGCTGGCCGGGTCGTTCACGCGACCCGTGGCCTGTGCGGCGGGCGACGTGTTTCACGCCGACTACGGCCCGCTCGGCGCGATCGGCGTGCGCTTCGTCTGACGGCGCCGAACGTCCCCGATGGTTCGCACCTCACTGGAGAGGTTGATATGAAAACACCCCCGAATGCCTTCAAGCAGGCGTTGGCCCGTGGCGAGCGCCAGATCGGCCTGTGGCTGGGACTCGCCACGCCGTACGCCGCCGAGTTGTGCGCCGGCAGCGGCTTCGACTGGCTGGTGATCGACGGCGAGCATGCCCCCAACGATCTGCGCACGATGCTGGCGACGTTGCAGGCGGTGGCCCCATATCCGACACACCCTGTGGTGCGGTTGCCGCATGGCGACGCTGCGCTCATCAAGCAGGTGCTGGACATCGGGGCGACGACGCTGCTGGTGCCGATGGTCGAGTCCGCCGGGATGGCGCGCGCGCTCGCGAGCGCCACGCGGTATCCGCCGCAAGGCACGCGCGGCGTCGGCAGCGGATTGGCGCGGTCTTCGCGGTGGAACGGCTACGACGACTATCTGCACGCGGCGAACACAACGACCTGCCTGCTCGTGCAGGTAGAGACGGCCGACGCGCTAGCGCAGGTCGACGACATTGCCGCCGTCGATGGCGTCGACGGCGTGTTCATCGGCCCGGCCGATCTCGCGGCATCGATGGGGCATCTCGGACACGCGACGCATCACGACGTGCGTCTGGCGATCGGCGACGGCATCGCCCGGATCCGTCGAGCGGGCAAGGCGGCAGGGATCCTGTGCGCCGACGAGGCGCTTGCCCGTCACTACCTCGACCTTGGCGTGACGTTCATGGCGGTGGGCATCGACACCACGCTGCTCGCGAACGCGAGCCGTGCGCTGGCCGCGAAATTCGCTGCCGTCGATGACGAAAAGCGCTGAACGATTCGCAAGGCCTCGGACGCGTTCCTCAACGGTTCCCCCAACCGCTCCGCCAAACACTTCCAACGAGACATCGAATGAGTGCTCCCCGTTTTGACGTCGCCGGCGTATCCGTTTCGCCGGATCACTATATCGACGGCCGCCGCGTGGCGTCCGGCGACACGTTCGCGTGCGTCTCGCCTATCGACCAGACACATCTGGGGGAGATCGCCAGCGGCAATGCGGCGCACGTCGATGCCGCGGTGTCGTCGGCGGCGCAGGCCTTCCCCGCGTGGGCGGCGCTTGGTGCGTCGGGACGCCTGCCGTATCTCCAGCGATTTGCCGACGAAGTCGGGCGTCGTGCCGAGGCGTTCGCCACGTTGGAGAGCGTCGATGCCGGGGTGCTGCGCTCACGCATGGCGCATGGCGTGGTGCCGCGCGCCATGCAGAACATCACGTGGTTCGCCGAGCATGCCATGACGTTGCAGGACCGTGTGATCGAGACGCCGCAGGCGCGTCATCTCGTGCGTCACGATCCTGCGGGTGTCGTGGCGGTCATCACGCCGTGGAACTCGCCGCTGATGCTCGCGACTTGGAAGATCGGCCCGGCATTGGCGTGCGGGAATACGGTAGTGCTCAAGGCGCCGGAGTGGGCGCCGCTCACGTCCTCGTTACTCGCGGACTGCGCGCACGAGGCAGGGCTGCCGCCGGGCGTGTTGCAAGTGTTGCAAGGCCCGGGAGCCGTGACGGGGGCGGCGCTCGTGAGCGACGCGCGGCTTGCGCGCATCTCGTTCACCGGCTCGGTCGCGACCGCCAAGTGGATCGCCACGGCGGCGGCGGCCAATCTCGTGCCGTGCAGTCTGGAACTGGGCGGCAAGTCGGCCTTCATCGTGCTGGCGGATGCCGATCTCGACGCTGCTGCCGCCACCGCCGCGCTGATGTATCGCAACGCCGGGCAGGTATGCCTGGCGGGCACGCGTTTGCTCGTTCATGCGGACGTGGCGCCGGCGTTCACCGACAAGCTGCGCGTGCTGGTCGAGCGCCTCGTCGTGGGGGACCCGCGCGATGGGCAGACCGAGATCGGTCCCATCATCCACCAGCGGCAGCTCGAACGCGTACAGGGCTTCGTCGAACGGGCCGTGACAGCGGGCGCGCGCGTGCTGTGGGGAGGCACACGGCATACATTCGGCGAGCAGTACTTCGCGCCGACGCTGCTTACCGATCTGCGTCAGCACGATGAGATCGTGCAACAGGAGGTCTTCGGCCCAGTGCTTACGCTGCAAACGTTCGCAAGCGATGACGAGGTCGTCGACATGGCTAACGGCACCGACTATGGGCTGGGCGGCGTTTGTTATGGCGACGAGGCGCACGCCATTGCCGTCGCGCAGCGCGTTCGCACGGGCTTTCTCTGGATCAACAGCTTCGGCATTCGTGATCTGGCGGCGCCGTTCGGCGGCACCAAGCGCTCCGGCATTGGCCGCGAAGGCGGCGACTGGAGCTTCGATTTCTTTTGCGACGTGAAGGATGTCGTCGTGCCGAAACAGCCGTTCAAGGCCAGCTTCAGCCATCGCTGATGCGCCCGCGGCATCACATCACAACGAGAAAAGAGGAGGGCCCCATGGGACAGATCGTCGGCGCGGCGCTGGTCTCGCATCACCCAGGACTGATGCAGTGTGAGGAATTCCGCGTGCTGCAGGGCGCGGGCACCGATTCGGACTTGATCGCCGGTTATGCGCGGGTGCGTGAGCGCGTCGTGGCGGCGCGTCCGGACGTCATCGTGATTTTCGACTCGCATTGGTTCACCACCGGTTATCACCTGATCGACGGCGGGGCGCACTATTCGGGCATGTACATCTCCGACGAGATGCCCTGGTATCTGCATGGCGTGCCTTACGATTATCGTGGGCATCCCGAGCTGGCGCTGAGCGTCGAAGCCGTGGCACGCGAGCGCGGCGTGCGCGCCCGCGCGGTGTTGCATCCCGACTTGCCGCGCCATTACCCGACGATCAACGTCATCAAACAGATGCGGCTCGACGCGTGGCCGGTCGTGACCGTGAGTTCGTGTCAGAACTGCGAGACGAAGCATTTTCTGCAATCGGGTGACGCGATCGGCGAGGCGATTCGCCGCAGTCCTCTGCGCGTGGTGATGCTGGCATCGGGTTCGTTGAGTCACCGGTTCAACGGCATCGACTGGCAGCCCCATCATCCGCGCATCTTCCACGAGAGCAATGTGTCGCGCCCCGAGAACATCGAGAGCGACAAGCGTGCCATCGAGGCTTTTCGGGAAGGGCGTCACGACCGGATTCTGGCGAACTGGGACGAGGACTACCGCAAGCGCCCGTGGGAGGCGCACGGCGCGCATTACCTGCAGATGATCGGGGCGCTGGGCGGTGCGGCGAGCCGTCACCCGGGCACGGTGCTGTCTGAATACGAGAACGCACGCGGCACCGGCAATGTGCATGTCTGGTTCGATACGATTTGACGGGGCGCGACCATGGACTTCGAATTTCCGCTGCGAGAATTGCCTGCCGTGATGCGCGGCCCGCGCGTCGAGCGTCGTCGCGTAATGTTGGGCGGCAGTGCGTTCTGGGGCACGATCGTCGAGGACGGGCACGAGCGCGGGTTGTTGCGGCTCGACGATGGACGTACGGTGGACCCGCAGGCGGTGGCGCATCTGCCGCCGGTGGATCCGTCAAAGATCATCGCCGTGCATATCTCGTATCGCTCGCGTAGCATGGAGACGCGCAACCGGCCCAAGCCGACCGACACGCCGACGTACTTCACGAAGCCACCGACCTCGTTGAATGGGCATAACGGCCAGATCCTCAAGCCGGCGGATTGTCGGTATCTGAACTACGAGGGCGAGTACGCGGTGGTGATCGGGCGTACGTGCCGCAATGTGCTTCCCGATGAGGCGTGGGATTACATCGAGGGGTTCTGCCCGGCGCTGGACATGGGTTTGCAGGACTTTCGCGACACCGATCAAGGGTCGATGTTGCGCGTGAAGGGGGCCGACACCCTGTTGCCGATCGGCCCGGGCATCGTGCGCGGCGTGAACCTGTTCGAGCAGACGTTGCGCACTTATCGCAATGGACGCGTCGTGCAGGAGGCGCACATCGGTGACGAGACGATCTGGGGCCCGCACTACGTGATCGCAGACATTGCGCGACATATCACGCTGCTGCCGGGCGACGTGATCCTGATGGGCACGCCCTGTCATTCCCGCTCGGTGGACGCGGGGGATCGGGTGGCGTGCGAGATCACCGGACTCGGTTGCCTTGTGGGGCAGGTCGTGGGGATCGATGCACCACGCGCGGCGGCGCTCGGTGTGGGGCACCCGCCGGGCGACAGTCCTGAAGTGCGCCGTGTGGCGCTGGGGTTTGACGAACGTGTGCCGGAGCGATTCAAGGAAAACTATCGACTCGCGGCGCAACGACAGGAGTGAAGGGATGAAGGTGACGATCATTGGCGCGGGCGCCATCGGCGGCTTGCTCGGCGCGCGACTGGCGGCGGCGGGGGAAGCGCGCGTGAGCGCGTTGGCGCGCGGTGCGACGCTGGCGGCGTTGCGCGAGCATGGCTGGCGCGTGAAGCAGGGCGAGACGGTGACGATCGCGCCCGTGGACGCGGCGCTTCCGCTGGAAGACGCCGGCAAGCTCGGCGTGCAGGACCTGATCGTTATTGCGGTGAAGGGGCCCGCGCTTGCGCAGGTTGCGAGCGCCGTGGCGCCCCTGCTCGGCCCGCAAACACTGGTGTTGCCCGCGATGAACGGCGTGCCGTGGTGGTTCTGCAAGGGGGTGGCGCCCTTTGGCGACGATCCGCTGACGAGCGTCGATCCGGACGGGGCGATTGGCGCGGCGATCCCGCTGGCCAATGTGATCGGGTGCGTGGTGCATGCGAGTGCGGCGACATCGGCGCCGGGGGTGGTCGATCACAGGATGGGGCGTGGGCTCATCGTCGGCGAGCCGGGCGGCGGGCAGAGCGAGCGCGTGCAGCGGCTCGCGGGGTTGCTGACGCGGGCGGGTTTTGAAGTCAAGGCGTCGGAGCACGTGCGTCTCGACATCTGGTACAAGCTGTGGGGTAACCTGACGATGAACCCCGTGTCGGCGATCACGGGCGCGACGATCGACCGGTTACTGGACGACCCGCTCGTGCGCGCGTTCTGCTCGGCGGCGATGGCGGAGGCGGCGGCGATTGGGGCCAAGATCGGCTGCGCGATCGAACAGTCGCCCGATGACCGGCATGCCGTGACGGCGAAGCTGGGGGCGTTCAAGACGTCGATGCTGCAGGACGTGGAGGCGCACCGTCCCATCGAACTCGACGCGCTGGTGAGCGTGGTGCGCGAGATCGGTCAGCGCGTGTCGGTTCCTGCGCCCAACATCGACGCATTGCTCGGCCTGACGCGCCTGTTCGGGCGGATACATGGCCTGTACCCGCAGTGACGGATTCCTTGGCGAGGACAATGACGTTCGGCAGGGCGGTCCTCGCTTCAATGGGAAGTGCGCAAGCCGCTGGTGAGCGCCACGCGTCTTCGGGACAATCCATCGATGCCGGTATATTCGTAGGCGAGACTTGATCATCGACACGACATGCCCCTGACCCGCATCACACTCCGCCAGTTCGAGGCGCTGGTGGCCATTGCCGAATTGCACAGCTTCGCCGAGGCGGGCAATCGCCTGGGGCTTACCTCGTCGGCCGTGAGCCAACTCGTTGCCGAACTCGAATCGGTCCTCGGCTTTCGGCTCTTCGACCGCACCACCCGGCGTGTGGCGCTCTCCAGTGCTGGGCGTGATTTTCTTGCGTCGGCGGAGTCGGTGATTCGGCATGTGCAGGCGGCTGAGAAAACGGCTGACGACGTGCGCAACCGTGCTGCCGGCATCGTGCGCGTGGGCGCGCCGCTGGTGCTCGCGAGCATGGCGCTGCCCGCCGCGATTCGCGCTTACGCCGACCTACGGCCCAAGGTCGTGGTGCGCGTGGTCGATACGCCGGTCGATGCGCTCGTCGATCACGTGGCCAACGGCGACCTCGATCTGGCGATCGGCCCCAATCGCGCAACGGGCGCGCATGTCGCCGGGGCGCCAGCATTCGACAGCCCGTGGGTGTTGTGGTGTGCGCCGGGCCACGCACTCGCGCGACGCCGGCGCGTGCGCTGGGCGGATCTGCGCGATACGCCGCTCGTTGCCGCGGGACGCGATCACGAACGCAGCGTTGCGCAGATGCGCTTGTCTGCGCCGCCCGATGCGCGCATTACACCTATCGACGTGGTCGATAACGTGACGACCGCGCTCGGCGTCGCGTCGCAAGGGCTGGCCGCCACCCTGACACCCGGCTACGTGGCGGCGCTCGCGCCACCGTTCGGTCTGGTGATGCGCCGCGTTGTCTCGCCCGAGACGATTCGTCAGGTCTGTGTGTACCGATCGCTCTCGCGTGCAGCGTCGCCGGCGGCTGAGGGATTCGCGCAGTTCTTGCTGACGTGGCTGCCGCAATGGAACGCGCAAATCATGGCGGTGTCACGGGATTGACGTGTTCGTTATCGCGCGACTCCATCAGCGGCGCCTGGCGTCAAGTGACGGTGACGGTGACGGCGGCAATGCGGCGAGATCCTCGCGCAATTGCGCGCGCAATGTCGCGATGGCTGCCGTGGTGTCGGCCGGTTTCAACGTCTCGCGCGCGATGGCGTCGCGCAGATGACGGCGCAGCATCGGGTCGCGCGTTTGCGTGAGCGTCTCGCGATAGAACGGCAAGACATCTTCGGGATGACCGCCAACGCGGTACCAGTGCGCAATTTCGTCGATGGTGCGAATGGCTGCGAAGACAGGCGCGGCCCCACCCTGCGGACCCGGTCCGCCGACGAGCCGACCCATGCGCGGCGGTGGGGGCGGGATGTCGATGGCGTCGTGCATGTCGTGCTTGTTGTCGGCGTCGGCGGCCGGCGGCGCGCTCTGCGCTCGCGCTGTGCTCGATAATGTGTCGGCCGTGGCAATGCCGGTGGCTGTCAATGCCAGCGACATTGCAATGGTGCTGATGGCATGGCGCGTTGCTATCTTCATGATATGGATTCCGTATTAAATTGGCTCGCGGCAGTATCGAACGCCTGTGGCAAGCGTAACGCGCATCCGTCCACCGGCCCGGGGGCGGTAACGACATGTAAGGGGCATCACGGGGGATGGCGAGAGAGCTAAGGGACGAAGCGACGAAACGACGAAACGATGAAACGATGAAACGATGAAACGATGAAGCGATGAAGCGACGGTGCCCGCTCAGCGTGATCGGAAGGTTTGGGTTCGGTCGTCGAAACGGCGCACCTCACCGCATCTGCGATACGAGCAGAGTGAGCCGAGAGATGCGAAAGTGGGCACGCGTCGTGCCCCCTGCAGGGCCTTGTGCGGCGGGCTTGGCCGAGCGCTGTGCGCGAGCGCGAAAGTGCCTATACTGATTCGGCCTGACTGCGCGCGGTCGCGCCCGATCCCTGCAGTGGCTCGGTGGTTGTCGCGCGCGGGCAATTCCCCTTTTTTTGATGGAGCAACTTCCGTGTCGAACAGTCAATGGATCCGTGTCGAAACCGTGGACGGCGCCTTCGATGCCTATCTGGCATTGCCGCCGTCGGGGCCGGTCGCAAAGGCACCGGGTATCGTGCTGGTGCAGGAAATCTTCGGCGTGAACGAACACATTCGCGGCGTTGCCGATCAATACGCGATGGACGGCTATGTGGTGCTCGCGCCGGATATCTTCTGGCGTGCCGCCCCGCGCGTCGAACTTGGCTACTCGGGCGACGACTGGGCGCGCGCGATGGAACTGCGCCAATCGATCGACATCGAGAAGGCCGTGACCGATATCGAAGCGACGGCCAAGGCGCTGCGCGGCAAGCTCGATGCCCATGCAAAGATTGCCGCGGTCGGCTATTGCTTCGGCGGACTGCTGTCCTACCTGAGCGCCGCACGCGGGCTGGTCGACGCCGCCGTGCCGTACTACGGTGGCGGCATTCACAACTATCTGGGCGAAGCCGCCCGGCTGAATGTGCCGGTGCAGTTCCACTACGGGGCGCTCGATAGCCATATCACGCCGGATATCGTGACGTCGGTGAGCGAAGCGGTGAAGTCGCGTCCGAACACGGAAGTGTTCGTGTATCCCAACGCCGACCACGGTTTCAACTGCTGGGCGCGCGCGTCTTACCATCAGCCGTCGGCGGCGCTCGCCCACGGGCGCGCGCTCGAGTTTCTCGCGACGTCGCTGTCGAAGTAAGCGTTGTCCGTCGTCCCATCAACGACCAGAAGCCCGCTTAGGCGGGCTTCGTCGTTTCCTGTCACGGGATCGCGGGCCTCCTGAAGGCTGCCAGGTCCGCTAAAAAAGCCCGTCGCCGGAGCGACGGGCAAAGTCCTGTGCGTTGAACCACTACGCACAGCGACAGGAGTCTTGGGTCGGGGGCCGACCGGAGATCACAGTGAACGCCAGCAATCGCCGGCGCGTCGTTATGCGCAGAACGCGCGCCGCGCCGCGGCCCCTTTGGAGAGGCCCGCGGCGCGGCGAGTTACATTAGGAGCCGAAATAAGTCGAGCCGGCGCTTTGCTGGCCACCCACCGAACCCATCGTGATCGAGGTGCTGGCGGCCGTCGGTTGCGCGCTGGGCGCAGCCTTCGGGTACACGGCATCGTGTTGAACCACCAGTCCTGCTTGTTGCGCCTGGACCAGTTCCTGGCGGACTTGGACACGACTCAGGACGCTGGTTTGCGGCACCCACGAGAATTCCGAGGGACCGTCGAACGCGTCGCTGGCGAAAGCCGAGCCGGCCGAGAGGGTCAGCATTGCGGAAACCAGAGCAGAGGTAATGAGGGTGCGTTGCATGATGTTTTCTCCTGTCTTTTGAAAGAGGCGATGTGTTATTCATCGTCGACAGTTGAAGTGTATTGCTGTGTCATTTGGCGATAAAGATGAGTTATGGCAAGCAACTGTTGCTGAATTTGAAATAATAAATCGAAGCCCTGAGGAGACCGCAATGCTCTATCTATGGATCAAGGCCATCCATCTGATTGCAGTGATCGCGTTTATCGCCGGCCTGGTGGCGATGGCGTTGGGCGGGCGTTTGACGCAGCCCGAGTGGCGGCGCATCGCGCGGCGGGCGGATTACGGACTGGCGTCGCCCGCGTTGATCGTGGTGTGGATAACCGGCCCCGCGATGGCCGTCATGGCGAACTGGTGGAGTGCGCCATGGCTGATGGTCAAGCTGGTTTTGGTGGTGATCGTCTCGGGATTGCATGGACGCCTGTCCGCCACGCTCAGGCGGCTGGAGCGCGATGGCGTGACGACGTCCCCGGCGCTCTTTCGGCGAGCGCTCCCCATTACGCTGGTCTCGATGGCAGCGATCGTCTCGCTCGTGATCGTCAAGCCGTTTTGAGCCGTGTTGGCTTTGCGCCGACGCGGCAAGGGATTCGGTTTGGTGGGCGGCGCTACCCGGTGTTACGCTGGCGCAATCGCCAAAAACGACCCAAAAATTACGCCTTTGAAAGGCCTGGTGCCGATGCCGATCACAACTGGGGTACCCCTGGGATTTCAGGGTCAAGACCGCCCCGTGGGCGCGTTGGCGAAAGATTACCCGGATGGCTTCGTCGTGCACCCGCACAGCCACGGGCGCGCGCAACTGATGTACGCGAGTGCCGGCATTCTCGAAGTGCGCACCGAGACGTCGCTCTGGGTCATACCGCCGCAACGCGCGCTGTGGATGCCGGGGGAAGTCACGCATGAAGTGCGCATGCGGGGCCGAGTCGAAATGCGCACGATCTACGTCGACGTGGCGCGATGCGGGATGTCGGCACCCAGCGCGCCGGTGGTCATCGGCGTGTCCGCGCTGTTGCGCGAGTTGATCCTGCGCGCGATGGCGCTTCCTGCCGATTGGTCGCCCGACGGCAAGGACGCCCTCGTCATGGCGCTGTTGCTCGAGGAAGTGGAATGGAAGAGCGAGTCGCCGCTGCACTTGCAGGTGCCGCGCGACGCCCGTCTGCGCAAGATCTTCGATATCTACCTGAACACGCCTTCGGATCCCCGCAGCCTGCAGGATTGGGCGCTGGATGTCGGCGCATCGAGCCGCACGTTGGAGCGGCGCTTTACGACAGAGTTCGGCCTGCCGTTCCGGGAATGGCGTCAGCACATGCGCCTGCTGGGTGCGCTGCCAATGTTGGGCGCTGGGCGGCCCATCACGCAGGTGGCGCTCGAGGTCGGTTATGACACCCCGAGCGCGTTTTCCACCATGTTCCGCCGCTTCATGGGCGTGACGCCAAGCGAATACCTGATGCGCGTCCGCGGCCCGGCGTGAGCCAGTGCATGGCATCCCACATATCGTCGTAGACGGGCACCCCTTCGGCGCATAGCGGCGAGCGCGAGCGGCGTGAGCCGATCCCAACGAAATCAATGCCGAGACGGCGCGCGACTTTCAGGTCCCACATCCCGTCGCCGATCGAGACGACCGCACGCGGATGTGTAATGCCGTAGCCGGCTTGTGCCCGCTTGATCGCCTCCGCGACGAGTTGTTCGCGTGAACTGTATTCGGAGGAGGTGATGAGCATCGCGTCGGTGTATTCGATAGCGACGGAACGCAGCTTCCGATGGCTGACCTGCCGGATGCCCCCTGTGGCGAACACGACCCCCCAGCGCGATCGGTGTGCCGCGTCGACGAAGGCACGAGCGCCCGGGATTTCGGCCAGACCGTGCGCGTTGAGCAGCGCGGTGAAGCGCTCGTCGATCTCGTGCTCGAAGCGCGCCAGATCGTGCGGCTGCGGCAGCGCGCGTCCGTGCTCCGCGTGGGCATGAATCAGAATGCCGGTGTCGGTGTGATGCGGGTAGCTGCCCCAGTCGGTGTTCAGGTCTTCGAATTCCAGCGACGTCATGGCGCCGAGCAGCGCGCGCTGATGAATTCGCTCCGAATCGGTCAGAGTGCCGTCGACATCGAGCACCAGAATGCTGTCTTTTTCGAAACTCGCCTGCATGGCTGATAGTGGGCTCGCGTCAGGGCAGGAGGACTCGCCGCCTAAACCTTCGAGTGTACGAATTCGCGCCTCCGTGAAAAACGCGCGAGATGACACCCGTTACGCCGGACACGACAGGCGAGGCTGCGAGATTTGATAGGGCGTGCATATCATTCCATGGTGACGGACCGGAGACGTGACTCCCGGCGGTCGTTCCTGGGGGAGGGCGCCGGGCGAAGCATTGTGCCGGTCACCCGAAGCGAGGGCGTCCCAGCGAACGGTAACGCTTGTCCAGACGCTCTAGCATCGCGATGGCTTCTGCGATTTCGGCGACCGAGGGCTGTCGAGCGCGCGGCGAACGGGCGAAGGTCGGGGCGGTGCCAGTCGGCGGCGGCGTCTGCGCTGCGGTGGGTGCTCGTGGCGGGGCGGCCGACGGGCATGTTTGCTGTACGACGTGGCGATGCGATTCCGGTGCGAGACGCTCGCGCGTTTCGCCGCGGGCGAAGTCGCGATAGCGTTGATGACCGTCATGGAGCCACTCCGCGAGTGTTCGCACGATGTCGTCGCCCTGCCCTACCGTGCGCATCTGCAAACGAGTGGCCTGAAAGTATTCCGGGACGTCGCCGAAGAGGGCTGGCAGGTGCTGATCGGCGTGGGTGCGCGAATCCTGGCGAATCACCTCAACGGTATTCGGCGTGGCGAGCGAGACGAGGAACGTGTGGACGGCACCCCCGATCGGGAGTCGGATGTAGGCGCCAAGCATGGCGTCGCGCACGTCCGGGGCGCCGGTGACGTGACGAATGGGCGGGTCGGTGAAGGCGGCTGTGACGTGATGGCGTCGGGCTTCCTGCTGGCTGGTCAGCACGCGCAGGAACGTGACCCGCGGCATCTCGAGGTAGACGTCGGCCCGGCGCAGCAGGTGATGCATGCCCGGCGACATTTCGCGAAGGCGCTGGGTGATCCGCCGCTCGATCGCCGCTACGGAGAATTTCCCATGCGACTCCGCAGCGAACGTTGCGGAAAATGCACGCTCGAGAGCGCTGGCATCGCGTCCGTCGCGCGAGAGCGCATCGTGGATCGTCGCCGGGAGCGACGCTTCGCAGCCCGCCAGCATCAGACGGCTTGCGCTGACGTTGACGTTCAGGCCCGGTGTGAGGTCGAGCAGACAATTTTCGCGGTCGTTACCGCTGCCGACCACGCAAACTGGCCGTACGTCCTTCAACCGCTCGGCGAATACCCGTGCGCGGGTCGCCGGGGGCTGCGACCAGTCGAACGACGTGCCGTTGGCGGCAGCGTCCGCATGGCGAGGTGTGGCACGTTGGGCGCTGGCTGAGACTGGCGCCGACGTAATTTGTCTGAGGTCGGTCGTCATGCTATGGGTGTACGCGACAAGGTCCGGATACGGCATTGCGTTCGACACTGCCAGCGCAGTCGTGAGCCATTCTCCAATCGCAAAATACATCGCGGTCACTCCAGTTGATGTCACAGGACGCTTCCCGTGGTGGCCCGGAGTATTCCTGTTGCAACGATTTCGGTTGTCGCGTCGGAACGCCAACGTTTGCGGTTTGGCACCCGCGAGGACATTCGCTCAACCCATACCGCCGCGTGACGACCCAAGGCGGCGCTCGGCAACGCGTTAACAATCAACGACTTACGGGGTGAATTTGCGTGCAAGTGCATTGACACTTGCGCTGACCAGAGGTATAGTCGCAGGCTCCGGTTTTTCCGGCGGTATGCGCGTGTCCAATGCAAAATGCTTATGCATCAAGCGTTTAGGTGCGGGCAATCCGCAAGAATAGCCGGGTGAATGCGCAGTAAATCTGCATGACGGCCCGCCTTGGTTTTCATGCTTTTGACACATTTAGGAAATCACAATGCCAACGATTAACCAATTGGTCCGCAAGCCGCGCACCTCTGCTCAAATCAAGAGCAAGAGCCCGGCCCTGCAGGACTGCCCGCAGCGTCGCGGCGTGTGCACCCGTGTGTACACGACGACGCCGAAGAAGCCGAACTCCGCACTGCGTAAGGTTGCCAAGGTGCGCCTGACCAACGGTTTCGAAGTCATTTCGTACATTGGCGGTGAAGGCCACAACCTGCAGGAACACTCGGTCGTGCTGATTCGCGGCGGTCGTGTGAAGGACTTGCCGGGTGTGCGTTACCACATGGTGCGCGGTAGCCTCGACACGCAAGGCGTCAAGGACCGTAAGCAGTCCCGTTCGAAGTACGGCGCGAAGCGTCCGAAGGCCTAAGCGGCTCAGCGGACATACGTTCGGTGATGGTGGTACATCGTCACTGAGTAAGTGGTCACTCGGCCAGGAAGTGGCTAGTAGGTGACTTGGAGCGAAGCTCCAACTGAATTTATTAAGGAAGAAATCATGCCGCGTCGTCGCGAAGTCCCCAAGCGCGAAGTGTTGCCCGATCCGAAGTTCGGCAACGTTGATGTCGCTAAATTCATGAACGTGCTCATGCTTGCCGGCAAGAAGTCGGTTGCAGAGCGCATCGTTTATGGTGCTTTCGAGCAGATCCAAACCAAGGCGGGCAAGGATCCGCTGGAAATCTTCAACACGGCGCTCGGTAACGTGAAGCCGGTGGTTGAAGTCAAGAGCCGCCGCGTTGGCGGTGCAAACTATCAGGTTCCGGTCGAAGTGCGTCCGTCGCGTCGTATGGCATTGGCGATGCGTTGGTTGCGTGAGGCCGCGAAAAAGCGTAGCGAGAAGTCGATGGCCCTGCGTCTGGCAGGTGAGCTGATCGAAGCCTCGGAAGGCCGTGGCGGCGCCATGAAGAAGCGTGACGAAGTTCACCGCATGGCCGAAGCCAACAAGGCATTCTCGCACTTCCGCTTCTGACGCTGGCAAGCAGTACCTAGAGCAGAAACCGGGGCGGGTGCGCATGAGAAATTGCGCCTCGCCCGTTTGTGTTAGTAGCCCCCTCAAAAATGGCGGCTACATTGAAAGAGGCTTAAAGTGGCTCGTACAACCCCTATCGAGCGCTACCGCAACATCGGTATTAGCGCTCACATCGACGCAGGCAAGACCACGACGACCGAGCGCATTTTGTTCTACACCGGTGTGAACCACAAAATCGGTGAAGTGCACGATGGCGCCGCGACGATGGACTGGATGGAGCAGGAACAAGAGCGTGGCATCACGATTACGTCGGCTGCCACGACCTGCTTCTGGTCCGGCATGGCGAACAATTACCAGAAGCACCGCATCAACATCATCGACACCCCGGGTCACGTCGACTTCACGATTGAAGTCGAGCGCTCGATGCGTGTTCTCGATGGCGCGTGCATGGTCTACTGTGCCGTGGGTGGCGTGCAGCCCCAGTCGGAAACCGTTTGGCGTCAGGCCAACAAGTACGGCGTGCCGCGTCTGGCGTTCGTCAACAAGATGGACCGTACCGGCGCGAACTTCTTCAAGGTCTACGACCAGTTGAAGACTCGCCTGAAGGCCAACCCGGTGCCGGTGGTGGTGCCGATCGGCGCGGAAGAAAGCTTCACGGGCGTGGTCGACCTCATCAAGATGAAGGCGATCATTTGGGACGAAGCGTCGCAAGGCATGAAGTTCGACTACGTCGAAATTCCGGCCGAACTGCTGGCGGAAGCCCAGAAGTGGCGCGAAGGCATGGTCGAGGCCGCTGCCGAGTCGAGCGAAGAGATGATGAACAAGTACCTGGAAGAGGGTGACCTCTCCGAGGCTGACATCATCGAAGGTCTTCGTCTGCGTACCATCGCCTGCGAAATCCAGCCGATGCTGTGCGGCACTGCGTTCAAGAACAAGGGTGTGCAGCGTATGCTGGACGCCGTGATCGACTTCCTGCCGTCGCCGGTCGACATTCCGCCGGTCAAGGGTACGGACGAGAAGGAGCAGCCGATCGAACGTCGCGCTGCGGACGACGAGAAGTTCTCGTCGCTGGCCTTCAAGATCATGACGGACCCGTTCGTCGGCCAGCTGATCTTCTTCCGCGTCTATTCGGGCGTGGTGAACAAGGGCGACACGCTGCTGAACTCGGTCAAGGGCAAGAAGGAACGCCTCGGCCGTATCGTGCAGATGCACGCGAACCAGCGCGAAGAAATCGACGAAGTGCGCGCAGGCGACATCGCCGCAGCCGTCGGTTTGAAGGATGCGACCACGGGTGACACGCTGTGCGACCCGACCGCCCCGATCGTGCTCGAGCGCATGGTGTTCCCGGAGCCGGTGATTTCGCAGGCTGTCGAGCCGAAGACCAAGGTCGACCAGGAAAAGATGGGCCTCGCCCTGAACCGCCTGGCGCAGGAAGACCCGTCGTTCCGCGTGCAGACCGATGAAGAATCGGGTCAGACCATCATTTCGGGCATGGGCGAGCTCCACCTCGAAATTCTGGTTGACCGCATGAAGCGCGAATTCGGCGTGGAAGCCAACATCGGCGCGCCGCAGGTTGCCTACCGCGAAACCATTCGCAAGTCGGCCGCGGACGTTGAAGGCAAGTTCGTCAAGCAGTCGGGCGGTCGCGGCCAGTTCGGTCACGCTGTCATCACGCTGGAGCCGAACGAGCAAGGCAAGGGCTACGAATTCTTCGACGAGATCAAGGGTGGTGTCATTCCTCGCGAATACATCCCGGCGGTCGACAAGGGGATTCAGGACACGCTCAAGAGCGGTGTTCTGGCCGGCTTCCCGGTGGTGGACGTCAAGGTTCGCCTGACGTTCGGTTCGTACCACGATGTGGACTCGAACGAAAACGCGTTCCGCATGGCCGGTTCGATGGCTTTCAAGGAAGCCATGCGCCGCGCCAGCCCGGTCATTCTCGAGCCGATGATGGCCGTGGAAGTGGAAACGCCGGAAGACTACATGGGTAACGTGATGGGCGACTTGTCGTCGCGTCGCGGCATTATCCAGGGCATGGACGACATGGTCGGCGGCGGCAAGATCGTGCGCGCCGAAGTTCCGCTGTCGGAAATGTTCGGCTATTCGACGTCGCTGCGTTCGGCCACGCAAGGCCGCGCCACGTACACGATGGAGTTCAAGCACTACGCTGAAGCTCCGAAGAACGTGAGCGAAGCCATCATCAGCAACAAGAACAAGTAATTGAATTGTCGGGCGTCTGCACCACGAGGTGCAGCGCCCGGCGCACTGTTTAATCGTCTATTCAGTATCTGAGGATTCGGAAATGGCAAAGGAAAAGTTTCAGCGGACCAAGCCGCACGTCAACGTTGGCACCATCGGTCACGTCGACCACGGCAAGACGACCC
>NZ_MKVU01000020.1:427258-668457 GCF_001899225.1 Pandoraea sp. 64-18 | reverse complement strand
TCCGTCTGGATCGATATCCATTTCTCGCTTAGCATTTGGCCACGGGGTTAGTGGAAGTTCGGAGAGCGAAACAGGTGGTCAATCAGGATCGAAGCAAGCGCCATGCAAGATGGCGTGCGGGAGCGGCGTGGGTTGTAACCGCCATGGTTATCTTGGGGATTGGTGGATGTACGTTGCCGGGAACCTCGTCGAAACATGCCTCGGCATTGCCTTCGTCGGTACAAAGCGATGACATTGCTCCCCTTTCCGCTGCCGTGAATCCGGAGGGTTTGCCCCCGCACTGGGAGACGTATCTCGTCACCCGCAACAAACGGCTCACCCATTACGAACAGACGATCGATAGCCAGGGCATCGCGGTGATTCGCGCCTCGGTCGACAAATCTGCGTCCGGCATCGCACAGACGCTCGACATTCCTGTGTACCCAGGCGCCAAGCTGACGTGGCGCTGGCGAGCGGATGCCATCCCCGCGAGTGCCGATATTCGCACGAAGGCATTCGATGACGCACCCGTTCGCATCGCCCTTGCGTTCGATGGCGATCCCGCAAAACTGACCATGCAAGATCAACTGCATCGCGAATTGGCGCGTATGGTCAGCGGTCGTGACTTACCGTTTGCGACCCTGATGTACACCTGGGGTGATGATAAATTCTCGG
This sequence comes from Pandoraea sp. 64-18, assembly GCF_001899225.1. Classification (NCBI taxonomy): domain Bacteria; kingdom Pseudomonadati; phylum Pseudomonadota; class Betaproteobacteria; order Burkholderiales; family Burkholderiaceae; genus Pandoraea; species Pandoraea sp. 64-18. Next base: position 667,803 of record NZ_MKVU01000020.1, on the reverse strand, counting down.
TGGACGATGTCGTCACCAATCCTTATACCGGTCGTATTCGCTCCCTCGTTGTCGAGCGCGGTGACGAGCACCTTGGAAGATGGCAGACGTATTCTCGCGATATCGCCAGGGATTATGAGAAAGCGTTTGGCGAGCCTCCAGGGCGTCTGATCGGTATTGCAATCATGAGCGACGGCGACAATACTCGATCGAAATTTACCGCATGGTACGGTGACATTCGTCTCGAAACGGAGGGTGTTCCCACGACAACGGCCGCGAAATAACGCGATCTCATTCGCATCAAAAGCGAAAAAGCCGGCAAGTGATACTTGCCGGCTTTTCTTATTCTCGCCCGAACGCAGGGATCAGGCAGCTTACGGATTGCGTCCAAAATAGGTCTCGACCAGCTTGACCCAGTACGTGCCGCCAAGCGGGAGCAGATCGTCGTTGAAATCATAACTGGCATTGTGCAGGTTGCACGGACCCAGGCCATGGCCGGTGTCCCGGTGCGTGCCATCGCCGTTTCCGATGAACACGTACGCGCCCGGCTTCTTCAGGAGCATGAACGAGAAGTCCTCCGCCCCCATCGTCGGTTCCACCGTGTCGTTGACGTTCTCGTTGCCGACCACCTCGCGCATCACGTCGGCACACAGCGCTGCCATGCCCGGATCATTGATCGTCGGCGGGTAATTGCGAAGGAATTCAATGTCCGCCGAGCAGCCGAACCCCTTGGCCACGAATTCGGCAATCTCTCGCAGACGTGTCTCAATGAGATCCAGGACCTCGATCGAAAACGTGCGAACCGTGCCGCCCAACCATGCCACATCGGGAACCACGTTTGTGGTGTCGCCCGCATGGATCTGGGTAATGGAGAGCACTGCGGCGTCGATCGGCCGCTTGTTGCGCGTGATGATGCTCTGCAACGCCTGCGCTACCTGCACAGCCGCAATCACTGGATCGATGCCGGCATTCGGAATGCCCGCATGGGTTCCCTTGCCGCGAAGCGTGATCTTGAATTCATTGCTCGAGGCCATCATGGGACCCGGCGTCACGGCGAACGTACCGGTCGGCGCGCCCGGCCAGTTGTGCATGCCGAACACCGCCTGCATGGGGAAGCGCTCGAACAGTCCGTCCTTGATCATCTCACGCGCGCCGCCGCCGCCTTCCTCGGCTGGCTGGAAAATCAGGTAGACGGTGCCGTCGAAATGGCGATGCGTCTGGAGATATTTCGCGGCGGCAAGCAGCATGGCCGTGTGACCATCGTGACCGCAGGCGTGCATCTTGCCCTCATGCTTCGACGCGTGCTCGAACGTATTCGCCTCACGAATCGGTAGCGCATCCATATCGGCGCGCAGGCCGATCGCACGCTCGCTGCTGCCTTGCTTGATGATGCCGACGACGCCGGTTTTACCGAGTCCGCGATGAATGGGGATACCCCATTGGGTCAACGTATCCGCCACCACGTCCGAAGTACGCTTCTCTTCGAAGCACAGTTCGGGATGCGCGTGAATATCACGTCGGATGGTCTGGAGTTCGCCACGAGCGGCGTCGATTTCTGGAATGAGCTTCATGTTTGGGTTTCCTGCGGGGCGCAATGGTCCATCTTACCCCTAATGACCTGGTCTGGCACCTTGGAGCAGAAACGTCCGATCGCTGCGCCAGACACGTCTGGAAAATGTCGCAAGCGACCGTGGCGCGGGGTGAGGCGGGGGGGAACGTAATACAATGTCGTCAACGTCGCGCCGTTGGCGGTCGCGGCAATTTCGTAAAGAGAGGAGTCGTTTCATGACGACCAACACCCGCGTCGTTCGGGCCGCATGCCCGCATGACTGTCCCGATACGTGCGCCATGCACGTTACAGTGGAAAATGGCGTCGCTATCAAGGTCCAGGGCGATCCGGACCATCCGACGACCAAGGGTGTCTTGTGTACGAAAGTCTCTCGATACACTGAACGAACCTATCATCCGGATCGCTTGTTGCATCCGCTCAAGCGCGTCGGACCGAAGGGGAGCGGGCAATTCGTGCCAGTCAGTTGGGATGAGGCGCTTGACGAGATCGCCTCGCGACTGGGGGCGATTGCGGCACGCGAGCCCGAAGCAATTCTCCCCTACAGCTATGCTGGCACGATGGGATTCGTCCAAGGCGAATCGATGGCGGCAAGGTTCTTCAACAAGCTCGGCGCGTCCGACCTCGATCGCACGATCTGTGCGAGCGCCGGCGCCGCGGGGCTGCGCTACACGTACGGCGCTGGTGTCGGCATGCACGTCGAACACTTTGTCGACAGCAAGCTGATTCTCATCTGGGGCAGCAATCCGATTACGTCGAGCGTGCATTTCTGGGCCATCGCGCAGGAAGCCAAGCGTCGCGGTGCGAAGTTGATCGCCATCGATCCCTATCGTTCGCTCACGGCGGAAAAGTGCCATCAGCACATTGCCTTGCTGCCAGGCACGGACGCGGCGCTGGCATTGGGCATGATGCATGTCCTGATCGATGAAGATCGCGTTGATCACGAATACATTGCGCGACACACGGTGGGCTACGCGCAGCTCAAGGAGCGCGTACGACGCTACACGCCGGCCCGCGTCGCGGAAATTTGCGGTATCTCCGAAGACACAATCACGACGTTGGCGCGCGAGTATGCGAACGCGAAGCCCGCGGCGATTCGTCTGAACTACGGCATGCAGCGAGCCAGAGGCGGCGGGCAGGCGACCCGCGCGGTCGCCTGCCTGCCGGCGCTGATCGGCGCGTGGCGCGATCCGGCGGGCGGGCTGCTGATGTCGGCGTCGGGTTACGCACCCGTTGATTCGGTGGCGCAGGCACGGCCCGATCTGCGGCCACATCAGGAAAAGCCGGCCCGCGTGGTGAACATGAGCGCGATCGGTGATGCCCTTTGCCATCCGGGCGACGATTCGTTCGGGCCGAAGATCGAGGCGCTGGTGGTCTACAACAGCAATCCAGTGGCGGTGGCACCGGAGTCGGGCAAGGTGGCGGCGGGCTTCGCCCGGGAAGATCTCTTCACCGTGGTGTTGGAGCATTTCCAGACCGATACTGCCGATTATGCGGACTTCGTGCTGCCGGCAACGACGCAGCTCGAGCATCTGGATATCCACAAGGCTTACGGCCATACCTATCTGCTGGCGAATAATCCGGCCATTGCGCCGCTCGGCGAAGCCAAGCCCAACTCGGAAATCTTTCGTCTGTTGGCGGGGCGCATGGGATGGCAGGAGGCTTGTTTCTCCGATACCGACGATCAATTGGCCGCGCAATCCATTCGCTGGGACGATGCTCGCATGGCAGGGGGTGACTGGGAGACCCTCAAGCGTGATGGGTGGATCCGATACGATCTGCCGGACGCGCCCTTTGCGAACGGGCAGTTCTACACGCCGTCGGGCAAGTGTGAGTTTTATTCCGAGCGCATGCTGCAGGAAGGTTTCGATCCGCTACCCGACTGGGTGCCGCCGTACGAATCGGTGGCGAGCAATCCGGATCTGGCGGCACGCTATCCCCTGGCAATGATTTCACCGCCCGCCCGTCACTTCCTGAATTCGAGCTTCGTGAACGTCGATAGCCTGCGTGCCTCGGTGGGAGAGCCGACGCTCGATATTCATCCCGCGGATGCCGCGCCTCGAGGCATTGAGAATGGCGGCGATGTGCGAATCTTCAACGATCGAGGCATCTTGAGCGCAAAGGCTCGGGTGACGGAGAAGGCACGTGAAGGCGTCGTGGTGGGTCTGTCTATCTGGTGGAAGAAACTCGCTCCGGACGGCAAGAATGCCAACGAGGTCACCAGCCAGCAGCTGACCGATCTGGGACGAGCGCCAACGTTCTACGATTGCCTGGTCGAAGTCGCGCCGGCATAAGACCGGTCGTCACGCCTGCCGATGCCGAGCTGACGCCGAGGAGCCCGCGATGCGTAACCCTGCTGCGATGCTCACACCGTTCCCGGTGTTCTCCGCATGCCGGCGTTCGATGTTTCGCGCCGCCGTGGGTTTAGCCGCCGGCTGGGCGGTACTGTTCGGTCTTGCCGGATGCGGCCAGGTCGGTTACTACGCGCAGTCGATTAACGGGCACTTCACCGTGTTGCATGAAGCGCAGCCGGTGTCCGATCTGCTTGCCGACCCATCGGTTGCCCCGCATTTGCGCACACGGCTGATAGAAGCCGAGCAAATCCGAAGCTATGCGGTGTCCGCGCTCGGTGAACCGGACAACGGGAGTTATCGTAGCTATGCGGACCTCAAGCGACCGTTCGTCGTCTACAACGTCTTCGCCGCGCCCGCGCTGTCGTTGAAGCTTCGCGAATCCTGCCTGCTGGTCGTCGGATGCGTCGAGTATCGGGGCTATTACTCTCGTGAATCCGCCGAGGCTTATGCGGCCGAGTTGCACCGAGATGGCTGGGAGACGTTCGTCGCGGGGATTCCGGCGTATTCAACGCTGGGCTATTTCGACGATCCACTGCTCAACACTTTCATCTATCTTCCGCGGGCGGAAGTGGCGCGGATGATTTTCCACGAACTCGCGCATCAGATTCTATTTGTTCGAGGCGATACGGCATTCAACGAGTCTTTCGCCGTGACAGTGGAAACCGTGGGCGTACGGCGCTGGCTGACGGCGCATCCCGACGCGGCCATGGAATACGAGCGATACGACGCGCACCGACGCCAGTTCCGTCAATTGGTGGAGGGTTATCGCAAGCGCTTGGAAACCCTGTACGACGGCTCGGAAACGAACGCGCAGAAGATCGCGACCAAGGACGCGCTGTTCGCCAGCATGCGTGCTGACTACGAGCGATTGAAGGCGTCCTGGGGTGGGTACAAGGGGTTTGACCTTTGGTTTGCCTCGCACTTGAATAACGCCAAAATCGGATCGTTCGCGACGTATAACCAGTGGGTGCCGGCGTTCATGGCGATGCTGGCGGAGGTGCATGACGACCTGCCAGCCTTTTATGCCGCCGTTAAAACCTTATCGAAGCGGCCAGAGGCCGAGCGCGTTGCAGCGCTCACCGCGCTAGACAGCACCCCGGCGGCCGCCGCAGCGCGCGACTTGCTCGACAAGCCGTTGCAGGCGCGGCGATAGACTGTCTGAGGAACACCGCAGAATCTGGATCCGAGCGTCCGAGCCCGGCGTTCGACGCGCGAAGGGCGAAGGGCGACACCGAGCCTTGAGCGTCAACGCGGCGCAGGTCGAACGTTGGAGATCCCGGATCTAAAGTGAGTGGCGGTGTCGCCGTTTCAGATGGGATACGGCGCCTCGCATCCCTCAGGCAATCACCGACTTCAGGTCGCCCAGCAGGGCATAAAGTTGCTTCTGCCTGTCTTCCGGCAGCCTTCCCAGGCGCTGCTCGATCCACTGTTCATGAGCACGAGCCATATCGGAGAACGCCTTCTTACCGCGTGGCGTGAGCTTGATCAGAAAGGCGCGCCGGTCATTGGCGACCGTCTGGCGCGTGACCCAGCCTTCCTTCTCCAACTGATCGGTAATACCCGTGACGTTTCCGCCGGTGACCATCATTCGCTTGCTAAGCTCCCCCATCTTCAGCCCCTCGGGGTGTCGGTCGAGTTGCGCGAGCAGATCGAAGCGAGGCAGCGTGCAATCGAAATCCTGGCGCAAGCGCGAGCGGATGTCTGTCTCGATCATGTTGGCGCAGGTGAGGAGGCGCAGCCATAGCCGCAGGGCATCGTGCTCGCGATCGTGGGCTCGGGTTTCGAGATCGAGAGAGTCGGCGTCGGCGAGGCTCATGGTGGGCAACGTAAAATTTACAGTATGGAAATTTTAGGTTTGAAATAAACCCTCGGTCAAGCTGGGGTCGTTACGAAGTCCTGGTGCACGCGATGCCAGCAACCGGCAAACGGTGGCAGCAGTTGCTGCTTCGCCGACACGATAAAAAAAGGGCACCCGAAGGTGCCCTTTCGTCAAAGCCTAAGTGACAGAAGCTGTCAGCTTAGAACTTGTGACGGATACCAGCCGTAACGGCGAACTGGTTCGTGCTGTTCGCGAAGCCTTGGCCGTTCATCGACGCGCCGCCAGGAGCGTCGTTGTTGGCGTGTTGCCACAGACCAACCAGGTACGTGTCCGTGCGCTTCGACAGGAAGTAGTCGACGCCCAGGTTGACTTGGTGGTACTTCGGCGAAATATCGGTCGTGCCCGATGCCAGCTTCGTCCAGGTGTACGTGTAAGCCAGGCCCAGTTGCAGGGCCGGGGTCAGCATGTACTTGCCGTTCAGTTCGACGTTGTCGAACTTCCAGCTGCCGCCGCCGATGTAGTCATACTTGCTGTGGCTGTAGACCAGGCCAACCGTAGCCGGACCGAAGGCGTACGAACCGCCTGCCGAAGCAATGTATGCCTTGTCGCTGGAGGCCAGGCCGCCGGCGGTCATCGCCGTGTTCTGGTCGCCGCTCAGCAGCACGCCGCTCGAGTTGCTGCCCGGTGCGCCGAGGTACAAGTAGCCAGCGCCCAAGGTCAACGGACCGTTGGCGTAGCCCATACCAACCGACCATGCACGGTTGTTCGCGAAGCCCGTGCCCGTCGAACCGTTGTTAGCCGAGTTCGAGAAGCCGTACAGAGCGCCAGCGCTGAAGCCGTTGTAGTTGGCGGTCGTGTACTTGATCGAGTTGTTGATGCGGAACGAGTTGTTCAGGTTGTCGTTATCGAACGGGTGAGCGCCCGAATACGTTGCCCATTGGCTGCCCGAAGCGAACGGACCAACGAAGTCAACTACGGAGTCGTACTGACGACCGATCGACACCGTGCCAGCCGTTGCGCTGCTCAGGCCAACGTAAGCTTGACGACCGAACAGGCGACCGCCTTGAGCCGACATGCCGTTGTTGACGTTGAAGCCGCTTTCCAGCACGAAGATCGCCTTCAGGCCGCCGCCCAGATCTTCAGCGCCCTTCAGGCCCCAACGCGAACCTTGCAGGTTGCCGCTGTTCAGCGAAATGTTCTTGGTGGCGTTGCCCGTGCCGGCAACGTTGCCGCCCGTCTTGTTCACGTACGTGAAGCCACCGTCGATGATACCGTACAGGGTCACGCTGCTTTGAGCGTGAGCAGCGCCAGCGAATGCGCCGAGCACACCCAGAGCGAGAAGCGACTTTTTCATTGAGTGATCTCCAAAGGATTGTGAGATTTGTTTAACAAGGTCACTAGTGATAACGTCCTTGCTAATCAACTTCGCGAGAAGTTGGACGTAATGTAACAAATTCACTGTGGGCGGCAAAGGAAAAGGCCGGTTTTGCGCGGGTTTGCGGCGTCCTTTGTTTCGTTTACGCAACAGCCCGCAAACCGGCGTCCAGCGGGGCTTTCATGCCTTTGCGCCCGCGCAAGGCGCGCCGGACAAAGGCGCGTATCATCCGTGACGGACGTGACGCAATCGTCTGGCGTCCCACATTGTGAAAAATCGAAGTGAGTTGAAAGTACGATGTTTTCCGACAGCCTGATCTCTGAACTTGACCGCGGCCTGCGAGCGATCGCCGGCGTTACGCAAGCCTCCCGCCCGACACCTGCTGTCGATGCTTCCCGCTCTACTATATTGAGTGACGCACCGATCGGCGACGACGCGTTGACGCCGCAAGAGCGGCGGCATGTTGCGGGCCTTATGCGCGTGAATCACGTGGGGGAAGTGTGCGCGCAGGCGCTTTATCAGGCGCAGAAGCTGGCGACAACGCGTCCGGAGCTGCGCTCCGCCTTCGAGCGCGCCGGCAAGGAGGAAGAAGATCACCTTGCCTGGACGGCGCACCGTCTCTCGGAACTCGGCTCGCGCCCGAGCCTGCTCAACCCGCTCTGGTATGCCGGCGCGTTTGCCATCGGCTTCGTGGCGGGCAAGTGCGGCGACAAAGTCAGCCTGGGCTTCGTGTCGGAGACGGAGCGGCAGGTCGAGCACCATCTTGATAGCCACCTCAACGACTTGCCACCGCACGACGTGCGCTCGCGCGCCATCGTTGACCAGATGCGCCGGGACGAGATCGAGCACGGTCAGGCGGCGCGCGACGCCGGCGGGATTGATCTGCCCGCCCCGGTACAGCGCGTAATGCGCGCGGCCGCGAAAGTCATGACGACGACGGCCTACTATATATAGAGCACTTGAAATAGCGCGCCCGAAATAGAGCACTTGAATAGAGCCCCTGAAGCGTTTCCTCGATTGACCCCCACCTCCCGTGTCGATCTTCCCCTCGTGTGGCGCGTGCCAACCGGCAGTTGCCGCGCCTTGGCTCGGCGTAAGTGCGCACTACTCGCTAGCGATAGTGCTGGCGGGCCTCCCGCGAGGCAGTATCTAAAGTTTGAGGTTCCACATTCACTATCGCAGTTATGTCTTTAATTTTCCTGACAAAATTCCGTTTTCCGGCTTTAGGAAAGTGAGCTAAGTCATTGTTCTGCCTAACAAATTCCCTCCGAAAATCGGGTGAAACGCTTGACCGCCCAAACACTCTCCTCTAAAGTGGGAAATAGTGTGAGAAAGTGTATTTTTGTGTGGTGTAGAGCACAAAATCTTTCTCGTTCGGCATGACGGGCAGGCGGACGAAACCTCACGGGAGCGCATGTGTTTCAGGGAGCCTCGGCACTTTCACTGGATGCGAAGGGACGGATGTCGATTCCGGCCCGGCATCGTGACGTGCTGCAAGGCGACGCGCAAGGCAAGGTGACAATCACCAAGCACCCCGACGGATGTCTGCTGCTGTTCCCGCGTCCCGAATGGGAAATCTTCCGCGGCAAGATCGCCGCACTGCCGATGGACGCGCACTGGTGGCGACGCATCTTCCTGGGCAACGCTGCCGACGTCGAGATGGATTCGGCGGGACGTGTCCTGGTGGCGCCCGAGTTGCGCGCGGCCGCGGGCATGGACAAGGAAGTCATGCTGCTGGGCATGGGCAGTCACTTTGAACTCTGGGATGCCGCGACGTACGCCGCCAAGGAACAGGCGGCAATGGCGCAAGGCATGCCGGATGCACTGAAAAACTTCACTTTTTGACAGATCAGGTGGTCCGACGAGCATGACGCACGCGGTGGAAACGGTTATGCAGCACCGCACGGTCCTGCTTGAGGAGGCCGTGGATGCCTTGCTGTGGCGCGACGACGGCGTCTACGTCGACGGCACCTTCGGCCGCGGCGGGCACAGTCGCAGGCTTCTCGAGCGGCTGGGCGCCAAGGGGAGGCTGATCGCGTTCGACAAGGATCCCCAAGCGATCGCGGAGGCGGCAAAAATTGCCGATCCGCGATTTTCGATTGAACACGACAGCTTTGCGACGTTGCGCGAGGCGCTAGCCCGCCGCGGTATCGACAAGGTGTCGGGGGTGTTGCTGGATCTGGGCGTGTCGTCACCGCAGGTCGACGACCCCGCGCGCGGATTCAGTTTTCGTTTCGACGGCCCGCTCGACATGCGCATGGATCCCACGCGCGGTGAGTCGGCCGCCGATTGGCTGGCCCGGGCAACGCTGGAAGACATGACGGAGGTCATCAAGGACTATGGGGAAGAACGGTTTGCTTTTCAGATTGCAAAGGCGCTTGTTGCTCGCCGGGCAAACGCCGATCGCCTCGGTCCACTCGTCAGCACACGCGAGCTTGCCGAGATCGTGGCGGGCGCCGTCAAGACCCGTGAGAAGGGCAAGGACCCGGCAACACGCACCTTTCAGGCTCTACGGATTCACGTCAATCAAGAGCTTGCGGACTTGCAGATAGCCCTCGACGTAGCGGCCGATGTCCTCGAAACGGGAGGCAGACTCGTGGCGATCAGCTTTCATTCGCTGGAAGACCGCATCGTGAAGCGCTTCATGCAAGCGCGCTCGAGTGCGCCGGTGGTGGACCGCCGCGTGCCCTTGCGTGCCCACGAAATTCCCGAACCGCCGTTCAAGGCCAGCCGCAAGATCAAGCCGTCCGCCGCCGAGGTGGAGGCGAACCCGCGTTCGCGCTCGGCCATCATGCGGGTCATGGAGCGGGTGTCACCATGAGCCGGCTCAATGCGCTTCTGCTCGTGTTGCTCATCGGCTGCGCGCTGTCGCTGATCAATGCCCAGTATCGGGCACGCGGTACGTTCGTCGAACTCAATCGCGAGCAGGCGCTCGAGCATCAATTGTTGCAGGACTGGGATCGCCTCCAGTACGAGCAGAGCGCGCAAAGCAAGAGTGCCCGCATCGAAAGCGTTGCGCGCAACGACCTGAAAATGCAGGCCGTCTCGCCCGGTCGCACGCAATATCTGTCCGCACCGGCCGGTAGCGCCGGCGCGATGGTTGACGTGCCGGTGCCGAGCGCGAGTGCCGCGTCCGCGCCCGAGAGCGGAGGCAAGCGATGAATCGCCGCAAGGACGCCAAGGCCAAGACCAAGGATGTGCAGTTCTCTGCCAGCCCGGTCCTGTCCGTGCGTCTGCCGATGTGGCGATCGAAGATGCTCGTCTTCGTGATATTCGGTGCGTTCGGATCGCTGGTCGCGCGCGCCTTCTGGATTCAGGGCCCGGGCAATGCCTTCTATCAGCGCCAGGGTGAGAGCCGTTACGAACGCACACTGGAGATGTCCGCCACGCGCGGCAAAGTGTTCGACCGTAACGGACAGGTGCTTGCCACCAGTCTGCCCGTCAAGGCCATCTGGGCCATTCCCGAAGACGTGCCCGACGATATCTCGACGCAACAGGTGCGCCAGCTCGCGCGTCTGCTCGAGATGGGCGAGCCGGATCTGCGCCGGAAGCTGAATCAGGAAAAGAGCTTCGTCTATGTGAAGCGCCAGGTGTTGCCGGACGTGGCCAAGCAGGTCGCCGATCTGGACATCCCGGGCGTGTACCAGCGCAAGGAATACAAGCGTTTCTATCCGGAAGGCGAGATCGCGGCCCACGTGGTCGGCTTCACGAACGTGGAAGACATCGGGCAGGAAGGCGTCGAGTTGTCGATGCAGAAGGATCTGGCGGCCACGCCGGGAAGCCGTCGCGTCATCAAGGATCGTCTCGGCCGGGTGGTCGAAGGTGTCGACATCCTGGCGCAGCCGCGCGACGGTCATGACATCACGCTCTCGATCGACAGCAAGATCCAGTTCCTCGCCTATAGCGAACTGAAAGACGCCATCGAGCGCACGGGTGCGAAGGCCGGCAGCGCCGTGGTGCTCGATGTACGCACGGGTGAAGTGCTGGCGCTCGCGAACCTGCCGACGTACAACCCCAACAACCGTACCAACCTGACCGGCGCGCAGTTGCGCAACCGGGTGATGACCGACACGTTCGAGCCGGGCTCGATCATGAAGCCGATCACCATTGCCGCTGCCCTCGAAAATGGGCACGTGACGCCGACGTCGACGGTGATGACGACCGGCCGGGCCAACTTCTTCGGCGCGAACATCACGGACACGCACGACTACGGTCTGCTTACCGTGGCGGGCGTCATCCAGAAGTCCAGCAATATCGGCACCGCCAAGATCGCGCTGCAGATGAAGCCGCAGGAAATGTGGGACATGTTCACGAGCGTCGGCCTCGGCCAAGCGCCGAAGATCGGTTTCCCGGGCGCGGTGGCGGGGCGTTTGCGTCCGGCCAAGAGCTGGCGTCCGATCGAGCAGGCGACGATGGGCTACGGCTATGGCCTGTCGGCGTCGCTGATTCAACTGGCGCGTGCCTATACCGTGTTCGCGCATGACGGCGAGCTGCTGCCGATCTCCATTTACAAGACAGATGGCAGCGTCGTGAAGGGCACGCCGGTGATTTCTCCCGCGACGGCCCGCGAAGTGCGCAAGATGCTGGAAATGGTGACGTCGCCCGGCGGTACCGCCACGCGGGCGCAAGTGATCGGCTATCGCGTCGGCGGCAAGACCGGCACGGCGTACAAACAGTCGGGCAAGGGATACGACAAGAGCAAATATCGCGCGTCGTTCGTTGGCATGGCGCCGATGTCCGAGCCGCGCATCATCGTGGCCGTCACGCTCGACGAGCCGGGGCGTGGGTCGCACTACGGCGGCGTGGCCGCCGGTCCGGCGTTCGCGGCGATCGTGGGCGGCACGTTGCGCGCCTTGAATGTGGTGCCGGATTCGCCGGTAACGAAGCTCGTCGTGAGCGACAAGGTGGAGGAGAGCGAGCCATGGGCACCGTGACCCCGACGCCGCATAACCCCGCCACGCTCGCGCTCATCGCCGACGCCGCCGAGCGCGCCACGCTGACGCAGGCGTGGGACTGGCTGCGCCGTACGGTGCCGGCCGGTGCAGCGCTGCAGGCTGACAGCCGTCGCGTGACGTCGGGCGATGTCTTCGTCGCGTACGCCGTCAAAGGCGCCGACAGCCGCGGTTTCATCGCCGACGCCGTGGAGCGCGGCGCTGCCGCAGTGCTCTGGCAGAGCGACGACTTCACTTGGCCGGCGTCGCTGGCCAGCCTCGCGAACGTGCCGGCGTTCGGCGTGCCGCGACTTGACTGGCTGGCAGGCCCGCTGGCGGCGCTCTGGTGCGGTGAGCCGAGCGTTGGCATGACGACGTTGGGCGTAACCGGCACAAACGGCAAGACATCGTGCAGTCAGTGGCTCGCGCAACTGTTGTCGAAAGCGGGCAAGCGCAGCGCGGTGATCGGCACGCTGGGTAGCGGCTTTCCCGGGCATCTGACGGTGACCGGGTTCACCACGCCCGATGCGGTCCAGTTGCAGCGCAGCCTGAGCGACCTGCGGGCGCAGGGCGCGGCGGCGGTCGCGATGGAGGTGTCGTCGCACGGTCTCTATCAGGGACGCGTGAACGGCGTGGCCTTCGACATCGCTGTCTTTACCAATCTGACGCAAGACCATCTCGATTACCACGGCACGATGGCCGAGTACGAGGCGGCGAAGACGCGTCTGTTCGACTGGCCGGGCCTCAAGGCGGCCGTCATCAATCGCGACGACGCGATGGGGCAACGCCTGCTCGCGCGTCTGGCCGGGAAGACGCCGGTCTATGAATACGGCCTGCATGGCGACGCGAAGTCGGCGCATGGCAACGTTGTGCTGCGCGCCGAGGATATCCGCGCGACCACTGCAGGTACGCGCTTCACGCTGTATCTCGGTGATCACAGTCAGCAGATCACTGTGCCGCTCATCGGCGAATTCAATGTGAGCAACGCGCTCGCCGTGCTGGGTGCGGCGCTCGCCGCCGGGGCGCCGCAAGACGCCGCCATTGCCGGGCTTGCCGCGCTCACCCCCGTGTCCGGGCGTATGGAGCAAATCGGACAGCCGGGGCAGCCGCTGGTCGTCATCGACTACGCGCACACCCCCGACGCACTCGATAAGACGCTCGACGCGTTGCGGCCGGTAGCCTCGGCGCGTGGCGGCAAGCTCGTCTGTGTCTTCGGCTGCGGGGGTGACCGCGATACGGGCAAGCGTCCGCAAATGGGCGCGGTGGCGGAGCGCCTGGCCGACGCCGTCGTGCTCACGAGCGACAACCCGCGCACGGAAGTGCCGGCCGACATCATGGCGCAAATCGCCGCGGGCCTTGCGCACCCGGGCGCGGCACGTTGCATCGAAGACCGGGCGAGCGCGATTCTGCAGGCCGTGCGCGGTGCGCAAGCCGCCGATGTCGTGCTCATCGCCGGCAAGGGACACGAAAGTACGCAGGAAATTATGGGTAAGAAAAGGCCGTTCTCCGATCAGGAGCATGCGCGTCTGGCACTCGCCGCGCGTGCGACCACCGTGCGCGGAGGTGGCGAATGACGATGATGTGGCAATTGAGCGATGCCCAGACCGCCGTTCGCGATTCGCACGTGACGGGCGCCCCAGCGACCGCCTTTGCGCGCATCGTGACCGACAGCCGCGCGGTGCAGCCGGGCGATCTCTTCGTGGCGATCCGGGGCGAGCGCTTCGACGCGCACGACTTCCTGGCCGACGTGGCGCGTGCCGGGGCGGCTGCGGTGGTCGCGTCGCGCGTGCCGGAAGGGTTCGCGACGCCGGCGCTCATCGTGCCCGACACGCGCATCGCGCTGGGCGAGCTGGCCGCTGCGTGGCGCCGCCGCTTCGCGATTCCCGTGGTCGCCGTCACCGGCAGTAACGGCAAGACGACCGTCAAGGAAATGATCTCGGCGATCTTCGCCGAGGCGGTGGGGGCCGAGGCGCGTCTGGCGACCGCCGGCAACCTGAACAACGACATTGGCCTGCCGCTCACGCTGTTCCGTCTGAACGGCAGCGACAAGCTGGCGGTGCTGGAGCTGGGCATGAATCACCCCGGCGAAACGGCGTACCTCGCGGCGATTGCACAACCGACGGTGGCCGTCATCAACAACGCGCAGCGAGAACATCAAGAGTTCATGGTGAGCGTGGCCGCTGTCGCCGAAGAGCATTCAGCCGTGCTGGCAGCGCTGTCCCACGACGGGGTTGCCGTATTCCCTGCGGAGAGCGAATTTGCGCCGATGTGGCGCGAGATCGCAGGCAAGCGCCGTGTGCTCGACTTCGCGCTCGATGGCCGCGCCGCTGTCTCCGGACGCTACGACGTCGCAACGCGCGTACTGCGTGTAACGTCGCCGGCCGGTGAGTTTTCGCTTGCATTGCCGCTGCTCGGTGAGCACAACGCGCGCAATGCGTTGGCTGCGATGGCCTGTGCGTTGGGTGCGCATGTCGACATTGGCTCGATCGTGCGGGCACTCGAAGGGTTTTCCGCCGTCAAAGGCCGTCTCCAGGTGTCAACGCTCTCCAAGGGGCCGCTCGCGGGCGTCACATTGATCGATGACACCTATAATGCGAACCCCGATTCGGTCCGCGCCGCGATCGACGTGTTGGCGCAGACGCCGGCCCCACGGGTGCTGGTGCTCGGCGACATGGGCGAAGTCGGCGACAACGGACCGGCGTTTCACCGCGAGGTGGGCGAGTACGCCGCCCAGCGCGGTATCGATCGTTTGCTCGCGATGGGCGACCAGACGACAGCCAGTGTCGCGGCCTTCGGTGACGGCGGCGAGCATTTTTCCGACGTGACGGATGTGGCGCCGCTCGTGGCCGAGCTGAATGCCACGTTGAGCGCGCCGGCCACGATATTGGTCAAGGGAAGCCGCTTCATGCGGATGGAGCGCGTGCTTGAGCAGTTGCGCGCGACGAGTGAAAGCGGGGGCGGCAACGCCCCTGCCAAGTGAAAAAGGATTGATGGAATGTTGCTGACGTTGGCGCAATGGCTGCAAGCGGATGCGAGCTATTTGCGCGTGTTCAACTACCTGACGTTTCGGGCCGTGATGGCAAGCCTCACGGCGCTGGTGATCGGGCTCTCGTTCGGGCCGATGGTCATCCGCAAGCTCGCCGAAATGAAGGTGGGCCAGGCGGTGCGTACCGATGGCCCGCAGACTCACCTTGTGAAGTCGGGCACGCCCACGATGGGCGGTGTGCTGATTCTCATCGGTATCACGGTCGCCACGCTGCTGTGGGCGGACCTGAGCAACCGCTTCATCTGGATCGTACTGACCGTTACGCTGGGCTTCGGCATCATCGGCTGGATCGACGATTACCGGAAGGTCGTCTACAAGGACCCCCGCGGCATGTCGTCGCGCGAGAAGTACTTCTGGCAGTCGATCATTGGCCTGTTCGCCGCGATCTATCTGGCGTTCTCTGTGTCGGAGACGAGCAATCTGAAGGTCTTCGAGCTGTTCATCAGTTGGGTGCGTAATGGCTTCCCGCTTGATCTGCCCCCGAAGGCCGACTTCATCGTGCCGTTCTTCAAGACGATGAGCTACCCGCTGGGCGTGTTCGGTTTCATTGCGCTCACGTATTTCGTCATCGTCGGCTCGTCCAACGCGGTGAACCTGACCGACGGTCTCGACGGTCTCGTCATCATGCCGGTCGTGCTGGTCGGCGCGGCCCTCGGCGTGTTTGCGTATGTGATGGGTAACGTCGTGTACTCGAAATACCTGCTGTTCCCGCATATTCCGGGCGCGGGCGAATTGCTCGTGTTCTGTTCGGCGATGTCGGGCGCGGGGCTTGCGTTCCTCTGGTTCAACACACACCCGGCCCAGGTGTTCATGGGCGACGTGGGGGCGCTGGCGCTCGGCGGCGCGCTCGGCACGGTGGCCGTGATCGTGCGTCAGGAAGTCGTGCTCTTCGTGATGGGGGGCGTGTTCGTGGTGGAAACGTTGTCGGTGATGCTGCAGGTGACCTGGTTCAAGTACACGAAACGGCGCTTCGGAGAAGGGCGACGCATCTTCAAGATGGCGCCGCTGCACCACCACTTCGAATTGTCCGGATGGAAGGAAACGCAGGTGGTGGTTCGCTTCTGGATCATCACGCTGATGCTGGTGCTGATCGGTCTGTCGACGCTGAAGCTGCGCTGACGAGGCCCGGGGCCCGCGAAAAGGCGACCTTGTGAAATGACAATGTCGCCTTTTCGCAAAGCAGGACTCAAGGTAAGGCCGCTCGCGCCGATAGCGGAATATCGGCGACGTTGAGGTGATGCATTCGTCGGTGGTGTGAATCGATAAAAGGGAATGAGCGACGTGTTCGGCGAGAAGTTTGGTGAATCCTGGCAACCGCGTGTCCTGATCCTGGGTCTGGGAGAGTCCGGCCTGGCGATGGCACGTTGGTGCGCGCGTTACGGCTGCCGTGTGCGGGCGGCCGACACGCGCTTTGCGTCGTCGGAGACACCGCCGAATGTTCTCGCCTTGCGTGCCGACGCCGCGCAGGCCGAATTCGTCGGCGGTGCGTTCGGGGCTCAGGTCGACACGCTGCTCGCCGACATCGAACTGATCGGTATCAGCCCAGGCCTCTCGCCGCTCTCCGCCGATGTGGCGGCGCTGCTGGCGGTGGCGGCCGAGCGGGGCATTCCCGTGTGGGGCGAGATCGAATTCTTCGCGCAGGCGCTGCGCCACATGCACGCGACGAGCGGCTACGCACCCAAGGTGCTGGCCATTACCGGCACGAACGGCAAGACGACGACCACGAGTCTGACGGGGTTGCTGTGCCGTCGCGCCGGCAAGCGCACGGCGGTCGCGGGCAATATCAGCCCGACGGCGCTCGACCGTCTGAGCGAATG
This sequence comes from Pandoraea sp. 64-18, assembly GCF_001899225.1. Taxonomy (NCBI): domain Bacteria; kingdom Pseudomonadati; phylum Pseudomonadota; class Betaproteobacteria; order Burkholderiales; family Burkholderiaceae; genus Pandoraea; species Pandoraea sp. 64-18. Next base: position 650,915 of record NZ_MKVU01000020.1, on the reverse strand, counting down.
CATCGCCGACGCCACGTTGCCCGATGTCTGGGTGCTCGAACTTTCCAGCTTTCAGCTCGAGGCCACGCATTCTCTCGCGCCCGATGCGGCCGCGATTCTCAATATCACGCAGGACCATCTGGATTGGCATGGCGATATGGACGCCTATGCCAAGGCCAAGGCGCGCATTTTCGGCCCGCAGACCGTTCGCGTGCTCAATCGCGACGATGCTCGCGTGATGGGTTTCGCCACGCCCGAGGCCAATGTCGTGACCTTCGGCACCGGCAAGCCCGAGGCCGTGGGCGACTTCGGCCTGGAGATGGAGGGCGGGATGTCGTGGCTGGTCGAGGGCTTCTCGCGCGACGACGCCCCGCCGGCGCCGAAGCGCCGCAAGGCCGGTGCCGTGGAGGCGACGCTCGAGGTGATCGGCAAACGCCTCATGCCCGCCGACGCGCTGCGCATCCGCGGTCAGCACAATGCCGCCAACGCGCTGGCGGCGCTCGCGCTCACGCGCGCCATCGACCTGCCGATGGCCAAGCTCTTGCACGGCTTGCGCGAATACCCGGGCGAGCCGCATCGCGTGCAGCTCGTCGGCGCGATCAACGAAGTCGAGTATTACGACGACAGCAAGGGCACCAACGTGGGCGCGACGGTTGCGGCCATCAACGGCCTGCAGAAGACGTTGCTCCTGATCGTCGGCGGCGACGGCAAGGGGCAGGACTTCTCGCCGCTGGCCAACCCCGTGGCGCATCACGCGCGCGCCGTGTTGCTGATCGGCCGCGACGCGCCGCAGCTGCGCGAAGCGCTGGCCGACACGGGCGTCGATCTGATCGATGCCCCGACGCTCGAAGCCGCCACGCGAGACGCTGCGAAGCTGGCCCAGCCGGGCGACGCGGTGCTGCTCTCGCCGGCCTGCGCGAGCTTCGACATGTTCCGCAACTACGAGCATCGCGCGCAAGTGTTTCGCGACACCGTGGTTGATCTGGCCGCCGACGCGGGGGTGATGCTATGAACCGTATCAAGTCGTTCTTCAGCAAGAAGCGTCAGGCCGGCTTTGCCGGGGCAGGTACGGCGGCCGCTCCGGGCGCCGCGACCCATGCCGCGAGCCGTACGCTCGGCAGCATCAAGCCGACCCGCTCACGCATGCTCGAATACGATCACGCGCTCGTCTGGGTGGTGATTTCGCTGCTGTCGCTGGGGCTGGTGATGGTGTATTCGGCATCGGTCGCGCTGCCGGACTCGCCGAAGTACAGCGGATACACGACGTACCACTTTCTCGTGCGTCACATCGTCTCGCTGACGATCGGACTGGTCGCGGCCCTCATTACGCTGCGTATTCCGGTCAAGACACTCGACAAGCTCGCGCCCAAGGTCTTTCTGCTGGCGCTGATGTTGCTCGTGATCGTGCTGATCCCGCACCTGGGCAAGGGCGTGAACGGCTCGAAGCGCTGGATTCCATTCGGAGTGCTCAATCTGCAGCCGTCGGAAATCATGAAGCTCGCGGTCACGCTGTACGCCGCGAACTACACCGTTCGCAAACAGGAATTCATGCAGAGCTTCCGCAAGGGCTTCTTGCCGATGGGCATCGCCGTTGTGTTCGTCGGTATGTTGCTGCTGCTCGAGCCGGACATGGGCGCCTTCATGGTGGTCGCGGCCATCGCGATGGGGGTGCTGTTCCTCGGCGGCGTGAACGGTCGCCTGTTCGGCGGACTGGCGCTCACGGCCGTGGGCACGTTCGCCATGCTGATCTGGTTGTCGCCGTGGCGTCGCGAGCGGATTTTCGCGTATCTCGATCCGTGGCGCGAGGACTACGCGCTCGGCAAGGCTTACCAGCTTACGCATTCGCTCATCGCGTTCGGACGCGGTGAATGGACTGGCGTGGGGCTGGGCGGGAGCATCGAGAAACTGCACTACCTGCCCGAAGCACACACCGACTTCATCCTCGCGGTGATCGGCGAAGAGTTCGGCTTCGTGGGCGTGCTGGTCGTCATCCTGCTCTTTTACTGGATGGTGCGCCGCGCGTTCGAGATCGGCCGTCAGGCACTGGCGCTCGAACGCACGTTCGCCGGCCTGCTCGCGAAGGGCGTGGGCGTGTGGCTCGCTTCGCAGACCTTCATCAACATGGGCGTGAATCTGGGCTTGCTGCCGACCAAGGGCCTCACGCTGCCGCTGGTCAGCTACGGCGGCTCGGGCATCTTGCTCAACTGTGTGGCCGTGGCGATTCTGCTGCGGGTCGATTACGAGAACCGCGTGTTGATGCGGGGAGGAAAAGTATGACCGAGCGCGCCACCGCGATGTCGGCCCCGGAAACGAAGACGCGCACGCTGCTGGTGATGGCCGGCGGCACGGGCGGTCACGTCTTCCCGGGGCTCGCGGTCGCCAACTTCCTGCGTGTGCAGGGGTGGCGCGTGGTGTGGCTTGGGAATGCGGCAGGCATGGAAGCGACGCTCGTGCCGAAGTACGACATTCCGATGGCGTTCGTGAAGTTCGGCGGCTTGCGCGGCAAGGGCCCGATGACCAAGCTGCTGCTGCCGCTCAATCTGCTGCGCGCGTTCTGGCAGAGCTTCCGCGCGATCCGCCGCGTCAAGCCGAACGTGGTGCTCGGGATGGGCGGCTACATCACCTTCCCGGCGGGCATGATGGCGTCGCTACTGGGGCGTCCGCTCGCGCTGCACGAGCAGAATTCGGTGGCCGGCATGGCGAACAAGGTCCTTGCGCGCGTGGCCGACAAGGTGCTGCTCGCGTTCCCCGACACCATCGCCGGCGGCGAATGGGTCGGCAATCCGATCCGTGCCGACTTCGACGAGATGGTGCCGCCGGCCGAGCGCTACCGCGCGCGCACCGGGCCGCTGCGTATTCTGGTGGTGGGCGGCAGCCTCGGCGCGACGGTGCTCAACGAGATCGTGCCCAAGGCGCTGGCGAAGCTGGCGCGCGACGCGCGTCCACAAGTCACGCACCAGGCGGGCGTTAAACATATTCAGACGCTGCAGGCGAACTACGCGGCAGCGGGGGTGACGGTCGATGCCGTGCCGTTCATCGACGACATGGTCGCGGCTTACGCGGCGGCGGATCTGGTGATCTGTCGGGCGGGCGCGATGACGGTGGCCGAAGTCGCGGCGGCGGGCGTGGCGGCGTTGTTCGTGCCGTTCCCGCATGCCGTCGACGACCATCAGACAACCAATGCGCGTTTCCTCGCCGACAAGGGCGCGGCAACGCTGATCGACCAGCGCGAGCTGTCGGTCGAGACCCTGGCCGAGTGGTTGCGCCGTCAGACGCGCGAATCGCTGCTCGCGATGGGAGAGAAAGCCAGGGCGCTCGCCAAGCCGGACGCCACCGAACAAGTGGCGCGCGTGTGCGCGGCTCTGGCCAAGGATTGAAATGAAACACATCGTCAAACACATTCACTTCGTCGGCATTGGCGGCTCGGGCATGAGCGGCATTGCCGAGGTGTTGCTCAACCTGGGGTATCAGGTGAGCGGCTCCGATCTCGGCGACAACGCGGTGACGCAGCGCCTCGTCAGTCTTGGCGCGCGCGTGGCCCGCGGCCACGCGGCCGAGCATATCGAAGGAGCGGACGCCATCGTCGTGTCCACCGCCATCACGGCGGACAATCCGGAAGTGCTCGCGGGGCGTGCCCGCCAGATCCCCATCGTGCCGCGCGCGCTGATGCTCGCCGAACTCATGCGCCTGAAGCAGGGCATCGCCATCGCCGGCACGCACGGCAAGACAACCACGACGAGTCTCGTGGCGAGCGTGCTTGCGCAGGGCGGGCTCGATCCGACGTTCGTGATTGGCGGCCGACTGAACAGCGCCGGCGCGAACGCCAAGCTCGGCACGGGCGACTTCATCGTGGTCGAGGCCGACGAATCGGACGCCTCGTTCCTGAACCTGAATCCGGTCATTGAGGTCATCACGAACATCGATGCCGATCACATGGACACCTATGGGCACGACTTCGCGCGTCTGAAGCAGTCGTTCGTGGCGTTCACGCAGCGCCTGCCGTTCTATGGCATCGCCGTGCTGTGCGTGGACGATTCGAACGTGCGCGAGATCCTGCCGTTCGTCTCCAAGCCGATCGTGCGTTACGGCCTGTCGGAAGATGCACAGGTGCGCGCCATCGATGTGCGTGCGGACGCCGGCCAGATGCGCTTCACCGTGCTGCGCCGGTTCGGCGCCGGTGCCGCGCCCCTCGACATCACGCTGAACCTGCCGGGTGAGCACAACGTGCGCAACGCGCTGGCGGCGATTGCGATCGCGACCGAACTTGAGGTGCCGGACGCTGCTATCCAGCAAGCGCTGGCCGAATTCAACGGCGTGGGCCGGCGCTTTCAGCGCTACGGTGACATCGCGCTGCCGAAGTCGAGCGGCGGCGGCACGTTCACGTTGATCGACGACTACGGACATCACCCGGTCGAGATGGCGGCTACGCTTGCGGCGGCCCGCGGCGCGTTCCCGGGACGTCGCATCGTGCTGGCCTTCCAGCCCCATCGATACACGCGTACGCGCGATTGCTTCGAAGACTTCGTGAAGGTGTTGTCCGACGCTGACGCCGTGGTGCTCGGCGAAGTCTATTCGGCCGGGGAGGCGCCCATCGTGGCGGCCGACGGTCGCGCACTGTCGCGCGCCTTGCGCGTGGCGGGCAAGGTGGAACCGGTTTTCGTGGAAGACGTTGCGCAACTGCCCGATGCCATTCTGCAAGTCGCCCGTGCGGGCGACGTTGTGATCACCATGGGTGCCGGCTCGATCGGCGCGGTGCCCGGCAAGTTGCAAGTTCAGCAAGGAGTTTGAAGTGAGTGCTTTCGATCCGAAACGTTTCGGCAAGGTGGGCGTCCTGATGGGCGGGCGCTCGGCCGAGCGTCAGATCTCGCTGATCTCGGGCAATGGCGTGCTCGAAGCCCTGCGCGCGCGCGGGGTGAATGCGCATGCGTTCGATACCGGCATGCACGACCTCGCGGCGCTCGCCGCGCAGAAGTTCGACCGGGTGTTCATCGCGCTGCATGGCCGCTATGGCGAAGACGGCACGCTGCAAGGCGTGCTCGAGCATCTGGGGGTTCCGTACACCGGCAGCGGCGTGTTGGCCTCCGCGCTGGCGATGGACAAGGAGATGACCAAGCGCGTATGGATCAACGAAGGGCTGCCGACGCCGCGCTTCGCGATGCTGAGCGCCGACAGCGACTTCGATGCCGTGGCCCGCGATCTCGGCCTGCCGCTCATCGTCAAGCCGTCGCGCGAAGGCTCGACGATTGGCCTGACAAAGGTCACCGAGGCGTCGCAACTGAAGGCGGCCTTCGAGAAGGCAGTCGCCCTGGATCCGGACGTCCTCGCCGAAGAATTCATCGATGGCGACGAACTGACCGTGCCGGTGCTTGGCGTGGGCACGAAGGGCGCGGCGGCCGCGCGTGCGCTGCCGGTGATCCGCATCGTGGCGCCAGACGCGAACTACGACTACCAGAACAAGTATTTCAAGGACGATACGCGCTACGAATGCCCGCCGCCGCTATCGGTGTCGTTGCAGGAGGAGGTGCAGCGCCTGGTGCTGCGCGCCTATCTCGCGCTGGGCTGTCGTGGTTGGGCGCGCGCCGACGTGATGCTGCGCAAGCGTGACAACAAGCCGTTCCTGCTGGAGATCAATACCTCGCCGGGCATGACGGGCCATTCGCTGGTGCCGATGTCGGCGCGCGCGGCGGGGCTGTCGTACGAAGACTTGGTTGTCGAAATCCTGGCCACCGCGACGCTCGATCTGCATCCGAACGCGCAGTGGAAACCCGAGTAAAACCTTGAACGCGTTGAAGAACGCCCCGATACGGAAAGCAAATCGCCATGTGGCAAAACGTACGCCTGCTCAACGCCATCGCGAGTGCGCTCGTCGCACTCGTCGTGCTGGCGGCGCTCGCTGCGGGCGGCCATTGGCTGATTCAGCGGCCGATCTTCACGCTGACGGCGGTGCAGATCGATGGGGACGTGTCTCACATCAACGGTCCGACCTTGCGCGCGAATGCCGTCTCGCGCCTGAAGGGCAATTTTTTCACGATCGATCTGGACGCCACGCGAGCGGCGTTCGAGGCCGTGCCGTGGGTGCGCCATGCAAGCGTGCGACGTGTGTGGCCGAACCGGCTCTCGGTGACGATCGAGGAATACAAGCCGCTGGCCACGTGGAACGATGGCCGTCTGGTGAGTGTGGACGGCGAGCTGTTCGCGGCGAATCTGGCCGAAGCCGAGGACGACGGCAAGCTGCCCGAGTTCGCCGGCCCGCCGGGCAGCGAAAAGGATGTGACGGCGCGGTACTACGACTTCGTGAGGTGGTTCGCGCCGCTGAAAATGAAACCCGAAGCGGTCACGCTGTCGAATCGTTACGCATGGAGCGTACGGCTCTCCGGGGGAGTGCAACTGGCGCTGGGACGGGAGCGAACCGCCGAATCCCTCGCCACACGCAGCAGGCGTTTCGTACAAGCGTATCCGCAGGTAGCGGCGCGCTGGGGAAATCAGATCGAGTATGCCGATCTGCGTTACCCGAACGGTTTTGCCGTGCGTGCCGCGGGCATGCGTTTCTTGAGCGAAGACCAGGCCAAGAAGCTTGCCGCGGCACCGGTGCAAAAGCGGGATTCGCAAAAGCCGGCCGTTGCACAACCTGCCGCGCGGCAGAAGCGAAGCCAGTGAGACTTCAGGACTTACACACGCTATGAGCAAAGATTACAAGGATCTGTTGGTCGCCCTCGATATCGGCACGTCGAAAGTCGTGGCGGTGGTGGCCGAACTGCGCCCTGAAGGCCGCTATGAAGTGATTGGCCTCGGCCAGAGCGAATCGCGCGGGCTGAAAAAAGGTGTCGTGGTGAACATTGAGGCCACGGTGCAGTCCATTCAGCGTGCACTCGAAGAAGCCGAGTTGATGGCCGACTGCAAGATCACCAACGTGTTCACGGGCATTGCCGGCAGCCACATTCGCAGCTTCAATTCGAGCGGCATGGTGGCGATCAAGGACAAGGAGGTGACGCAGGCCGACGTGGCGCGCGTCATCGAGACGGCCAAGGCGATCAACATCCCGACTGACCAGCAGGTGCTGCATATCCTCACGCAGGAATTCATCATCGACGGTCAGGAAGACGTGCGCGAGCCGATCGGCATGAGCGGCATCCGCCTTGAAGTGAAGGTGCATATCGTGACCGGCGCCGTCTCGGCGGCGCAGAACATCGTGAAGTGCGTGCGCCGGTGCGGCCTCGAAGTGAACGACCTGATTCTGCAACCGCTCGCGTCGAGCATTTCGGTGCTCACCGAAGACGAGAAGGAACTGGGCGTGGTGCTGATCGACATCGGCGGCGGCACGACCGATATCGCGATCTTCAGCGAAGGCGCGATTCGTCACACGGCCGTGATTCCGATCGCGGGCGATCAGATCACGAGCGACATCGCGATGGCGGTGCGCACGCCGACGCCGGATGCGGAAGACATCAAGATTGCGCACGGCATCGCCAAGCAGTCGCTGGCCGATCCGGACGAAATGATCGAAGTGCCGGGGCTGGGCGAGCGCGGTCCGCGCACGCTCTCGCGTCAGGCGCTGGCGGCGGTGATCGAGCCGCGCGTCGAAGAGCTGTTCTCGCTGGTGCAGCAGGTGGTGCGCGAGTCGGGGTACGAAGAACTGCTGTCCTCGGGCATCGTGCTCACCGGCGGCGCGGCGATGATGCCGGGCATGGTCGAGTTGGGCGAGGACATCTTCCTCAAGCCGGTGCGCATTGGCGTGCCGGAGTATGCGGGCGGCCTGGCCGACGTGGTGCGCAGCCCGCGCTACGCGACCGCGATGGGGCTGCTGCTCGAAGGACGTTCCCAACGCATGCGCGGGCGCAAGGTCGCGGTGCAGTCGGGGCAGGCGAATCAGGTCTGGTCGCGCATGCGCGACTGGTTCTTCAGCAATTTTTAATGGTGTTTTTTGAGGGGTGTGGATTCGGTGTTGAAAACACGCGTGGCTTACCCGAGCTGCCCGTGACCCGCAATACCGGATCTGCTTTTATATCACTGGAGGCGCTATGAACTTTGAAATGTTGGAAACGGAAACCAACGGCACCATCATCAAGGTGGTGGGTGTTGGTGGCGCTGGCGGCAATGCCGTCCAGCACATGATCAACCGGGGTGTGCAGGGCGTGGACTTCATCGCCATGAACACCGACGCTCAGGCACTCGGCCGCTCGCAGGCCAGCGTGAGCATCCAGCTCGGCAAGACCGGTCTGGGCGCAGGCGCCAAGCCGGAGATGGGACGTGCGGCGGCTGAAGAAGCCCGTGAGCGCGTGGCCGACGCCCTGCGTGGGGCGCACATGGTGTTCATCACCGCCGGTATGGGCGGCGGCACGGGCACGGGCGCGGCACCGGTGGTGGCGCAGATTGCCAAGGAAATGGGCATTCTGACCGTCGGCGTGGTGTCGAAGCCGTTCGAGTTCGAAGGCGGCAAGCGCATGCGCGTGGCCGAGACGGGCGCGCAGGAGCTGGAAGACAACGTCGATTCGCTGATCGTCGTGCTCAACGACAAGCTGTTCGAAGTCATGGGCGACGACGCCGAGATGGACAAGTGCTTCCAGTGCGCCGACGACGTGCTGCATAACGCCGTGGCCGGCATCGCCGAAATCATCAACGTCGACGGTCTGGTGAACGTCGACTTTGAAGACGTGAAGACGGTGATGGGCGAACAAGGCAAGGCCATGATGGGGACGGCGACGGTGGCAGGTGTCGATCGTGCGCGTCTGGCGGCCGAGCAAGCCGTGGCGAGTCCGCTGCTCGAGGGTGTGGACTTGTCGGGTGCGCGTGGCGTGCTGGTCAATATCACGGCATCGCGTTCGCTGCGTCTGTCGGAAACGCGTGAAGTGATGAACACCATCAAGAGCTACGCTGCCGAAGACGCGACCGTGATTTTCGGTACCGTCTACGACGACAAGATGGGCGATGCGCTGCGCGTGACTGTTGTGGCAACCGGCCTGGGCCGCGCTGTCGCGAAGAAGGCTGCCGCACCGATGACGTTGCTCAAGACCGGTACCGACAATATGCCGATCGCCACCGGCCACGTGCCGAATGTCGGTCAGGCGGGCGGTACGGACTACGGCGCGCTCGATACGCCGGCCGTGTGGCGCAGCACGCGCGAGACCGCGGCGTCGCACGTTGCCGCATTGCAGGAAAAGGGTGTCGACACGTACGACATTCCGGCCTTCCTGCGCAAGCAAGCCGACTGACAGGGTCGCGCGCGGACCAGGTGCCAGTGCCTGGTGCCGCCGCACCTTGGGAATCGCGAGGCCTATGCAGGTCGTCGTGAGGATTCGTCGTCGCTCCAACGACCATGCCGTGTGGCGTGGGGATGGCGCGCCGCAGTACGAGTCCGCATGACGATACGGCGAGGTTGTGAAGACGCGAGATGCCGTATCGCTGCGACAACCAGCATCGCAAGCGGTGTCTACCCTTCACAGGTCACGAACGTTACGGGTAAGCGTTCGGATCCCTGACCCGGTCTCGCGGATCTGTCCCCCGACCGCTGCGGCATGCCTCCGTCGCGGCGGCCGGGGTGCCCCGACGATGGGCGACGCCCGGGCTTTGGCCTGATGTCGATTTTTGAAACGGCCTATTTCGTGTCGCGATAGGGATGTGGACGAATCGATGCGGCAGAATTCGGAATGTTTAGTAACGAAGCGTTGCGTTTGTGGCACAGCGATGAAGGCTTCCATCTGGTATAATTGCATCTATGGTCACTAGCGTCTGATAGTTTAAATAAATAGCATGCTCAAGCAGCGCACTCTCAAATCCATCGCCAAGACAGTCGGCATCGGCTTGCACTCCGGTCGCAAGGTCGAGTTGTCGCTGCGTCCGGCGCCGCCCAACACGGGCATCGTCTTCTGCCGTACCGATCTGAATCCTCCTGTGGAGATTCCGGCGTCGGCGATGGCGATTGGCGACACGCGTCTTGCGTCGGTGCTGCAGAAAGAGGGCGCGCGGGTCTCCACTGTGGAGCACCTGATGTCGGCATGCGCGGGGCTGGGCATCGACAATCTGTATGTCGATGTGACGGCCGAAGAAATTCCGATCATGGACGGCAGCGCAGCAACGTTCGTCTTCCTGATTCAGTCGGCGGGCATCGAAGAGCAGGCGGCCGCCAAGAAATTCATTCGTGTGACGAAGCCGATCGAGATTCGCGAAGGCGACAAGTTCGCCCGTCTCGAGCCGTACGAAGGCTTCAAGCTCAAGTTCACCATCGATTTTCGTCACCCGGCGGTCGATCGTACCGGTCAGGCGCTGGAGATCGACTTTGCCGATACGTCCTACGCGAAGGAGATTGCGCGCGCCCGTACGTTCGGCTTTGCGCATGAGGTCGAGATGCTGCGCGAACTGGGCCTGGCGCGCGGCGGCAGCATGGACAACGCCATCGTGCTCGACGAGTACCGCATCCTGAACAACGACGGTCTGCGTTACGACGACGAGTTCGTGAAGCACAAGATGCTCGACGCCATCGGCGACCTGTACGTGATTGGCCATCCGCTGCTGGCGTCCTACACGGCGTACAAGTCGGGGCACGGTCTGAACAACCAGCTCTTGCGCGAGCTACTCGCACAAGAGGCCTATGAGATTGTCACGTTCGAGCACGCCGAAGACGCACCGCGCGGCTTCCAGTTCGAGCCGCAGACCCAGTTCGCGTAAATCGCGCAGGCCATAGGAAGCGCCGGCGGGTGGGGCGCGGATGTAACAAAACGAAAGCGCCGACTCTGCGGCGCTTTTTTATTTGACGCGCGTGCCAAATCGGCGTTGCGCTTGAATGCGTCGCGCCATGGCGACCGACGGATTCAAGGCTTGCGCGGACCGCCGTAGGAATGGCGGGCCACCAGGCGAGCCAGGGCATCGCGAAGCGGGGATGGCTCCAGCGCGTCGCGCAGATCGCGCAGGCTGACAAGGCCCTGCCGGGACAGGCGCGCCTCCTTGGGCGGCTTCTGGGGTTCGGGCGCCGTGATGCTCACACGGATCCGGATCGTGCGAATCAGCCAACCGCGTGTCGCCAGCCCCTCGATCAGTGACGGCGTTTGCTGGCGCAGCCGAGCCGCCAGTGCATTATTGGCGACGAGGAAGACCAGGGCGCCCTCGCGCGGCGGTGCTAGCCGGACGCTGCCGCTGAGCGCGGCGGGTAACAACGCGTGTACGTCGCGCTCGAGTCGACCCAGTTGTTCGGCGGCGGCCAGCAAAGAGCCGGCGCCGTCGGAGGCGCACAGCAGATCGGTGAGCGGGCGGGCAACGCGGGGAGCTTTGGGTCGTTTCATATGATGAGACAGAGGTTGCCGCGTATTTTACCCCGCCATCGGGCGTCACCTCGGTCCGAACGCCGAAAACGCCGGACGGCCCGCGTCCGAGGCCAGCGGGACGCGCCATGACAGCATGCTAGAATCCTTTTTTTGTATAGGTATCGAACCGGCGAGAGGCCTGAGTGCCAAACACCGGTGACCCGCAGCGCGCAGGCGCGTTGGGCGATTCGGCACGCGTGGGGCAAAACCCCTGAAGCGTTGCGAAGTTTGCCGACCGACTGCACGATTGCGAACGACATTTGCCGCCCTAACCAGTGATCCGATGATTCCCGGTCTTCTTAAAAAAGTATTTGGCAGCCGTAACCAGCGGCTTATCAAGCAGTACCAGAAAACCGTCTCGGCGATCAACGCCCTCGAGCCGCAGATCGCCCAGCTGAGCGATGAGCAACTGCGCGGCAAGACCGAGGAATTCAAGCAACGTATCGCCCAGGGGGCGAGCGTGGATTCGTTGCTGGTCGAAGCCTTTGCGGTGTGCCGCGAAGCCGGCAAGCGCGTCCTCAAGATGCGCCACTTCGACGTTCAGCTGATTGGCGGCATGGTGCTGCACTTCGGCAAGATCGCCGAAATGCGCACGGGCGAAGGCAAGACGCTCGTTGCGACATTGCCGGCCTATCTGAACGCGCTCTCGGGCAAGGGCGTGCACGTTGTGACCGTCAACGATTACCTGGCCCAGCGCGACGCCGAGTGGATGGCACGTCTGTACAACTTCCTCGGCCTGTCGGTGGGTATCAACCTGTCGCAGATGCCGCATGACGAGAAGCAGACAGCGTACGCGGCCGACATCACGTACGGCACGAACAATGAGTTCGGCTTCGACTACCTGCGCGACAACATGGTCTACGAGACCGAGCAGCGGGTGCAGCGCACGCTGAACTACGCCATCGTCGACGAAGTGGACTCGATCCTGATCGACGAGGCACGTACGCCGCTCATCATCTCCGGCCAGGCCGAAGATCACACCGAGCTGTATGTGAAGATGGATCGCTTGCCGGCGATGCTCGAGCGTCAGATCGGTGAAGAGAAGTCGGACGGCACGGGCGTCGAGGTGCCGGGCGATTACACGCTCGACGAGAAGGCGCGTCAGGTGTTCCTGACCGAGCGCGGCCACGAGAAGGCTGAGCAACTGCTCGCCGAGTGGGGCATGATCGCCGAGGGCGACAGTCTCTATGCGCCGCAGAACATTACCCTCATGCACCATGTGTACGCCGCCCTGCGCGCGCACACGCTGTTCCACAAGGACCAGCATTACGTGGTGCAGAACGACGAGATCGTCATCGTCGACGAGTTCACCGGCCGTCTGATGGCCGGTCGCCGCTGGTCCGAAGGTCTGCACCAGGCGGTGGAAGCGAAGGAGCGCGTCTCGATCCAGCATGAGAACCAGACGCTGGCCTCGATCACGTTCCAGAACTACTTCCGCATGTACGCCAAGCTCTCGGGCATGACCGGGACGGCGGATACCGAAGCGTTCGAATTCAACGAGATCTATCGCCTCGAGACGGTGGTGATCCCGACCAACCGCCCGCCCAAGCGGATCGACCGTCAGGATCAGATCTACAAGACGGCCAAGGAAAAGTACGACGCGGTCATCAAGGACATCCGCGATTGCGTGGAGCGTGGTCAGCCGGTGCTGGTGGGCACGACGTCGATCGAGACGTCGGAGTACCTCTCGCAACTGCTCACGAGCGCGAAGCTGCCGCACCAGGTGCTCAACGCCAAGCAACACGCGCGCGAAGCCGAGATCGTCGCGCAGGCGGGGCGTCCGGGCGTCATCACCATCGCCACCAACATGGCCGGTCGTGGTACCGACATCGTGCTGGGCGGCAACGTCGAGAAGCAATCGGGTTTCATCGAAATGGATGCGAGCCTGTCCGACGCGGACAAGCAAGCCCGCATCCAGCAATTGCAGGACGAATGGCAGGGTCTGCATGAGCAGGTGAAGACGGCAGGCGGTTTGCACATCATTGGTACCGAACGCCACGAATCTCGCCGTATCGACAACCAGTTGCGCGGCCGTTCGGGCCGTCAGGGCGATCCGGGCTCGTCGCGTTTCTACCTGTCGCTGGAAGATCCGCTGCTGCGCATCTTCGCCGGCGACCGCGTTCGTTCGATCATGGATCGGCTGAAGATGCCGGAAGGCGAAGCCATCGAGGCGGGCATTGTCACGCGTTCGATCGAGTCGGCACAGCGCAAGGTCGAAGCGCGAAACTTCGACGTGCGCAAGCAACTGCTCGAATACGACGACGTGTCCAACGATCAGCGCAAGGTGATCTACCAGCAGCGCAATGAACTGCTCGAAGCGCAAGACGTCTCGGACACCATCGCCGGCATGCGTCAGAGCGTGTTCCAGGATCTGGTGCGCACCTGCGTGCCGGCCGGTACGGTCGAAGAACAGTGGGACCTCAAGGGGCTGGAGACGGTGCTGCGCGAAGAGTGGCAGCTCGATTTGCCGCTGCAGTCGCGTATCGAAGGCTCGGAAGAAATCGACGACGAGGACATCCTCAAGGAAGTGATGGACGCCGCCGAAGCGTCGTATCAGGCCAAGGTTGAACTGGTGGGACGCGAGTCGTTCTCGGGGTTCGAGCGCTCGGTCATGCTTCAGAGCGTGGATTCCAACTGGCGCGAGCATCTGGCCGCGTTGGATCACCTGCGTCAAGGCATCCATCTGCGCGGTTACGCGCAGAAGAATCCGAAGCAGGAATACAAGCGCGAAGCGTTCGAATTGTTCGCCCAGTTGCTTGAGACCATCAAGCTCGAAGTCACGCGCGTCATCATGAACGTGCGTATCCAGTCGCAGGAGGAGCTCGAGCAGGCGACGGAAGCGCTCGACGACAGCGCGGGCGGTCTGATCAACGTCGAGTTCAAGCACGACGAACTCGAGACGGTGGGCGGCGACGGCGAAATCGACGAAGACGCGGGGCGTCCGGTGGTTTCGGCGCTGGCCCAGGCGGCAAGCGCGGCGATGGCCGGCGGCGACTTGTTGCCGAAGGTTGGTCGCAACGATGCCTGCCCGTGCGGCAGTGGCAAGAAATTCAAGCACTGCCACGGCAAACTGTCTTAAGATGTGAACCGATCGACGCGGCGCCGACTCAGGATCGGCGCCGCGTCGTTTGTAGCGCCGGTTTTTCGACCGGCCGCACCGATCAACCGCCGCCCCGGCGGAGTGTCGTGCCGACATCGCCAGGGCGGGAGCTGTAACGCTCATCTCTCGCGGGCGAACCCACATGGCCGTCAATTTCCCCTCGATCGAAGCCTCCCAACTGCGCGCCGTGCCCGGCGTCGAACTGGGCTGGGCCGAAGCCAATATCCGCAAGCCGAACCGTAAGGACGTGCTGGTCATGCGACTGGCCTCCGGTAGCACGGTGTCAGGCGTTTTCACGACGAACCGCTTCTGCGCGGCGCCGGTGACGGTCTGCAAGGCCCATCTGGCCGCGCAGGCGGGCATTCGTGCGCTTGTCGTCAACACGGGCAACGCCAACGCGGGCACCGGCGAACCAGGCATGGTCGCCACGCGGGCAACGTGCGACGCGCTCGCCAAGCTGCTGTCGGTCAATCCGAACCAGATTTTGCCGTTCTCGACCGGCGTGATCCTCGAACCGCTCCCGGTTGACCGTTTGGTCGCCGGTCTGCCTCAAGCCATTTCCAATCTGGCGTCTGCGCACTGGTACGAGGCAGCGCAATCGATCATGACAACCGATACGCTGCCGAAAGCCGCCTCGCGTGAGATCGTGATCGAAGGCAAGACCCTCGTCCTCACCGGCATCAGCAAGGGGGCGGGCATGATCAAGCCGAACATGGCAACCATGCTCGGCTTTGTGGGCACCAACGCGCGCGTGGCGCAGCCGGTGCTCGACGCGCTCGTCAAGTACGTGGCGGATCGTTCGTTCAACGCCATCACCATCGACGGCGATACGTCGACCAACGATTCGTTTATCGTCGCGGCCACGGGTCAGACCGATCTGCCGGAAATTGCCAGCACGGACACGCCTGCCTTTGCCGCGTTCCGCGACGCCTTGCTGTCGATCTCGCAGGAATTGGCGCAATTGATCGTGCGCGACGGCGAAGGCGCGACCAAATTCATCACCGTGACGGTCGAGGGCGGCCGCGATGTGGCGGAGTGCCGTCAGATCGCCTATGCCATCGGGCATTCGCCGCTGGTGAAGACGGCGTTTTACGCGTCCGATCCGAATCTGGGCCGCATTCTGGCCGCCATCGGCTATGCGGGGGTGAACGACCTCGACGTCAGCAAGGTCGACCTCTATCTCGACGACGTGCTGGTCGCCCGCGCGGGCGGCCGCAATGCCGACTATCGCGAGGAAGAGGGACAGCGCGTGATGAAGCAAAGCGAAATCACGGTCCGCGTGGTGCTCGGGCGCGGCGACGCCGCCGCCACGTTGTGGACGTGCGACCTCTCGCACGACTACGTGAGCATCAACGCGGATTACCGTTCCTAAGCCCTGACGCGAGCGCCGCGCGCCTCCCACCGGGGGCGCCGCGTGTCGATGCCCGATCGGCGTCGGCCCTGCGTCAGCGGCACTGGCCGGCAGTATCGGCCCATCGCCGGCAGGTGACAAAAGCACCGCGGCGGGCAGCGAAAGGAAACGACAACACGACGAAGCATCGACACAAGCGCCCGTGAGCGGCGCGGGGATTTCGAAGCATGGACAAGTTGGAGCAGTTCCTCACGCGCGCGGAAGGCGTGCTGGCCCGGCTGGAGGTGATGTTGCCGCCGGCCACTCCCGAGATCGACTGGAGCGCCGCGGTGGCCTTTCGCTGGCGCAAGAAACAGGGGCGCGGATTTCTGCAGCCCGTGGCGCATGTGTCGACGATCACGCTGGGCGATCTGCAGAATATCGAGCGCCAGAAAGGGCTGATCGAACAGAATACGCGTCAGTTTGTGCATGGCGAGCCGGCCAACAACGTGTTGCTCACCGGTGCGCGCGGCACGGGCAAGTCGTCACTGATCAAGGCTTGCCTGAATCAGTACGCCTCGGAAGGCCTGCGTCTGATCGAAGTCGACAAGGATGACCTGGTCGATCTGGGGGATATCGTCGATCTGATTTCGCAGCGTCCCGAGCGCTTCGTCGTGTTCTGCGACGACCTGTCGTTTGAAGATGGTGAGTCGGGCTACAAGGCGCTGAAGGTTGCGCTCGACGGCTCGGTGGCCGCGCAGTCGGACAATGTGCTGATCTACGCGACGTCGAATCGCCGTCATCTGTTGCCCGAGTACATGAAGGACAACGAAAGCTATCGCCACACCGATGACGGTGAGATTCATCCGGGTGAAGTGATCGAAGAGAAGATCTCGTTGTCCGAGCGATTCGGGCTGTGGGTGAGCTTTTACCCGTTCAAGCAGGACGACTACCTGACGATCGTCGGCCACTGGTTGCAGCATTTTGGCGTGCCGGCGGATCAAACGGAATCGGCGCGTCATGAAGCCCTGATCTGGGCGCTCGAGCGCGGTTCGCGTTCGGGGCGCGTGGCTTTCCAGTTCGCTCGCGACTGGGCGGGCAAGCTTCGGAGTGCGTCACACGCCTCGTAACGTGCGGTCGAGCGGGGCGCCGTGGGCCATCGGCCATGACATGCACCGTTCGACCGGGAAATCCGCAGGCAGCGCAGAGTGCGCAGATGGCGCAAGGATGGCGAAGGACTATGACAGTGTCGAAACGATATGCGCCCGATGGGCGTCCCATCACGGAAGTGGCCGTCGGCGTGATGGTGCGCGCGGATGGCTCGGTGCTCCTCGGTCAGCGTCCGGCGGGCAAGCCGTACGCGGGTTATTGGGAGTTTCCGGGGGGCAAGCTGGAGGCGGGCGAGTCGGTCGCCGCGGCGCTCGCGCGTGAACTGCACGAGGAACTGGGGGTGACGGTGGAGCGTTGCGCGCCGTGGCGCGTCCTCGAACACGATTACCCCCATGCCTATGTGCGTCTGCATTTCTGCAAAGTCACCGCATGGCAGGGCGAGCCGCACGGCAAGGAAGGGCAGGCACTGGCATGGCAGCGCCCGCCGGTGAGCGTGGAGCCGTTGCTGCCGGCGGCGCTGCCGCCGCTGAGCTGGCTCTCGGAGGAGCTCGCCGCAAAGTCGTCGGGGGCGGCCGTAGCGGCCAGTCGCGACGCTGCCGAGTGATCGATTGACCGGTTGACCGGTGACGCCGCGGTTCCGAGCGCGCTCCCAGACGCACAAAAGGCACCCGCGAGGGTGCCTTTTGCGTTGGGTGGGATGAGGGTCGTCCGTGCGCGCTGTGCGGCATCAGCGCTGCGTCGGATCGAGCGGGGCGTCTTGCGAGGGATCGTCGGGCGAGTCGGCGGGGATCGTGTACTTCTCTGCCGCCCAAGCGCCGATGTCGATCTGCTTGCAACGCTCCGAGCAGAACGGGCGGAATTTCGCCTCGGGTCCCCAAACCACTTTCTTGCCGCAGGTCGGGCAGTTGACGACGGTCGTCATGGATTTAGAGATTGCAGAGCGTGAGCAGGAACGGCACGTCGCTGTCGACCGGACGCGGTTTGAGATCGCCGTCCTGTGTGGTGAAGCGCACCCACAGCATGTACTTGTTGGCGCTGGCTTCGGGAATGACCCGCAACTCGGGCGCCACTCTCACCTGCATCAGTTGATAGACACGGCCGGTCAGCATCTGCTGGTAGCTGCCTTGCTGCGCCATCGCCTTGCTGGCGTGACCGGACTCCCGGGCGAGCCCCAGCACGATGCCAAGGGCGTCGCGTATCGGAAACAGCGGGCCGATCCATTTATCGATGTCCTGACGGCGCTGCTCGGCATCGTTGTGACGCCACGCGTAATACGACGGAAGGTCGAAGCGGCACGTGCCGCCGGGGATCACCGAGCGGCTGCGAATGCTGGCTAGCCATTCGTTGTCGTTCAGATGCTGGCCGGGCTTGCCGGGAATCTGGTTGAGGTTCGCGATCGCCAACTCGACTTCGCCGATGAACTGTTCGAGTGCGTCGGAGGCGATATCGGGATTGCCGCGATAGGTGGTCAGCGTCTGACGTTGCCGGTCGAGTTCCTTGACCAGTTCGTTCTTCAGGTCGGTGCGTCCGGCGATGTCGGCAATCTCGAACATCGTGATCAGCGCCGCGTGATGATCGAGCGGCTGATCCTGCCCGACGAAAAAGGCAAAGCGCCCGAACAGCTCTTCCAGCCGAAGCAGCGTGCGAATGCGTTCGTTGAGCGGATATTCGTACAGGATCAAGCGCGTTGGCCCAGAAGTTGGCGCTTTTCAGCGTAATGGCGACATTCTAATGCCGGAATCTGTCGAGGCGCAACGCGCGTGGGCGCTCAATCGAAGGCAGGGCGTGCGAGCGGCGCTGTTCAAGTGAGCGCCGCCGTTGATCAACGGCCTTCGGCCTGCGCCGCAAACTTCAGATATGCCGCATGCAAACGGTCGACCTGTGGGGCGAGTGGGGCATGCTGGGCATCGTTGTCGATGACGTCGTCGGCGGCGGCGAGCCGCTGCGCCCGACTTGCCTGACGCGCCATGATCGCCTGCACCTGGTCGCGCGTGAAGCCATTACGGGACATGACGCGCGCGATCTGCGTCTGCTCGGTGCAATCGACGACGAGCACGCGCTGCACGCGCTCTCGCCACTTCCCGGATTCCACCAGCAGGGGCACGACGAAAATCAGATAGGGCCCTTGGGCGTCGCTGGCGGCACGCTCGCACTCCGTGCGAATCAACGGGTGGGTAATGGCCTCCAAACGCGCTCTGGCCGCATCGTCCGTGAAGACGGCGTCGCGCATGCGTGCGCGGTCGAGCGAGCCGTCCGGGGCGACAAAGGCGTCGCCGAACTCGCGCCGGATCGCGGGCATGGCCGCGCCGTTCGGAGCGGTGATGCTGTGCGCGATGGCGTCGGTGTCGATGATGGCGATGCCGTGCGTGGCGAACAGGTTGGCGACCGTCGTCTTGCCGCTGCCGATGCCGCCGGTCAGGCCGATGGCGTAAGTCATGGCGTTCCTCCAATCCAGATCAACAGGCCATTACCGCCAAACAGCGTGGCGATGCCTGCGGCGGCGAGAAAGGCGCCGAAAGGAAACATTTGATCGCTGCGCAGCCGTCCGGTGAGCCAGGCGGTGCCGGCGATCACGATGGCGAGCGCACAGGCGAGCAGCAGAATCTGTAGCAGGGCGGTCCAGCCGAACCACGCACCCAGCGCCGCGTAGAGCTTGAAGTCGCCGAAGCCCATGCCCTCACGCCGACGCAGCCACCAGTACACCCAATACAACGCCCACAGGCTCAGGTAGCCGGTCGCGGCCCCGACGACCGCCGCCGGGAGCGCGGCGAACCAGTGCCCGAGGTTGCACAGCAGGCCTGCCCACAACAGCGGCAGCGTGAGGATGTCGGGCAGGAGTTGCGTATCGTGGTCGATGTACGCGAGCGCAATGAGTGTCCAGACGAGTCCGAGTGCGCCGAGGCTCTGCCAGGTCGGGCCGAAGCGCCACGCCACGGCGACGCTCAACGCGCCGCTGAGGAGTGAGAGTTGCCAGCGGCGAGGCGCGGCGGCGTCTGCCAACGGGGCGGGAGGTGCTGCGAGTGGGGCGGTGAGCGCTATCGAGGCGGACGGCGGGGCAGCTTGATGAAAGGGAGCGCGCAGGGCCGATGCGTTCGTGGCATCGACTGCCTGCATCTCTTCCAGCCACGCCCGTTCGATCGCCGCGGGCACGCGCCGCACGACGGCATCGAGACCGAGCCCGGCGACGACGCCCAAGGCGGCGAACAGCGCAAGGCGCCAGTGAGGTGCCAGTTCCGCCAGCCAATCGACCCGTAGCAGCTCTGCGTAACCGTTCATGCGACACCGTATCCGAGTTGGAACATCGGCAGGTACATGGCGAGGACCATGCCGCCGATCAGCAGGCCAAGAAGCGTAATCATTATCGGTTCGAGCGCCGCACAGGCACTGACCAGCGCGTGCGAAGCGTCTTCGTCGAGCAGGCCGGCGGCCTGGTTGAGCATGCGCCCGAGTGTACCCGATTCCTCCCCGATCACGGTCAGTTGCGCGATGATCAGGGGCCAGTGTGCATTGGCCTCGAGCGAGGTCGCCAGACGGGCACCTCGGGCGACTTCCCGGTGCACGTCGTGCGCCGCGCGCTGCATGACGAGGTTGCCGCATGCGCTCGCAGCGGCGTCCATCGCGTCGGGAAGCGCGACGCCCGCGTCGAGCAACGTGCCAAGGGTTCTGGCCCACCGGGCAGCGCTCAGCATGCACAGGATGCGTCCTGCACCCGGCAGTTGCAAGAGCAGGCGATCCCGGAGACGCCGCGTTCGGGGGCTGCGGCGCAATGCCGCCGCGACGACCAGCCCGGCGGTGCCCAGGCCGACCAGCAGCCACGGCCCGTTTGTCAGCGACGCTCGCGAGAGGTCGATGAGCCATCGCGTGAGCGGCGGCAGGGGCATGCCGCCACCGGCGGCGCTGGCGAACAGGCGCTCGAACTCCGGGATCACCCACTGCAGCAGCGCCATCACGACGGCCAATGCGACGACCAGCACCGTCAGCGGATAGGCAAGCGCGCGCTGGAGCTTCTCTCGCACCGTTCGTGTGTGATCGTAGTGCGCACTCAGACGCGCCAGCGTTGGGCCGAGCTGACCGCTCAGTTCGGCGGCGGCAATCAACTGACAGTCGACGCCGCTGAATCGGTGGCTGGCCTGCGCCATCGCGTGTGCCAACGGATGCCCGCGCCCGACGTCCAGTCCGATATCGGACGCGAGCCGCTTGAGCCCTCGCGTATGGGCGCCACGCGCGAGTACGTCGAGGGCTGACGTGAGCGGCACCCCTGCACCGAGCAACGTGGCGAGGCGTCGAACCAGATCGGTGGCATCTGCCGTTCCGACGCGTCCGGAGGGCGTATGCCGGCGACCCGGCCGCAAATGCGTGATCGTCATGGGCTGGCCGCGCAGCAGCAAACGCGCGGCGGCTTCACCGTGGGCGAGCACCTCGCCGCGCCGGCGTTGCCCCTGGGCATCGCGACCTTGCCAGTGCCAGCGGCGGGGCTGCGTTATACGCGACATGGTTCACCCCTGCGCGTTGTGACGCGCGGCGATAGGCGGCTCGACCCTACCGCGGCCTGGCACGCGGCATGTGCCGATGGCATCGACGTGTTAGTCCGCGCGCGCGGTAGATGAGCATCAGGCGGGCGTCGTCGCATCGACATCCTCCTCGCTTACGGTGCCTGTCGCGCAATGCCAGAGACCGGCTTCGCGCAGGGTCATGACACCTTCGCGCTGCGCTTGCGCCGCGAGTGCGTGCGGGCTTCGGGCCTGTGCAATGTTGGTCGCCTGCGTCGCGCTGATCGGCATGACCTGGAACGCACCGATGCGCCCGGCGAATCCGGTGCCGTGACAGCGCATGCAGGGAGGGCCGGCCCGGGCGATGTCCTCTGGCGCGCGACCGGGTTCGCAACCCGCCGGGCACCGACGCCTGAGCAAGCGCTGTGCGCTGATGAGCAGCAGCGTCGATGACAGATTGAACGGTGCGACCCCGAGATCGAACAGTCGGGCGAGTGTGCTCGTCGCGTCGTTCGCGTGGACGGTTGCGAATACGAGGTGTCCGGTCTGTGCCGCCTGCACGGCGATCTCGGCGGTTTGGGTATCGCGAATCTCGCCGACGACGAGCACGTCCGGATCCTGTCGAAGAAACGCGCGCAAGGCGGTCGCGAAGTCGAGCCCGGCGCGCTCGTTGAGATTGACCTGCGTGACCCCTGGCAAGCGGATTTCGACCGGGTCTTCGATGGTGACGATATTGCGCGAGGTGTCGTTGAGCCGCTTGAGGCAACTGTAAAGTGAGACGGTTTTGCCGCTGCCGGTTGGGCCGGTCAGCAGAATCATGCCGTGTGGTCGGGCAATGGCGCGCGTGAGCGCGAGGTACTGCTTTGGCGTGTAGCCGAGTCCTTCCAGCGAGAGCGGAACCTTCGCGCCATCGAGCAGGCGCACGACAAGCTTCTCGCCGTGCAGCGTGGGCAATGCGCTGACGCGGCACTCCACGGGTTCGCCCGCTTCGCGCCACACCATGCGCCCGTCCTGCGGCAGACGCTTCTGGGCGATATCCAGATTGGCGAGCACCTTCAGGCGTGAGACGAGCATGTCGCGCCACGGCAGCGGCACATCGCAGTGCTCGTAAAGATGGCCGTCGATCCGCAGTCGAATGCGAAAGCGTTGTGCCATCGGCTCGAAGTGCACATCGGACGCGCCAGCCCGAACCGCCTCGCCCAGCATCTGTTCGAGAAACTGCAAGGGGGTGGTGGCGTCGAGCGGTGCGCGCGACGTGGCCGCGAGCGGCTCGGTCGTTGTCGCCGTGGCCGAGAATTCAGAAGAATGAAATGACATGACAGGGTCTGACGAGTGCTGCGTGAAACGTCAGTCTCGTCAAAACCCTGGAGCGGCTCAATCGGAATTGCCCGAAAAATGGGCGGGTGTCACGTGCAGTGAGCGAGGGCGTTTCAATCCTGCGACGGCGTTCGTGTGCCCGGCTTGAACAGGCGCACCATTTTGATCGCCTGATTGTCGATTTGCACGATTTCCATGCGAACGCCGCTGATCTCGAGGCTGACGGTGGCCTCGGGAATCTCGCGCAGCACTTCGAGGATCAGACCATTGAGCGTCTTCGGACCGTCGGTCGGCAAATGCAGGTTCAGTCGGCGATTCAGGTCGCGCAGCCCTACGCCGCCGCTGACCAGGCAATCGTCATCCGAGGTCCAGCCTGACCGGCTTCCCCCCGTACCCGGCATGCTCGTCGTGAATTCGCCGATGAGCTCCTCGATGATGTCCTCGGTGGTGAGCAGTCCCTCGACTTCGCCGTATTCGTTGACGACCAGCCCGATGCGCCGATGGTTCTCCTGGAAATACTGCAGTTGCCGCAACGCGGGCGTGTCGCTCGGGATGAAATACGGCTCGACGAGCAACGCGCGCAACGTGTCGGCCGAGAGATCGTCCGGGTGTTGCAGGGCGGCCAGCGTGCGGCGCACCGGCAGAATGCCGATGACGCGATCGATGTCGCCGTCGTAGACCGGCAGCTTGTTGTGATAGCAGGTCGCTAGCTGCGAGAGCAGCGTGTCGAGCGGTGCCGAGATGTCGAGTGCCTCGATGCGCGCGCGCGGCACCATCACGTCGTCGACCGCGATGTTTTCAAGATCGAGCAGATTGAGCAGCACACTGCGCGGCTTGGTCGGCATGTAGTTGCTGGCCTCGAGCACGATGGTGCGCAGTTCTTCCGTCGTGAGACGAACTTCGCCGGCTGCGCGACGTGTGTCGATGCGCAGCACGCGCAGCATGCCGCGCACGAAGCCGTTGAGCACCCACACGAGCGGCGCGGCCAGCGTCACGATCGGCTTGAGCAATCGGCTCGTCGGCAGTGCAATGCGTTCGGGATACGTCGCACCGACGATCTTCGGTCCGATCTCGGCAAAGATGATGATGAGCAGCGCAATGAGTGCCGTTGCGACCGAGAGCGTGATTGCGTCGTTGCCAAAGTAGCGCACCGCGATCGACGTGGTGAGCACGGGGACGACGGTATT
Organism: Pandoraea sp. 64-18; assembly: GCF_001899225.1. Taxonomy (NCBI): domain Bacteria; kingdom Pseudomonadati; phylum Pseudomonadota; class Betaproteobacteria; order Burkholderiales; family Burkholderiaceae; genus Pandoraea; species Pandoraea sp. 64-18. The sequence goes on along the minus strand of NZ_MKVU01000020.1, from coordinate 627,108 downwards.
GATGACGTTATTGCCGACGAGAATCGTCGAGAGCAGGTCTTCGGTGCGAGCGAGCAGGCCTTGCGTTGTCCTGGCACCGTGCGCGTTCATCCGGACGAGGTGTTTCAGGCGATGGCGGTTGAGCGCCATCATGCTCGTTTCGGAAATGGAAAAGAATCCCGAGCAGATGATCAGGAGGGCGACGGCGCAAATCTGCGCCCACAAGGGCAGGGCTTCCAAGCGTTTGGGTGCGTAAATGGCACGGGCGGGTGGCAATGAGTTGCCACTATAGCAGAGGGGGATGCGGCGGTCGGCCGCGTCGGGCACCGGGTGCGCTGTACAAGCCTGATGCGTTGGACGCCAAGCGATTCGAGGCCTGGACGCATCGCGATGATGCGCCGATGATGCGTGCAACAGGCATAAAAAAACCGCCGGACACGTCCGGCGGTTTTTTTGCTTTGCTCGCAAGCAAAGGTAATTCTGGTCGGGGTGAGAGGATTCGAACCTCCGGCCTCTACGTCCCGAACGTAGCGCTCTACCAGGCTAAGCTACACCCCGCTTTCGATACTGCTACTTCGCCGTTAAGTGCGTCGCGCTATCGAGTAAGAACACAATTCTAGCAGGCTATTTTTGTATTGGGAAGAGGGTAGCGCTGAAATTGTTTGTGCCGCAGCGTCGGCTTCTTCTTTGGCACGTGCCAGCGTGTAATCGAGCGCGCCCGTGCGCGTGATCGCGGCGAGGATCGGTTCGAACTTGTCGGTGCCGCCATTCTCGATGGCTTCACGCACGAGTGCGCGCTCGTCGTCGGTGCCATGTTGCAGCACGTGAATGAGCGGCAGCGTCGGCTTACCCTCGCGCAGATCGTCGCCGGCGTTCTTGCCCATCGCGTCGGTGTCGCCTGCGTAGTCGAGCCAATCGTCCATCAACTGGAATGCGGTGCCGAGACGTCCGCCGTATTCGCGCACGGCTGCTTCGGTTTGCGCGTCGGCGTTGGCGAGCACGGCAGCGAGTTGCGTTGCCGCTTCGAATAGCGTGGCCGTCTTGTACTGGATGACCTGCAGATAGCGCGCTTCGTCGACGTCCGGGTCGTGCATGTTCAGCAACTGCAACACTTCGCCTTCGGCAATCACGTTGGTGGCGCGCGCGAGAATTTGCATCACGCGCATGTTGTCCACGCTCACCATCATTTCGAAGGAGCGTGAATACAGGAAGTCGCCCACCAATACCGAAGCCGCGTTGCCGAACAGCGCATTCGCCGTTTGCTTGCCGCGACGCAGGTCGGATTCGTCGACGACGTCGTCGTGAAGCAGTGTCGAGGTATGAATGAACTCGATGACCGCCGCCAACTCGAAGCGATGCGGTGAGCTCACGCCAAGCGCACCGGACACGAGCAGCAGCAACGCCGGGCGCAGCCGTTTGCCGCCCGAATTGATGATGTATTCCGAGATCTGATTGATCAGGACCACCTCGGAGGCCAGCCGGTGGCGGATAAGCTGGTCGACGGCACGCATGTCGTCGGCGATGGCGGCCAGTACGTTCTGGGAAGAAGTCGAAGCAGTCAAGACAAGGCTCGGGTGAGGAAAATTTCGCCCCAAATTATATAGTGGGCGCGGCGACTTTCGGGGACCAGCCCCGCGGTTTGACAGGTTTCACGGAAGTCTTTGACGCAAAAGGAGAAAGTCTGTATAATCTCCGGTTTTCGTGCGCGCATTCGTTGCGACAAGTCCGGGAATACCTAGGTATGACGGTCTGCGGCGGTGCGATGGGCTGGTAAGTCGAGTCCTTTCGGGACCCTCGGCCTGCGCGGAAAAATTCTCTTGTTTATGAGTGAGGTTCAACAATGTACGCGGTCATAAAAACCGGCGGCAAGCAATATAAGGTTGCTGCTGGCGAAAAACTTAAAGTAGAACAGATACCGGCTGACATTGGCGCTGAAATCACCATCGACCAGGTTCTCGCCGTAGGCGAGGGCGAATCGATTAAGTTCGGTGCGCCGTTGGTCAGTGGGGCTTCCGTCAAGGCCACCGTTATCGCCCAGGGTCGTCACCCCAAGGTGAAGATTTTCAAGATGCGCCGTCGCAAGCACTACCAAAAGCGTCAAGGCCATCGCCAAAACTACACCGAGCTGCGTATCGACAGCATCAACGGCTAATCGATCGAGCTAGGTAAGGAGTTAAGTCATGGCACACAAAAAAGCAGGCGGATCGTCCCGTAACGGCCGCGATTCAGAGTCGAAGCGCCTCGGCGTGAAGGTGTACGGCGGTCAGGCGATCCTGGCTGGCGGCATCATCGTTCGCCAACGTGGTACTCGTATGCATGCCGGCGAAAATGTCGGTATTGGTAAGGACCACACGCTGTTTGCACTGGCCGACGGCCATGTGCAATTCGCCATCAAGGGCGCAGCGAAGAAGCAAGTGGTTAGCGTGGTGCCGGCAGCGTAAGCTAAGCCTTTTGCCACCAAAAGGCTCCGCTCCCATGCGGAGCCTTTTTTGTTTTTCCCGCCGGAGCGCGGCGAGCATTTTGCGCGTCGGTCGGGCCATTACACAGCGTTAGGATCGTCTGCGGACGGTCGATTGAGCGGAACGGACCCCCATGAAATTCATTGACGCAGCGCGTATCGAGGTGATCGCCGGGAACGGCGGCAACGGCTCGGCATCGATGCGCCGCGAGAAATTCGTGCCGTTCGGCGGACCCGACGGCGGCGACGGCGGTCGCGGCGGCAGCGTGTTTGCCGTGGCGGATCGCAATATCAACACCCTGATCGATTACCGCTACGCGCGGAAACACCTCGCAAAGCACGGGGAATCCGGTCGAGGCGCAGATTGCTATGGCAAGGGGGGCGAGGATGTCTACCTGCGCATGCCGGTCGGCACCATCATCAGCGACATGGACACCGGCGAGACCATTGCCGACCTGACCGAACACGGTCAGGAAGTCGTGCTCGCGCAAGGGGGCGCGGGCGGTCTGGGCAACCTCCATTTCAAGTCGAGCACGAACCGCGCGCCCCGTCAGAAGACGGACGGCAAGCCGGGCGAGCGTCGCATGCTCCAGCTCGAGCTGAAGGTGCTCGCAGACGTCGGTCTGCTCGGCATGCCCAACGCGGGCAAGTCGACGTTCATCGCTTCGGTGTCGAACGCGCGCCCGAAGATCGCCGATTATCCGTTCACGACGCTGCACCCCAATCTGGGGGTCGTGCGCACCGCGCCGGGCAAGAGCTTCGTGATTGCGGATATTCCCGGCCTGATCGAAGGCGCGGCCGATGGGGCCGGCCTCGGTCACCAGTTCCTGCGTCACTTGCAACGCACGGGCCTGTTGCTACACATCGTGGATATTGCGCCGTTCGACGAGGGTGTCGATCCGGTGGCGGATGCCAAGGCCATCATCCTTGAGCTCCAGAAGTACGACGAGGAACTGTTCCAGAAGCCGCGTTGGCTGGTGCTCAACAAGGTCGACATGGTGCCGGAAGCGGAACGCGCCGAGCGCGTTGCCGACTTCCAGAAGCGCTTCGCCTGGGACGGTCCGACGTTCGAGATTTCCGCCTTGACCGGCGAAGGTTGCGAGAAGCTGTGTCTGGCCGTGCAAGAGTATTTGTATCAACAACGCGGTGCCGTGGAAGAAGCGATGGAAGATGCTGCACAGGATCCGCGTTTTCGCGCGGGCAGTGCCGCCCCGGCGGCCGACGTCGCCCCGCAGACGCCCCCGGACGACGCGCCAAAGGCGTAAACTCCGTCTCACTCAAACGCTGGCGATGGCGCTGCCTGTCATCGCGCCAATGCCAGCGATCCGGCTGCGATAGCGCCGACTTCCCAATACATTCGCAGGAGAATCCAGTTCCATGCGTTCGGTCATCGCCGATGCCAAGCGGCTCGTGGTGAAAGTGGGATCCAGTCTCGTGACCAACGACGGTCGCGGGCTGGACGATGTCGCGATTGCGCGATGGGCACAACAGATCGCCGCGCTGCGGCATGGTGGCGATGGTCGTCCGCCAAAGCAGGTGGTGCTCGTCAGCTCGGGCGCCATTGCCGAGGGCATGCAGCGCCTCGGCTGGGCGCGCCGTCCGACCGCCATCGACGAATTACAGGCGGCGGCGGCCGTGGGACAAATGGGCCTCGCGCAGGTCTATGAGACGCGCTTCGCCGAGCACGGCGTGCGCACCGCGCAGATTCTGCTCACGCACGCCGATCTGGCCGACCGCGAACGCTATCTGAACGCGCGAACGACCTTGCTCACATTGCTTCGTCTGGGTGTGGTGCCGATCATCAACGAGAACGACACGGTCGTGACCGACGAAATCAAGTTCGGCGATAACGACACGTTGGGCGCACTCGTGACGAATCTGATCGACGGCGACGCACTGGTCATCCTGACCGATCAGTCGGGCCTGTACACGGCCGATCCGCGCAAGGACCCCAAGGCCGAGTTCGTCCACGAGGCCGATGCGGGTGACGAGCGTCTCGAAGCGATGGCCGGTGGCGCGGGCACCAATATCGGACGCGGCGGCATGCTGACGAAAATCCTGGCGGCCAAGCGCGCAGCGACCAGCGGCGCGCATACCGTGATCGCGTCGGGGCGCGAGGACGACGTGCTTGTGCGTCTGGCGAGCGGCGAGGCCATCGGCACGCAGTTGGTCGCGCGCACGGCCGTGCTCACCGCCCGCAAGCAATGGATGGCCGATCATTTGCAGGTGCGCGGTCGCGTGGTGATCGATGCGGGCGCGTGCAAGAAGCTGACGCAAGAGGGCAAGAGCCTGCTGCCGATCGGTGTGATCGATGTCGAAGGCACGTTTGCTCGCGGCGAAGTGATTGCCTGCGTGGACGAGGGCGGCCTTGAAGTCGCGCGCGGGCTGTCGAATTACAGCGCCTCGGAGGCGCGTCTGATTCGGCGTCACCCGAGCAGCGACATCGAGCAGGTGCTGGGCTTTGCGAACGAGCCCGAGCTGATCCATCGCGACAATCTGATCTTGCGCTGAGCCGCACGGCGGGGCGATGGCCTCGCGCCTGACAGACAAAACGCCGGCACGCATTTGAACTGCGTGACCGGCGTTTTTCATCTCGACGGTCAATCGTTATCGACCGTGCGTCGGCGGCTTAACGATAGTTCTGGTTTTGATCGAACTTCGGGTAGCGCAGGTTCTGCACGATTTCCTTGGCGTCACCCAATGGGGCCTTGTCCCGACAGAGATAGTCGCGGAACAGGATGCCCTGATAGGCGGTTGCACCATACGGACGAATCGGACGCCATTCGCTGTTGCGCGCCGCAACCCATGTGCCATCCGGTCGGCCCGTTGCGTACAGACGCGACTCGAACGACGAGCAATGAATGCCTTCGAACGAGACGTTGCGCGCCCCTTGCTTGCTGCGGATCACGGCAACGTAGCGGACTACACCGTCGTCCGTCACCTGCACCGACTTCGTGTCGATGGCGTAGTCGAGGGTGGCGCTCGGCAGGGTGGGGAAGCTCACGAGATCGGCGTCTTGCGGGGCTTTCGCCGGCAGGGTGAATTCAGCTTCCTTCCACTTGCCCTTGGAGGCTTCCTGCTGGGCGATGTATTCGTCGTAGTCCTGGACGGGCTGCATCATGCCGCTACAGGCGGTCATCAGCGCCAGTGCGGCCAAAGGGGCCAGGGCGGTCAGGCGCGGGGCGCGGCGAGCGAGGGAAAGACGCATGGAATGGGATCGAGAAGTCGGTTGGGCGGCGGATCAACGATAGCGGACGATCCGCGCGGCATCCCGGAGGATGCCAGGTCAAAAGGAAGGCGCGGGCATGGTGCCCGCGACCGATGATGGGACACGCCGGCGGCGGCCCGGTTCAGTGCTCCCGAGGCGGTGTGCCGACACTGGCGGCACCTGCCATTTCGCTGGCCTCGTCGACACAACTGCCGCCGTCGCAGGTGTCGTCATCCGCAATGCTCGCGCCCGGCGGCAATTCGCCGACCCGGGCCCCGGCGCGCGGAAAGCGTCGCCGATCCTGTTGCGCGCGCGCCGCCGAGCGTCGCAGATAGCGCGAGAGCTCGTTCAGCGCGAGTTGGTAGACCTCGCGCTTGAACTCGATCACGGCGTCGAGCGGCACCCAATATTCGTTCCAGCGCCAGGCATCGAACTCCGGATGCTCGGTCGCGCGCAGGCAGATATCGCAGTCGCGACCGACCATGCGCAGCAGGAACCAGATTTGCTTCTGGCCCCGGTAATGTCCGCGCACTTCGCGCTTGATGAATTTGTCCGGCACCTCATAACGCAGCCAGTCGCGCGTGCGACCGATGATTTTGACGTGTTCTGGCTTTAGCCCGGTTTCTTCGTGCAATTCTCGGAACATGGCTTGTTCGGGCGTTTCGCCGTACTTGATGCCGCCTTGCGGGAACTGCCAGGAGTGCTCGCCCAGCCGCTTGCCCCAGAACACTTCATTGCGTGCGTTTAAGAGGATGATGCCGACGTTCGGGCGAAAGCCTTCACGGTCAAGCATACAACCACCCTTGAATCCTTTAAAATTGCTTCGATTATAAACAGATAATCACCGGCGCGGCGGCCGGCGGCGGCTCGGGTGACCGGGGCGGCGCGTACGGCCGGCGGGTGTCTTGGGCGCCGTCGCGACGTCGGGGCGTGCCCCGGCCCCGTTCCCGGCAACACCCCGAACCGCTGTGCGCGCCGTTGACCCTCATTTTTCCCGGAAATCTGCATGAAAGCCTCTCGTTTCTTCATCGGCACCCTCAAGGAAGCGCCCGCCGACGCCGAGATCGTCAGCCACAAGCTGATGATGCGCGCCGGCATGATTCGCCGCGTGGCCGGCGGTATCTATGATTACCTGCCGATCGGCCTGCGTTCGATCCGCAAGGTTGAAGCCATCGTCCGCGAAGAAATGAACCGTGCCGGCGCGCTCGAACTGCTTATGCCCGCCGTCCAGCCCGCCGAACTGTGGCAGGAGTCGGGGCGCTGGAAGCAGTACGGTCCGGAATTGCTGCGACTGAAGGATCGCCACGACCGCGATTTCGTCGTCGGCCCGACCCACGAGGAAGTGGTGACGGACATCGCGCGCCGCGAGATCAAGAGCTATCGCCAACTGCCGGTGAACTTCTATCAGGTACAGGCGAAGTTCCGCGACGAGATTCGTCCGCGTTTCGGCGTGATGCGCGGGCGCGAGTTCATCATGAAGGACGCCTACTCCTTCGATAAGGACCGTGCCGGCCTGCAGGTTTCCTATCAGAAGATGTTCGACGCCTACGTGCGCATCTTCACGCGCCTAGGGCTGGCGTTTCGCGCCGTGGTGGCCGACAACGGCTCGATTGGCGGGTCCGGCTCGCACGAATTCCACGTGATCGCCGATACCGGTGAAGACGCCATTGCCTACTGCCCTGCGTCCGACTATGCGGCCAACGTCGAAATGGCCGAGGCGCTTGCCCCGCAGGGCGAGCGCGCCGCGCCCGCCGAGGCGCTGACCAAGACGGCCACACCGGGCAAGGCCAAGTGCGAAGCCGTCGCGGAACTGCTCTCGATCCCGCTGGCGCGCACGGTCAAGTCGATTGTGCTTGCCACCGACAGCGAAGAGGCCGGCACGACCGTCTGGCTGCTGTTGCTGCGCGGCGATCACGAACTGAACGAGATCAAGGCGAGCAAGGTGCCGGGACTGGCGGACTTCCGCTTCGCGAGCGAGGCCGAGATCGTCGATCGGTTCGGCACACCGCCGGGCTACCTGGGCCCCATCGGTACGAAGCAGCCGGTCAAGCTCGTGGTCGATCGCACGGTCGCTAAGATGAGCGATTTCGTGGTTGGCGCGAACGAGGTCGACTTCCATATCACCGGTGTGAACTGGGGGCGCGATCTGCCCGAGCCGGAAGTCGTGGCCGATCTGCGCAACGTCGTGCCTGGCGACATGTCGCCGGATGGCAAGGGCGAGATTGCCCTGTGCCGTGGCATCGAAGTGGGGCACGTGTTCCAGTTGGGGACCAAGTATTCGGATGCCATGAATGCCACCTTCCTCGACGAGACCGGCAAGCCTGCGCCGATGGAAATGGGCTGCTATGGCATTGGCATCACGCGAATTCTTGGCGCGGCCATCGAACAGAACTTCGACGATCGCGGCATCATCTGGCCGGAATCGATTGCGCCGTTCGAAGTCGTGCTTTGCCCGATGGGCTATGACCGCAGCGACGCCGTGCGTGCGACGGCCGATAAGCTCTATGACGACCTGGTGGCTGCGGGCGTCGACGTGATTCTCGACGACCGTGGCGAGCGTCCCGGCGTGATGTTCGCGGATTGGGAGCTGATCGGCGTGCCGCATCGCGTGGTGATCGGTGACCGGGGGCTGAAGGAAGGCAAGCTCGAGTATCAGGGCCGCCGCGACGCACAAGCGCAGTTGCTCGACGTCGCCGCCGTGGCGGATGTCGTCGTCGATAAGGTGCGCGCCGCCAAGGCGATCTGATCGGGTGTCATGCCGGTGGGCGAGGGCTCGCCGGCGCACCCAAACGACAAAGGGGCCTCGCAGGCCCCTTTGTCGCTTTGTCGCATGGTGGATACGGAACGTTGTCCCGCTGGCGGCGCTCAGCGCGGCGTGGTCAAGGCGCGGATCGCCGGCAGGTTGCGCCAGTAGCCCTTGGCATCCATGCCGCAGCCAAAGACGTAGCGGTCTGGCACCGTAAAGCCACAGAAATCCGGATGCGAGGGCTTGTCCTTCGTCAGGATCTTCTCGCACAGCACGGCGCTGTAGAACTTCGAGGCGCCCATCTCCAGGATTCGATCGCGAATCGCTGCCATGGTGGCGCCTTCGTCGAGAATGTCGTCGAGCACGAGCACCACGCGATCGCGCACCGAGTCGCGCGGCGCCACGCGCCATTGCATCGCGCCGCCTGTCGTGGTGTTGTTGTAGCGCGAGAGGTGGATGTAGTCGAACTCCAGCGGGAAGTCCAGGCGCGGCAGCAGCATGCCGGTGAAGACGGCCGCACCGCCCATGACCGAGAGCACCATCGGGAATTCGTCGCCAACGGCCGCCTTGATGGCCTTGGCCATTGTGTCGACGGATTGGCTCACCTCGTCGGCCGAGACGATCTCTTCGGAATTACGGAAAACTTCGAGGGCTTCTTCGCGGTTCATATGGGGCGACCCTGGGGAACGTGTTGCGGGGAGATGTCGCTATGTGCGGCCCGGAGTATATACGGAATGCCCGCCCGCGTGACGGGGGGGCAACCGGGCATCGGATCCGTTCAGCGCATACCGGGCATCATGCCTTTCATGCTGCGCATCATCTTCATCATGCCGCCGCCCTTGAGCTTCTTCATCATGGTGCGCATCTGGTCGTACTGATTGAGCATGCGATTGACCTCCTGCACCTGAACGCCCGCACCGGCGGCGATGCGGCGCTTGCGGCTCGCCTTGATCAATTCCGGCTTGGCGCGCTCGGACGGCGTCATCGCGTTGATAATGCCCTCCATGCGGCGCACCTGCTTCTCGGCCTGATCCATATTGGTCTGGCTGGCGGCGGCCTGGAATTGCGCGGGGAGCTTGTCCATGAGCGACGACAGGCCGCCCATGTTCTTCATCTGGCCGATTTGCGCCTTGAAGTCGTTCAGGTCGAAGTCACCGCCCTTCTTGACCTTCTCGGCGAGCTTTTGCGCGGCCTGAACGTCGACGCCCCGTTGCGCTTCCTCGACGAGCGCGAGAATGTCGCCCATGCCGAGAATCCGGTTCGCCATACGATCCGGGTAGAAGACCTCAAGGCCGTCGAGTTTTTCGCCCACACCGACGAATTTGATCGGCTTGCCGGTGATGTGACGCACCGACAGCGCCGCACCGCCGCGCGAGTCGCCGTCGAGCTTGGTGAGCACCACGCCGGTGAGCGGCAGCGCGTCGTTGAAGGCGCGGGCCGTGTTGACGGCATCCTGGCCGAGCATGGCGTCGACGACGAACAGCGTTTCGATCGGTTTGAGCTCGGCATGCAGGGCGCTGATTTCCTGCATCATCGCTTCGTCGATGCCCAGACGGCCGGCCGTGTCGACGAGCAGTACGTCATGGTGATGGCGTCGCGCCCAGTCGACGGCCGCACGGGCAATGTCCACCGGCTTCTGATCGGGTTGCGACGGGAAGAAGTCGGCGTCGACCTGCTTCGTCACCGTCTCCAACTGGGCAATCGCGGCGGGACGATAGACGTCGGTAGAAACCGTGAGGACCTTCTTTTTCTGCGCGCGCAGCAGCTTGGCGAGCTTGCCGACGGTGGTGGTCTTGCCGGCGCCCTGCAGACCGGCCATCAGGATGATGGCGGGCGGCGTGGTCGCGAGATTGAGTTCGGCGGCGCGGCCTTCGTAGTCGCCGCCCATGAGCGCGGTCAGTTCGCGTTGCACCACGCCGACAAGCGCCTGGCCCGGCGAGAGGCTGGAAATGACTTCCTCGCCGAGCGCCTTTTCCTTGACCTTGGCGACGAAATCGCGCACCACGGGCAGGGCGACGTCGGCCTCGAGCAGCGCGAGACGCACTTCACGCAGCATTTCCTGCGTGTTGGCCTCGGTCAGGCGGGCTTCGCCGCGCAGCGTCTTGACGACCTTGGCGAGGCGCGTAGTGAGATTGTCGAGCATGAAACGTATCCTGTAAGACCTGCAGCGGCCCCGTTCGCCCTGCCGTTCGGCCCCGGAGGGGGCGGTGGCGGGGACGGCAGCGCGCCCGTCATGGGCTGGTGTAAACTTCAAACATGACTATTTTACTGTATGCGCTGACCGCCATCCTCTATGCCGGATTGGCGGTTTGTTCGTGGCAAGGATATCGACGCAACGCTGCGCTCGCACTGGCGGGCGGGCAGGTCGCGCCTGCGCCGGTCGCGGGCACGCCGTCGCGCTGGCCGATGCAGCTTTCGCTGTTCGTCACGCTCGTGCTGCACGGGGTGTTGCTGCATCAAACGATCTTCCGCTCGGACAGTATGCACTTCGGTTTCGCGTACATGCTCTCGGCCATGCTGTGGCTCTCGGTCGGCATCTACTGGATCGAGAGTTTCTTCTTTCCGCTGGACAGCCTGCGGCTGATGGTCACCCCCGTGGCCGCGGTGACCTGTGTGCTGCCGATGATTTTTCCGGATGTACGCATTCTCGGCTTCGCGGCGGAACCGATTTTCAAGGCGCACTTCATCATCGCCAACATGGCCTACGGGCTGTTCGCGCTGGCGGCGCTGCACGCGCTGCTGATGCTCTACGCCGAGCGGCAGCTGCATCCGTCGCGACGCGGCGAGACGACCGGCTGGCTGGCGCACTGGCTTGAGACGCTGCCGCCGCTGCTCACGATGGAAAAGTTGTTGTTCCGGCTGATCGGCGCCGGGTTCGTGCTGCTGACCCTGACGTTGATCTCCGGCGTGATGTTCTCCGAGGCGCTGTTCGGGCGCGCGGTGCGCATCGATCACAAAACCGTGTTCGCGGGGGTGTCGTGGCTGATGTTCGGCGCGGTGCTGCTGGGACGGCATTTTTATGGGTGGCGCGGCAAGGTCGCGCTGCGTTGGGTTCTGGCGTCGTTCGTGGCGCTGTTGTTGGCGTATGTCGGTTCTCGCTTCGTGCTTGAGGTGGTGCTGCATCGCATGACGGAGACTTGAAGCGCGATGCGCAATATCCTGTTGTTACTGGTGCTCCTGATCGTTGGCACGTGGTGGATGCGAAGCAACGAGCGCAAGCGCAATACCGAGCGCACGCGCCCGCCAGGCGCAAACGATGCGCGCACGTCGGCGCGTCAGGCGCTGCCGCCCGCCGAGCGCATGGTGCGATGCAGCGAGTGCGATACCTACCTTCCCGAGAGTGAATCCGTCGCTGGCGCGGGCGGCCAGCATTTTTGCAGCGGTGAACACCGCGACGCCTATCGGATGCGCGAACACCGCATCTGAGTCGCGCTGCGCGGCCACGCTGCGCAGCGATGATCTCGTTCTCCCGTCCTTCGCGCCGTGGCACTTGTACGTGCCGGCTTGCGCATGCCTGCTGCATGCACTAAAACACAGTAACCGGCCCCGCTCACAAATAGAATAATCATCGAGGGGCGCGACGACAGGAGGGCGCAATATGCTAATGCGCAGACGGATGTATTTTCTGCTTCCCGATCTGGCGAGTGCCCAGCGCACGATGAGCGATTTACTGCTCGCCCGGGTGGAGGAGCGTCACATCCACTTTATGGCACGTGACGAAATGGACCTGGAGGGACTGCACGAGGCTAACCTGCTACAGACTTCCGATATCGTGCACGGCGCCGAAGCTGGGCTCGTCATCGGCGGGTTCTGTGGTCTGGCAGTCGGTGCAGTCGCCGCGTTTTTCCCCATCGTGGGCACACGTCCCCAGTGGGAGTTGATGATTGTGACGGCACCGCTCGGTGCGCTCTTTGGCGCCTGGGTGTCGAGCATGATCGGCGTTTCGGTGCCGAACTCGCGACTCAAGACGTTTCGTGAGCCGCTCGAGCGCGGCATGATTCTGCTGATGGTGGATGTGCGCGACGGTCGCGTCGATGAGATTCGCGAGATGCTCAAGGCCCATCACCCCGAAGCGCACATGGAAGGGGTGGAATCCGCCATTCCTGCCTTTCCTTGATCGATGGCGATCATGGCAATAAGCGAGGGCACCGTATCGAAAGCGATGACAGCGTTGGCGAAGACGATCAGTGTCACCGGCCGGAAACGGTCCAAAGCGTCGCACCTGTGAGCGGCGCGGGATGGTGAGCGTGTCGATCGACACGCGAGCGACATCATCCCTGGGCGTGGTCACGCCTACAGAAGCCTCTCGGCCAGGCAAGGCGGGAGGCTTCTTCATTGGGCATCCCCTTTCACCGCATGACGACGGTTGACGAAGCGCCGCCCACCCGTGAACGGGCTGAGCGTTGCCCGCGCCGGGCATGCCGCCGACGGCGTCACGCCAAGTGGGCTACAATGGCGCCCCTCGCTCTACGGGAGCCCGCTGTGCCCGACATGTCCCAGTCATTCGCGTGCGCCAACACTGCGCTCCGGTCGTGTCATCGCGTCACGATGCGTGCCTTGCTGCGGCGAGGTGGCGCATGAGCGCGCCGACCCATGTCCCGATGCTCACGCTCGATACCGACGGCTGGATACGCGAAGCCGAGCGACTGCCGTCACCCAACTTCGATGGGCGTCCGGCGGGCACGCCGACCGACCTGCTCGTGGTGCACAACATTTCGTTGCCGCCAGGACAATTCGGGGGTGGCGAGATCGCCGCGTTCTTCCAGAACCGGCTCGATCACGATGCGCATCCCTTCTTCGATGAGATCCGCGGTGTGCGGGTCTCGTCGCACTTCCTGGTACGACGTGATGGTGCGTTGCAGCAGTTCGTGTCGTGCAACGCGCGGGCCTGGCACGCGGGGGCGTCGTCGTTCGAAGGGCGAACGCGGTGCAACGATTTTTCGATCGGCGTGGAGCTCGAAGGCACCGACGACGTGCCCTATGCGGCAGCGCAGTACGTCACGCTGGCGGCGCTCACGCGAACGTTGCGTGAGCATTATCCGATTCAAGCGGTGGTCGGACATGCCGATATCGCACCGGGACGCAAGACGGATCCGGGACCGTACTTCGAGTGGCCGCGATTGCGTCGGATGGCGGCGCTGAGCCCCCAGACATTGCCGTTTCAGCCGGCCGACTAATCCCCATCCGGGGACAGGTTTTGCTTGACACGGCGATGCCACGGGCCTTCCCGGCGAGAGAAATTTTTGGGTTTGCGGAGTGCGTCATCTCCACTATACTTAGTGAAAATTCCGGTGCCGACCACTACATCTAGTGGTTGATGTCAGGTTCGGCACAGGATGCAATCGCCATCAATACCGTGCTTTTCCTGCGGCGTTTTTGCGGGGCGGCACAGCAGCAAAGCCGTGCAGCGGACACCTGAACCCTTGGCCGTCCGTCGGTCGTGCGGTATCCAGCACTTCGCTCCATCGGCGTCCCTAGGGCGCATTTTTGCCGGCCGTAACCTGGTAAGAACGCGCTAACAGCACCATCTCATTGGAACGGGAGTTTTTACATGCAGACTAACGAAAACCTCACCCGCCCGACCCCGACGCCTGCCGCGACTTCCGGCAATGGTGCGGGTGCGTCGGCGCCCCAGACGACGGGCGCCTTCGAGCCGGCGACCAACGCCGACTTCAAAGTGATTCGACGCAACGGCGCGGTGGTGGGTTTCGAGCCGTCGAAGATCGCCATCGCCGTGACCAAGGCGTTCCTCGCCGTGAACGGCGGCCAGGGCGCGGCGTCGGCCCGCGTACGCGAACTCGTGGAGCAGTTGACGGGGCACGTCGTGCGCGCCCTGATGCGCAGCCGCCCGAATGGCGGCACGTTCCACATCGAAGACATCCAGGATCAGGTCGAACTCGCGCTGATGCGTGAAGGCGAGCACAACGTGGCGCGAGCCTATGTGCTGTACCGCGAGAAGCGTTCGCAAGAGCGCGCGCACGCGGTCGAGACCACGCAAGAAGCGGCTACGCCCGATGGCCCGGTGCTCAATGTCACCGACAACGGCGTGGTGCGTACGCTCGATATGTCGGTGTTGCGCGGCGTGGTGCAGGCTGCCTGCGAAAATCTCGGCGACGAAGTCGTGGCCGAGCCGATCGTGACCGAGACCCTCAAGAACCTGTACGACGGCGTGCCGCTGTCGCAGGTCTACGACTCGGCGATCCTCGCCTCGCGCACCCTCATCGAGAAGGAACCGGCGTACAGCCAGGTCACGGCGCGAATTCTGATGCACACGATCCGCCGCGAGATCCTCGGCGAAGAAGTGCCGCAGGGCGAAATGGCCGCGCGCTACATCGAGTACTTCCCGCGCTTCATCAAGCAGGGTGTCGACGCCGAACTGCTCGACGAGCAACTGCTCTCGTTCGACCTGGCCAAGCTGAGCGCCGCGCTCGACGCATCGCGCGATCTGCAGTTCAACTATCTGGGCCTGCAGACGCTCTACGATCGCTACTTCCTGCATATCGACGGTCACCGCATCGAAATGCCGCAGGCGTTCTATATGCGCGTGGCGATGGGGCTGGCGCTCAATGAAGTCGAGCGCGAAGCGCGTGCGATCGAGTTCTACCAGATTCTGTCGAGCTTCGACTTCATGAGTTCGACGCCGACGCTGTTCAACTCGGGCACGCGTCGCTCGCAACTCTCGTCGTGCTACCTGACGACGGTCTCGGACGACCTGGAAGGCATCTACGAAGCCCTCAAGGAAAATGCACTGCTCTCGAAGTTTGCCGGTGGTCTGGGCAACGACTGGACGCAGGTTCGCGCGCTCGGCTCGCACATCAAGGGCACGAACGGCAAGAGCCAGGGGGTGGTGCCGTTCCTGAAGGTGGTCAACGACACGGCCGTGGCCGTGAACCAGGGCGGCAAGCGCAAGGGCGCGGTGTGCGCCTACCTGGAAACGTGGCATCTGGACATCGAGGAATTCCTCGAGCTGCGCAAGAACACGGGCGACGACCGCCGCCGCACGCACGACATGAACACGGCGAACTGGATTCCCGATCTGTTCATGAAGCGCGTGATGGAAGGCGCCGAGTGGACGCTGTTCTCGCCGGCCACCTGCCCGGACCTGCACGACAAGTACGGCAAGGCATTCGAGCAGGCTTACACCGCCTACGAAGACAAGGCCGCGCGAGGCGAAATCAAGCTGTTCAAGAAGGTGCCGGCGCAAGCGCTCTGGCGCAAGATGCTGGGCATGTTGTTCGAAACCGGCCATCCGTGGATCACGTTCAAGGATCCGTGCAACATCCGCTCGCCGCAGCAACATGTGGGCGTGGTGCACTCGTCGAACCTGTGCACGGAAATCACGCTCAACACGAGCGAGACCGAAATCGCGGTGTGCAACCTCGGCTCGGTCAACCTCGTGGCTCACATGAAGCAGACCGCGAACGGTTACGAACTCGATCACGACAAGCTGCAACGTACCGTACGCGTGGCGATGCGCATGCTCGACAACGTCATCGACATCAACTACTACGCGGTGGCGAAGGCGCGTAATTCGAACCTGCATCACCGTCCGGTGGGCATGGGCATCATGGGCTTCCAGGACTGCCTGCACCTGCTGCGCACGCCGTATGCCTCGAATGCCGCCGTCGAATTTGCCGACCGTTCGATGGAAGCCGTGTGCTACTACGCCTACTGGGCGTCGTCGGAGCTGGCCAAGGAACGCGGTCAGTACTCGTCGTACAAGGGCTCGCTGTGGGATCGCGGCATCCTGCCGCAGGATTCGCTGGCGTTGCTGGCCGAAGCGCGTGGTGGTTATATCGAGGTCGATATGTCGGCCACGCTTGACTGGGACAGCCTGCGCAAGCACATCGCTGCGCACGGCATGCGCAATTCGAACTGCGTGGCGATCGCCCCGACCGCCACGATCTCGAACATCATCGGCGTCTCGGCCTGTATCGAGCCGACGTTCCAGAACCTGTACGTGAAGTCGAACCTCTCGGGCGAATTCACGGTGGCCAACGAGTATCTGGTGCGTGACCTGAAGGCGCGTGGCCTGTGGGACGAAGTGATGGTCGCCGACCTGAAGTACTTCGACGGTTCGCTCGCCCGTATCGACCGCGTGCCGGCCGACCTGCGCGAGATCTATGCCACGGCGTTCGAAGTCGAGCCGAAGTGGCTGGTCGAAGCGGCGTCGCGTCGTCAGAAGTGGATCGATCAGGCGCAGTCGCTCAACATCTACATGGCGGGCGCTTCGGGCAAGAAGCTCGACGAGACGTACAAGCTGGCCTGGACGCGTGGCTTGAAGACCACGTACTACCTGCGTACGATGGCCGCGACGCACGTCGAGAAGTCGACGGTGAGCCACGGCGCGCTGAATGCGGTGAGCTCGGGGGGCGTGACGCCGGGCGGAAGCTTCTCGGCCGAGCCGTCCTCGCCGCTGGCGCAGCCGATGCCGGACGCTGAAGGCGCGGTGTGCACGATGCGTCCGGGCGATCCGGGCTTCGACGAGTGCGAGGCTTGCCAATAAGCTTGCGCTTGCGGTGAGATTGGGGGCCAGTCCCGAGGTTTGCGCCTCGGCACTGGCCCCCAATTTTTTCGGCGCCGCGATTGTTGGCGCCGAAATGACGATCGAGGTGTCGCGTCAGCGCAGCACGCTGCTCAAGAACTGTTGCGTGCGGGGTTCGCGCGGCGCGCCGAACAAGTCGCCCGGCGGACCGCTCTCGACGATGCGGCCGTGATCGAAGAACACCACCCGATCGGCGACCTCGCGAGCGAAGCCCATCTCATGCGTGACGACGATCATCGTCATGCCGTCGCGCGCCAAATCCTTCATGACGGCCAGCACCTCACCGACGGTTTCCGGATCGAGCGCCGAGGTTGGCTCGTCGAACAACATCAGTTTCGGCTTCATCGCCAGCGCGCGCACGATGGCCACGCGCTGCTGCTGCCCGCCCGAGAGCGACACGGGATATGCGTCCGCCTTGTGGGCCAGTCCCACGCGTTCGAGCAACGCATGCGCGGTCCGCTCGGCCTCGGCCTGCGTCATGCGGCCGAGCTTGACCGGGGCCAGCGTGATGTTGCGCAGAATGCTCAGGTGCGGGAACAACGTGTAGTCCTGGAACACCATGCCGACGTCTTCGCGCAACTTCGCCATGGCCCGGTGATCCCGAACGTCGGTGGCTGCCTCGCCGAGCGTGACGGTGCCATCGGTGGGCGTCTCGAGGCTATTCAGGCAGCGGATCAGCGTGGACTTGCCGGACCCGCTCGGGCCGATCACGACCACGACCTCGCCGGGATGGACGTCGAGATCCACGCCGTTGACCACCTGATGCGCACCGAAATGCTTGTGCAGACCGCGAATCGAGAGCAGCGCGTTCATGGGTGGCCTGCCAGTGCGCGGGTGGTGTCTTGCAGCTCGCGCTGGGCATCGGCCAGACGTGTGCGCCAGTCGTCGACGAACGCGTGTGCGTCGTCGAGCCGCCCCTGCGCTTCGCGCACGTGGGCACGCAGCGTGTCCGGGCTCGGACTGCCGGCCGAAGCACGCGCGGCCACATTGCGGGTCGGGTCGAGACATGCGCGCAGTGCCTGCGCATCGATGCCGAGCGGCGCGCCGAGCTGTTCGCGTGCCGCCGCCTCGACCATGTCCGCGTCAATCCGGTCGGCGGGGACGCCGCGGTCCATCGCGTCGCGCACGACCGCACCGACGAGGTGATGGGCCGCGCGGAACGACAGGTCGTGCGCGCGCACCATGTGATCGGCCAGTGCGGTCGCCGTGGAGAAATCCTCGGCGGCGAGGCGGCCTGCGCGCGCGGCGACCGGACGGGCCGTGCGCAGTACGAGTTCGAGCAGCGTCAGGCAGCGCAGCGTCTCGCGCGCGGCGTCCCAGAAGCCAAGGGTGCCTTCGCGGTTCGCGTCGCCCGTGTGGGTGAAGTGGGTGCCCTTGATCGCCATCGAGCCGGCCATCAGCGCGGCCACGATCTGGCCGGTGCGGCCCTTCAGATATTCGAGCACGACGGGATTCTTCTTCTGCGGCATGATGCTCGACGTTGTCGCCACGCTGTCGGGGAACTCGATCAAGCCGAACTCATGCGTGGTCCACACGAAGTAGTCCTGCGCCACGCGACTCCAGAACACGGCCAGCAGGCTCAGATCGGCAATGCCTTCGAGCAGGAAGTCGCGCGAACCGACGGCATCGAGCGCATTGTCGATGTACGTATCGAAGCCGAGCAGCCCCGCCGTGCGCTGGCGATCGATCGCGAACGGCGTGCCGGCGAACGCGGCCGCGCCGAGCGGTGAGACGTTCATGTGCGAGAGCGTGTCCATCAGGCGCCGGCTGTCGCGCTCGAGTGCCTGCGCCACGCCAGCCAGATAGAAGCCGTAGGTCATCGGCTGGGCCGGTTGCAGGTGGGTATAGCCTGGCATGACGACCTCGGCATGGCGCTCGGCCTGTTCGAGCGCCGTGGTTCGCACGCGCAACAGCACGTCGATCAGCTCGATCAGCATGGCGCGTCCGCGCAGGCGATCGAGCGTCGCCAGGATGTCGTTGCGGCTGCGGCCGGTATGCAGCCGGCCGCCGATGTCGGCGCCGACGAGACTCATCAGATGCGCCTCGTAGTTGAAGTAGGCGTCTTCACGGCTCGGGTCGAGCGGCACGGCCCCGGGGCCTTGTTCTTCCATGGCGAGAATGCCGCGCGCAAGCGCCGACGCGTGCTCGGGGCGGATCAGCCCCTGCTCGGCAAGCATTACCACGTGTGCCTTGTTGATATCGCCGAGCGGCACGAACGTCTCGTCGAAGCCGGCCAGACGTGGCTTGAAGATGATGTCATTGACTTCCGGGGCGAGGGCTTCGGTGAGCCGGCGACTGACTTTCGATATGGACATGGTCAACCTTGTGTAGAGAGCGGGCGAACGCGCTCGCGTTGCAGGCGGCGTTCGAGGTAACGGGACAGCGCGCTGAACGCTGAGCAGATGACGAAATAGACGGCGAGCACGAGGCCATAGACCTCGAAGGCGGGGTTCTGGCCCTGCATGATCGTGGCGCGCTCGATGATGTTCTGGCTGACCTTGAGGAATTCGCCAACGCCGATCAACGCGCCGAGTGCGGTCGACTGGACGAGCAGCGTGAGCAGTCCGGTGTAGGCCGGCAGGATCGCGCCCATCGACTGGGGGCCGATCACGTAGCGATAGATTTGCCAGCGTCGCAAGCCGAGCGCGGCGGCGCTTTTCCACTGATGCGGGGGCACCGATGCGATACCGCCCGAGACCACCACCGTGCCGTTGGCACCGCCCCACAGCGACAGCCCGACCGTGGCCGCGACGAACGGGCTCAGGTCGAGACCGAACATCGGTGCGACAAAGAACACGCAGAACACGTTGACGATGAGGGGAATCGAGCGAAACAGCTCGACATAGCCGTGGATGGCGAGCTTCAGCCAGCGGTTGGGCAGCGTGGCGAGCACGCCGAGCACGAGCGAGATCACGGTCGTGCAGGCGAGCACCGCGCCGGCCAGCGCAAGCGTCATGCGTAGCCCCTTGGCAATGACGAGCCAGTTTTCAAGAATGACATTCATGGTGGATCACTGGCCTCAATGGGTTCGGAACGGCCGTTGCAGCCAGGCCGAGAGCCGGTGTGCGAGCAGGGCGAGCACCGCGACCATGCCGAGGTACAGCACGAGGATGGCGCTGAACATCTCGAGCGGGCGAAAGTCCGTGGCAATGCGGTCGACAGCGACGAACGTCAGCTCCATGAGCCCGATGGCCTGCAGATACGACGAGTTCTTGAGCAGTGAGATCGCGGTATTGAGCATGCCGGGCAGCGCATGTCGCACGGCGATGGGCAGTGCGATCAGCGTGAAGTAGTGCCATGGTCGCAGCGAGAGGGCGTGGCACGATTCGTACATGCGCCGCCCGACGGCCGCCATGCCGCCTCGCAGGTTCTCGATCTGGTAGGCCCCGGCCCACAGCGACAGGCACAGCACGCCGGAGCTGAATAACGACAGGCTGAGGCCGATCGCGGGCAAGCCATAGAAGATGAAGAACAACTGCACGAGGATCGGTGTGTTGCGCATCAGCTCCACGTAGCCGGTGACCATGGGGGAGAGCACGGGCACGCGGAAGATCCGGATGGCGCAGCCCGCGATGCCGATCAGCGCCGAGCAGACGATGGCGATGACCGACACTTCGAGCGTCATCAGTGCACCGCGCCAAAGCGCGGGCCATTGAGCGATGAGATAGGCGACGTCGAAATCCATGGGGGCCGCCTTATTGCGCGGTTTCCTTCGGGCGTCCCTGCTGGAACACCGCGAGGTAATAGCTGCGGATCGATTCGGGCACGCTGAGCTTGACCCACTGCACGAAGCGGCCTTCGTAGCGCATGCGCGCGATGGCGGCCGACAGATAGTCGCGCCAGGCAGTCTCGTTCTTGCGCACGCCGATGGCCGCGTCGGAAATCTGGAAGTACTGGCCGAGCAATCTGGCGTCGGGATCCTTGGCGGCTGCGACTACGAGCGTGGCGGCGTCGTGCGTGTAGGCGTCGGCACGACCCTGGCGGAAGGTCTGCATGGCGTCGGCCGCTGTATTCAGGCGGAGCATCTTGACGTCGGGCATATGGTCCTCGAACCACTTCGCCTGCACCGACCCCTTGAGCGCGACGAGCGTCTTGCCCTTGAGGTCGGCGAGCGTCCGGATGCCGCCGTCGCGACGCACCACCACGTCGCTGGCGCCCCAACGGTACGGTTGGGTGAAATCGATCACGCGGGCGCGCTCGGGAGTGACGCCGAGCGTGGCGATGAGCAGGTCGACCTTGCGGCCGAGCAACTGCGGGACACGGTTCTCGGCCGTCACGCAGGTGAATACGGCCTTGTCCTTCGCGCCGAACGCCCACTCGGCGATCTGGCGGCCCATCTCGACTTCGACGCCTGCGAATGCGCCGCTGCTGTCCTGGTAGCCATAGGGCGGCTGGTCACAACGCACGCCGACGCGCAACTGACCTTGCGCCTTGATGTCTGCCGGCAGCGTCGGCAAGTCGCCCGGCGCGGCGCGGGCAGGGCGCGCGACGATGGTTGACATGACCATCACGGTGGCGGAGGCGGCAAGGGCGGTAAAGAACGAACGGCGCAGGCGTGACATCGATAGCTCCTCAAGCGGAACGGCACGTGGACGGCCAGGGCGTCGTGGGCGGTGAGAGACGATGCCTTGACGGTGCCCGGACGGGATGCCAACGAGTGTAGCGAGACGGTTGCATTCTTAAAAATCACAATACAATACGAGTCCATACATTCCTGATATACCCCCGGGCACGCGGCATTCACGGGTGTTTCCGGGCAGTCGAGAGCCAACGACAATGAAGTTCAAGCAGGTGGAAGCGTTCAGGGCGGTGATCCAGACCGGGTCGATGACGGCGGCGGCGGATGCGTTGCATACGTCGCAGCCGAATATCAGTCGCTTGGTCGGGCAACTCGAGCAGAGCGTCGGGTTCCGGCTGTTCGAGCGGATCAACGGGCGGCTGCAGCTGACGGACGAGGGCGCCGAGTTGTTTCGCGACGTCGAGCGTGCGTTCGTGAGTCTGAAGAGTCTGGAGGATTCGGCTGCACAGATTCGACGCTCGGGGACAGGCCGGTTGCGCGTCGGCGCGGTGCCGTCGATTGCGCTCACGCAAATGCCGGAGGTCATTCGTCGGTTTCGCGAAGCGCATCCAGGCGTGGCCGTCTCGCTGCTCACCAACGATTCGCCGCGCGTGGCGCAATGGGTCGCGTCTCAGTTTTGCGACCTCGGCGTGGTGGCTTATGTCAGCCGCGACGTGTCGGGTATCGAGGCGACGACGATTCGCGACGTGGCCGGTGTTTGCGCTTTTCCGGCCGGGCATCGGTTGGGCGAGCGCGATATCGTCACTCCTGCCGATCTCGAATACGAGCCGTTCATCGCGCTGTCACTCGTCGACGGAACGCGCATGAGGATCGATCAACGCTTTCGTGAGGCAGGCGTCACGCTACGTCACAAGGAACTTGAAACGCCGTACGAAGCGACGGTGTGCGCGATGGTTGCTGGCGGGTTGGGTGTGAGCATCGTGAGCGAGTCGGTCGCGCGGGCCTATGCGGGGCGCGGCCTCCTCGACTATCGGCGGTTCGTGCCGGACGTGCCGTTCACGACGCACTTGCTGCGACCGCTGCACGCGCCGCAAAGCTTGCTGGCGCAGCGCTTTGCGGACACGTTGCGCGCCGTGGTGGGAGGCGACACGCCTGTCGCCTAGTCCTCAGGCCAGATCGATACGCATCGACAGATCGAGCGTTTGCCCGTGCGCCACGACTACGTGATCGTCGTCGAACGCGCCGACCCGATGCGTCGACGGTTCCAGACAGAGGTAGGGACGTCCGGCGGGAGAGTGCACCACGAGCCAGCTGGCGTCGCTGCTGCGCACCGTGGCCGAGCGCAGGCCGCCGGCGTAGTCGAGGCGCGCGTCGAATCGCCCCGACTCGACCGGAGCTTCGGCGAACCAGGTGGACCGCCCCTCGGTATCGAGTCCGCCGCCGACAGACACGACCTCGATCTCACCGACGTGAACGCGTTGCTCGCTCGGCCATCGGATGTCCTCCGACGGCGAACGCCAGATCGCCTCCGCTTCGAACGTCAGGCGCGAGCCGGCAGGCCACTGAAAGTAGGGATGTAGCCCGAGCCCGGCGGGCATATCCTGCGTCGAGAGATTGGTGATCGACAGTTGCATGTCGACGCCGAGTGCGTCGAGCGTCACCGAGAGATACGCCTGATAGTGCCACGGCCATTCGGGTTGCGCGGGACTGTCGAGTTGGAGCACGCAACAGTGCGGGCTCTCGTCGACGACATCCCACGCGCGACGCAGCCCCCAGCCGTGCAGCGAACTCGATGCGGCCGGCGTCTCGCGAGCGACGATCGCGCGCTCGCGCCAGTGCAGCGTGTCGTCGCGCAGCATGTTGGTATACGGCAGCATCGGAAAGGCGCCGGCCTTCGGCCATTCGTCCGACGAGAATGGGTCGTTGCCGAGCGGCACAAGGTAGTCGAAAACGTCACCGTGCGTGTCGCGCCGAGCCAGTCGTGCGAGCCGCGCCCCGCAGCCCGGTTGAACCTCGGCCACGAGCGCGCCCGCCGCGAGGCGGATCGGTTTGCCGGGGGTGAGCGTGAGCGGTGTCGGGCCTGACGAACCGGCCGACGCCGGTGCGCCGTCGGCGCCTGGGAATGTCATCGTCGGTATCTCCTTCATCGACGTTCAGAAGTGGCGTGCGCCGGAATCTGTCGTTCCGGTTCGCCGTCGCGACAGGATACGCCAATGCGACGCAGCGCCCCCCCTCGACGCACCATCAGCGCTGTCGTGCGGCGCCGTTTCATGGCAAGATGCCGGTCCCGCAAGCCCGGCCGCCCGGCACTCGGGAGATGTTGCCAAACACTAGGTATAGTGGTCATCGTGCAGTGCGGCACTAGATATAGTGTTGCATGCTGGAACGAGTGACGTAATTGTGCTAAATTGGAGGCATTCCATTCGACGTCGGGAGGTCAGGATGTTGTTGCAGCTCTCGCGTCGGCGTTGTTGTTCAAAACTGCGCAATTGCGCATCTGCATCACCCCCGAAATATGGCAATGCTCCCGGTGGACTTCGTGCTCCCGGTGATCGCTTGCCGGCCGCCGGATCGCAAATTTTTTGTCAGCCTTCGCACGCGGACGGCTGATCTGTCACTTCGGCGATGTGCGCGCGTGTGTGCATCGCATCAACCTGAACGGACTGAGACCCTATGCTGAACTGGGAAGAAGACACCACCACGGCCAACTCGGCTGCCCCCACCGCGGCTCCGGTTGCCGCGTCGAACGTGCTGGGCACGCAAGGGGAAACCCCGACTGTGATCGCCTCGCAGTCGACGCGTCGCGTGAGCGCCTCCGACAAGCGCGTGATCAACGGCACCACGGATGTGAATCAACTGGTGCCCTTCAAGTACAAGTGGGCCTGGGAGAAGTATCTGGCCGGTTGCGCGAACCACTGGATGCCGCAGGAAATCAACATGTCGCGCGACATCGCCCTGTGGAAAGATCCGAACGGTCTGACCGAGGACGAGCGCCGCATCATCAAGCGCAATCTCGGCTTCTTCGTGACGGCCGACTCGCTCGCGGCGAACAACATCGTGCTCGGCACGTATCGCCACATCACCGCACCGGAGTGCCGCCAGTTCCTGCTGCGTCAGGCCTTCGAAGAGGCGATCCACACGCACGCCTATCAGTACATCGTCGAGAGCCTGGGGTTGGACGAAGGCGAGATCTTCAACGCGTATCACGAAGTGCCGTCGATTCGCGACAAGGACGAATTCCTGCTCCCGTTCATCGAAGTGGTGGCGGATCCGTCGTTCCAGACCGGCACGCAGGAAGCCGACCAGAAGCTGCTGCGCTCGCTCATCGTGTTTGCGTGCATCATGGAAGGGCTGTTCTTCTACGTCGGCTTCACGCAGATTCTCGCGCTGGGTCGGCAGAACAAGATGACCGGTGCTGCAGAGCAATATCAATACATCCTGCGCGACGAGTCGATGCACTGCAACTTCGGCATCGATCTGATCAACCAGGTGAAGCTGGAAAACCCGAACCTCTGGACGCCGGAGTTCCGCGAAGAGATTCGCGAGCTGTTCAAGAAGGCGGTCGAGCTGGAGTATCGCTACGCTGAAGATACGATGCCGCGCGGCGTGCTCGGTCTGAACGCGGGCATGTTCAAGAGCTATCTGCGCTTCATCGCGAACCGTCGCTGTTCCCAAATTGGTCTCGAGGCGCTCTATCCGAACGAAGAAAATCCGTTCCCGTGGATGAGCGAGATGATCGATCTGAAGAAGGAGCGCAACTTCTTCGAAACGCGAGTGATCGAATACCAGACTGGTGGCGCGCTGAGCTGGGACTAAGCAGTAAGTGAAATTTGGATGCTGGCTGCAAAGCCAGTATCCATGCGGGTTTCGAGAGGATGGTGTGAGCGCGCGTGGCGCGCGTGAGCGCCAGCAAAACAAGTCGAAGAGACTGTGCGCGTCATGCACATCATCCTCACTCGCACGTCGTTACGCTCGCTTCGCACGCGTCGACATGCGAACACCATGTGCATCAAATACAACAGATTGACTTCTTCGTTGCGAACGTTGTGCGATTTTTTACGCGCAAAGTATTAACATCGCATCACAAAAGAATTATGATTCGCTCAAATAAATTGCAGTCTCGATGAACACACGAAAGCACATTGCTTTCCTCCCGCGACAGAGAGCTGGTAGTTACGGAGCGTAAAAACCTTGGTGCATAGCAAGCAGTATCGCTTATCCGCTATCGCAATCTCCTCCCTCCCGATGACGGGACAGGCAAGCTACCCCCCGAAGAATCTGGCGAATCCCCTTTCTCAAGACAATCGAATTGCTGGCGGCAATGTCGCCGGCAATTTTTTTGCGCGCGTGACCACTCACGGTCAGCGTCATGCGCGCAGCGCCGAATTCATTAGCGTAAGCCGTCGAAGTCCGATGCGTACGCCGATGAATAGCCCGCTCGCCGGCGGTTCGCCGCATGGTGGTCGGGTTTCCTTCTCAGGTGGTTTTGTTTGAGTGATCTCTCACGTTAAGGAGCAAAGTGATGGCTACTACTGCTAAGAAAAAACCCGCAGCCAAGAAGGCTGTTGCCAAGAAGCCGGTAGCGAAGAAGGCTGCCGCCGCCAAGAAGCCTGTCGCGAAGAAGGCTGTTGCCGCCAAGAAGCCGGTAGCGAAGAAGGCTGTCGCCGCCAAGAAGCCGGCAGCGAAGAAGGTCGCCGCCAAGAAGCCGGCAGCCAAGAAGGTTGCGGTGAAGAAGGTTGCCGCCAAGAAGCCGGTCGCCAAGAAGGCAGCGGTGAAGAAGGTTGCCGCCAAGAAGCCGGTTGCCAAGAAGGCAGCGGTGAAGAAGGTTGCCGCCAAGAAGCCGGTCGCCAAGAAGGCAGCAGTGAAGAAGGTTGCCGCCAAGAAGCCGGTTGCGAAGAAGGCAGCGGTGAAGAAGGTTGCCGCCAAGAAGCCGGCCGCGAAGAAGGCTGCCGTGAAGAAGGTTGCGGCGAAGAAGCCGGCGGCGAAGAAGCCTGCTGCGGCGGCGAAGAAGCCGGCCGTCAAGAAGGTCGCCGCCAAGCCTGCTGCGGCCCCGGCTGCAGCACCGGCAGCAGCACCGAAGACGGCGCTGAATCCGGCAGCGGCATGGCCGTTCCCGACCGGCAGCCGTCCGTAATTCGAGTGCCGAAGCAGGAACCAAGGCACTTAGGTGTCTTTTGATCGAGTAGGCCTACTCGATCCGAAACCCGCTGTGATGAGTGATCGTCGCAGCGGGTTTTTTCATGCGGCCTTAGTGCGTCACGCGCGTGACGCCGCCGCTTGAGAGCAGACGCACGCGCTGACCCGGCTGGAATGCTTCGTCCGCATCCTGTGTGATGGCGCGCAGCTCGCCGTTGTCGAGTCGCACGGTAATCTCCAGGCCCGCCTTCTTGCTCATTCGGTTTTCGACGGCTTGCCCCGCAACCGCACCCAACAGGCCGCCGATGATGCCCGTCGCGATCGAGCCGCGACCGCCACCAATGGCGCTGCCGCCGACGGCGCCCAGCGCACCGCCGCCCACCACGCCGAGAATCCCCGGATCGCCGTTGCTGCTATCGATCGTGACCGGGCGCACCGATTCGACGGTGCCCATGCGCACCACCTGCTCGCGTTGTGCTTGGCGGCTGTTGTAGACACTCGCGGAATTGCTCGGACCGAACGCCGTGCAGGCGGACAGGGAGAGCGACGCTGCGGCGGTGAGAATAAGGAAGGGTGTGGTCAGTCGTGCCATCGTTGTGTTTATCCTGAAATCAAACGAAGCGGTAGCCGAACGCGGCTTCATATTGCGCCTCGATCTCGGCGCGCGTCGGCGCGTAAGTCTGCGGACCTTGCTCGGCAATCTTGAGCGAACCCATCAGGCTCGCCAGACGGCCGGCGGTGGGCCAGTCGAGGCCCTTTTCGATACCGTACAGCAACCCGCCCCGGAAGGCGTCGCCGCATCCGGTGGGGTCGACGACTCGCTTGGCTTTGACGGCGGGAATGTCGTGTTGCTTGCCGCCGGCGAAGATCAGCGCGCCGTGTTCTCCGCGCGTCACGACCAGCGCCTCGACACGCGACTGGAGGTCGTCCATCGACCAGCCGGTCTTCGTGCAGAGGAGCTTGGCTTCGTAGTCGTTGACCGCGAGGTATGTGGCGAGTTCCACCATGCGACGCAGGGCCTCAGGCGAGAGCAACGGCAGGCCCTGACCCGGATCGAACAGGAACGGCACCCCGGCGGCGGCGAAGCCTTCGGCGTGAGTGAGCATGGCGTCGGGGGCGTCGGGGGCAACGATGCCGAGCGTCGCGCCGCTGACATCGGCCACGCGGTTGCGCGACGAGAACATCATCGCCCCCGGGTGGAAGGCGGTGATCTGGTTGTTGTCCAGATCGGTCGTGATCATCGCATTGGCGGTCATGCTGTCCGCGACCACGCGAACGAATTCCGTCGTCATGCCGAGCGACTGGAAGCGCTCGACGTAGGGCGCGCCATCTTCGCCGACGGTGGCCATGACGACCGGCGAGCCGCCCAGCAGATGCAGGCTGTAGCCAATGTTGCCGGCGCAGCCGCCGAAGTTGCGGCGCATCGTCGGCACGAGGAAGCTGACGTTCAGGATGTGTACCTGATCGGGCAGGATGTGCTCGCCGAAGCGGCCTTCGAACGTCATGATGTTGTCGTAGGCGAGCGAGCCGCAGATCACGGTAGTCACGGGGGAGATCCTTGCGAAAGGTAAGCGGGGCCAATCTGGGAGGGCAGACGGTTGGCCAGTCGCGCTGCCAGGTCATGCTAAAAACGGGCCGGTGCATTTGCCGCACCGGCACGGGAACTGCCATCTGGCGCGCACCGGTTTTACCGGGCGGGCCAGCGATACGCCGAGGGGCGATGGCTTACGACAACGCGGCCAGCGCGGCGTCGTAGTTCGGCTCGTTCTTGATCTCGGGCACGAGTTCGGCGTGGACGACGCGGTTATCGGCGTCGAGCACGACAACGGCACGGGCCGACACGCCGGCGAGCGGGCCGGTGGTGATTGCCACGCCGTAATGCTTGAGGAACTCGCGGCCACGCATGGTCGAGAGCGTGACCACGTTGTTCAGGCCTTCGGTCGCGCAGAAACGGCTCATGGCGAACGGCAGGTCAGCCGAGATCACGAGCACGACCGTGTTCTCGAGCTTGCCCGCCGCTTCGTTGAACTTGCGGGTCGAGGTGGCGCAGGTCGGCGTGTCGAGGCTCGGCACGATGTTGAGCACCTTGCGCTTGCCCGCGAAATCGTCGAGCGAGACGTCCTGCAACTTGGCATTGACCAGCGAAAAAGCCGGAGCGGTCTGCCCCTTTTGCGGGAACTGGCCGTCGACTTCTATGGGGTTGCCCCCGAGTGTGACTTGGGACATCAATATCTCCTAGGTTGAGTGCAACAGCGCTATCACGGATAGAACGCGAGCACCCGATAGTTACTGGCTAGCGCTGCCTGCGCCGTCAATCGTAACCGAATCGTGCGTTCGTTGTGTGGCGCCAGACCGGCGTCATGCTGCGCTGTATCGGTGACGTAGTCGCTCGCCGAAAACACGCGTCGCACGACCGGCTTGCCGTCGATGTCCGACAGCGTGAGTTCGAGCGACGGCCAGGCCACGGCATAGTCCGCTTGATTGCGCATGAACACGGTGAGCGTCATTGGCACGGCGTCGTCTGAGGCCGGGGCGCTCGCTGGCGTACCGGTTGTCGCGTCGCTCGCGTCACTCGCGTCGGTCGTGCCGGGCGCGTCGGTGACCAGCGTCACGCTCGAGATCTGAACCTTGTCCGGCTGACGCGGCGGCGCGATCGGCACATGCATCGGGCGTCCGAGCGTCGCGAACACGCCGCGCAACGCCGGCACGCGATCGACGAGTGCGGCGCGCTCGACCCACGCCCACTGGGCGATCAGACCGACGACGGCCAGCGCGATCAGCGCACGCCAGATCACGCGACCGACGCGGGGGCGACGTGCCTGTCCGGCAAGAGCAACGGACGTCGGCGAGTCGGCAGACGCGACGGAAGCTGACGACGTCATGGACGCAGTGGGCGCCACAAGAACTGTGGCATCGTCGTCATCGATGTAGCGACCCGGGCCATGTCGCATCTGCGCCAGGCTCTCGTCCGGCGTGCCCAGCAGTGCAGCGATCGCCGTGGGCGTGAGCATCTCGGGCACCGGGGGGCGTTCGGCGGGCGCGGCCTCCGCCTCGTTCTCCTCGCCGGGCGGCTCGCACAGGTAGGCATGTCCGTCGAATACTTCACGACAGTTGCCGCAGCGCACGAGACCGTCGCGCAGCTTGAGCTGATCCGCCACGACGCGAAAGACGGTATGGCAGTGAGGGCAGCGAGTAGCGAGAACGCGCGAGGACTGGGCCATGGGAGTCGAGGGCATCGGGGGATTCGAGGGCGAGGACCCGAAGACTCGGCGCGTCGTGGGCGACTAGCCGGCGGCCTGCCCGTGCAGGCAGACCCAGCCATCGTGAGCACGCCAGACCGACATCTTCATATAGGGGGCGTAGGCGGCGATCACCTCGTCCGCTTGCCGCTCCAACACGCCAGACAGCGCGAGCCGTCCGCCCGGTGCCACGCGCGATGTCAGCATCGACGCGAGCAGTTTGAGCGGATTCGACAGGATGTTGGCGACCACGATATTGAATTGACCGTCGCGCAGGTCGGCGGGCAGTCCGTATTCGACGCTCGCGTGATTGCGCTCACTGTTATAGCGGGCAGACTCGACGGCCTGCGGATCGATGTCGATACCGACGACCGGATCGGCGCCGCACTTGCGCGCCAGAATGGCCAGAATGCCCGAGCCGCAGCCGTAGTCGAGCAACGACTGACCCGCCTCAACGTGCTGTTCGAGCCACTCCATGCACAGCCGCGTGGTCGGGTGGCTGCCGGTCCCGAACGCGAGGCCCGGATCGAGTTCGAGGATAAGCGCATCGGCGTCCGGGGCGTCGTGCCACGACGGCACGACCCAGATACGCTGGCCGATCTGTATGGGCTCAAACTGCGATTGCGTCAGGCGCACCCAGTCCTGTTCTTCTACGTCGCGCAACGTGAACGCGGGCGACTCGGTGAGCCCCAATTCGTTGACGGCCGCCGCGAGCAGCACGGCGGCGTCCTGGTCTTCCCCCACCAGCGCGACCACGCGCGAGTGTTGCCACGCGGTGTCGGGCGGGGTCAGGCCCGGCTCGCCGAACATCGGTTGCTCGTCGGGCGTGTCGGCATCCGCATCTTCCACGGAGACCGACAGCACGCCCAGATCGAGCAGGGCGTCCGACAGGGCCTCGGCTTGGGCGCGGGCAACTTCTACGACGAGTTCGCGATACATGGCGAGTGATTTCCTGCTGATAAACGGCTGATGAACAGCTCAGTTGCCGCCGACGGCAGATTTCTGCGCCAGCTTGTGTTCCAGATAATGGATGCTCGTGCCGCCTTCGACAAACTTGGCGTCGAGCATCAGTTCCCGGTGCAGCGGAATGTTCGTCTGGATACCTTCGATCACGATTTCCGACAGCGCGACACGCATGCGACGGATGGCCTGATCGCGCGTTGCTCCGTAGGCGATCAGCTTGCCGATCATCGAATCGTAGTTCGGCGGCACGAAGTAGCCGTTATAGGCGTGCGAGTCGACGCGGATGCCGGGGCCCCCCGGCATGTGCCAGGCGGTAATGCGACCGGGCGACGGCGTGAACTTGAACGGATCTTCGGCGTTGATACGGCACTCGATCGCGTGACCCTGGAACTGGATGTCGCGCTGACGGAAGGCGAGCTTCTCGCCGGCCGCAATGCGAATCTGTTCCTGCACGATATCGACACCGGTGATCATTTCCGTGACCGGGTGTTCGACCTGCACACGCGTGTTCATTTCGATGAAGTAGAACTCACCGTTCTCGAACAGGAATTCGAACGTGCCGGCGCCGACGTAGCCCATCTTCTTGCAGGCATCGGCGCAGCGATCGCCGATGCGCTCGATCAGGCGGCGCGGAATCAGCGGGGCGGTCGCCTCTTCGATCACCTTCTGGTGACGGCGCTGCATCGAGCAGTCGCGCTCACCCAGCCAGACGGCGTTCTTGTGCTTGTCGGCGAGGATCTGGATTTCGATATGGCGCGGGTTCTCGAGGAACTTCTCCATATAGACTTCCGGATTGCCGAAGGCGCGGCCGGCTTCTTCACGGGTCATGTTGACCGCGTTCACCAGTGCCGCTTCCGTGTGCACCACGCGCATGCCGCGACCGCCGCCGCCGCCGGCGGCCTTGATGATCACCGGATAGCCGACCTGGCGTGCAACACGCACGATTTCCTTCGGATCATCGGGCAACGCGCCTTCCGAACCCGGCACGCACGGCACGCCGGTCTTGATCATCGTCTGCTTGGCCGAGACCTTGTCGCCCATCAGACGAATGGTGTCGGGGCGTGGGCCGATAAACGTGAAGCCCGATTGCTCGACACGTTCGGCGAAGTCGGCGTTCTCGGAGAGGAAGCCGTAACCCGGGTGGATGGCCTGGGCGTCGGTGACTTCCGCCGCGCTGATGAGCGCCGGCATGTTCAGATAGCTCAGCGGCGAGGGCGCCGGTCCGATACAGACGGCTTCGTCCGCGAGCTTGACGTACTTCGCTTCCTTGTCGGCTTCGGAGTAGACGACCACGGTCTTGATGCCCATCTCGCGGCACGCGCGCTGAACGCGCAGAGCGATTTCGCCGCGGTTGGCGATGAGGATTTTTTCAAACATTATGTGCAGTCCTGCCCGTAGGGGGAGAGGAGCGGGGCCGGACGCCTCGTGTCGCCGGGCGGCATTTGGCCGCGCGGGCGGGGCGTCCGACAACCGGCATTAGCCGATCACGAACAGCGGTTGACCGTATTCCACGGCCTGACCGTTCTCGACGAGGATTTCCTTGATCACGCCGGTCTTGTCCGACTCGATCTCGTTGAGCAGCTTCATCGCTTCGATGATGCACAGCGTCTGGCCTTCCTTGACCGAGTCGCCGACCTGCGCAAACGGATCGGCGCCCGGCGACGGGGCGCGGTAGAAGGTACCGACCATCGGCGACGTGACGATGTGACCTTGCGGCAGGACCGGGGCAACCGGTGCCGGTGCGGCGGGCGCTGCCGCCGGCGCTTGCGCGGCAACCTGCGGGTAGGCTGCCGGCATGGCCATCTGCATCGGGGCGGCGATCAGTTGGGGCGGCGCCTTGACGATGCGGACCTTGCCTTCGCCTTCGGTGACTTCGAGTTCGGAAATACCCGATTCGGCCACGAGGTCGATCAACGTCTTGAGTTTGCGCAAATCCATGAAGGAAGCTCCTTAATTCGGTATCGACGCGGGGGCACCCCCCGCGAGGGGAAATAGGGGATGAGACGGCTACCCGCCGGCGAGTCGCCGCAGGGCAAATTCGAGTGCGAAGGTGTAGCCGCGCCAGCCCAGGCCGCAGATCACGCCTTGCGCAATATCGGAAAAGTACGAGTGATGCCGAAAGGCCTCACGGGCATGGACGTTCGAGAGATGCACCTCGACGAACGGAATGCCCACGCCGGCCAGCGCGTCGCGCATCGCCACGCTGGTATGCGTGTAGGCGGCAGGGTTGATGACGATGAAGTCGATCGACGCGTCGCGTGCCGCCTGAATCCGGTCAACCAGTGCGCCTTCGTGATTGCTCTGGAATGTCGTCACCTCAGCACCTGCCGCCTTGGCTTGCGCCTCGAGCGCCGCGTCGATGTCGGCCAGCGTCGTACGACCGTACACCGCCGGCTCGCGAGTACCGAGCAGGTTGAGATTGGGACCGTGGAGCACAAGAATGCGGTGAGGCATCGGCGAATCAAATTTCACGAAATTGGGCGCAATTAAACGCCAGTTGGTGGATTTTGTCCAGTGGGGTGAAAATGAAGCCCCGTCGGTCACGTCTGGCGGGACTTCCCGCGCGCCCGGCTGGACGGCGCGATGTCAGCGCGTCGGCCTGAGGGCCGAGCGCACTTCATCCGACGTAATACGGCCGAGCTTCTGGTAGTGCAAGCGGCCTTGAGGATCAACCACGACGGTATACGGTAGCGCGCCCGCCTTGTTGCCCAGTGCGCGGGCGAGGTCGGTGCCTGCGTAGCCCGCCACGAGGAGCGGGTAATCAACCTTCACCTTTTGCTCGAACGCGATCATGTTCGGGGCAGTATCAATGCCGATTCCTACGAATTGGACGTTTTTTCCCTTGAATTCACTCGAAAGTGCTTGGAGATCGGGCATTTCCTCCACGCAGGGCCCGCACCATGGAGCCCAGAAGTTGATGACCAGCGTTTTGCCACGCCATTGCGAGATGGCCTGCTCGTTGCCCGCCAAGTCAGGAAGCCGCGTGGCGAGCAGTTGGGCGACAGCGGCATCGGGCGCGTTTGCAGGCGCCTGGTTTCGATGGCCGAACCAAAAGCCGGCCGCCAGCCCCACGAGCGCCAGAATCAGCAGAGGAACGATGCGTTTTACCATGATGGATGGGGCGGAAGTGGCGGGAAATAGACGTTAGACGGATGGCAATTACGGAGAATGGCGACAGGTTGATGGGCATGTTGCCGACATTCGGGCGAAGGTCAGTGGTTGGATGCCTGCTCCATGGCCTCGGCGCCGTCGATCAGTGTGCTCAGGCCGTGCGCATCGACGCGCACGGGGCGGCCATTCCCGTCGGTGGCCTTGAGTGCGCCGCGCATGTCGTCGAGGGAATACAAGGACAGGTGCACGCCGGCGGGTTCGCCGCGCTGCCCCCGCTCGCGCCACAGGAAACTCAGCGTCTCGACCATGCCGCGACCATTGAAGTGGCGACTTTCCGAGACCTCGTAATCGATACCCCGGTTCAACAGATCGATGGCGACTTCCTTTGGATTGTCGCAAAATGCCTGCAAATAGATATCAGATAGTGACGTTGCCGTGCCGTTGTACACGGCACCAGTAATATAAGGCCGGTAGCGCGCCAGTGCCGTCATGACCGTCAGCGCGACCTGACGCAAATGCGCCAGCTCAGCCGGCTGCGTGTCCGAGAGGAACGTCTGCACGTACTCGCGGACTTCCGTTTCGATTTGGTCGTTATCCGGCAGCAATTCACCCGCAATCCGCGCCTCGCCGGTCACTTGCTTCGCCGCCTTGCGTTTCGCGGTGGCATAGTCAGCGCCCTCCTCGGCGATGAGGCGGGCGGCCACCAGAGCGATTTCTTCGCGCAGGCGTTGGGCGTCGGACCAGGATTTGCGTGTCATGCGCACGATGATACCCGAAAGGCATTGCGCTTCCCGCCGCAGGTACAATGGTGATTCTGGCTGTTCGGCCTCCCCCATTTCCCGCACGGGTTCGGCCCGTCCTCACCTCGCTCCCCATCCATGCATATTCATATTCTTGGCATCTGCGGCACGTTCATGGGCGGTCTCGCGGTGCTCGCCCGGCAGGCCGGTCACACCGTCACCGGTTGCGATGCGAACGTCTATCCGCCGATGAGCACCCAGCTCGAAGCGCAGGGCATTCGGCTGATCGAAGGGTTTGACGCCGATCAGGTCTCGCTCAAACCCGACCTGTTCGTCATCGGTAACGTGGTGTCGCGCGGCAACCCGCTGATGGAAGAGATCCTCAATCGGAATCTGCCGTACACGTCGGGCCCGCAATGGCTCGGCGAGCACGTGCTGTCGAAGAAGTGGGTGTTGGCCGTGGCGGGAACGCATGGGAAGACGACGACGACATCGATGCTCGCCTGGATTCTCGAAGACGCGGGCTACCAACCGGGCTTCCTGGTCGGCGGTGTGCCGATGAACTTCGGCATCTCGGCGCGACTGACCGACAGCGACTTCTTCGTGATCGAGGCCGACGAATACGATACGGCGTTCTTCGACAAGCGCTCCAAGTTCGTTCATTACCATCCGCGCACCGCGATCCTGAATAATCTTGAGTTCGATCACGCCGATATCTTCCCCGATCTGACAGCGATCGAGACGCAATTCCACCATCTGGTGCGCACCGTGCCGGGCCAGGGCCGCCTTATCGTCAATGGTCGTGAGGCTGCGCTTGAGCGCGTGCTGGCGCGCGGCTGCTGGAGCGAGGTGGAGCGCTTCGGTGTGGCCGACGGCTGGCATGTCGCCCAGGCGAACGACACACTCGCGGCGGGGCAAGAGGCGTTCTGGGCCCACCATGGGGCGATGGCCGCCGGGGAAGTGAAGTGGTCGCTGCAGGGCGAGCACAACCGGATGAACGCGCTGGCGGCGTTGGCGGCCGCACGGCACGTGGGTGTGCCGCCGGAGCAGGGGGCGGCGTCGCTGGGCAAGTTCCAGAATGTGAAGCGTCGTATGGAGGTGCGCGGCGAAGCGGCCGGCGCCACTGTTTACGACGATTTTGCGCACCATCCGACCGCCATTCAGACGACGCTGGCCGGACTGCGACGCCGCGCCGGCACCGCCCGCATTCTGGCGGTGCTCGAGCCGCGCTCGAATACGATGAAGCTGGGCGTGATGAAGGCGCAATTGCCGGCCAGCCTTGCCGATGCCGACCTGGTGTTCGGCTACGGCGCGCCGTCCGGGAAGGACGCCCTCGGCTGGAATCTGACCGAGGCGCTCGCTCCGCTCGGCGCGCGTGCGCAGGCGTTCAGCGACATCGACGGACTGGTGCGCGCGGTGAGCGCGGCAGCGCGTCCGGGGGACCAGATCGTGGTGATGAGCAACGGCGGCTTCGGCGGCATTCACCAGAAATTGCTCGATGCACTGGCGGCGCGCGCCTGATTTGCACGCCTTGGTGTCCGGGTACTGACCAGCTTTTATCGGGGCTCACATGATTCTCTATTTGCACGGCTTCCGTTCGTCGCCGCGCTCCTTCAAGGCGCAATTGATGGCCGCGCGCATGCACCGCCTCGGCCTGGGGCGCGAGTGGGCTTGCCCGCAATTGCCGCCGTCGCCGCTGGCCGCGGTCGTCGACGCGCAGCGTCTGCTCACCGGCGTGAAGGCCGACGAGTTGACCATCGTGGGCAGCTCGCTGGGCGGCTATTACGCCACGTATCTGGCCGAGAAGCTCGGTTGCCGCGCGGTGCTGCTCAACCCGGCCACGCGCCCGTACGACGATCTGGGCAAGTGGCTCGGCGAGCAGCCGATGTGGCATGGCGGCGGCACTATCGTCGTTGAGCCGCGTCACCTGGACGAGCTGCGCATGATCGACGTGGCCCACATCACGCGTCCCGAGCGCTACTACCTTGTGGCCGCGACCGGCGACCAGACCCTCGACTACCGAGACATGGTGGCGAAGTTTCCGGGGGCGAAGCTCACGGTGATCGACGGCAGCGACCACGGCATTTCCGATTTCGCCAACTATATGGACGACGTGCTGCGCTTCGCCGGCATCGACGTTCCCCCCTCGCCCGGTGCCGCCGGTCCGTTCGCGGGCGAATAACGCGTTTGCCCCTTCCGCCCTAAACCGCCGCAGGTTGGCGGGCTACAATGTCGCCTATTGCGATCGATGGCTGTTTCATGAATATTTTTTTTGAGGAATCCGGCGGCTTCAAGGCTGGCACGGTGTTGTCGCAGCAAGGTGAGTCGTACCAGGTGGAGCTGCCCGGTGGACGCCGCAGCAAGATCAAGGGGCGCGACGTGCTGCTGCGTTTCGAGTCGCCGTCGCCCGCGGAGCTGATGACGCAGGCGCAGGCCGCCGCACAGGACATCGACATGAGTTTCCTGTGGGAATGCGCGCCTGCCGAGGAGTTCGCGTTCCCGGTGCTCGCTGCCGAGTATTTCGGCGAAGGCGCCGGCGTTGCGCAACAGGCCGGGCTCGCGCTGGCGCTGCAGGCTTCGCCAGTGTACTTCCGCCGAAAAGGCCGCGGTCAGTACCAACGCGCGCCGGAGGAACAACTGCAGGCCGCGCTCGCGGGACTCGCCCGCAAGCAACAGCAGGCGGAATTGCAGGCCGTGTATGCCGATCAACTGATCGCCGGCACGCTGCCCGACGCGCTCAAGGGCAAGGAACTGCTGTTGCTGTTCCGTCCCGACAAGAACACCATCGAGTGGAAGGCGCTCGACGCCGCCGCCATGGCGCTGGGCAAGACGCACGCCGAGGTGATGCTCGCCTGCGGCGGCATTTCGTCGCCGCGCGCGTATCACGAGGCGGCGTTCCTCTACGAACACTTCCCGCGCGGCACCGGCTTCCCGGAACTCGGGCCGATCCCGGTACCCGGCGACGACTTGCCGCTGGCCGACGTGCAGGCGTTCTCCATCGACGATTCGACGACGACCGAGATCGACGACGCCCTCTCGGTGCAGGTACTGCCCGATGGGCTGTTGCGTGTCGGCATCCACATTGCGGCGCCGGCACTCGGCATTACGCGGGGTGACGCCATTGATGAGATCGCGCGCGCGCGTCTGTCGACGGTCTATGCGCCGGGCGAAAAGATCACGATGCTCCCCGATGCGATAGTCGAGGCGTACACGCTTGCCGAGGGCGGCGCGCGTCCGGCACTGTCGCTGTATGTCGTGGTCAAGGCTGACACGTACGAAATCGTGGCGACGGAAACGCATGCCGAGCGGGTGCCGATCTCGGCAAACCTGCGTCACAACGAACTCGACGCGATCATCACGGCCGAGACGCTGGCCGATGGCAGCGGCGAGTATCCGCACAAGGAAGCGCTGCGGCTGTTGTGGCCGTTCGCGCAGTCGCTCTACGAGAAACGTCAGGCCGCGCGCGTGGGTTATGGCCTGCGTCCGGAAGTGCAGAACAAGACCGACTTCAATTTCTACGTCGAAGGCGAGCAGGTCACGATCAAGCAGCGTATGCGCGGCGCGCCGCTGGACCTGATCGTCGCCGAGATGGCGATTCTCGCGAACAGCCGGTGGGGACGCCTGCTGGCCGAGTGCGGCGTGCCCGGCATCTACCGCGCGCAGCGTGCTTACGGCGTGAATCGCACGCGCATGCAGACATCGCCGGCGCCGCACGAAGGTCTGGGTGTCGAGCAATACGCATGGAGCACCTCGCCGCTGCGTCGCTATGTGGATCTGGTCAACCAGTGGCAGTTGCTTGCGTGCGTGCGTCACGGCGTGACGGCCAAGCTGGCGGCACCCTTCAAGCCCAAGGATGCCGACCTGTACGTGACCGTGTCGAGCTTCGAAGCCGCCTATGCGGCTTATGCCGAGCACCAGAGCCGGATGGAGCGCTACTGGTGCCTGCGCTGGTTGATTCAGGAGAACAAGTCGCAGGTCCAGGCGAGCGTGCTCAAGGGTGACACCGTGCGCCTGAACGATATTCCGCTGACGCTGATCGTTCTGGGGCTTGGCCCGCACGCGCGCGGTACGCAGATCATGCTCGACGTGCTCTCGCTCGATGTCGTCACGCTCAGCATCTCGGTACGTGTCGCGCAGGTGTTGGGCGCCAGCCAGAACGGACTGGGCGAAGACGATGACGAAGGCGCCGGCGGTGCAGGAGACGGCGGTGGGGGGCACGATGGAGGCGATGGGGCCGAAGGTGGCGACGACGCGGGAGGGGCCGACGATGCCGATGGCGCCAACGATGCGGAGGGGGCGAACGATACCGAAAGCGACGGCCGCGACGAAAGCCAGGGTGACGACGACGTCGCCTCGGCCTTGGCCGACGTCACCGCCGCGGCGTCGCACACCGTTGATGTTGCGTCCGGCACTTCGTCGCTTGCTGCCGCGCTGATGGTGGCGGGGGGGCGCGACGCGTCTCCCGGTTCGGCGTGCTGAAACCCGCTCTCGCGGCAGGCAACCTGCGCGCGGCGCGCCGCCGCGGCGGGTCGCTGATGCGCGAGCATCCGCTTGCCACGGGCCTGGCATTTTCCGCGCTGGTCCACCTGCTCGCGCTGGCGGTGCATTTCGTCGCGCCCGACAGTTTCCGACTGCATAGTGCGGACACGCCGCTCGATGTCGTCCTCGTCAACGCGAAGTCGGCCAACGCCCCCGACAAGGCCACGGCGCTCGCGCAGGCCAACCTCGTGGGCGGCGGCGAGCACGACGGCGAGCGTGCGACATCACCGCTGCCGTCACGCGCGCT
This sequence comes from Pandoraea sp. 64-18, assembly GCF_001899225.1. Classification (NCBI taxonomy): domain Bacteria; kingdom Pseudomonadati; phylum Pseudomonadota; class Betaproteobacteria; order Burkholderiales; family Burkholderiaceae; genus Pandoraea; species Pandoraea sp. 64-18. Next base: position 587,678 of record NZ_MKVU01000020.1, on the reverse strand, counting down.
CGATCGCGACGGCGCGCCCATCGCGCAAATCCAGCGCAACGTGAGCGAACTGGAAGCGACGCAGGAAAAGCTGCTGACGCAACTGCGCAATCAATACGCCGCCACGCCGGCGTCGCAGCGGCATCGCGCCGACGCGCCGCAGCGCGGGCAAGGACTCGACGATCAGAACGTCGACCAGAAGATCGCCCGTCTGCAGGCGGAAATCGACAAGCAGTTGCGCGCTTATCAGACCCGTCCGAAACGCGGCCAGGTCACAGCCAATACCCGTGAAGTGGCGTATGCGCGCTATTTCGACACGCTGCGTCATCGCGTAGAGCGCTACGGCACGGAGCATTTTCCCCAGATCGGCAACGAGCGTCTCTATGGCGAGCTGATCGTCACGCTTAACGTCAATCAGCGGGGCGGGCTCGGCTATCACAAGGACGGCTGGAATGTCGCGGGCGTGGAAGTCACGCGAAGCTCTGGCAATCGCGATCTCGACCGCCGCGCGGTGGCGATCGTACAGGCCAGTGCGCCGTTTGGCGACTTCTCGCCCGAGATGCGGCAGCGCTATGACATTCTCGAGATCGTGACGCGGATGACCTTCTCGCGCCAGGGGGTGCAGGCCGAGACGCTTGCGTCACCGTCGGTCGCCGCGGCGCGGTAGGGCGCCACGGGCGAATCGTCGGCAAACGCCCGAAGCCACAGGGACGCTGCGTGTACTATTCGATGACATTCGCGCGGTTTGTCGGCAACGTGATATGAAGGTTTCCGGCGACCGATGCCTGCCGAGTCACGGCAAAACACCGTATCTGATGCACGTGGACGCAAGTAATTGCGGCGCCTGGGCGAAAGCCAGGCGCCGCGTCTTTGACAACGATGACAAACCAAACGCCCTCCGGGGAACTGCAGGCCGATCGCTACGCCGTGATCGGTCATCCCGTCGAACACAGCCAGTCGCCGTTCATTCACGCCGAGTTCGCGCGCGAAACCGGCCAGCATCTCACCTATGAGCGCCTGCTCGCGCCGCTCGATGGGTTTGCCGCCACCGTGCGCACCTTTATCGACAACGGTGCTCGCGGGGCCAACGTCACCGTCCCGTTCAAGCTCGAGGCCCACGCGTTGGCGGATCGTCTGACCGAACGCGCGCAGGCGGCGGGCGCCGTCAACACGCTGGTGTTCGACGCGCGGGGCATCACGGGCGACAACACTGACGGCGTGGGGCTCGTGCGCGATATCGAGGGGCCGCTGGGCGTATCGCTCAAGGGCCGGCGCGTGTTGCTGCTCGGCGCAGGCGGTGCGTCGCGCGGGGCAATGTTGCCGCTGATCGAGGCGGGGCCGGCGGCGCTGTTTGTCGCCAATCGCACGGCCGCGCGCGCCGACGAACTCGTCGCACGGTTCGCCAACGCCGCTGAGCGCCGTGGCGTGGCGCTCGCCGGTGGCGGATGGGACGCGGTCCCCGCGGCGTTCGATGTCGTCATTAACGCCACGGCCGGTAGCCTTCAAGGCGACGTACCGCCGCTGCCTGCGGGCGTCTATGCGGAAGGGGCGCTTGCCTATGACATGATGTACGGCGCGCAGCCAACGGTGTTCATGACGCACGCATTGGCGGCCGGGGCGACGCGCGCGGCCGACGGTCTCGGCATGCTCGTCGAGCAGGCGGCCGAAGCGTTCGCGGTGTGGCGCGGCGTGCGGCCGTCGACCGATGCCGTGCGAACCGCCTTGCGCGCCCGGCTCGCAGCGAAAGGTTGACGTTGCCGATGGCTGCGCCGCGACGCGCTTCGCGCACGACTCGCCATCGCCGCTGGGGGGCGTGGCAGTGGACAGCCTACGTTGTCACGTTGGTCTTCGTGGGCGTGCTTGCCACGCAGCTCTATTACTTCGTGCAGATTGGCTGGTGGGTGCGTTTCGATCCGTCGTCGACGGCGTTTATGCGCGCGGCCGCCGCGCGATTGCATGAAACGGATCCGACGGCGACGCTCAAGCACCAATGGGTGCCGTACGACCAGATTTCGCGACATCTGAAGCGCGCCATCATCGCGAGCGAGGACGCGAACTTCGTCAATCACGATGGCTTCGAGATCGACGCGATGCTCGGCGCATGGGAGAAGAATCAGAAGAAGGGGCGCATCGTCGCGGGCGGCTCGACCCTCTCCCAGCAACTGGCGAAGAATCTGTTCCTGTCGAGCGAGCGAAGTTACCTGCGCAAGGCCGAAGAATTGAGCATCACGTGGATGCTCGAGTTCTGGATGACGAAGCAGCGGATCTTCGAGATCTATCTCAATTCGGTGGAGTGGGGCGAGGGCGTGTTCGGCGCGGAAGCTGCGGCACGGCACTACTACGGCATTCCGGCCTCGAAGCTCTCCGCTTGGCAGGCGGCGCGGCTGGCGGTGATGTTGCCGCGTCCGCGCTACTTCGATGCCCATCGCAATTCGCCGTACCTTGCGCAACGCGCCGGCGTGATCGCGCGTCGCATGGGGGCGGCGGAGTTGCCACAATAGGCGGATAGCCCCCCGCGCGTGGACTGTCGCACGACGAGCACGCGCGGGCGTGTGTGGGGCTAGTGTCGCGAGGGGGCCGCGTCCGGTATCGGCTGTGCTGGCACGTGCATGACAGTGCGCGTCGGATACGGGAGTGAGCAACCCACGGCCTCGACCGTCTCCTTGACGCCGCGCTGGAGGTCCCAATAGAGGCCCCAGTAGTTACCCAGCAATGACCATACCCGCACGTTCACAATCACGGCGTTGTCGCTGACCTGCTTGACCATGATTTCCGGTGCCGGCTTGTCGAGCACTCGCGCGTCTTCTGCCACGTGGGCGCGCAGTGCTGTCATGGCGGCATCGAGATCGTCGTCGAGCGCGATGCCCACGGTGACCTCCATACGACGCGTGGCGTTGCGGCTGAAGTTCGTGATCGGCTGGCCCCAGATCTGGTTGTTCGGCACGCAGACGTAGATGCCGTCGGCATTTGTGAGCGTGGTGGTGAACAGGCCGATTTCATCGACGGTGCCGGCCACCGACGCGCCGGCCGTAATGTAGTCGCCGTTGCGGAACGGGCGCAGCACCAGCAGCATCGTACCCGCCGCAATATTCTGCAACGTGCCTTGCAGGGCCAGCCCGATGGCCAGGCCTGCCGCGCCGAGCACCGCGATGATGCTGGCGGTCTGCACACCGAATTGAGCGAGCACGGCAACGAGCGTGATGATGCGCACCGACCAGAGCGCGATCGACTCGATGAGCGGTTTGAGCGTTGCGTCGAAGTGGGGCGAACGGCTCAACGTTCGGTGTACGAAGCGCGCCAGTCGCTTCGCGATCCAGAAGCCGATCAACAGAATCAACACGGCCTGTACGAGCGACAGACCGTAGCGGACGGCGTTGGCCGCGAGAAAGCCCATCACGGCGTCGAAGGACGCGAGCGGGGGGGTAACCTCAGTCATATGGGGGTTCTCCGTGTTGATGGGGGCCCGAGAGCACCGATATCAAGATTGACGCGAAGCGCGCGGATTGGTTCGACCGGCGCGCGGAGCAGGTAAAATGTCGGCCTTGCTGGAAGGAATCAGTCTCGAATCACCCGCCGTCGGAATACCGCCGCCGGAACCCCGCCGGAACCCCGTCATGACATTCACCGAAGTACTTAACGCGGCCTGGACGCGCAACAATTCTCTGCTTTGCGTGGGCCTGGATCCCGAGCCGTCGCGCATTCCCGCGCATCTGCAAGCGCAGCCAGACGCGATTTTCGAGTTCTGCCGCCAGATTGTGGATGCTACCGCCCCCTACGCGTGTGCATTCAAGCCGCAGATCGCCTATTTCGCTGCGCATCGCGCCGAGGAGCAGCTCGAACGGCTGATCGCCCATATCCACGCCGATCATCCGGGCCTGCCAGTGATTCTGGACGCCAAGCGTGGCGACATCGGCAGCACCGCCGAGCAGTATGCGCGCGAAGCGTTCGAGCGCTATCGTGCCGACGCCGTGACGGTGAATCCCTACATGGGCTTCGATTCGCTGGAGCCGTATCTGGCGCATGCCGAGAAGGGTGTCGTCGTGCTGTGCCGTACGTCGAACCCGGGCGGCAGCGATCTGCAATTCCTCGATGTCGATGGCAAGCCGCTGTATCAGACGGTGGCGCGCCTGGCCGCGGGGCCGTGGAATACGAGCGGGCAGATCAGCCTGGTGGTGGGTGCGACGTTCCCGGCAGAAATCGCTGCCGTGCGCAGCATCGTCGGCGACATGCCGCTGCTGATTCCCGGCGTGGGCGCTCAGGGCGGGGACGTCGAAGCGACGGTCAAAGCCGGTCGCACCGCGAACGGGACGGGCATGATGATCAACTCGTCGCGTGCCATCATCTACGCCGGTCGCGACGAGCACTTCGCCGCGGCGGCTGCCGCCGCTGCGCAAAACACGCGCGACAGCATCAACGCCTATCGCTGATCGGTCCGCGTGCCGATGCGCGGATCGTCGTCAAACGTCGCAGGGCGGCGCGACGATTACGTCTCGGCCTGGTCGAGGAATTCGATGACGCCGCGCAGCGCGTGCTGTGCGGCCTGACTGCGCACCTGTGTGCGATCGCCCTTGAAGCGCTTCGTCTCGACGAGGGTCGTGACGCGGTTGCTCCACGCGAAGCACACCATACCCACCGGTTTTTCGGGCGACCCGCCGCCCGGGCCGGCCACGCCGGTGATCGACAGCGAGATCTGTGCACGACTGTTCAGCAGTGCGCCTTCGGCCATCGCACGTGCCACCGGTTCGCTCACGGCACCGTGCTTGTCGATCAATTCAGGCGGAACGCCGATCATTTCGGACTTGGCTTGGTTCGAATACGTCACGAAGCCACGCTCGAACCATTGGCTGCTACCGGAAACGTCGGTGATTGCTGCCGCAACGAGGCCGCCGGTGCATGACTCGGCCGTGGTCAGCATCAGGCGTTCGTCACGCAGACGATTGCCGACTTTGACCGACAGTTGGGCCAGAAGATTTTGTTCGGAGACCACGGGACGACGCCTTCAATAAGTCAATGCAACGAATAGGTCACGGGTATCGGTGCGCGTACCCGCGGGAACGGCGCCAGCGAGGCACCCGTCATGATGCGGCTTGCGCCATCGCGCGGCGGCAAGCCCGGTCGATCAGATCGAGCGCCACAGCGCAATGACGAGCAGCGTGCAAAAGGCGGCGACGAGATCGTCCAGCATGATGCCGAGGCCACCCTTGACCGTGCGGTCGAAATATCGGATCGGCGGCGGCTTGACGGCGTCGAAGAATCGGAACAGCACGAAGGCCACCAATTGGCCGACAAAGCTCGCCGGCGTAATGAGCAGCAGCACGATCCAGAACGCGACAATCTCGTCCCAGACGACGGGGCTCGGATCCGATGTGCCAAGCTTGCGCGCTGTGTAGGCGCAGATCCAGATGCCGCCAACGATGGACGCGACGATCAGCACGCCCCATCCCGTGACCGTCAGGTACAGATTGAGCACCAGATACGATGCCCATCCGAAAAGCGTGCCCACGGTGCCCGGCGCGAACGCCGACAGGCCCGTGCCAAAGCCGAGCGAAAAGAGGTGGGCAGGGTGCGACAGCAGGAACCGCGAGTTCGGCCGGCGCGGGCCGCTGCCCGAGTTGACGGCGGCCGGTTGATCAGTGCTCATTGGAAATGGTCGAAACTTTTGAAATCGGCAGCGACGGACGCGCCAGTCTTGTCCTGGAGGTGCAGCCGGGCGAGGCGCGCGTCGGGAAGCGCTATTGTACCGATACGCGTGAGGCGTATGCCGAGTTCGTTGCCGATCGCCTCGATATGCGGCCGTTGCGCACGGTCGGCGCAGAAGCCCAGTTGATAGTCGTCGCCGCCCGCCAGCGCACACATTCTCTGAATCACCGGCGTTTGCGCGGCCAGCAGGTCGGAGCACGGTACATCGTCGACGTTCACCGTCGCGCTCACACCGGAGCGCTCCAGGATATGGCCGAGGTCGCCCAGCAGCCCATCGGAGATGTCGAGGGCGGCGCGCGCCACGCCGCGCAGCGCCAGTCCGAGCGTCACCTGCGGCTCGGGCCAGTCCAGCGCGCGGCGCGCGAGGGCGAGATCGACGTCCGACAAGGTCCATTCCCCACGTATCGCACCGAGCGCCAGCCGGGCATCGCCGAGGGTGCCGGAGACCCAGATGTCGTCGCCGGGCTGCGCGGCGTCGCGGCGCAACGCCTGGGCGCCGGGCACACTGCCGAAGACCGTCACACAAAGATTGCGTGGGCCGCGCGTGGTGTCGCCGCCGACAAGCGGGCAGGCGTAACGGTCGGCCAACGCCGACAGGCCCTCGGCAAAGGGCGCGAGCCAGGCCGGGTCGCTGTCGGGCAGGGCAATCGCCAATGTGAAGCCCATGGGCCGCGCGCCCATGGCCGCGAGATCCGACAGATTGACGGCAAGGGTCTTGTGACCGAGCGCGCGCGGGTCGACGTCGGCAAAAAAGTGGCGGCCCTCCACGAGCATGTCGGTCGAAATCGCGAGCTGCTCGCCGGTGGGGGGACGCAGCAACGCGCAGTCGTCTCCGATGCCGAGCGTCACATGCTCGCCCGGCCGGGTAGCGTGGGCGAAGAAGCGGTCGATCAGCGAGAACTCGGACAGCGGTGGAGTTGAGGCAGACGTCAGGGTCATGAGCAACGGCGCGGTTGCCCGCCTTGACCGGGCGCATCGCGTTGCGGGACCACTCCGGTGCAACGCGTGACGCCAGGGAGCATTAGGCGGTGGGCAATAAGTAAAGGGCTGCGGTGATGCACAGGCAAGCCCCTATTCTAAGAGGCGACCCGGGCTTTCCCAAGCGAACAAAGCACGGACGCCCGGAATTCAGACGGATTCCCATGCCCGTCTCGGATCCCCCCCACGGGGCTAGACGTCCGTGGTTCGAAAAGGCGGGCGATGGTGCAGCGCAGCGTTGAAATCGCCAGGAATTTTGGCCACTATCGGCGGGGAAGCCGTACCGCGCAGGTGCAGCCCCTATTCGCTTTTTGCATAAGTGGCGTGAATAAATGGGGCTACAATTTGCACTGAAAATCCGACCCCATTTTGTTCGTCAAGAGCCTCCCCTCATGCCCACGCCGATCGATCCGAAACTGCGCGAAGCTGCGCTCGAGTATCACGAATTCCCCACGCCCGGCAAAATCGCCATCGCGCCGACCAAGCAGTTGCTCAACCAGCGCGATCTGGCGCTGGCGTATTCGCCGGGCGTTGCCGCCGCGTGTGAGGAGATCGTCGTCGACCCGCTCAATGCATCGCGCTACACGGCGCGCGGCAATCTGGTCGGCGTGATCACGAACGGCACGGCCGTGCTGGGTCTGGGTGATATCGGCCCGCTGGCATCCAAGCCGGTGATGGAAGGCAAGGGCGTGTTGTTCAAGAAATTCGCCAATATCGACGTGTTCGATATCGAAATCGACGAGAAAGACCCCGAAAAGCTCGTCGACATCATTGCGGCGCTGGAGCCGACCTTCGGCGCCATCAACCTCGAAGATATCAAGGCGCCCGAGTGCTTCATCGTGGAGCGCAAGTTGCGCGAGCGCATGAAGATTCCGGTCTTCCACGACGATCAGCACGGCACGGCCATTGTGGTGGCCGCGGCGCTGATCAACGGCCTGAAGGTCGTCGGCAAGGATCTGAAGTCCGTGAAGGTGGTGACGTCCGGCGCGGGCGCTGCCGCGCTTGCGTGCCTGGACCTGCTCGTCGACATGGGGCTGTCCATCGAGAACATCTGGGTGACGGACCTGGCGGGGGTGGTGTACGAGGGCCGCACCGAATTGATGGATCCGGAGAAAATCCGGTTCTCGCAAAAGACTGATGCGCGCGGGCTGGCCGACGTGATTGGCGGCGCCGACGTGTTCCTCGGGCTGTCGGCTGCCGGCGTGCTGAAGCCGGAAATGGTCAAGACGATGGCCGACAAACCGCTGATCTTCGCGCTGGCCAACCCGAATCCAGAGATCACACCGGAACTGGCGAAGGAAGTGCGTCCGGATTGCGTGATGGCGACGGGCCGCACCGATTACCCGAATCAGGTCAACAACGTCCTTTGCTTTCCGTTCATCTTCCGCGGTGCGATCGATGTTGGCGCCACGACGATCACGCGCTCGATGGAAATCGCGGCGGTGAATGCGCTGGCGGAATTGGCGCGTCAGGAGCAGAGCGATATCGTGGCGTCGGCCTACGGGATCAAAAACCTGTCGTTCGGCCCCGACTATCTGATTCCGAAACCGTTCGATCCGCGTCTGCTGGTCAAGGTCGCGACCGCGGTGGCCGAAGCGGCGATGGCCGCCGGTGTCGCCACGCGTCCCCTCGCGGATGTGGATGCCTATGCGCAATCGCTCCAGCAGTTCGTGTACCACAGCGGCGGTCTGATGAAGCCGCTGTTCTCTGTTGCGCGCAGCGTGCCTGCGAACATGAAACGCATTGCGTTTGCCGAGGGCGAAGAGGAGCGCGTGCTGCGTGCCGTACAGGTGCTTGTGGATGAACGTGTCGCCACGCCGATCCTGGTGGGGCGCCCGGCCGTGATCGAGCACCGCGTGCAGCAATATGGCCTGCGCCTGACACCGGGTGTCGACTTCACCGTCGTGAACCCGGAGCACGACGAGCGCTATCGCGATTACTGGGAAACGTATCACCAGCTGACGAACCGCAAGGGCGTGACGGCGTCTTATGCGCGCGTCGAGATGCGTCGCCGCACGACCCTGATTGCCGCCATGTTGGTGCGCAAGGGCGAAGCGGACGGTATGATTTGCGGCACGGTGTCGACACCGGGCCGTCATCTGCACTTCATCGATCGCGTGATCGGCAAGCGGGCCGGGGGGCATGTCTATGCGGCGATGAACGCCCTGATTTTGCCGAACCGGCAGATTTTCCTGGTCGATACGCACATCAATCAGGATCCGAGCGCAGAGGAACTGGCCGAAATCACGCTGATGGCCGCCGAGGAGATTCGCCGCTTCGGTATCCAGCCGAAGGTGGCCTTGTTGTCGCATTCGAACTTCGGTACCAGCGACGCCGCGTGCGCCCGCAAGATGCGCGAAACGCTGGCGATCCTGCAGGAACGTGCGCCCGATCTGGAAGTTGACGGCGAAATGCACGGCGACTGCGCACTAGACCCGGAACTGCGCGCACGCATCATGCCGGAATCGACGCTGACCGGTGCTGCGAACCTGCTCATCATGCCGAATATCGACGCCGCGAACATTGCGTACAATCTGCTCAAGACGGCGGCGGGCAATAACGTGGCGATCGGGCCAATCCTGCTGGGCGCTGCCAAGCCGGTGCATATCCTGACCGAGTCGGCCACGGTGCGACGCATCATCAACATGGTGGCGCTGGTGGTGGCCGATGCGGCGGCGCAACAACAGGCGCGTTGACGTCTGGCGAGCGCGCGGCGGTTCGCCACCGTTCGACACATGTTAACGACAAATCGCCGCCCCCTTTTGGGGGCGGCGATTTGCATTCCGGCGAGACATTTTGCACGCTCACACCGTCATGTGTGCGCTCACTCTCTTTAAAATCCTTTATTTTCAATAATTTGTCGCGTTGTTTCGTTGCAAAATGTAAGCCGACATTGATTCTCTGGACCAATAGCGATAACCTTACGGCTTCAACCACCAGAACAAGCCCGCGGCGCAATACGACGTCGGGCGACAGGCTAGCTATGACCATGGCACGTTGGCTTCACCGGAGCATCGTGGCGCTGACGGCGGCTGGTAGTGTGTTTCTGTGGTCCAATGCTGTGGCGCGCGAAACCGCGCCATACGTCACGGGTTCAACGGTCACAGTGTCCGTTGCCGAGTTGCCTCGCGAAGCGCAGCGCACGCTGACGCTGATTGCCCAGGGCGGGCCGTTCCCCTACGCCAAAGACGGCGTTGTGTTCGGGAACTACGAAAAGCAGCTGCCCAAAATGCGGCGTGGCTATTACCATGAATACACGGTGCCGACCCCCGGTGCCCGCAATCGGGGCGCCAGGCGCATCATCTGTGGCGGGGACCAGCGGGCGGTCGATCCTTGTTACTACACACAAGATCACTACAACAGCTTTAGACGCATAAGGGAATGACAGCAGTATGAGTGAGCCGGTTTTCGCACAGGAACGCGGGAAAGATCGTATGGCAGATCCATTCGGTGCGGGCGAGGGCAACTTGTTCAAGCAGGTGCTGGGCCTGCATGCTGTCGCGCGGGCCGGCCGCCGCCATACCTTATCGGAAGAGGGAGATATGAGTCTTTTCAAGACCGTCAGGCCGAATATCGTGCAGTCGATCCGCGCATTCCGCGTGCCGGAATTGGCCGCAGAGGCCGAGCGACTCGGGCAGCACTTCCTCTACGCCAATTGTTCGCAGGCGCAGAGCAAGGCCGAGGTGCTGGAGACGATCGCCACGTCGTTCCTGTTTCCCAAGCATTTCGGAAAGAATTACGACGCCTTGCACGATTGTCTGACCGATCTGGTGCATCACGCAGGCCCGCAGCCTGGTTTTGTCGTCGTGCTCGAGGGATTGCCGGTGGCGACGAAGTTCGATAAGGACGGTCGCGAAACCCTGCTGGACGTGTTCCGCGATGCCGCCGAGTTCTGGGCTGAGCGTCGTATCACGTTCCGCGTCTTTTACTCGTTTGCCTGACGGACCACCAAGCGAATCGTCGGTGAGTGACCTCGGAAACATCGTCTGACGTCACCGGTCTCGCCCCGACGCGAACATGCGTCACGTCAACCTCACGAAAAAGGTCCGCATTGCGGACCTTTTTACGTTTTCAGCCGGCGATTATCGGATTCCTGGATGGCCTTGCCTCAGCCGGTCCGTCCACCGAGGAATTGCTGGGCGAGGCTTGCCAGGTCGAGATGGCCTTGCGGTAGATCACCGTTCGGTGTGAGGTGATTGACCACCTCGGGCAGCAGCGACGACAGTTGCTGTGCGGCCTCATCCGGGCTGACGCCCGCCGAATCGGCCAGTTGCTGCAGATGTCCTCCCGGGCCAAGCGCCTGGGCCACCTGATCGGCCGACACTGGCTGATTGCTGCCGGTGCCGACCCACGAGCGCATCGCATCGCCCAGGCCGCCATTTTCCAGCACCTGCGTCAGTCCGCCCAGTCCGCCGAGCGCGCCCACCAGGTCGCCAGGGGACGTCGCGGGGTTGCCGGCGGCATCCTGCTGCGGTGCTTGTCCTCCGCCCAGCAGCCCGCCCAGCAAACCGCCAAGACCGCCGGCACCACCGCCGCCCGCCGCCGCACCGCCCAGCATCCCGCTGAGTGCGCCCCCCAACGAGCCAATCAGGTCGCCGCCCTGACCGCCCTGTGCCTGCGCGTTGCCGGAACGGTTGGCGATCATCGCCAGCAAACCCATCAGCAGCAACATCTTGGTATTGCCGCCGCTACCGCTACCGCCATCGGCCGAATTGCCAGAAATGCCGCCGAGAATGGAATCCAGGATACCCATGGGATGACTCCTTTAGGCTTGTGAAGCCAATGTGCAAATCGTCGAGGCTTACCAACCGCCCCAGCGCGCGGCCAATGCCGCGAGGACCGCGATGCCCGCCGTTTCCGTTCGCAAGATGCGTTCGCCCAGGCGAATCGCCATAAAACCGGCCTCCCGCGCGAGGGATTCTTCGTGCGGTGCCAGTCCGCCTTCCGGGCCGAACAGCAAAACGCCTGGCTGAGACGGTGCGTGCAGCGGCAGCGAGTCGAAACCGCTGTCCGCTCTGGGTGACAATAGCACACGCCATCCGTCGTCTGTCACCGCGCCTTGCTCGCGCAGCCAAGCGCCGATCGGGCGAATCGGCAGGACGCGTGGCACGCGATTTCGGCCGCATTGCTCGCAAGCGGCCTGTGCCAGCGCCTGCCAATGCGCAACGCGCTTCGCCGCACGTTCCCCGTCGAGCCGGATCACCGAGCGTTCGGTGATCAGCGGCTGAATGTCCGCCACGCCTAGCTCGATGGCCTTTTCTATCAGCCAGTCCATCTTGTCGCCGCCGGCGATGCCCTGTGCCAGGGTGACGCGGTACGGCGTCTCCACCTCGCGCACCTCCCGTTCGCCGAGTTGCGCCGTGGCGTGGCGCTTTTCCAGCGTCGTGAGCACGGCCGGATATTGGCCGCCCGTGCCGTCGAAAAGCGTGAGCGCATCGCCGATCTTCAGGCGCAATACCTGAGCGTGACGCACCACCGTCTCGGGAAGATCAAGCAGTGCGCCGGCGTGCAGCGGCACATCGATAAAGAAGCGAGGCATACGGACGGGAGTCGAAAGGGCGCGGTCGGGCGTGGCGCCGGGGACAGAAGCATACCCCAACGTCAGAGGGAGAAGCGGCTCAGCTTCGCGGAGCGACGGGGCGGGCGAAGCCCCAGCGATAGCCGTCCGGGTCTTCCAGTTGGCAAAAGCGGTCGCCCCAGAATTGGTCGCTGGGAGGCGTTAGCCCCTTCGCGCCGGCGGCGGTCGCCTGCGCGTATAGTGCATCGACGTCTTCCGTATAGACATAGAAGCTCTGCGACGCCTCCACACCGGAGGTGCGCGGCGTGCGCGCGGTGCTCGCGAACGCGCCCTCGGGGGCGAACATCACGATCAATTGCCCTTGATAAAACATTTCGACGTGCATGACGATGCCGTCGTCGTTCACCATGTCATGCACCGAGAAGCCGAACGCCTGCGCATAGAACGTCGCCGCCGCCTTGGCGTCGCGCACGGTCAGGTAGGGCGTCAACCACGGCACATGGGCGGGGCGGGGATCGGGCATGACGGTGCTCCGGTATGAGCGTCGGCTGTGGGTAAAGCAGTCTCGTCCTGACGCACGAATACGCGAACGGCCCGCCGCCAACGGTTGCGATGAGTTTTCAATATACAAGGAATGCGGGCTTGATTCACTTGCGTCGCGTCATCTCGTCGTCGCGCGGTTGGTTATCGATCGCCGAGGACGGCCATCAGTTCCGGCGGGATGTCGAAAAGCGCGGCACGCCGGGCCGGCGCATAGTGGCGCAGGGATTCTCGCGATAGCAGAGCCTGCGTGGCCGCGGTTGCATCGCTGCCACGCACGTCGAGCGAATCGCTGGCGAACGCGAGCGCCCACAACGTGCCGTACAGCGGCACATACGTGGTTATCGGTTGGACAAATTTGAACACCGAGCGCAGGGCATCGAGCATGCGCGCGACTTGATCGGCTTCGAACCATGGCGCCCCCAGTTGCAGGGCGATAGCGCCGCGTGGGCCGAGTAGTGCGCGGAGTTTGGCGAAGAACGGTGCGCCATGCAGCGTGGCCGCCTCGCCGTCAGCGTCGGTCAGGTCGAAAATCACGGCGTCGAACGCTTCTCCGCGAGCCAGCGCGGCGTCGACGAGATCCCGGGCGTCGCCGATGACAAGCGTGGTGCGCGGATCGTCGAATGCGCCGTCCGCCAACGTCGGCATGTACTTCAGGATCGTCGCAGGCACCTGGGCATCGAGTTCGGCGACGACAACCTCGCGCACGCTCGCGTGACGCAAGGCTTCGCGCGCCGAGCCGCCATCCCCCCCGCCAAGCACCAACACGCGCTGGGCGTTACCGTGCGCAAGCAAGAGCGGATGCACCATGCATTCGTGGCAGATATGCGCATCGGCGAGCGAAGCCATGAACCGGCCGTCGAGTCGATAGGCCCGCCCAAGTGCCCCGAATGCCGGCAAATCCACGACCTCGATGCGCTGATAGGCCGACGTGGCGGCGAATACCGGGCGCGCGGCGAACGTATAACTGGCCCAAGGCCCAAGCGGCGCCGTGCACGGGCGCAATGCGGCGGTCGACAGGTCGTCGCTGATGTCACGTTTGGCGGGCATTGGCGAGGCAACTTCCTCTAATGGGTGGCGATCATGCCTGTTCTTTGCATGATTCCACGTTCCCGTCATTTGGGGAAGTTCGCCGCGAGCGACCCGGGCAACGGCCGTATCTGGTAAAATCTTGGACTTTATTCCGCATTCGAATTTCGCGCGGCAGCTCGCGGCAACGGGGGCACGCCCGCTCTTCCGGCTGTTCACCATGACGAACTCCTCTTCTGCTACGCCTGCGCTGATGGCCTCTGCCATTCGCGTCCTCTCCATGGACGCGGTCCAACAGGCCAACTCCGGTCACCCTGGCGCGCCGATGGGCATGGCCGATATCGCGGTCGCTCTCTGGGGCCGTCACCTCAAGCACAACCCCGTCAACCCGCATTGGTTCGATCGCGACCGCTTCGTGCTGTCGAATGGCCACGGCTCGATGCTCATCTATTCGTTGCTGCATCTGACGGGCTATGACCTGCCGATCGAAGAGCTCAAGCACTTCCGCCAACTGCACAGCAAGACGCCGGGGCACCCGGAAGTGGGCGTCACGCCGGGCATCGAGACGACCACGGGCCCGCTGGGTCAGGGCATCACCAACGCGGTGGGCTTCGCGCTGGCCGAGGCCCTGCTCGCCAAGGAATTCAACCGCCCGGGTAACGATATCGTCGACCACTACACGTACGCGTTCCTCGGCGACGGCTGCCTGATGGAAGGCATCTCGCACGAAGCGTGTTCGCTCGCGGGAACGCTGCGTCTGAATAAGCTCATCGCGCTGTACGACGATAACGGCATCTCGATCGACGGCGACGTTGAATACTGGTTTGCCGACGACACACCGAAGCGCTTCGAAGCCTATGGCTGGAACGTGATTCGCGACATCGACGGCCACGATGTCGACGCGGTCGACGCCGCCATCGCCCAGGCCAAGACCTCGGATCGTCCGACGCTGATCTGCTGCAAGACGCTGATCGGCAAGGGCGCGCCGAACAAGCAGGGCGGTCACGATGTGCATGGTGCGCCGTTGGGCGCCGACGAAATCGCCGCCACGCGCGCGTCGCTCGGTTGGCACCTGCCGCCGTTCGAGCTGCCGGCCGATGTCTACACCGCATGGGATGCCAAGGTCGCCGGTCAGCGTGCCGAAGGCGAATGGAACGAGCGCTTTGCCGCCTACCGCAGCCAGTTCCCGGCAGAGGCTGCCGAATTTGAGCGTCGCATGAAGGGTGAGCTGCCCGGCGACTTCAAGTCGGCCGCCGCCGCGTTCATCGCCAAGACCAACGAGAAGGGCGAGACGGTCGCCACGCGCAAGGCCTCGCAGCTTGCGATCGAAGGTCTGGCCGCCGTATTGCCGGAGTTCCTGGGTGGCTCGGCCGACCTGACCGGCTCGAACCTCACGAATTGGAAGGCCAGCAAGGCGGTGCGCGCCAACGCGGAAGGCGTGCAGTTTGGCAATCACATCAACTACGGCGTGCGCGAGTTCGGCATGAGCGCCATCATGAACGGCATGGCGCTGCATGGCGGCTACATCCCGTTCGGTGGAACGTTCCTGACGTTCTCGGACTACAGCCGCAATGCGCTGCGTATGGCGGCGCTGATGAAGCTGCGCTCGATCTTCGTGTTCACGCACGACTCGATCGGCCTGGGTGAAGACGGTCCGACGCACCAGTCCGTCGAGCACGTCTCGAGCCTGCGCCTGATCCCGCAGATGGACGTGTGGCGTCCCTGCGATACGACGGAGACGGCAGTCGCCTGGGTGGCGGCCGTCGAACGTCACGATGGTCCGTCGAGCCTGGTGCTCAGCCGTCAGAACCTGCCGTTCGTCTCGCGCGACGATGCGCAGATTGCCGATATCCGTCGTGGCGGCTATGTGCTGCGCGACGTGGCGAATCCGCAGATCGTGCTGATCGCGACCGGCTCGGAAATCGAGCTGGCGCTCAAGGGCGCCGAGGCGTTGGCTGCCGAGGGCATCGCGGCGCGTGTCGTGTCGATGCCGTCGGCCAATGTGTTCGACCGTCAGGACAAGGCGTATCGCGAGCGTGTGCTGCCGCGCGGTGTGTCGCGCGTGGCGATCGAAGCCGGCGTGACGGCGTATTGGCATAAGTACGTCGGCCTGGAAGGCGGCGTGGTCGGCATCGACACCTTCGGCGAGTCGGCCCCGGCCGGCGTGCTGTTCAAACACTTCGGCTTCACCGTCGACCACGTGGTCGCGACGGTCAAGTCCGTGCTTGGCTGATTTCGTTAGACCTTACGGAGAAACCCCCATGACCATTCGCGTCGCTATCAACGGCTACGGCCGTATCGGCCGCAACGTGCTGCGTGCCCATTATGAAGGTGGTAAGAAGCACGACATCGAAATCGTCGCCATCAACGATCTCGGCAATACGCAGACGAACGCTCACCTGACGCAATACGATACGGCGCACGGCAAGTTCCCGGGCACGGTGTCGGTCGACGGCGATTTCATGATCGTCAACGGCGACAAGATTCGCGTGCTGGCCAACCGCAACCCGGCCGAACTGCCGTGGGGCGAGCTGGGCGTGGATGTCGTGCTTGAGTGCACGGGCTTCTTCACGACGAAGGAAAAGGCCGGCGCTCACCTGAAGGGCGGCGCGAAGAAGGTCATTATCTCGGCGCCGGGCGGCAAGGATGTCGACGCCACGATCGTGTTCGGCGTGAACGAAGGCGTGCTCAAGTCGACCGACACGGTCATCTCGAACGCATCGTGCACCACGAACTGCCTGGCGCCGCTGGTCAAGCCGCTGCACGAGAAAATCGGTCTGGAAACGGGTCTGATGACGACGGTGCACGCCTACACCAACGACCAGGTGCTGACGGACGTCTATCACGAAGACCTGCGTCGCGCGCGCTCGGCCACGATGAGCATGATCCCGACCAAGACGGGCGCCGCGTCGGCCGTCGGTCTGGTGTTGCCGGAACTCAATGGCAAGCTCGACGGTTACGCCATTCGCGTTCCGACGATCAACGTGTCGATCGTCGACCTGTCGTTCGTTGCCAAGCGCGACACGACGGTTGACGAAGTCAACGCGATTCTGAAGGAAGCAGCCGAGGGGTCGCTCAAGGCCATCGCAACGTACAACACGGCACCGCTGGTGTCGGTCGACTTCAACCACAACCCGGCCTCGTCGAACTTCGACGGTACACTGACCAAGGTGTCGGGCCGCCTCGTGAAGGTCGGCTCGTGGTACGACAACGAGTGGGGCTTCTCGAACCGCATGCTCGACACGACCGTTGCACTCATGTCGGCGAAGTAATCGCGTTTGACGTCCAGTCGTAAAAAAGCCGCTGTCGTGAGACAGCGGCTTTTTCGTTGGTGCGCTACGTCGTGAGGGATGCCGGTGTTTAGGCGATAACCGCAGCTATTTCGGGCTGCGCGTACCCATCCGCAACGCTTAATGCGCTGGCACCATGGTGGTGGCATCGATTGCAGTCTCTCATCGCTGCTTACGGGGTGTTTGCCGACGATGCGTAGCCGTGCTCAGCGCTTCAAGACCCGAAGCTAGGGGGAATCCCATAATGTCTTCATCAGAAGACATTATGCCAAAACAACGCTTAATTCTTTTGGCGATGCGGGCAGGGGTTTTTCGTGCAGCTCCCGTACATCGCGAGCGAGTGGTCCTGGAGCGCGAAGCCACGTTCCTTGGCGATCATTTTCTGGCGGCGTTCGATCTCGGCGTCGAAGAACTCTTCGACACGCCCGCAGTCGAGGCACACGAGGTGATCGTGGTGGTGGCCTTCGTTGAGCTCGAAAACGGCCTTGCCGGACTCAAAGTTGCTGCGCGACAATAGGCCCGCTTGCTCGAACTGCGTCAGGACACGGTACACCGTGGCCAGACCGATATCGAGGTTTTCGTTGAGCAGATGACGATAGACGTCTTCGGCGGTTAAATGGTGCACCTCGCTCTCGCTGTTCTGGAAAATCTCCAGAATTTTGAGGCGCGGAAGCGTGGCTTTCAGTCCGATATTTTTCAGATCGGCGGGATTCGGCATCGCTCTACGTCCCTAGAGTACAATACAGCCGCAATAATAATGCCTTTTTGCCTTGCCCGGGCGCAAACCAGGGCAATCGGGACGGTTTGTGCCGTCAACGGGGGCGATGTGGCGGCGCGCCCGGCGTGCCGGATTCAAGGTCGATTTTTTTGAAAGCGAGTCAGATTTGCGTCGTTATCTCTCCCTTCCGCTCTCCGTCTGCGCTGCAGCGGCATTCCTGGCCCTGGCCGGTTGCTCGACGTATGACAGCGTGACCGACAAAGTGATCGGCGTGGTCACGCCGTATCGAATCAACATCGTTCAAGGCAACTTCGTCTCGAAAGAGGCCTATGAGCAGCTCAAAGCCGGCATGACGCGCGATCAGGTCCGTCAACTGCTCGGCACGCCGCTGCTCACGGACATCTTCCACGCGAATCGCTGGGACTATGTCTTCTATTTCAAGCGCGGCAATGCGTCGGTGGTTCAGGAGCGTCACCTGAAGGTGTACTTCGACGGCGACACGCTGGCGCGCTGGGAAGGCGGAGAAAATCTGCCGACCGAATATCAGTTGGTGCAGGAAATCGATGGTCAGAAGGGCAAGACCGTAAAGACCGACGCCTCGGCCCCGTCGACGGCGAGTGCCGCGACCGCGGAGACTGCCGCGCCCGCCGCGTCCGACGTCGCGGCCGTGTCGACCGCTGCGGCGGCTACCGCTTCCGAACCGGCCCCTGCGTCCAACGCACAGTCCACCGCTGGCGACAGCGCTTCGGGCAGTGCGACGACGGCCACGGGCACGGGGCTTGTCCCGTCGCCGCGGGTGACTTCCGGCGGTGGCCTGTTCTCGATGCCCAAGTAAGCTGTCTGAAGAGTCAAGAATTCCATGATGAAGATTGCGATTGCTGGCGCCTCCGGCCGTATGGGCCGGATGCTGATTGAAACCGTACTGGCCACCGACGACGCCGAATTGGTCGGTGCGCTCGACCGCGAGGACAGCCCGGCGCTGGGACACGACGCCGGCGCCTTTCTGGGGCGCGAGACGGGTGTCAACATCACCGCCGATCTCGATGTCGCGCTCGCCAACGCACAATATCTGATCGACTTCACGCGTCCCGAAGGCACGCTGGCGCATCTGGCTGCCGCCGAAAAGCACGGTGTCAAGATGATCATCGGCACGACCGGATTCTCGGAAGCCGACAAGGCGCGTCTGGCGGCGGGTGCCGAGCGCGTGGCCGTGGTGTTTGCGCCGAACATGAGCGTGGGTGTGAATGCCACGTTCAAGCTGCTCGAAGTCGCGGCGAAGATTCTGAACACGGGCTACGACATCGAGATCATCGAAGCGCATCACCGCCACAAGGTCGATGCCCCGTCGGGCACGGCGCTGCGCATGGGTGAAGTCGTGGCCGACGCATTGGGCCGCGATCTGAAGGAATGCGCCATCTACGGTCGCGAAGGCGTGACCGGCGAGCGCGATCCGTCGACCATCGGTTTCGCGACCGTGCGCGGTGGCGATATCGTGGGCGATCACACGGTGCTGTTTGCCGGCATCGGTGAGCGCATCGAGATCACGCACAAGTCGTCGAGCCGCCTCTCGTATGCGCAAGGCTCGCTGCGTGCTGCCCGTTTCCTTGCGCAACACAACACGGGCCTGTTCGATATGCAGGACGTTCTGGGCCTGCGCTGATTCAGCCCTTGCCGGCGTGCGGGGCGCGGATGGCCCGTCGAGGTGGCGCATGAGAGGGCAGACGCTGCGCCAGCCGGCACCGGGCGCCGACATCAAAGACGCACGCCGCCACGGATCGCATGACGCATCGGGCGGCAGCCACGCCAAGGCGGCCTCCAGGCCGCATCTGCTCTCCACCGTCGCGCCGAATCCGTTGCCGTCGGCGTTATAATCATCGTTTTCCCCGGATTTGCCCCCAAACGCTTGCGTGCTGCGCGCCCTTTGCCGCGCACCGGCGGGGCCGAAGCCGAGCCGAATCCTACCCGCCCACCCATCATGCAAGAAAAATACGTTCCCGCCGACGTCGAAGCCTCCGCCCAGTCTCATTGGCAGGCCATCGATGCCTACAAGACCACCGAGCGCGCGGACAAACAGAAATTCTATTGCGTCTCGATGCTGCCGTATCCGTCGGGCAAGCTGCATATGGGCCACGTGCGCAACTACACCATCAACGACGTGATGTATCGTCAGATGCGCATGCGTGGGTACAACGTGCTGATGCCGATGGGGTGGGACGCCTTCGGCATGCCGGCTGAAAATGCGGCAATGGCCAACGGCGTGCCGCCGGCCAAGTGGACGTACGACAACATTGCGTACATGAAGAAGCAGATGCAGGCGATGGGTCTGGCGATCGATTGGTCGCGCGAAGTCGCCACCTGCAAGCCGGACTATTACCGCTGGAACCAGTGGCTGTTCCTGAAGATGCTCGAGAAGGGCGTTGTCTACCTGAAGACCGGCACGGTGAACTGGGACCCGATCGATCAGACCGTGCTCGCCAACGAGCAGGTGATCGACGGTCGAGGCTGGCGCTCGGGTGCGCTCATCGAGAAGCGCGAAATCCCGATGTATTACATGCGCATCACCGAATACGCCGACGAACTGCTCGGCGACCTGGACGACCTCGGCTGGCCCGAGCGCGTGAAGGTGATGCAGCAGAACTGGATCGGCAAGAGCTTTGGCGTGAACTTCGGCTTCCCGTACGAGCTGGACGGCGAGCACAAACTGCTGCGCGTGTTCACTACGCGTGCCGACACGATCATGGGCGTGACTTTCTGCGCAATCGCCGCCGAGCATCCGCTGGCAACGCGTCTGGCCGCCGATCGTCCCGACCTGCAGGCGTTCATCGCCGAATGCAAGCAGGGTGGCGTGGCCGAAGCCGACATCGCCACGATGGAAAAGAAAGGCATGCCGACGGGCTTTTTCGTCACGCATCCGCTGACCGGCGAGAAGGTCGAGGTGTGGATCGGCAACTATGTGCTGATGGGGTATGGCGAGGGCGCGGTGATGGGCGTTCCGGCCCACGACGAGCGTGACTTTGCGTTCGCGCGCAAGTACGACCTGCCGATCAAGCAGGTTGTCGCGGTGGCCGGCGAGACCTATTCGACGCAAGCCTGGCAGGCCTGGTACGGCGACAAGGAAAACGGCACGCTGGTCAACAGCGGCAAATATGACGGCCTGGCCTTTGCGGCCGCCGTCGACGCCATCGCCGCGGATCTCAAGGCGCAGGGTGCCGGCGACAAGCAGGTCACGTTCCGTCTGCGCGACTGGGGGATTTCGCGCCAGCGTTACTGGGGCACGCCGATTCCGATCATTCACTGCGCGTCGTGCGGCGCGGTGCCGGTTCCCGAAAAGGACCTGCCGGTCGTGTTGCCCGAAGACCTCGTGCCGGACGGCACCGGCAACCCGCTGGCCAAGTCGGAAGCGTTCCTCAAGTGCGATTGCCCGAAGTGCGGCAAGCCGGCGCGCCGCGAGACCGACACGATGGACACGTTCGTGGACTCGTCGTGGTATTTCTCGCGCTATGCCTGCCCGGACGCCGACACCATGGTCGACGCGCGCACCGATTACTGGATGCCGATGGATCAGTACATCGGCGGCATCGAGCACGCGATTCTCCACTTGCTGTATTCGCGCTTCTGGACCAAGGTGATGCGCGATCTGGGTTTGGTGAGTTTCAAGGAGCCGGCGCAGAACCTGCTCACGCAGGGTATGGTGCTCAACGAGACGTACTATCGTGAGGATGCCGCGGGCAAGAAGACGTGGTTCAACCCGCTGGACGTGCAAGTGCAGTTCGACGACAAGGGCCGTCCGGTCAGTGCAACGTCGAAGGCTGACGGTGCGGACGTGACGCTCGGCGGCATCGAGAAGATGTCGAAATCCAAGAACAACGGCGTGGATCCGCAGTCGCTGATCGATCAGCATGGCGCCGATACAGCGCGTCTGTTCGTGATGTTCGCGGCACCGCCCGAACAGCAACTCGAATGGTCGGGGGCCGGTGTGGAAGGCGCGAGCCGCTTCCTGCGCCGCCTGTGGGGCTTCGGCCAGTCGCAGGCCGCGCTGCTGCGTCAGGCGGACGCCTCCATCGATACGGCGAACCCGGCGGCCAAGGCGCTGCGTCTCGAGATTCATGGCGTGCTAAAGCAGGCCAACTACGACTATCAGCGTGTGCAGTACAACACGGTCGTGTCCGCGGCGATGAAGATGCTCAACGCCATCGAGAGCGACAAGGGGGCGGCGGGCGCCGGTGCGGTGCGCGAGTGCTACGGCATTCTGCTGCGCGTGCTGTATCCGGTGGTGCCGCACGTCACCCACGGCTTGTGGGTCGAGTTGGGCTACGCGGCGCAACAGGGCGATCTGCTCGATGCGCCGTGGCCGGAAGTCGACGCCGCCGCGCTGGTGCAGGACGAGATCGAACTCGTGCTGCAGGTGGCGGGTAAGGTGCGTGGCGCCGTGCGCGTGGCGAAGGACGCTTCGCGCGAGGCCATCGAACAAGCCGCGCTGGCGCACGAAATGACCGCCAAGTTCGGCGAAGGCAAGCCGGTGAAGAAGGTCATCGTTGTACCGGGCCGACTTGTGAACGTAGTGCTCTGAGGTGGCCGTTGCGGCCGCCGATCGATGAATTGATGACGTTTGGTGACAAGAGGGCACATCACGTGCAAATGACATCCGGGCAACGAGGCGTCGGTATGACGCGCAGGATTTTCGGCGGGATTGCCCTGCTGGGTTGCGCGCTCGTACTGTCGGCGTGCGGCTTCCAGCTGCGCGGTGCGAGCGAGTATGCATTCCACCGTTTGTACATCTCCGGCGGCGGCCAGATGGCGACCGACATCTCGCGCTACATCCGTTACGGCAGCAAGGACACCGTTGTGGTGACCGAGCCCAAGGATGCTGACGCGCGGTTGGAAATCGTGAACATCGCGTCGTCTCGCACTGCAGTCAGTCTCGACGCCAACGGTCAGGCGCGCGAATATGAGATGCGCAGCGCTTTTACATTTCAGCTCGTGACACCGGATGGCCGGCCGATCATCCCGTTGAGCACGATTCGTCTGACGCGCAATCTGCCGTACAGCGACAGCGAAACGACGGCGCGCGATGCGGAAGGTGCACTGCTGGGCCGAGACATGCAGAAGGACGCGGTGGCTCAGATCATTCGTCGCATGGAAGCGGTGAAATCCCTGCCGGCGACGAAGCCGGAAGAGTAACGTCTGCCATCATGCAACTGCGTCCCGACGCGCTCGACGCGCATCTCGCCAAGACCCTCTCGCCGATCTATACGATTTACGGCGACGAGAGCCTGCTCGTTCAGGAGGCGGTGGATCGTGTACGCGCGGCTGCACGTGCGGGCGGTTTCACCGAGCGTGATGTGCTCAGCGTCGAGCGTAGCTTCGACTGGGGCGCGCTCGCGAACGCCGGCCAGTCCATGTCGCTGTTCGGCGACCGCAAACTCATCGAGTTACGCATTCCCGGCGGAAAGCCGGGCAAGGACGGCGGCGCAGCGCTCAAGGCGCACGCCAGTGCCGCGAACAGCGACGTCCTGACCATTGTCACGCTGCCCCGCCTGGATGCGGCAGCGACCAAATCCGATTGGTTCACGGCGCTCGATCGCGAGGGCGTGACGATGAAGATCGACCCGGTCGACCGGAGCCGTCTGCCCGACTGGATTGCGCAGCGTCTCGCCGCACAAGGGCAGCGTGTCGAAGCCGGTGAGCCGGGACGACGTGTGCTGCAGTTCATCGCGGATCGCGTCGAGGGCAACCTGCTGGCGGCCCATCAGGAGATTCAGAAGCTCGGTCTGCTGTATCCGGCGGGTGCGCTCGCGTTCGAGCAAGTGCAGGATGCCGTGATGAACGTGGCGCGTTACGACGTCTTCAAACTCAGTGAAGCGGTCCTGGCAGGCGATACCGCCCGGCTGGTGCGCATGCTCGACGGCCTTCGTGGCGAGGGCGAAGCAGCACCGCTGGTCCTGTGGGCGTTGACCGAAGAAGTGCGCACCCTCACCAAGATCACGCGCGGGATGGCGGCGGGCAAGCCGCTTGCGATGTTGTTGCGCGAGTATCGGGTCTGGGGGCCACGAGAGCGCCTGATGGAGCAGGCGGCCCACCGAGTCACACCCGCCAAGCTAGCGCAGGCATTGCAGTTGGCCGCGCGTCTTGACCGGCAGGTCAAGGGGCTGCGGGCCGACGGTCTGTCCGGCGACCCGTGGGACGGCATGCTGCAACTCGGGCTGCTGCTCGCCGGCGAGCGACCGCCGATGGCGCGCTCCGCTCGCGCACCCCGTCCGGTGCACGCGTAGACCGCGCCCAAGCACTGCCAAGTGCAGCCAAACGCCGGAACCCACCTCCCGGGGCACGGGAGCCGCGCCAGCAAGATCCCCACAATTGACGGACAATCTGGCGCATGACTGGCGACGTGCCGTGTGCTGCCGTCCGAATACCGTGATGACGGCCGGCACCGAAAACCCACCGAACGTACTGGCGATTGCGTCGCCAAGAGAACTGCGAAACAGACGATATGGATATCAAAGCCTACATGCAATCGTTGGGCCAGCGCGCCCGTGAGGCGTCGCGTGCCATGGCGCGTGCCGACACCGCTGCCAAGAATCGCGCGCTGCTCGCGATTGCCGATGCCATCGAGCGCGATGGCGCGGCGTTGCAGGACGTGAATCGCCGCGATCTCGAGCGCGCCCGCGTCAATGGTCAGGACGCCGCGTTCATCGACCGTCTCACGCTGTCGGACAAGGCGCTGCGCACGATGATCGAAGGACTGCGTCAGATCGCGGGCCTGTCGGACCCCATCGGCGAGATCAGCAACGTGCGCGTGCAGCCGAGCGGTATTCAGGTCGGTCAGATGCGCGTGCCGCTGGGCGTCATCGGCATCATTTACGAATCGCGTCCCAACGTGACCATCGACGCGGCTGCGCTTTGCTTGAAGTCGGGCAACGCGACCATTCTGCGCGGCGGGTCCGAAGCCATCGAGAGCAACACGGCGCTGGCCGCCCTCATCGCGCAGGCGCTCGCGGCGAGCGGCTTGCCCGGTGACGCCGTGCAGGTCGTGAGCACGCCCGACCGTGCAGCGGTCGGCGAACTCATCACGATGACCGACTATGTGGACGTGATCGTGCCGCGTGGCGGCAAGAGCCTGATCGCGAGGTTGATGCAGGACGCGCGCGTGCCGATGATCAAGCACCTCGACGGCATCTGCCATGTCTACGTCGACGGTCGCGCCGATCCGGCGAAGGCGCTGGCGATTTGCGAGAACGCCAAGACGCATCGCTATGGCACCTGCAACACGATGGAAACATTGCTCGTCGACCAACAGGCCATCGACCAGTTGCCCGCCATCGCGCGCATGTTCCAGGATAAGCAGGTCGAGTTGCGCGGTTGCGACCGAACCCTGGCGGCGCTCAGCGAAGCCGGCATGACGGGCGTGGTGGCGGCGACCGAAGCGGATTGGTCGACGGAATATCTGGCACCGGTGCTGGCGCTGAAGATCGTCGATGGCATGGCGCCGGCCATCGCGCACATCAATCGCTACGGCTCGCATCACACCGATGCCATCGTGACCGAGGATTACTCCGCCGCCATGCAATTCCTGCGCGAAGTCGATTCCGCGAGCGTGATGATCAACGCGAGCACGCGTTTCGCCGACGGCTTCGAATTCGGTCTGGGTGCCGAGATCGGTATCTCGAACGACAAGCTGCACGCCCGCGGTCCGGTGGGTCTCGAGGGCCTGACGAGTTTGAAGTACGTCGTGTTCGGACACGGCGAAGTCCGCAAGTAAGCCAATTCGTCAGAGACGTCGCATGAAACTGCAAACGCTCGGCCCGGCCGATTTTCAGAAGATGCCGTGGAAGAACGGCCTGGGAGTCACGACCGAGCTGGCGGTGGCGCGACGTCCCGGTGAAGACGGCTTCGATTGGCGCATCAGCACGGCCACGGTCGCCAGCCCGGGGCCGTTCTCCGTGTTCCCGGGCATCGACCGCTCGCTGGCCATCGTGCGGGGCGGCACCCTCACGCTCAATGTCGAAGGCCGCCCGGACGTGACGCTCTCGACGCGCACGCCTCCATACGTCTTCGGCGGCGAGTTGACGGTGAGCAGCACACCGATGCTGGAGACGTCCGGCGTGCCCATCGACGACTTCAACGTCATGACACGTCGCGCCGCATGGCAGCACACGCTGGCGCAGCATCGGCTCGATGGAGACGCCGTGACGTGGTCGCTGCCAACGGACGCCGACGCCGTCGCCTTCCTTTACTGTGCGCAAGGGAAGGTGCGGGCGGTCTTCGCGGACGGCCAAGCCGTGAGCGTTCCCGAGGGACATGCGCTTCGCGTCGACGGTGGTGATGTCTGTGAGCTGCTGGCCGAGGCAAGCCCTGCCCACCTCTTCCTGGCGACGCTCTCGCGACGTTGAACCCCCTGGCCTGTGCCGCGCAGACGCTTACAGGCCGGTCTCCCCCATCCCGTCCGCTCGCGTGACGCCGCGCCCAACGCGCGCCCCCGTCGCCCTCGTATTTTCCCTAGGCCGATCCCGATACTTTTCCAGCGAGCGAAACGGCATACTTCGATTTATCCATATACAAATCAAAGTTCCACCCATGAGACGAACGAATCTTCACGTCGTGCAAGGTGGGGTGGCATGGATCCGCTGAGCGACGTTCTCAACGATCTGCGGGCGGATGCGGTCGTGACAGGTCGCTTCACGTTCGGAGCCCCCTGGTCGCTGCGCAAGCCCGCGATGGACGGTGCGCCGTTTCGCACGGCGACGGGAGAGCCGTTCTATCTCGTCGTGGCTGGCATGGCGCCGGTGCGCGTGGAGCCGGGCGACTGCGTGCTGTTGCCGCATGGACACGAGCACGTGATGTGCTCGTCGCTGGACGAGCCACCGGTGGTCTTCGAGCAATTGATGACGGCGCAGGGCATCGCGCCCCGGCTCGACACACCTCTCGCGTTCCGCGCGGGCGGCACGGGGCCGGTGAGCGACCTCTACACGGGTGTAGTGATGTTCCGGGAGCGCGTGCGCAATCCCTTGCTCGCGTCGCTGCCGCCGCTCATCCATATCCGCGCCGGCGATCCAGCCGTTCCCGCGCGGCTCACCACGACCCTGGCAGGCTTCATCGAAGAGTCGATGCAGTGCGGTGCGGGATGGCGCGTGGCCGTCGCGCGTCTGGCTGACGTGCTGTTCATCCAGATCCTGCGTGCCTATCTCGGTGCCAGCGGCGGCGCGACGACGCATTGGCTACGCGGCATGACCGATCCGCAATTGGGACGCGCCATCGCCTCGATGCACGACGCGCCGCAAAGGCCTTGGACGGTCGAGCAACTGGCCGACATCGCGGGCATGTCGCGCTCGAAGTTCTGCCTGCGCTTTCGCGAACTCGTGGGTGAATCGCCGATGTCGTATCTCACGACGCATCGCATGTACCTGGCTGCGGAGCGTCTGGCGGGCGCGGGCGTGCGCATCGCCGATGTGGCCGATGCCGTCGGCTACGCGTCGGAGAAGGCGTTCACCCGCGCCTTTCGTCGCTGCTACGGCTTGCCGCCGCGCGAATATCTCAGACACTGCGGCCCAGCCAACTGACGCGACTGTCGCGCCTCGCGCGTGAGGGTTTTCCCGTCTCTGGACGAACGGCATCCTTTTCGGGCCGAGCGGTCGTTGTTCGCCAATTTTCTCGTTGTGAGAATTCACTCACCTTCTGCCGGCGCGTCGTAAGACACGCCGGGGCAGACGGCAGTCACAACGGGAGAGTCAATGGAATTCCAACTCAACGGGCGGCCCTTCGTCTTCGACGGCGATGACGGCACGCCTTTGCTGTGGGTCATCCGCGATGCCGCGGGGCTGACCGGCACCAAATACGGCTGCGGTATCGGCGCATGCGGTGCCTGCACGGTACACCTCGAAGGTGTAGCCACGCGCACCTGTGTGCTGCCGGTCTCGGCGGCAGCGGGCAGGCGCATCACGACCATCGAGGCCCTGTCGCCGACACGCGCGCATCCGATTCAGCAGGCGTGGATCGCCACGGATGTGCCGCAGTGCGGCTACTGCCAGTCCGGCATGGTGATGGCCGCGGCGGCGCTGCTCGACAAGCATCCGCATCCGACCGACGCCCAGATCGACGAGGCGATGACCAACCTCTGCCGTTGCGCGACCTATCACCGTATCCGGGAGGCGATCCATGCCGCTGCCAAACGCTGAGCGCACCACGGCTGACGTGAACGAGGCTGCGTCCCATGCTCCCGCGTCGCCGTCCCGCCGTCACTGGCTCAAAGGGATGTCGCTGGCAGCGGGCAGTCTGCTGGTTCCGATTTCGGCGTCGTGGGTGGTCAGTCCCGAAGCGCGCGCGGCGGGCGAGACCCTTGTCGAAATCAATGACTGGATCCGCATCGATGCCGACGGCACGACCGTGCTCGGTCTCTCGCAATGCGAAGTCGGACAGGGCGTCTACACCGGTTTGCCCCAGGTGCTGGCCGATGAACTCGACGCCGATTGGCGTCGGGTGCGCGTCGAATTCGTGACTGCGCGCGACGCCTACCGAACGGCTGCGGCCAACGAGGCGTTGCAGCAGTTCGTGGGCGCGTCGATGTCGGCCACGTTGTTCTATGAGCGTCTGCGAATCGCCGGGGCGCAAGCACGTGAAGCTTTGGTCGCCGTGGCAGCACGCCGGTTCGGCGTTCGCACGACCAACTGTGTGACGCATGAGGGCCGCGTCATTCATCCGCAATCGGGCCGCTCGCTCGGCTACGGTGAGCTGGCCGCCGAGGCCGCGACGCTGCCGCTCAATTGGCATCCGCGATTGAAGAACGAAGCTGCCCATGCATTGATCGGGAAGTCGGTGTCTCGTCTCGATACGCCGTCGAAGGTCGATGGCTCGGCCGTCTTCGGTATCGATGTGAAGGTGCCGGGCATGCTCGTCGGCGCCGTGCGCATGGCCCCGACCACAGGTGGCGTTCCGCTGTCGGTGCGCAATCGCGACGCAATCAAGGCGCGCAAGGGGGTGCAAGACGTCGTGCAGGCGAAGGACGCCATCATCGTCGTCGCTAACGATTACTGGTGTGCAAAGCAAGCGTGCGATGCCCTCGATATCGAATGGAAAGCGGGCGCCGCGGCCGACAGCGCGGCGATACTCGCGCAGCGCCGTGCCGCGCTTGTCGATGGGAAGGCGGGCGTTGCGACCGACGTCGGCGATGCCCCGGGCCTTATCGCTGCCGGTGCCTCGGGTGCCGCCGGCGGCAAGCGTGTGACGGCCGAATACCACACCCCGTACATCGTCCACGCGACGATGGAGCCGGTGAACGCCACCGTGCACGTGCGCAAGGCGCAGGGTGAGATCGAGGTCTGGGGGCCGATCCAGGGGCAGGACAAAGTTCGCTGGGCGCTAGGCGGCATCTTCAAGCTGCCACCGGAGAAGGTCATCGTGCACACGACCTTCCTCGGCGGCAGTTTCGGACGCAAATACGTGCCCGATTTCGTGATCCATGCGGCGGTGGCATCGGCGGCGGTCGGGCGTCCCGTCAAGGTGATCCGCTCTCGCGAAGACGACATACGACACGGCTTCTATCGTCCCTGCGCCTCCGGTCGTTTCGAGGCGGTGCTCGGTCACGACGGGCTGCCCACGGCCCTGCATGCACGCGTGGCGGGGCAGTCGCTTTACAACGTCATCAAGAAGGACCACTACGAGAAGGCCGGCTATGACGAGACCATGCTCGACGGGCTCTACGACCTCGCGTACGCGGTCCCGAACCTGCGCGTCGAAGGCATCGACGTGCCGCAGCCCAACATTCCCGTGAGCTTCATGCGCTCGGTCGGTTCGACGTCGAGCGTGTTCTTTCTCGAGAGCTTTATCGACGAGATGGCCGACGCCGCCGGCGTCGATCCCGTCGAGTATCGCAAACGCCTGCTCAAACACGATGCGCTCGCAACGCGGGTGATCGAGACGACGGCGGCGTCTGCCGGTTGGCACACGTTGGCGAAGCCCGGCGTGCATCGCGGGTTCGGCTACTGCGCCTATACCGGACGCGGTGCGGCCTTCTCGACCTATGTCGCGCTCGCCGTGGAGCTGCGCGTCGTAAACGAGCGCTTCAAGATCGAACGCGTTGTGTGCAGCGTCGATTGCGGCCGTGCAATCAACCCGAACCTGATCCGCGCGAACATCGAAGGCGGCATCGGATTTGCGCTCACCAATACGTTCAAGAGCCAGATTACCTTCGCCAACGGCGGCGTGGAGCAAAGCAATTTCGGCGACTATCCGCTGCTGTATCTCGTCGAGATGCCGACGATCGAGACTGTGATCGTGCCGAGCGACCGCCCACCTCAGGGGTGTGGCGAAGTGTCATTACCGCCGGTGGCGCCGGCGGTGGCGCAGGCGATCCGTCGCGCCACCGGTGTGCGGGCGCGTTCGATGCCGCTGCCGCAGACCGTCGCGCAGGCGCGTGCGCTCGCCCGTGAAGCGCATGACGAGGGGCACGCCTGATGGACGCGCTCGACGCTGAAGTGCTCGATGCCGTCGCTCGCTGGCAGGCGCAAGGCGACGACGTGCTGCTCGCGAGTGTCGCGCGGACATGGGGCTCGGCGCCGCGTCCCGTCGGCGCGATGATGGCGCTCGCCACGCGCGGGCGCGTCGCCGGGTCGGTCTCCGGCGGTTGCATCGAGGACGACCTGCTCGCGAAGGTCGCCGGTGGTTTCCGGCCGGGCTTGCGACCTCACGTGCAGACGTACGGCCTTAACGCCGATGAGGCGCACCGCTTCGGCTTGCCGTGCGGCGGCACGCTCGAACTGGTCGTCGAGCGCGTGACCCCGCGCAGCGGGCTCGACGCCATGCGCGAGGCCATCGGCCACGGTCGACTCGGGGTGCGTGAGCTGGATCTGTGCACGGGGGTGGCGCGTGTGCGCAACGTTACGCAGCCGGCAGCGTTCGACTATTCGACGACGCGCCTGACGGTGCCGTTCGGCCCGCGCTGGCGAATCATCGTGATCGGCGACGGGCAACTGACGCAGCATCTGGTGACGATGGCGGTGCCGCTGGGTTATCGGGTCGTCGTCTGCGATCCCCGCGATATCCACGAGGTGACGCGAGACGCGATGGGCGGCGCCCATGTCTCGCATTCGCGGGAGATGCCGGACGACCTGATCGCGCGTTTGCATCCCGACGGCCATACGGCGATTGTCGCGCTCACGCACGATCCGAAGCTCGACGATATGGCGCTGCTCGAAGCGCTCAAGTCCGACGCGTTCTACGTCGGTGCGATCGGCTCGCGCCGCAATCAGGCGTCGCGTCGCGAGCGTCTGGCGATGTTCGATCTGAACGCCGCGCAGATCGACCGCCTGCACGGGCCGGTCGGCCTGCCGCTCGGGGCGCGCACGCCGCCGGAAATCGCGCTGGCGATTCTGGCGGAGATCACCGGGCTGCGCAACGGCGTCTCAAATGCCGTCTCGGTCGGTCACTTGCAGGGAAGTCGGGAATGTCGAACGCGTATTGCATGAGGCGCTTGTAATTCGTAGTCCAATATTAAAAATGGGGAATGTCATGAAACACAAGGTTTGGTTGGCAATGGTGTTGACGCTTGCGGCGGGCTGTGCCAAAGCGGATGGGCTGCAGATCTACGGCATTCTGGACAACAGTCTGGAATACCTCAGTAACGCAGCCGCTGGCGCGAACGGCAGCAAGGCGTCACTCTTTCGCGTGAGCAACGGATCTCAGGCAGCGAATCGCTTCGGCTTCAAGGGGGCGGAAGAGCTGGGCGGCGGGCTCAAGGCGATCATGCAGCTCGAAGCAGGGTTCAATCTCGACTCTGGACAGCTCCAGCAGGGCGGACGCATGTTTGGCCGCCAGGCGTATGTGGGTTTGCAGAATCAATGGGGGGCACTGACTTTCGGCCGACAGAAGAACCTGATTTACGATGCGTTCCTCGAACTCGATCCGCTTTCGTACTACAGCTATTCGCTGCCCGCACTCGATGCTCAGTTCGTTGGCAAGGCCGACAACTCGATCAAGTACACCGGCAACTTCAACGGCATCAAGGTCGCGGGTCTGTTCTCGACGGGTTACGACGCCAGCATTGCCAATGGTGCGCAGGTGCCGGGGCAGTGGCGCGTGGGCAAGGAGTACAGCGTGTCGGTCGGGTACGGAAACGGTCCGCTCAATGTCTCGCTGGTGTACGACCAGCAACGTGGCACGTCGGTCATGACGCAGGGCAATACCACGCAGCGGGTGGCGGCGGGGGCGAGCTATGCCGTCGGTAACTTCAAGCCGTTCGTGGGATATCAGTGGTATCTGAGCGACGTGCCCGGCGTCGCGGGCCGCAATGAACTGATCTTCGCCGGGTTGCAGTACCGGCCCGTGACCGAAGTGATTCTCTCGGGGGCGATCTACTACAACAACATCACGTCGGCCAATCAACATCCGTTTTTGCTGGCGGCCAATGCGGCGTATCTGCTTTCCAAGCGCACACAACTGTTCGCGGAAGTCGGTTTCTCGCGCAATCAGAACGGCTCCAATCTGGGGGTGACCGGCTACGGCGCAAGCATCCTGCCGGGTAGCAATCAGGTCGGTGTGGCCGTGGGTCTCGCGCACTACTTCTGAGGCAGAGAAAAAAAGGACACCCGGGGGATCCTGGGTGTCCTCTCATATCGCCTGTCGATGACCCGGCGAGGGCCATCGCGGCGAGGGCTTAGTGACGGAAGTGACGCGTGCCCGTCATCAGCATGGCGACGTTGCGCTCGTCGGCCGCGGCGATGACTTCGTCGTCACGCATCGAGCCGCCCGGGTGAATCACGCAGGTCGCGCCTGCGTCGACGACCACGTCGAGGCCGTCACGGAACGGGAAGAAGGCGTCCGAGGCCACGGCGGAGCCGCTCAGCGACAGGCCGGCGTTCTGGGCCTTGATGCTGGCGATGCGCGCCGAGTCGACACGGCTCATCTGACCGGCGCCCACGCCCAGCGTCATACCGCCGGCGCAGAACACGATGGCGTTCGACTTGACGTACTTGGCCACGCGCCAGGCGAAGAGCAGGTCTTCCATTTCCTTCGGCGTCGGATGACGCTTCGTCACCACGCGCAGTTCATGCGGGGCCACGTTCTTCGCATCCGGCGACTGCACCAGCAGGCCACCGCCCACACGCTTGAAATCGTACTGATTCACGCCGTTGCCGAGCGGCACTTCGAGAAGACGCACGTTCTGCTTGGCCGCAAAGACTTGCTTGGCGGCGTCGGTGAACGACGGCGCGAGCAGCACTTCCACGAACTGCTTGGCGACGGCTTGCGCGGCGGCTTCGTCGACTTCCCGGTTGAACGCGATGATGCCGCCGAAGGCCGACGTCGGGTCGGTCTGGAACGCCTTGGCATAGGCGTCGACCGGCGATGCGGCCACGGCCACGCCGCAAGGATTGGCGTGCTTGATGATGACGCAGGCAGGCGCGTCGAACGTCTTCACGCATTCCCACGCGGCATCGGCGTCGGCGATGTTGTTGTACGACAGTTCCTTGCCCTGGAGCTGGCGATAGTTCGCCAGCGAGCCTTCCGGCGTGACGATGTCGCGATAGAACGCGGCGCTCTGATGCGGGTTCTCGCCGTAGCGCATGTCCTGCACCTTCGTGTACGCGAGATTCAGCGTGGCCGGGTAGGCGGAGCGCTCGGTGTGACGCAACGACTCGCCCAGGCTCGTGAGGTAGTTCGTGATCGCGCCGTCGTACTGGGCCGTGTGAGCGAACACCTTCGTGGCCAGACGGAAGTTCGTGGCGTAGCCGACCGTGTTGCCGTTCGCCTTCATTTCGTCGAGCACCACGGCGTAGTCGGCCGGATCGACGATCACGGTGACGTCGCGATGGTTCTTCGCAGCCGAGCGCAGCATCGTCGGGCCGCCGATGTCGATGTTCTCGATGGCGTCTTCGAGCGAGCAGTCATCGCGCGCGATGGTCTGCACGAACGGGTACAGGTTCACCACGAGTAGGTCGATCGTCGGAATGTCGTGCTTCGCGAGCGCGGCCATGTGCTCGGGCAGGTCGCGGCGGGCCAGAATGCCGCCGTGAACCTTCGGATGCAGCGTCTTCACGCGCCCGTC
Organism: Pandoraea sp. 64-18; assembly: GCF_001899225.1. Lineage (NCBI taxonomy): Bacteria > Pseudomonadati > Pseudomonadota > Betaproteobacteria > Burkholderiales > Burkholderiaceae > Pandoraea > Pandoraea sp. 64-18. Next base: position 553,893 of record NZ_MKVU01000020.1, on the reverse strand, counting down.
GAGCATTTCCGGGAAGCCGGTGTAGTCGGCCACTTCGGTCACCTTGAGGCCGGCGTCAGCCAGCAACTTGGCGGTGCCGCCAGTGGAGAGGAGCGACACGCCCTGCGCAGCGAGCGACTTGGCGAAGTCGACGATGCCGGTCTTGTCGGAGACGGAAATGAGAGCTTGCTTGATCATGACGGACAGTAGTGAAGCGGCAAAAACGGGCGATGTGGGCAAATGGGGCGGGCACCATGCGTCGTCGTCGACGCAGGCGCGCCCCGCGATGGGGCTGACGGGCGGCGCGTGGGTCTAGACGGCCTCCCGTTCGCGCGCAACGGCTAGAGCAGGCCGTGCTGCTGCAACTTCTTGCGCAGCGTGTTGCGGTTGATCCCCAGGTATTCTGCAGCGAGCGACTGGTTGCCGTCGGCCTTGCCGAGCACGAACTCGAGCAGCGGCTTCTCGACGACCGAGACGACCATATCGTAGACATCGTGTGGCCGTGCGCCATCCAGATCGCGGAAATACGAATCCAGACTGTCGCGCACGCATTGTTCTATGTTTGTTTTGCTCATGCGGCTAATAGCTCCCTCGGCGATTCTTGTTCATAGCAGAGACGGTCCGAGTGCGCCTTCTGCTGTTCGAAAAACTCGTTGACCGCAGCCAACTGGTCCTGCGTGGTGTCGAGCGTATTCATACGCTGGCGGAACGTGGCTGCCCCCGGCAGGCCACGCGAATACCACGCGATATGCTTGCGCGCGGTCCGCACACCGGTGTATTCCCCGTAAAACTCGTAATGATCCTCAAGGTGTTCGTTCATGATTTGCTGGATCTCGTCGACGCGCGGCGGCAAGGCGATCTCGCCCGTCGTGAGAAACAGCTCGATGTCGCGGAACAACCACGGACGCCCTTGGGCGGCGCGGCCGATCATGATGGCGTCCGCGCCCGTGACGTCCAGCACGTGTCGGGCCTTTTGCGCCGAGTCGATATCGCCGTTGGCGACGACCGGAATGCGGACCGCGGCCTTGACGGCGGCGATGGTTTCGTACTCTGCGTCTCCGTGGTAGAGGTCGGCGCGCGTGCGACCGTGCACCGTGAGCATGCTGATGCCGCAGTCTTCGGCGATACGGGCGACCGTGAGGGCGTTCTTGTGTTCGCGATCCCAGCCCGTGCGAATCTTCAGCGTGACCGGCACCACATCGCCCACGGCGCCGACGACGGCGGACACGATGCGGGCAACGAGCGGTTCGTTTTGGAGCAGGGCCGAACCGGCGGCGACGTTGCACACCTTTTTGGCCGGACAGCCCATGTTGATGTCGATGATCTGGGCGCCGCGCTCCACGTTGTAGCGGGCGGCCTCGGCCATCATGGCCGGGTCGGCGCCTGCGATCTGCACCGAGATCGGCGCGACTTCGCCCGCGTGATTGGCGCGGCGCATCGTCTTCTCGCTCTTCCACAGCTGGGCGTTCGAGGCCACCATCTCCGAGACGGCATAGCCCGCGCCGAGTCGCTTGCACAACTGGCGGAACGGCCGATCCGTCACACCCGCCATGGGGGCGACGAACAGGTTATTGCGGAGTTCGTGGGGGCCGATATGCACGATGTAGGGAAAAGGCGGGAAAAAGTTGGCATTTTACTGCGAAAACCCATTCTCGTCGCCTAAAAAATGAGCAGGCGGTCCGATCGTCGCGCCGGGCAAGCCAGACACTCAGCCGCGCTGGCCGAACATCATCTGGCGGGCGAAGGCCGTTTTGAGCGGCGGGACAAGGTCGAGGCTCGCGAGGGCTACACTGCGCAGCAGGGCGACCGGGGCCGCGTCGATGCCGAAGACACGGGGCAGCAGGTCGGTGATGCGGATCGTGAGACCTCGGTCGGCGCGGCGCCGGCGGGCGAAGGCGGTCAGCGCCGCGGGGCCTGGCACGCCGGGGTGCGGCGTGCCGCCGCGAATATCGCGAACGAGGGCGTCGGCCAGGTCGAAGGCGTCGCGCAGGCCGAGGTTCAGCCCTTGTCCCGCCACCGGGTGGAGCGTTTGCGCGGCGTTGCCGATGGCGGCGATCCGGCCGTCGACGACATGGCCGAGCGCGTTGAGGCCCAGCGGGAAACCTGCACGGCCGACAATCGAGGTGAACCGGCCCATGCGGTCGCCGAAGGCGGTGTGCAGCTCGCTCAGGAACTGGGCATCGCCCAGTTCGCGCCGACGCTTCGCCTCGGCGTGCGGGCAGCACCACACCAACGCGTAGCCGTTTTCCTGCGGCAGCAGGGCCAGCGGGCCGTCCGTCGTGAAGCGCTCCCATGCCCAGCCGATGCGTGGACGCTCGCAGGTGACGAACCCGACGAGGGCCGTCTGACCGTAGTCGCGCGCATGAGGGCGCGCCATCTGACGCTCGAACAGCCCACCTTCCGCATTGACGGCGAGCGCGGCGTGCAGCGTTTGCGCGCCATCGTCGACGGACGTGCCGAGGGTCATGGTGACCTGCTGTGCGTCCTGGCTCAGGGCGATGGCCCGGTACGGGCGGAAGTGATGCAGACCCGGTCGACCCGGTGCGGGCAACGCGTCGGACCCCTCCGGCGAGGCGGACGCTGGCGGCGGCGCGTGTTCGACGCGCCCGGGAACGCGCGACATGGCGGAGTCCAGTGCGCGCATCAGGGCGCCGTATCGCACCACGTAACCGAGTGCGGGGACGCCGTGATCGAGATAATCAATTTCCGTGCTGCCGAAGCGGCGCGCTTGCGAGACGTGAATATGTTGAATCGGTGTGCTGTCGAGCCCGGCCGCGTTGTGCGGCCAGGCGCCGGCGCGCGCGAGAATTTCGCGGCTGCCATGCGAGAGCGCGAGCGTGCGCGGGTCGTCGTACCCGGCCTGTGCGCCGCGCGCGTCCACCAGCGCGATCCGTAGCTGCGGCGCGCGCTGCGCGAGCAGAAGGGCGAGTGCCGTGCCGACCGGGCCGGCGCCGACGATCGCCAGATCGAACCGTCGCGCGTGCGCGTCGTCCGCCGCGTGGGCGGCGTGTGTGGAACCAGCGGGAACCTGAGCGTCAGTCATCAGCCACGCATCAGCGCTTCGATCTCGTCGGCATCGACCGGCACGTCGCGCGTGAGCAGTGTGCAGCCGTCGGCGGTCACGACCGCATCGTCCTCGATGCGAATGCCGATGTTCCAGTAGCGCTCGTCGATGTCCGGCGCGGGACGCACGTAGATACCCGGCTCGATGGTCGTCACCATGTTCGGGACCAGCGTGCGCCACGGACGTTCGCCGTTCGGACCCTCCTCGCGGTACTCGCCGCAATCGTGGACGTCCATGCCGATCCAGTGCCCCGTGCGGTGCATGTAGAAGCGGCTGAACGACTTGTTGGCGATTACGTCGTCGAGGCCGCCCACCGCATCGTGTTTGAGCAGACCCGTGTCGAGCATGCCTTGGGCGAGCACGCGCACGGCGGCATCGTGGGGCGCGTCGAAGCGCACGCCCGCGCGCGTTGCGTCGATAGCCGCCTGTTGCGAGGCGAGCACGATGTCATACAGCTCGCGCTGTGCCGCAGTGAACTTGCCGTTGACCGGGAACGTGCGCGTGATGTCCGACGCGTAGCCATCGAGTTCGCAAGCGGCGTCGATCAGGCACAGATCGCCGTCGCGCAGCTTGGCGTCGCCGGCGCGATAGTGCAGCACCGTCGCATTGGCGCCGGTGGCGACGATCGAACCGTAAGCGGGGAATTGCGAGCCGTTGCGGCGAAATTCGTATAGCAGCTCGGCTTCGAGATGATATTCACGCAGCCCCGGGCGCGATGCCTTCATCGCACGCACATGGGCTTCTGCCGAAATCTTGCCCGCACGCGCCATGATGTCGATTTCAACCGGGTCCTTGACCAGACGCATCTCGTCGAGGATCGCGCGGATATCGCGCGCGGCAGACGGTGCCGACACGCCCGTGCGTCCTTGTGCCCGCACGGCGCTTAGCCACTGACGGACCTGACGATCCTGCTGCGCCGAAGCGCCGAGCGCATAGAACAGCGCCGGCGCGTCGGCCAGCAGTTGCGGCACGCGCGTATCGATCTCGTCGATGGGGTAGGCGGCGTCGAAGCCGAAGGTCTCGCGCGCGGCTTCCGGGCCGTAGCGATAGCCGTCCCAGATCTCGCGTTCTTCGTTCTTCGCGCGGCAGAACAGGATGGAATGACCCGTGCGGCTGTCGAGCACCACGACCGCATCGGGCTCCGTGAAGCCGGACAGGTAATAGAAATAGCTGTCGTGACGATAGGGATAGTCGCTGTCGCGGTTGCGCGGCACTTCGGGCGCGGTCGGCAGAACGGCGACACCGCCACCGGCCTTGCGCATCTGTTCGATGACGCGCTCGCGGCGGGCGCGGTACGGGGAATTAGTCATCGCGGGCTCCATTTCGGTCGGTTCGGTCGATTGAAAACGTCGTCAGGCGATTCTACTGCCGGGGGCGCCGTCGTGCCGGGCCCGCACGTCGGCGTTCAACGCAGCGAGTTGTGCCGGGGTGCCAACGTTTTCCCACAGGCCATCGAAGCGCTCGCCACTAACACGCCCGGCGGCGATCGAGCGCTGGTACAGCGGCGTGAGCGCCATGCGCGTGCCCGAGGCGATGTCGGCAAAGAGCCGGAGGTCGTACAGCGCGATGCTGCCGAACGTCAGCGCCTGCGCCGTGGGCGGGGCGGCCTCGGGGAGATGCAGTTGGCCAGCGGGGTCGAGGGCGAAGTCGCCTTTCGGATGAAACGGCGGGTTCGGCACCATCACCAGGTGCATGCCGGGCGCAGGCTGCGCGGCCATGCGTGCCGCATGAGGGCGCAACGCCGCATAGTCGAACGAGGTGAAAATATCGCCCGCGATCGCCAGGAACACGTCGCCGGCGCCTTCGAGCAACGGGCGTGCGCAGGCGATTCCGCCGGCGGTTTCCAGGGCTTCGCGCTCGGCCGAGTAGGCAAGCCGAACGCCAAATGCGCGGCCTTCGCCGAGCGCGGCTTCGATCTGCGCGCCCAGCCAGGCGTGATTGATGACGATGTCTGTGAACCCCGCGCGCGCCAGCGCTTCAATCTGCCAGACGATGATCGGCTTGCCGCCGACACCGAGCAGTGGCTTGGGCGTGGCGTCGGTGAGCGGGCGCATGCGCTCGCCGCGCCCGGCCGCGAAGATCATCGCCTTCATTGCGGTCATGCGGTGCGCCTCAGAACGTGTAGCCGACATCCGTGCGCTGGCCGGTCAGTGCGTCGAGCAACTGGGCGAGCGGGCGGAGCGGCGCGTAGCGGTCGGCGACCTTGCGCGCGTAGCCGAGGAAGCGCGGCGTGTCGGCCAGATAGCGCGGCTTGCCGTCACGATAGTTGATGCGCGCGAAAATACCGAGCACCTTCAGATGACGCTGCAGCCCCATCCATTCCGCCTGACGGTAAAACTCGCCGAAGTCGGCGTCGACCGGCAGGCCAGCCTTGCGGGCGCGTTCCCAGTAATACGCCAGCCAATCGAGCTGACGTTCCTCGTCCCAGCTGAGGAAGGCGTCGCGCATCAGCGAGATCACGTCGTACGTGAGCGGTCCGTAGACGGCGTCCTGGAAGTCGAGAATGCCGGGACCCGTGGTGCCCGGCAGGCCTGGCATCAGATTGCGCGGCATGTAATCGCGGTGCACGAACACCTTGGGTTGCGCGAGCGCACTGTCGATGAGCAACTGATTGATGCGGTCGAGCGTCGCCCGTTGGTCCGCGCTCAGCGTTACCTTCAGGTGCTTGCCAACGTACCAGTCCGGGAACAGATCGAGTTCGCGCTGGAGCAGCGCCGTGTCGTACGCGGGCAGCACGTCCGGGCGGGACTGCATCTGCCAGACGATCAGCGCATCGAGGGCGGCGCGCATGAGCGGGCGGGCATTGTCCTCGTTGATGACGTCAAGATACGTCTCGCGCCCGAGGTCCGTGAGCAGCAGGAAACCCTGCGCGAGATCTTCGGCGAGCACCTTCGGAGCCTGCAGGCCCGCGTCGGCGAGCAATTGGGCGACGTGCACGAACGGACGGCAATCCTCCTGCGGCGGCGGTGCGTCCATCACGATCAGGCTCGGATGCGCAGGATCGTGACTGCCGATACGGAAGTAGCGCCGGAAACTGGCGTCCGCGGAGGCCGGCGCCCACTGCGCCATGTCCAGCGCGAACGGTTCGGCGATGCTGGCGAGCCAGTGGCCGAGGGCTTGCAGGCGAGAATCGGTGGCGTTGGAGAGCGCGTGGGAAGCGTCGGAAACACTCGCGGAGGCAGCGGGATGTGCGGTCATGATGGGGGTCGTAAACGTCTTGCCATATAATACCCGATCATGTTTTCCAGACGCCCTGTTTCTCGACCTCGATCGACCGTCCCGAATGTCCCGGCAACGCCGTGCAGACATGCGGGATTGGCTGCCTGCAAGCGGCGCCTCGATTGTCACGCTGTTTGCGTACATGCCGGATAAACAAGTCCATACGAATGATGTTTCTTCGCTGCGGCGCCTGATGCGCGCGCGCCGAAAGCCACTGGCACTCCTGCTCTCCCTGCCGGGCGTGTGGTGTTCGCTCGCCGGTGCGCAGGAAGCCCCCCCTCCCGATATTGCCAAGAGCGACGGATTGGTGTTGCGCACGGTGCCGGCGCTCGTCGACAACCCGTTGGGCGCCGGAGACGACGTGCCGATGTATGTGCGCGGCATGCACCTCACCGGCCGGACCAACGTGGATGCGACCGTCGATGGCGACGCTGAGGCGCGCAAGTACCGTTCGTTCGTGAAGGGTGATCGCCTCACGTACGATCAGGACTCTGACGAGGTCGTGGCGCGTGGCAATGCGCGCCTGTCGCAAGGGGGCAATCTGTTCCTCGGCCCCGAGGCGCATATGTACACCGGTGCGGGCGACGGCTATATGCTGACGCCGACCTACAAACTCGTGACGGGCGGGGGCGGAAAGTCGGAGCGCGCGGACGTCGAGGCGAGCAACGTGGTGACCCTGCAGCGCGGCACGTATTCCGCCTGCGCGTGCACGGACGACGGCAAGACGCCAGCCTGGTACATCAAGGCGTCCGAGTTCGAGTTCGATCAGGAGCAGCAGGAAGGCACGGCGTACAACGGCATCCTGTTTTTCCAGGGCGTGCCGATTCTCGCCAGCCCGTATCTGTCGTTCCCGACGTCGAACGAACGTCGCTCAGGCTTCCTGGCGCCGACCTTCACTCAGTCGAGCCGCACCGGCTTCGAGCTGGCGACGCCGTATTACTTCAATATCGCACCGAACCGTGACCTGACGCTCACCCCCCGCTTCATGACCAAGCGCGGTGTGATGCTCAACGGCGATTTCCGCTACCTCGAGCCGACGTACGCAGGGTTGTTCCATTTCGAATACCTGCCGAAGGACCGAATTACGGGGGACGCCCGCTACACGTTCACATGGCAGCATAGCCAGTCGCTCGGCTACGGCGTGAATGGCTATGTCAACTTCACGAAGGTCTCGGACGACACCTATCCGGACGATTTCGGTGCGGGCACCAACTTCCAGACCGGTGTGCAGCGTGTCTACAATCGCGAAGCCGGGTTGACGTGGGGGTACGGCAATTGGTCGTTCCTTGCCCGAGTGCTGAAGTATCAGACGCTCGCGCCGACCGCGCCGCAGTACGAGTCGGTGCCGGAACTGTCGGCGACCTACAACAAGCTGGACTTCCACGGCTTCGATTTCACGATGCCGATCAAGTACAACCGGTTCCAGATTGCGTCGTCGACGGGGCAGCCAAATGGCGAGCGCCTTTATGCGCAGCCGACGTTGAGCTACCCGATCCTGACCCCTGGCTACTTTATCGTGCCGAAGGTCATCTTCAACGCGGCCGCGTACAACATCGATTATGCGAACGGCTCGACGATGCAGTCGTCGATCACGCGCACGGTGCCGACGCTCAGTCTCGATACCGGACTGACGTTCGAGCGCCCGCTGAACCTGTTCGGCTCGGCGATGCGGCAGACGCTGGAACCGCGCTTGTTCTATGTCTACACGCCGTATCGAAATCAAAGTTCCATTCCGATTTTCGACAGCGCGGTTTCCGACTTCAACCTGGCGGAAATCTTCAGCGAGAACTCGTTCATCGGCGTCGACCGGATTCAGGATGCCAATCGCGTGACGGCGGCACTGACCTCGCGCCTGATCGATGCGGAGTCGGGGGTGGAACGAGGCCGTGTCTGGTACGCGCAGCGCTACAACTTCACACGCTCGCTCGTGACGATGCCGGGCGGCACGCCGGAAGACGCTGGCATTTCCGACTTCCTGGTCGGAGGTTCGGCATTGCTTTACCGAAACATCACGTTCAGCACCGCCGTGCAATACAGCCCGAGCACGTCGCAGTTCAACCGCTCGGATGTCGGCGTGACATGGCGCCCGGGGGAGCGACGGGTGTTCAACGTGTATTACCGCTACCTGCGAAACCCTGTGCCGGTCGTGGGACAGACCGCATTGACCGTCACACCGATCAATCAGGTCGAACTTTCCGGTCAGTGGCCGATCACACCGCGGTTGGGCGTTGTGGGGCGCCTGAACTACAGCATTACTGATAAGACCTTCATCGATGCCCTGGCGGGTTTCGAGTATGATGCCGACTGCTGGGCCTTCCGGGTGGGGCTCCAGCGCTATGCGACCAATGCCACCACGACAACTTCGCGTATCTTCGCGCAGTTGGAGCTAAAAGGCTTGACGAAGTCCGGCAACAGCGCCACAGAAGCCTTCAAGGTCGGGGTGCCGGGTTATCAGGCGCCGCCGACGAACCAGATTCCTTCTCGATTCAGCAACTATGAATGACATGTTTGTGAAGCGTGCCTCGCTGCTGGCGAGCCTGTGTCTCGCCGCCGGGGTGGCGGTGGCCCAGCCGGCGCCGGTCGGTAGCCGTGTCGCGGGGACGCCTGCATCGTCCGTGCGCGCGGTCGATTCCATCGTGGCCGTGGTCAACGACAGCGTGATCACCCGGAAGGAACTCGACGCGCGTATCGAGGAGGCCAAGCATCAGCTCGTGCTCGCCAAGCGGCCGATTCCGGACGCCGATCTGCTGCAGCGCCAGGTGCTCGAGCAATTGATCGTCACGCAAGTGCAGCTTCAGCGCGCGAAGGAAGACGGCATCGTCGTGAAGGACGCCGACGTCGAGCAGGCCCTGCAACGCATCGCCGCCGACAACCATCTGAGCATCGATCAGTACAAGGCGAGACTGTCGCAGGCCGGTGTGCCATGGGACGCCTTCCGCAAGGAAGTGCGCGAACAGATCGTGATGGCACGCCTGCGCGATCGCGAAGTCGACAGCCAGGTGCAAGTCAGCGATTCGGAAGTCAACACCTTCCTCGCCGCACAGCGCGGTGCCACGGCGACGCCGTCCGAAACCGAGTACCGCCTGAGCGAAATCCTCGTGAAGGTGCCCGAGGGCGCTTCGCCCGACCAGGTCAGTGCGGCGCAGAAGAAGGCGGACGAAGCACTGGACAAGGCGAAAGCCGGCGGAGATTTCGCAGCGCTTGCCAAGCAGTATTCGGACGCCTCCGATGCCGCGAGCGGCGGCGACATGGGCTTTCGCATTCCCGAACGCATTCCCGATCTGTACCTGAGCCAGATTCAGAAGCTGCAGCCAGGGACGGTGGTTCCGCAGGTGCTTCGCAGCAACAACGGCTTCCACGTCATCAAGCTGGTCGAGACCCGCAAGCAGGGCGGTGAGCAAGGCATGACCGTGCCGCAGATCCACGCGCGTCACATCCTGATCCGGGTGGGCGATGGTGTGTCGGAAGCGCAGGCGCGTCAAAAGCTGCTCGACATCAAGGCCAAGATCGAAGCGGGCCAGGGCGATTTCGCCGACTTCGCGCGACAGTTCTCGGCGGACGGTTCGGCATCGCAGGGCGGTGATCTCGGCTGGATCTCGCCGGGCGAGACCGTACCGGCATTCGAGCGCGCCATGTCCGAACTCAAGGACGGTCAGATCAGCGACCCGGTGCGCTCGGAGTATGGCTATCACCTGATTCAAGTGCTGGGTCATCGCGAGACGCAGGTCTCGGGCGATCAGGAGCGCAATGTCGCGATGCAGGAACTGCGTGGCCGCAAGGCCGAGCAGCAGTACCGCGACTGGTTGCAGCAACTGCGTGACAGTGCTTATGTCGACTATCGTCTCAATAGCGCGCAACAGTAAGCGGCGTGTGAGACATTTCAGTCCCCCTCTCTTCTCTCTCTCGTCCCAGGCATGACTTCCGACCGGTCCTTCGTCCTCGCCATCACCACGGGTGAACCGGCGGGCGTCGGGCCGGAGCTGACGGTACAGGCACTGGTGAAGTGCCTGTCGCCCACGGACGGTGCCACCGACGTCAGCGTCGACGCCCCCCTTCTCCGTTGCCAGTTCGCCGTGCTCGGCGATGCGTCGCTGCTCGCGGCACGTGCGCAGGCCGTGGGGCTCGGCGACGCCTGGCAGGCATTGCTGTCCGCTGCCCGCGTGCGTGTCGTGCACCATCCGCTCGCCGTCACGGCACAGGCAGGGAAGCTCGACGCCGCCAACGGTCGTTACGTGCTGGCCCTGCTCGACGATGCCATCGATGGAGCGCTGGCCGGCACCTATCACGCCATTGTCACGGCACCGCTACAGAAGAGCACGATCAACGACTGTGGCGTGGCCTTCACCGGCCACACCGAGTACCTGGCCGAGCGCACCGGCACGCCACGTGTCGTGATGATGCTGGCCGGCGGTGGACTGCGCGTGGCGCTGGCAACGACGCATCTGCCGCTCGCGCAAGTGCCGGGTGCGATTCGTCACGACGATCTGCTGCAAACGCTCATCATCCTCAATCAGGATCTGATGCGTCATTTCGGCGTGACGCGTCCGCGCATTCTCGTCACCGGTCTCAACCCGCACGCGGGGGAATCGGGTTACCTCGGCCGCGAGGAAATCGACGTCATTACACCGGCCCTCGACGACGCGCGCGCCGCCGGCATCGACGCCCGCGGCCCGTATCCCGCCGATACACTCTTCCAGCCACGCCACCTCGAAGGGGCCGATGCGGTTCTCGCGATGTACCACGACCAGGGACTGCCGGTGCTCAAGTACGCGAGCTTCGGCGCAGGCGTGAACATCACGCTAGGCCTGCCGATCATCCGCACGTCGGTCGATCACGGCACGGCCCTCGATCTCGCAGGCACCGGGCAAGCCGAGAGCGGCAGCCTGCTTGAAGCCTTGCGTACGGCCGCCACCATGGCAGCCAATGCCGCGACACACGCATCATTGACCGCAGGCGCGAGCGGCGATCCGCACGCCGCAAAACCGCGTTCATAAGGAATTTCACATGAGTAGCGCATCGAAGCGCACGGGCGTCCAACAGGGCCACGTGGCGCGCAAACGTTTTGGTCAGAATTTTCTCGTCGACATGGGCGTGATCGACGCGATCATAGGCGCGATCTCGCCGCGCACCGACGACCTGATGGTCGAGATCGGGCCGGGGCTGGGTGCGCTGACGACGCCGCTCACAGAGTGGCTCGCGCATTTGCATGTGGTCGAACTCGACCGCGACCTGGTTGCACGCCTTACGCGCAAGTTCGGTGAGCGCGTGAGCGTGCATGCGGGCGACGCGCTCGACTTCGACTTTGGATCGCTTGTTCCGGCAGATCGACGCGACGAAGCCCCGCTGCGCATCGTCGGCAACTTGCCGTACAACATCTCCAGTCCGCTGCTTTTCCATCTGATGCGCTATGCGGCGCTCGTGCGCGATCAGCACTTCATGCTGCAGGACGAAGTGGTCGAGCGCATGGTCGCGCCCGCGGGGTCGAGCAACTACAGCCGGCTCTCGGTCATGCTTCAGTATCGCTACTGGATGGACAAGGTGCTCGACGTACCACCGCAGGCGTTCAATCCGCCGCCGAAGGTCGACTCGGCCGTGGTGCGGATGATTCCGCGTGCCGTGGCCGATCTGCCGCAGGTCGATCTGGACGTGTTCGGTGCGGTGGTGGCGCAGGCGTTCTCGCAGCGCCGCAAGATGCTGCGCAACACGCTGCACAGTTACCGCGATCGTGTCGATTTCGATGCGCTGGGATTCGATCTCACCCGTCGCGCCGAGGACGTTCCGGTCGACGAATACGTGAACCTCTCGCGTGCCATCAGTGGCGCCGGTTCACCAGGCTGATCCCGGCGAACACGAGCGCGACGGCGCTCGCAAAGCGCCAGCCGACCGATTCACCCAGCACCAGCACGCCGAACGTCACGCCGAAGAGCGGGCTTAGGAACGAGAACGACGCGAGGCGGGCGGCGCTGTAGCGCGTCAGCATCCCGAACCAGATCAGGTAGCTGGCAAACGCCACGCCAATGGACTGGTAGGCGAGGCTGACCCATGTCGTGGCCGTCATCGGGCCGACGTGCACGCTGCCTGTCCCCAGTGCCAGTGCGCACAGCAACACGGCCGAGACGGCGAGTTGGTAAAGCAGCGTCTTCGACGGTGCGGCGCTCGCCAGGCGTGATGCCCGGACGATCACCGTCGTCATTCCCCAGAACACGCCAGCGAGGAGGCCGAGCAGGTCGCCGGGCCACGTTTTCGCGAGGTCCGAACCGCTGCCGTCCGAGAACGCGACCACGATGCCGCAGAAGGCGACGGCCATGCCGAGCCATTGCATCGGCCGCAGCCGTTCGCTCGGCACCGTCCAGTGAAGGCCCATGGCGGTAAAGCAGGGGGCCGAGTACAGGAAGACGGCCATGCGCGAGGCCGTCGTGTGCGTCAGGCCGACGAAGATGCAGAGGAATTCCAGCGAGAAGAGCAAGCCCGCGAGGAGGCCCGCCGGCAAGGTGCCGTCGCCGGTGAAGAGCTTCTGACGGCGCCACAGCATCCAGCCGCCGACCAGCACGGTCGCGATCAGCGAGCGCAGGCCGGCTTGCAGCACGGGAGGCACGACCGGCACGGCCAGTTTGACGGCGACCTGCTGGCCGCCCCAAACCGCACATAGGCCAAACATGATGGCGAGCGCGGCGGCATCGATCGGACGCGGAGTGGTTTTCATGGAGTTGGTTCGGATGGCGACGTATCGTGAGCCCGATACGCTGTGTGGCTCATTGTCTCCGATCCCGGTCGCTCGGGCAGCATTCTGGTGCAGGTAACAGGGGTAATCCGGGAGGCATTGTTTCGTCTCGCGACATTATGTTTCCCTGTTCCACGGGTTTATTGCACATGGCCGTGGCGATACAATGCTCCGCGCGGGCCATGGTGCCTGCCTCCGCCGTCATTTTCCGCACTATTGCGCATGTACAAGAAAGGCTCCGCCGTCGAACTTCAGTTCTCCCCGTCACGACTCAACGACGGGGCTGGCGATCCGTACTGGATCGATCTCACTCGCGACGAGGCGCAAGCATTGCTCGCCGCACTGCAATCGCATCTGAGCCGGCCAGAATCCGTTGCCTCGGGGACCGAATCGCCGCTCGTGTTCCCCCTGTTGGATCCGGCGGCACCGCAGAAGGCCGAAACGACGCAGGACGACGGTGCTGTGCGCGTCGTGTCCGGCGACACGGCGCCGGCCTACCGCCAATGGGTCTGTGTGATCTGTGGCTGGATTTACGACGAAGCGCTCGGCTGTCCGGACGACGGCATTGCCCTCGGAACCCGCTGGGAAGATGTGCCGGAAGACTGGCGTTGCCCGTTGTGCGACGTGGGCAAGGAGGACTTTGCGATGGTGGAGTTCTGACGCGTCGGGCCGGTCTGCACGAAGGTAGCCGGCACGCTGTTGTGTCATCCGGGTAACGGCCGCCGCAAATGGGCGGCCGTTACCGCATGGCGCGCGGACTGGCGGGCTTTACAAGCCGCCCTTGGCCGAATGCTTCTGGATCAATTCGATCTTGTAGCCGTCCGGATCTTCGACGAAGGCGATGACCGTGGTGCCGCCCTTGACGGGCCCGGCTTCGCGGCTGACCTTGCCACCGGCCGCGCGGATCGTGTCGCAGGCGACGTAGGCGTCGTCGACTTCGATCGCCAGATGGCCGAACGCGGTGCCGATTTCGTACTTCTCCACGCCCCAGTTGTAGGTCAGTTCAAGCACCGTGTGTTCCGACTCGGCGCCATAGCCGACAAAAGCCAACGTGTACTTGTACTCGGGGTTCTCGCTCTGACGCAGCAGTTGCATGCCAAGCACACGCGTGTAGAAATCGATCGAGCGCTGCAGGTCGCCGACGCGCAGCATGGTATGGAGCATTCGCATGATGTTTTTAACCGATGGGGACAACGAGAACTCGATTGTACCCGCGCGCATGAAAATGAGCTGCATTCACGCAGCGTTGAGCCATGCTAACGATCAGACGTGACCGTGCGGTCAGAATTCCGGTAGCCACTCGGGCGCATGCGACTTGAGCGTGTCGCGTGCCGACTCGAACTCCGGGAAGATCGACGCCACGGCTTGCCAGAAACGAGGCCCGTGGTTCATCTCCTTCAAATGCGCCAGTTCGTGCGCGACCACGTAATCGATCACACCCAATGGGAAGTGGATCAGCCGCCAGTTCAAGCGGATACGCCCGTCAGCGCTGCAACTGCCCCATCGCGTCGTGGCCGATGACAGCCCCAGCGCCGAATGACGCACGCCGAGCCGCTCGCCATAGACTTCCAGCCGCGTCGTAAAGAGTTTGCGGGCCTCCTGCTGCAGCCAGCCCTGCACGCGGTCGCGCATCTGCTCCGGCGCGGCTTGCGGCGGCAAATCGAGCCACAACGTATGCGTATGGATGTCGTACTGTGCAGCGCGAGCGCTCGCGCCGAGCCGAATCGTCAGCGTGTGGCCGAGGAACGGCAGCGTGGTGGCGTCGGCCCAGATCACACGCGGAATCACACGACGTGCGGCGCGGTCGCGAAATTCGGCGATCTTGTTGAAGATCCAGCGCTTCTTCTCGACCACGGCGGCTTCGACGTCCGCGAGCGTGACCCAGCGCGGGGCCGTGACGGCCAGTCCCGATTCGTCGATCATGAACCCGATGGTGCGTCGTGACGAGCGCTTGAACCGGTAGTAGATGGCATGGCCGTCGAGCACGATCACCCGCTCGCCGGCGGCGGGCAGGCGACGCGGCCCCGAGGCCGCCGACGTGGGTTCATGGCGCGTGCTCGTGTCGCTGGCCGAGGGGCTCTGTGTGACGGAAGGGGCTGGCACGTCCGTGGCCACCCCATTCGCTTCGGCCGCCGGGTTGCCGAACAGATCGAGTTCCATCTGGGGAACAGGTGTCTCATGCCGGGAGCGAGTGTCGCGCATAGCGGATTGGACTTTCGACATGAGACGGTTCCGGGAGATGGCGTCAGGTCCGTGGCGTGGTGTCGGGCTTGTCCGACGAAGCGGGGGAATCCGTCGATTGGGACGCGGTCTTCACCGGCTTTGCCGTATAGGCACTCGGGTCGATACGCACCATCTCGCGCTCGATCCATTCGGTTACGTCGGCGTTGACGGCCTCGGCCGTGCGGCCCGCCGTCTCGATGACCGGCCCGATCGATACGATCACTTCCCCGGGTTTTTTCATGAACGTGTTGCGCGGCCAGACGCGTCCGGCATTGTGCGCGATGGGCACCACAGGCGCGCCGGTCGCCGTTGCGAGACGCGCGCCGCCCGACTTGTACTTGTTGCGCGAGCCCGTCTTCGTGCGGGTGCCTTCCGGGAACATGATGATCCACGATCCTTGGGCCAGGCGCTCGCGACCCTGCGCAACGACCGACTGAAACGCATCGGTGCCTTTGCTGCGATTGATGTGAATCATGCTGAGCAGGCCCAGCGTCCAGCCGAAGAATGGCACGTAAAGCAGCTCGCGCTTGAACACGAAACACAGCGGGCGCGGCATGAGCGCCGGCAGCGCAATCGTCTCCCAGGCCGACTGATGCTTCGACAGCAGGACCGCGGGTGTATCCGGCAGATTCTCCCATCCGATGACCCGGTAGCGCATGCCACACAGCTTGTCGCCCACCCAGATGACCACCTTGCACCAGCCCGCAGCGACCCAGTAGCGTTGCACGCGCGAGAGGAATGGGAAGGAGACGATGCACGCGATGGCGTACGGAATCGTCCAGACGATCTGGAAGATGAAGAAGAGAATCGAACGAAGTTGCAACATCGGATCTTGGCCTGAAATAGGGTGCCGGAGCGATTGTCCTACGCGCGCCGACGCGCGTCCTGGGTAATGTGGCGGGCAAGCGCCGCGCCGCTCACGCGCTCTTGGCGTCCTCTTCGGCGAGCAGGTCGTTCACAAACGCCTGCAGGCTGTCATGCACACGCGTGCCTTCGGGCAGATTACCTGCGGCGAGCGTCTTTTTGCCCTTGCCGGTCAGCACCAGATGCGGGCGTGCGCCGACCGCCGCCGCCGCCTGCAAATCGCGCAGCGAATCGCCCACGGCCGGCACGCCGGTCAGGTCGACTTCGTAGCGGCGCGCGATTTCCTGAAACAGGCCGGGCCTCGGCTTGCGGCAGTCGCAGGCGTCGGCGGCGGTGTGCGGGCAGAAGAACACGGCGTCGATGCGGCCACCGGCGGCGACGGCCAGCTTCGACATCTTCGTGTGCATGGCGCCGAGCGTCGCCATGTCGAACAGCCCGCGCCCCACGCCCGACTGGTTCGTCGCCACGACGACCCGGTAGCTGGCCTGATTCAGGCGGCCGATGGCTTCCAGACTGCCGGGCAACGGTACCCACTCATCCGTCGACTTGATGAACTGATCCGAGTCGGCGTTGATGACGCCGTCGCGGTCGAGAATCACGAGCTTGCGGGCGGCGGGGCCGGGGGTGCGGTCTTTACGCGAATCCATGACGAACAGGCTTCCGGGACATTAAGCCGCAATCAAGCGGCGAGCTTCGAGAGATCGGCCACGAGGTTCATCTTCAGATGCAGATGGCTGAGCAGGGCGAGGCGATTGTTGCGCAGTGTCTCGTCGTCGGCCATCACCATCACGTCGTTGAAGAACGCGTCGACCGCATCGCGCAGGTCGGCCAACGCCGACAGCGCTTGTGCATACTCGTGCGCCCTGAACTTTTCATCCACCACGGGGGTGACCTTGTCCAGTGCGGCGGCAAGTGCTTTCTCGGCCGGCTCGATCAGCAGCGACGCCTCGATGACGCCCTCGGGCGGCGGCGCCGTCTTCTTGAGGATGTTGCCGATACGCTTGTTCGCGGCGGCAAGCGCGTCGGCTTGCGGCAGCGCCGAGAACGTACGCACGGCCTCCAGGCGCTCGATCACATCGCTCAGGTCCAGATAGATCGACGGGGAAACCAGCACCGCCTCGATCTCGTTGGCGGCGTAGCCACGCTCGCGCAAATAGCCACGCAGGCGATCGAGCACGAACTGGTAGACGTCGTTCAGGTACGCGTCGCTGGCGACACCCGACGTAAATTGCTGGTAGGTCACGTTCAGCAGATCCGACAGCATGACCGGCAGGCGCCGCTCGACGAGCATACGCGCGATCCCGAGCGCATGGCGGCGCAGCGCGAACGGGTCTTTCTCCCCGGTCGGTTGCAGGCCGATGCCCCAGATGCCGACGAGCGTCTCGAGCTTGTCGGCCAGCGCCACGAAGAGACCCGTGTCGCTCGCGGGCAGGGCATCGCCCGCGAAGCGCGGCTGATAATGCTCCGAGCAGGCGCGCGCGACGTCTTCGGCTTCGCCATCGTGCCGCGCGTAATACGTGCCCATCGTGCCTTGCAGTTCCGGAAACTCACCGACCATATCGGTCAGCAGGTCGGCCTTGGCCAGCAGGGCGCCGCGCTCGGCCAGCGCCACGGCGTTCTGGTCCGCGCCACGGATCATCTGCGCAATGGCACCGGCCAGTCGCACCAGACGTTGCGTACGCTCGAACTGCGAGCCCAGCTTGTTGTGATAAACGACGTTCGCGAGCTGCGGCACACGGTCCGCGAGCGGCTTCTTCTTGTCCTGCTCGAAGAAGAACTTCGCATCCGCGAGACGCGGGCGCACCACACGCTCGTTACCCGTGACGATCTGCTCGGGCGTGTCGGTGGCGATGTTGGAGACGATCAGGAAACGGTTCGTGAGGCGGCCGCCCTCGGCGAGCGGCTTGTCGGTGAGCGCGAAGTACTTCTGGTTCGTCTGCATCGTGAGAATCAGACATTCCTGCGGCACCGCGAGAAATTCTTCTTCGAAGTGGCAGGCGTAGACCGCCGGCCATTCGACCAGAGCGGTCACTTCGTCGAGCAGTGCGTCGGGCATGATCACATGATCGTTGCCCGCCGCGTCAAGCAACTGCGTGCGAATCGCATCGCGGCGATCCGCGAAACCGGCAAGCACCTTGCCTTCGGAGGCGAGGGTCGAGGCGTAAGCGTCGGCATGCGCGACGACGACGTCGCCGTTCGACAGGAAGCGATGTCCCAGCGTCTGGTTGCCCGAGGCGAGCCCAATCGCCGTGGCAGGCACGACGGTGTCGCCATGCAGCGCGATCAGGCCGTGCACCGGGCGCACGAATTGCACCGTCTCGCCGTCCGGACGCTGGTAGCTCATGACCTTCGGGATCGGCAGTTTGCCGAGCGTCTCGTCGAGCGCCCCTTGCAGCGCGTCGCCCAGTTGGGCGCCCGCCGCCGTGTAGGTGTGGAAAAAGGCCTCGGCCTTGCCATCCATTGCGCGCTCCAGGCGGGCGACCGGCAGGTCGGCAAAGCCCATGGCGGCGAGCTTCTTCGCCAGCGGCGGCGTCGGATTGCCGTCGGCGTCGAGGGCGACGGAGACCGGCAGTACCTTGGCGCGGATGGTCGCGTCAGGGGCGCGCTCGAGCACGTTCGAGATCGAGACGGCCAGGCGTCGCGGCGTGGCGTACGGCGTGACGACGCTCGCGTCCGTGGTGAGGCCGCGCGAGCGCAGGCCGTTGGCAATGCCGTCGGCGAACGCGTCGCCCAGACGCGCCAGCGCCTTCGGCGGCAGTTCTTCGGTCAGCAGTTCGACCAGCAGGGTGCGTTGTGCGGTGCTCATCATGCGGCTTGCGTTTGGGTTGGGGCGGCGGGGGCGTTCAGCATCGGGAAGCCGAGCTTCTCGCGCGAAGCGTAGTAGGCCTGTGCGATCAGGCGCGACAACGCCCGGATACGGCCGATATACGCGGCACGCTCCGTCACCGAGATGGCGCCGCGCGCGTCGAGCAGGTTGAACGTGTGGGCGGCCTTCAAAATCATTTCGTAGGCGGGCAACGCGAGCTCGGCTTCGATGAGGCGCTTGGCTTCGCTCTCATAGTTATCGAAGAAACCGAACAGCATCGGTTGATTCGAATGCTCGAAGTTGTACGTCGACTGTTCGACTTCGTTCTGATGGAACACGTCGCCATAGGTCAGGCGACGCGTGACGGGGCCCTCGGCCGTCTGTTCTTCCCATTCGGTCCACACGAGGTCGTAGACGTTCTCGACCTGTTGCAAATACATGGCCAGACGCTCGATCCCGTACGTGATTTCGCCGAGCACCGGCTTGCAGTCCAGCCCGCCGACTTGCTGGAAATACGTGAACTGGGTCACTTCCATGCCGTTGAGCCACACCTCCCAGCCCAGGCCCCAGGCGCCGAGCGTGGGGTTTTCCCAGTCGTCTTCCACGAAGCGCACGTCGTTTTCGGTCAGATCGAGGCCGAGCGCGCGCAGCGAACCCAGGTACAGGTCGAGAATGTTCTCCGGTGCCGGCTTGAGCACCACCTGGTACTGGTAGTAGTGCTGCATGCGATTCGGATTCTCACCGTAACGGCCATCCTTCGGACGGCGCGACGGCTGCACATAGGCGGCGCGCCACGGCTCCGGGCCGATCGCGCGCAGGAACGTGGCAGTGTGCGAGGTACCGGCGCCGACCTCCATGTCGTAAGGCTGGAGCAACGCACAGCCTTGCTTGTCCCAGTAATCCTGCAAAGTCAGGATGACTTGTTGAAAGGTAAGCATGATGAATTCGCGCGGACGAACAGAAAAAATGCGGATTTTGCGCAGTCTTTTGGCCCGGCCGCGAGCGCGGCCAAAAGACTAAAACATTGAATTTTAGCGGGAATTCGACCCGAACGGGGCGTCGATGCCCTTCGGGTAGCCCGACAGGGGGATTTTCACGGTCCCCCGCGTCATTTCGATGTCGCCGGTGCGACGTCGGCTCGACTCAGCGCGCCCGGCGCGACATGGCCAGTCCGAGGCCCAGCGCGATCAGGGCGAGCCCCAGCGCGGGCAGGTTGCCGAAGCGGACGTATGGCGTGAGGCCGCTGTAGGGCTGTACGCTGCCCGTGAGAGCGCCCGTGGTCATCGTTGGCAGACGGCCCTGTACGCGGCCGTGGGCATCGATGATCGCCGTCGTGCCGGTGTTCGTCGCCCGCAGCATCGGACGTCCCGTTTCGAGCGTGCGCATGCGCGCAATTTGCAGATGCTGGTCGAGCGCGATGGTGTCGCCGAACCACGCGAGGTTGGTCGAGTTGGCGAGCACCGTCGCGGGCTCGGGCATGCTGCGCAGCGTCTGGGCGATTTCCTCGCCAAACAAGTCTTCGTAGCAGATGTCGAGCGCCACGCGCTGGTCGGCGACCGCGAAGCCGCTCGGTGTGGCCGTGCCGCGCAGAAAGTCGCCCAGCGGGATGTGCATCATGTCGACGAACCAGCGAAAACCCCACGGAACGAATTCGCCGAATGGCACGAGATGATGCTTGTCGTAGCGGTGCAGCGTCGCGTCGCGCGGCGTGACGCCGAACAGGCTGTTGGTCAAGTCCGTCGGGCCGCGATCGGTGAGCGTGGCGCCGACGGCCCCGAGCACCACGTGCGAGCCGGTGCGATCGGCGAATTCGCGGATCGGGCCGGCCACATCGGGCGGTATGCCTTGCAGCAACACGGGGAAGGCCGTCTCCGGCGTGATGATGAGGTCCGCCGGTGCGGCCACGATCATGTCGCGATACAAGGCCATCGCGTGATCGATCCCCGCGCGCTCGAATTTCATGTCCTGCGCGATATTGCCTTGCAGCAGCCGAACGGTGAGCGGCTTGCCCGACGGGGTGGTCCAGGCGTGGCGCGCGAGCCCGGCGCCCGCGCCGAGCAGCGCCAGCACACCGACGACCGCCGCCAGCCGCCGGGCGGGCCCAGGCTGTGGTGTCGTGCCGGCGACGGGAAGCACTGCGCGGGCGAGCCAAGCCGCCGCGAGTGCGGCGAGTCCGCCAATGCCGTAGACCCCGATGAGCGGCGCAAAGCCTGCCAGTGGGCCATCGACATGGGCGTAGCCGGGCGACAGCCACGGGAAGCCCGTGAAGACGGTGCCGCGCAGCCATTCCGCGAGCGTCCATGCCCCTGCGAACGCGAGGGTACGCCACAGGCCGCTGGGGGACACCCCACGCGTGATGAACGTCGCCAGCGCCGGATAGATTGCGAGATAGATCGAGAACAGCAGCACGGCTGCACCGGCCATGATGCCGGGCATGCCGCCGTACGTATGCATGCTGATATAGAGCCACCAGATGCCGGACGCGAACGACGCGACGCCGAAACTGCCGCCCAGCCAGAGGGCGTCGCGGCGCGACGCGCTGCGCTCGACGAGCGCGAACAGCCCGGCCATGGCAAGCAGTTGCAGCCACCAGACGTCGCGCGGCGCGAAGGCGAGGGTCTGGGCGATACCGGCCAGGCCGGCGAGCGCGCGGGCACGCCAAGCGGGCCACGAGCGCCGCTCGGGCGCGTGGAGGGTCATTTCCTGCATGGGTCGATGTAGACGTTGATCGGAGCGTGAGTCAAGACGTCAGGCAGTCGGATCGGCGCCAGCCGTTTCCATGCGCCGCAACAGCAGCACGTGAATCTGACGGCCGTCGGCACGCAGCACTTCGAACACGAGATTGCCCAAACGCATGCGCTCGCCACG
This sequence comes from Pandoraea sp. 64-18, assembly GCF_001899225.1. Taxonomy (NCBI): domain Bacteria; kingdom Pseudomonadati; phylum Pseudomonadota; class Betaproteobacteria; order Burkholderiales; family Burkholderiaceae; genus Pandoraea; species Pandoraea sp. 64-18. Next base: position 532,149 of record NZ_MKVU01000020.1, on the reverse strand, counting down.
ACGCGGCACTCGGCCGAACTGGTGCGTGATCATACCGCCGATCGTGTCGTTCTCGGCGTCAGTGAACTGCGTGCCGAACGCCTCGTTGAACTGCTCGATCTCGGTGAGGGCACGAATGCGATACGTGCCGTCGGGCGCGGCAATGATGTTGTCTTCTTCCTCGTCGAAGTCGTACTCGTCCTCGATATCGCCGACGATCTGTTCGAGCACGTCTTCAATGGTGATGAGGCCGGCCACGCCGCCATATTCGTCGACGACGATGGCGATGTGATTGCGATTGACGCGGAAATCGTGCAGCAGCACGTTAAGACGCTTCGACTCGGGAATGAACACCGCCGGGCGCAGCATGTCGCGCACGTCGAAGTCGTGATTGGCGTAGTAACGCACCAGATCCTTCGCGAGCAGAATGCCGATGATGTTGTCGCGATTGCCTTCGTACACCGGATAGCGCGAGTGCGCCTGTTCCAGCACGAAGGGGACGAACTCGTCGGGTGTCTGTTCGATGTTGATGGCGTCCATTTGCGCGCGCGGCACCATGATGTCGCGGGCACACAGGTCGGCCACCTGGAATACGCCCTCGATCATCGCCAGCGAATCGGCGTCCATCAGGTTGCGGGCGTGGGCGTCTTGCAGAATTTCAAGCAGCTCCGCACGCGACTCCGGTTCCGGGGAAATCAGATCGGTGAGGCGTTCGAGCAGCGAGCGGGGTTTATCGGTGTTTTTTCGACCGGGTCGACTGGGATATGGGTCGTTCATGACGGCGCGTCCAAGGTGGGCGGACGCCGAGCTGTTACAGGAAGCTCAAGGATACACCAGATGTACGGCAACTCTGCGTCAGTACCGCCGCGTCGCGTGGCGCCGACGTCGTGTCCACGCGATGCGGCGGATTTCAGGACGCACAGACGATCTCAGCGCGCACCGCAGCGGTGCAGCACGGCTTCCAGCGCCGGATCGGGCATGCCGGCGTCGCGCAGCGCCTTGACCGTGCGGGCAACGTAATCGTGCGTTGTGCCGTAGCGACCCTGCGCCTGATCGAAGACCTTGCGGATGATGTCGTCGGGCAGGCGGCCGGCGTAGCTCTTTACATCGCGTCGCATGACAAATGCGAGCGCGGGCGCGCTGCGGCCGTCGGCGAGGGCGCAATTGAGCCATGCCGGACGATACGAGCCCATCGCCATCTCGCGATACCAGAGCGTTTCGAGTTCGGCGCGCGCCCTGGCGGCCGAGAGCCGCAGCGCCACCCCTGCACACGAGCCGCCACGGTCGAGGGCCAGCACGAGTCCCGGTTGCTCGGGGGTGCCTCGATTGACGCGCGACCACAGATACAGACCTCGGTGATAACCGAAGACGCGAGCGTGCAGGCTCTCCTCGACGGGCAGGCCCGGATTCCAGATGAGCGAGCCGTACGCGAAGATCCACAGATCCTCGCGACCATCCCAGTGGGCGAGCGCGGTATCCAGCGAGCCCGCGAGTTCTTGCTGGCTCAGATGACGGGCGTCGCCGAGATCCGGCGGGTACTGGTTGCACCCAGGACCGCTCGACACACTGGCCGGTGGCGTCTCGGGGGCCGTCGGGCGATTGGGGAAGCGGTCCATGCGGTATCGGTTCAGGCGCGGCGCGTGTTGGCCGGTGTGCGGGACTGCGGGGACTTTTCGACCAAGTAAGGGTCGGCGTAGCCGAGACCAGTGAGAATCTCAGTTTCGAGGCCTTCCATCTCCTGTGCCTCATCGTCCGCTTCGTGGTCGTAACCTTGCGCATGAAGCACGCCGTGCACGATCAGATGGGCGTAATGCGCTTCGAGCGTAATGCCCTGTTCGTTCGCTTCGCGCTCGACCACCGGGCAGCACAACACGATGTCGCCCGTTACTGGGTCGCTGTCGTGCTGCGCATAGGCAAACGTGAGCACGTTGGTCGCGTAGTCTTTGCCGCGATAGCCGCGGTTCAGCGTCTGTCCTTCTTCCGCGCCGACGAAGCGCAGGGTCAGTTCGGCGTCGGCGAGCAGCGCGGCCTGCACCCAGCGGCGCAGCGTGGTGCGCGTGAGCAATGCCTTGTGCGTGGCGAACGCCGGACCGGCCACGAACTGGTGCGTCAGCGTGAGTGCATGACGCGGCGAACGCGAGGCTCGCTCGCTCATGCCTTGCCTCGCGATGCGCGGGCGGCGCGCGGGGCGCGTTCGGCCGACACGCGCGCCTCGAGGCTGGCTTCGTCAAGCTGCGCGTGGGCGTCGTATGCATCGACGATGCGGGCGACCAACGGGTGACGCACCACGTCCACGCTGGTAAAGCGGGTCACGGCGATGCCGCGAACGTTCTTCAGGATCACCTGCGCTTCCATCAGGCCGCTCTTCTGGCCGCGTGGCAGGTCGACCTGCGTGGTGTCGCCGGTCACGACCGCCTTGCTGCCGAAGCCAATGCGCGTCAGGAACATCTTCATCTGCTCGGGCGTAGTGTTCTGCGCCTCGTCAAGAATGATGAACGCGTGGTTGAGCGTGCGCCCGCGCATGTACGCGAGCGGCGCGATCTCGATCATCTGCTTCTCGAAATACTTTTGTGTCTTGTCGAAGCCGAGCAGATCGTAGAGTGCGTCGTAGAGCGGGCGCAGGTACGGGTCGACCTTCTGGGCCAGATCGCCGGGGAGAAAGCCCAGGCGCTCGCCCGCTTCCACGGCGGGGCGCGTCAGGACGATGCGCTTGACGGCGTCGCGCTCCAGGGCGTCGACGGCGCAGGCCACGGCCAGATAGGTCTTTCCGGTGCCCGCCGGGCCGATGCCGAATGTCACGTCGTGCGACAGGATCTGCTTGAGATAGTCGCGCTGCGCCGGCGTACGACCGTGCAGATCGCTGCGGCGCGTGTGCAGTACGGGCGATCCGTCTTCCGTCTCGCCGGCGGCAAACGGGTTGTCGTCGCCGTGACGCACGCTCGGAACGAGCCCCTGACGCGACTCCACGAGGCCCAACTGGATATCGTCGACCGACAGCGGCTCGGTCGCGCGGTTGTAAAAGCTCTCGATGGCCTGGGTGGCGATCGCGGCGCTCTTGCCGCGAACGGCGAAGCGATGGCCGCGGCGGGAAATGGAGACGTCGAGCGCCTGTTCAATCTGACGCAGGTTCTCGTCGAGCGGGCCGCAGAGGTTGGCCAGACGGCGGTTGTCGTCGCGCGGTGCGGTGAATTCTTGGACGGGTGCTTTCAAGATGATCCGGTCGGGTGCCTGTTCAGATCGTTCGATGGAGTCGCCGGGGGCAGGCTCGGGCACGCGATGCATGAGGTGGGTGCGCCCGAATCTGCCGGATCCGATCATAGTCGCAAATTTCGGTCAGTGCGTGGTGAGCAATTCACCACGCAGCGAGTGCGGGTAGGCGAGCGTGATCACGACGTCGGTCATCTGGCCGATCAGGTGGGCGCGCTGGGCTTCGGTTGCCGGGAAGTTCACCACGCGGTTGTTCTCCGTGCGGCCTTGCAGCTCGTTGGGGTCCTTGCGCGACACGCCTTCGACGAGAATACGCTGACGCGAGCCGACCATGCGCTGGCTGATGTGCGCGGCGTTCTCCTCGATCACCGCCTGCAAATGTTGCAGACGGCGCAGCTTGACCTCGCGCGGCGTGTCGTCCGGCAGGTTGGCGGCCGGCGTGCCCGGGCGCGGGCTGTAGATGAACGAGAAGCTCGTGTCGTAGCCGATCTCGTGAATCATCGCCATGAGCTTGTCGAAATCCTCTTCCGTCTCGCCGGGGAAGCCGACGATGAAGTCCGACGACATCGACATGTCCGGGCGCACCTGACGCAGGCGGCGGATGATCGACTTGTATTCCAGCGCGGTATAGCCGCGCTTCATCGCCGAGAGTACGCGGTCGGCGCCGTGCTGCACGGGCAGGTGCAGATGGCTCACGAGCTTGGGCACCTTGGCGTAGGTGTCGATCAGGCGTTGCGTGAATTCCTTCGGATGGCTGGTCGTGTAGCGAATGCGCTCGACGCCAGGCACCTCGGCCACGTATTCGATGAGCAGCGCGAAGTCGGCGATCTCGCCGTCGGCCATCGACCCGCGATAGGCGTTCACGTTCTGACCCAGCAGCGTGATTTCGCGCACGCCTTGCTCGGCCAGGCCGGCAATCTCGGTGAGCACGTCTTCGAATGGGCGCGAGACTTCGTCCCCTCGCGTGTAGGGCACCACGCAATAGCTGCAGTACTTCGAGCAGCCTTCCATGATCGAGACGAAGGCGGTCGCTCCCTCGACCTTGGCGGGCGGGAGGTGATCGAACTTCTCGATTTCCGGGAACGAGATGTCGACCTGCGAGCGCCCGGTGGCGCGACGCGCTTCGAGCATCTGCGGCAGACGGTGCAGGGTCTGCGGGCCGAACACCACGTCCACATAGGGGGCGCGCTGCACGATGGCGGCGCCTTCCTGGCTGGCGACGCAGCCGCCGACACCGATGACCAGGTCCGGCTTGATTTCCTTGAGCGCGCGCATGCGGCCCAGATCCGAGAACACCTTTTCCTGCGCCTTTTCGCGTACGGAGCAAGTGTTGAACAGGATGACGTCGGCGTCTTCGGGCGTGTCCGTCTTTTCCAGCCCTTCGGCGGCGCCCAGTACGTCCGCCATCTTGTCGGAGTCATACTCGTTCATCTGACAGCCGAACGTCTTGATATAAATCTTCTTTGCCATTGAGTGTGCGCCGTTCGCAGTGGTTGACCTGGGGGCGTCCGTAATGAATGTTTCAGGGGTTCAGTCTTGCCCGGCCGCGAGAGAGAAGCGGCGGCCCAAACGCAAAAGCCGGCGTGGCCGGCCTGTCCGGACCTCCCTAGCGGGGCCGGTGTGTGGTGCACGCATTATAGCGCGTATGGCGCGTGCACCGCGGAAGGCGGGGCGGTGACCGACTAGCGGTTGTCCTTCATCGCGGCGGCGATGGCGCGCACGTTGTGCTGGAACAACTGAAGGTAGGTCGTGGCTTCCGGATTCTGCGACAGGGCGTCGGAATACAGTTTGCCGTCGACCGTCACCTTGGCGTCGCGGGCGATGCGCTGGATCAGGCGCGGATTGGAGATGTTTTCCATGAAAACGGCCTTGATACCCGTGCGGCGAATCACGCGGATCAGGTTCGCCACGTCCCGGGCGCTGGCTTCGCTTTCGGTCGACACGCCTTCCGGGGCAAGGAACCTGACGCCGAAGCGCTGACCGAGGTAGCCGAAGGCGTCGTGCGACGTGAGGACAACGCGGCGGGCCGGCGGAATCGGCGCGAACTGCTTGTTGGCCCAGGTGATCAGATCATCGAGTGCGCCGCGGTAGTTCCTGGCGCGTTCCGCGTAATAGGCGCTGCCGGACGGGTCCGCTTGCGACAGGGCGGCGGCGATGTTATCGACCATCGTTTTGACACGTTCGGGATCCTGGAACATGTGCGGGTCGGGCACGGTCCTTCCCTCGTCGACCATCGTGCGCGCTTTGAGGCCTTGGGTGACGGTGACGAGCTTGCCGGGATAGTGGCTCGCCTTCATCAAGCGAGGCATCCAGCCTTCGAAGCCCAGGCCATTGACGAAGAAGAGCTTGGTCCCCGAAATCTTGGCGACATCCGCCGGCGTGGGCTCGTAGACATGCGTGTCCTGATCGGGACCGACGAGCGTCGTCACGTCGACCCGGTCGCCACCGACGGACTTGACGATGTCGGACAGGATGCTGAAGCTTGCGGCAACGGGCAGGTGCGTGTCCTGCGCGCGTGCCGGGCTGGCGAGCGCCAGCGCCATGGCGAGCAGTGCGGCGAGGCGCGCCGCGCCAAACCACGATTTGCCAGCCGATTGACCCAATCCGAACATGTTTTCCTCTCTCAAAGCGCCGGGGCCTTGGCCGCATTGGCGTGGCCCGGCGTGGCAAGCAGCGCGCCCAGGTAGGCGATGCCCGCCGTCAGAATGATGGCCGGTCCCGAAGGGCAGGCCAGGTAATACGAAAGCAGCAATCCGATGGCGCTTGACGCGCTCGCGACCAGCCAGGCCACGAGCAGCATGCCCGGCAGCGTGCGGGCGACGAGCCGGGCGGTGGCCGCCGGCAGCATCATCAGTCCCACGGCCATGAGCGTGCCCATCGCCTGAAACCCCGCGACGAGGTTCATCACCGTGAGCACCGTAAAGCCCAGGTGATAGCGCATGACGCCCCTGCCGTGGTCGTGACCGAGAAACGCCGGATCGGCGCTGTCGAGCACGAGACCGCGATAATGCCATCCGAACCATAGGAGCGTCACGGATGCTATCGCGGCCACGAGAATCAGCGACGGATCGTCCACCGCGAGCACCGAGCCGAAGAGCAGGTGCATCAGGTCGACGCTGTTGCCCCATTTCGAGACAATCACCACGCCACCGGCCAGCGCCAATAAATAGAAGCCCGCGAACGAGGCCCCCTCGTCCAGCCGCGTGCGGCGGCTCGACAGTCCGGCGAGCAGGGCCACCAGCAAGCCCGCCACCATCCCGCCGCCCGCCATCCAGGGCAGCGACAGGCCGCCAATCAGGTAGCCGATGGCGGCGCCCGGCAACACCGCATGCGAGAGCGAATCGCCCATCAGGCTCATGCGCCGCAGCAGCAGGAAAACCCCTACCGGCGCGCAGCCGACCGACAGCGCGAGACTGCCGACCAACGCGTGGCGCATGAAGTCGAACTCCGAGAACGGGCCGACGATCAGATCGAGAACCCCGCTCATCGGTGGCCTCCCCCCGAGGTCGTGATCGCGCCCGGCGCGCGCGAACCCCCGTGGGGCGGCAAGCCATAGGCTGCCGACGCGGGGCCGGCAACGCGGGCGGTGTAGCCGCCCGCGCCGGACAAGCCCGCATGCGCGCCGCCAGCCGCACTGTCGGCAGACGGCAGCCCGCCGTGCAGACACTCGGCCGGCGTGCCCGTCGACACCAGCCGACCGGCCATCACGGCGACGTGCGCGAAGCGCTCGCGCACGAGCGGCAGATCATGGAGCACCGCCACCACCGTGCGTCCCTCGCTGCGCCATTGATCCAGCAAGGTGAGCAACAGTTCCGCCGAAGGCAAGTCGATGCCGGTAAGGGGTTCATCCAATAAAACGATCGGGGCGTCTTCCACAATCAGCCGCGCGAAGCGGGCGCGCTGCCATTGCCCGCCGGACAAGGCCTCCAGCGCTTGCGTCCGTTTGTCGGCAAGACCGACGCGTGCAAGGGCCTCGTGAGCGCGCTCGACTTCGTCGCGCCCGAGACGTCGTGCGTCGCCCGTGCGCCGCCATGTGCCGGTCAGCACGTACTCTTCGACGCACATGGGGAATCGGTGGTCAGTCTCGGGCCGTTGCGACAGGTAGGCGACCGGCCCGTCGCAGACGATCTTGCCCGTCGAGGGCTTTTGAAGGCCCGCGAGTGCGCGCAGCAGTGTGGTCTTGCCGCCGCCATTGGGGCCGACGACCGCGCAGAGCACGCCGGGCGCAAAGGTTGCGCTGACGCGATCGAGCGCCACGTTCGGCCCGAAGTGAACCGAGAGATCCTGGCAGCCGATCACGGGGCGACCCCCTGCAGAGCCCAGTACACGAGTGCCCAAAGCGGCAGGAGCACCAGCAACGACAGGACGGTGCGTTCCCAGCCAGCCAGGCGGTAGAGCCAAACGGAAAAACGAATCATGGACGACGCGTGGATGGATTAGGCGTCGGCGCGGCGACGCTCAGACACAGTTTGCAACTGTGTAATAAATGCAACAAGGTTGCATTATGGCACGAATCGATGCGTGTCGCTGTGCTCATGGATCGTCGGGGCCCTTGGGCTCGAGCGGTCTGCGAGGCGTGCCGGGACACAGCACGTTACATATCGGCGCAGCAGAGTCGGGCGAACCGGCGTAACATGGGTTCAAGCTCGGGTCACTGGCACGCTGTTCGCTTCATTCCAGGGATCGGCAATTTGCAAGGCATTGATGAGACGGTGGCATGGTGGGGTGCAACGGCCTGGGTCGGAACTTTCCGACCGACGGTAGGGCAAGCGCCGCAGGCATGCCGAAATCGCCCAGGAGGTTCGCTCGTTCAGACATCCGGCCGTCGTCGACTTTCCGCTCGCGACACCATGCTTCGCAGCATGACGATCGCACGACCTTCGCGACTTCGCGCAGTCGCGTCGCCTCGACAGGAAAGCACTCCATCACGCGCCCACGTCTTCGCGTTCGTCGACGTCGTCGGGCCGCCCACTTTTTTCTGCAAACGCGTGCGCACGGCGCGCTGAATGTGCGTGGAAAAATCTATCGGATAGATAGCATTCCTTAGTAAACGCCGACGAATTCAAACACGGTCGAATGCAGATAAACCCGAGTGCGCAATGCGTGGGAAATTTGCCGAAAAATCGCGCGGTTTGTGAGGCGGATCCGCTGACGTGCGCAATGCGTAGATGAGGCGCAAACCCGCGTGGAATATGGCGGATAGACGATGCTTAGCGCTGCGGAAAATATCTAGCGACAGTTTTTTTGTTTTGTGCATATGATGAGGTAACGGTTGCAATTTTCAGCGACAAGTTTAAAGTCAACCTAAACCTATTTTGAGTCGTTCATGTGAGGGAGGGGACCGTGCGAAAGGTTTCGCGACAGTCGCTCCGGCATGCAGTGAGCCAGGTCGAAACCTTTGCGCAGTCATCCAGGTCTTAGGCAACAGAGCGGACATCGCGTCGCGATGTTTTCCGATGAGGCGGGGGTGAGGCATATGGATATTTTCAGCCACTACACGACACGTTTCGAAGCACGGAAGGAAGAGGAATACAGCATCCAGGAGTATCTGGAAATCTGTAAGAAGGACGCGACGGCTTACGCATCGGCTTCCGAGCGGATGCTGCGCGCCATCGGTGAGCCTGAGCTCATCGACACGCACCACGACCCGCGCCTTTCGCGGTTGTTCTCGAACAAGATCATCAAGATCTATCCCGCCTTCCGTGACTTCTACGGCATGGAAGACACGATCGAGCAGATCGTGTCGTTCTTCAAACACGCCGCGCAAGGGCTCGAAGAGCGCAAACAGATCCTGTACCTGCTGGGCCCCCCGGGCGGCGGCAAGTCGTCGCTGGCAGAGAAGCTCAAGGCGTTGATGGAAGACGTGCCCATCTATTGCCTGAAGGGATCGCCGGTGCACGAATCGCCCCTGGGCCTGTTCTCGCCCGACGAAGACGGCAAGATTCTGGAGGAGGACTTCGGCATACCGCTGCGGTATCTCAATACGATCCCGTCGCCGTGGGCCACCAAGCGCATGAACGAATTCAACGGCGACATCACCAAGTTCCGTGTGGTCAAGGTGCGCCCGTCGGTGCTGCAACAGATCGCCATTGCCAAGACCGAACCGGGCGATGAAAACAACCAGGACATTTCGTCGCTGGTCGGCAAGGTCGACATCCGCAAGCTCGAGGAATTTCCGCAGGACGACCCGGATGCCTACTCGTATTCGGGGGGCTTGTGCCTGGCCAACCGCGGCCTGCTCGAGTTCGTGGAAATGTTCAAGGCGCCGATCAAGGTGCTCCACCCGCTGCTGACCGCCACGCAGGAGGGCAACTACAAGGGCACGGAAGGTTTCGGTGCGATTCCGTTCGACGGTATCGTGCTGGCGCACTCGAACGAGGCCGAGTGGCAAAGCTTCAAGGGCAACCGCAACAATGAGGCTTTCCTCGACCGGATCTACATCGTGAAGGTGCCTTACTGCCTGCGGGTGACCGACGAGGTGAAGATCTACGAGAAGCTCGTCAAGAACAGCTCGCTCTCCAACGCACCACGCGCGCCGAATGTGCTCAAGATGCTCGCCCAGTTCGCGGTGCTCACGCGTCTGAAAGAGCCCGAAAACTCCAACATCTTCTCCAAGGTCCGAGTCTACGACGGTGAGAACCTCAAGGACATCGACCCGAAGGCCAAGTCGTACCAGGAGTATCGCGACTACGCCGGGGTGGACGAGGGGATGACGGGGATGTCCACGCGCTTCGCCTTCAAGGTGCTCTCCAAGGTCTTCAACTTCGACAACACGGAAGTGGCCGCCAACCCGGTGCACATGCTGTATGTGCTTGAGCAGCAAATCGAGCGCGAACAGTACCCGGGAGAAGTCGAGAAGCGGTATCTCGCCTACATCAAGGAGTATCTGACGGCACCGTTCGTGGAGTTCATCGGCAAGGAGATTCAGACGGCGTACCTGGAGTCGTATTCGGAGTACGGTCAGAACATTTTCGATCGCTATGTGAACTTTGCGGATCTCTGGATTCAGGATCAGGAATATCGCGATCCGAACACCGGCGAGATCCTCGATCGCACCGCGCTCAACGACGAACTGGAGAAGGTCGAGAAGCCGGCTGGGATCACGAATCCGAAAGACTTCCGCAACGAGATCGTCAACTTCGTCCTGCGCGCGCGTGCCAACAACGCGGGCAAGAATCCGCTCTGGACGAGTTACGAGAAGCTGCGCGCGGTCATCGAAAAGCGCATGTTCTCGACCACCGAGGACTTGCTGCCGGTGATCTCGTTCAACGCGAAGTCGTCCAAGGAGGATCAGGAAAAACACGCCAACTTCGTCAACCGTATGGTGGAAAAAGGCTATACCCCGAAGCAGGTCCGCCTGCTCGTGGAATGGTATCTGCGCGTGCGCAAATCCTCGTAAGCAATCGGGGCCACTATGTCAGCAATCATCGACAGACGGCAAAACGGCAAGAACAAAAGCGCCATCAACCAACAGCGCTTCATCAAGCGCTATCGCGATCAGATTCGACGCGCGGTAGCGAAGGCGGTGGCTGGGCGCAAGATTACCGATATCGATGGCAGCGGACAGGTCTCGATCCCGGTCAAGGACATTTCGGAGCCGTTGTTCCACCATGGACCCGGCGGGCGGCGGGAGATGATTCATCCCGGCAATCGCGAGTTCGTGGTGGGCGACAATTTCGAGCGTCCGCCGTCGGGCGCGGGGGGCGGCGGCAGCCGCGCCAGCGACTCGGGAGAGGGCGAGGACGATTTCGTCTTCAACCTCTCGCGCGAGGAGTTCCTGAAATTCTTCTTCGAGGACATGGCCCTGCCGGACCTCGCGAAACGCCGGCTCGCGCAGATTCCGGAATTCCGCAAGGTTCGCGCGGGCTATTCCGTCGACGGCACGCCGTCGAACCTCAACGTCATTCGTACGATGCGCAGCTCGCTGGGTCGCCGCATCGCGCTCACGGCGCCGTACCGCAAGCAGTTGCGTGAGCTGGAGGCCGCGTACGCGGACATTGTCTCGCGTGAGGGCGACACGTCGCCGCGCGCGCTGGCGATGTTGCCGGAGATGTCGCGACTTCGCACGCGCATCGAAGCCATTCCGTACATCGAGAAGCTCGACCTGCGTTATTCGAATCGGATCATGCAGCCTCGGCCGCAGGCGCAGGCTGTCATGTTCTGCCTGATGGATGTCTCCGGGTCGATGGACCAGAGCCGCAAGGAGTTGGCCAAGCGCTTCTTCATGCTGCTCTATCTGTTCCTGCGGCATAACTACGAGCGCATCGATCTGGTGCTCATCCGGCACCACACGACGGCGAAGGAAGTCAACGAAGACGACTTCTTCTATGCCCGCGAGTCCGGAGGGACCGTCGTCTCCAGCGCACTCAAGCTGATGACGGAAATCATCGCGGATCGTTATTCGCCGAGCGATTGGAATATCTACGGGGCGCAGGTGTCCGACGGCGATAACTGGGACGGCGATTCGCCCATCTGCCGCGATATTCTGATGCAGTCGATCATGCCTGCCGTGCAGTACTTCGCGTACGTGGAGGTGGCCAGCGCCGAGCCGCAGAACCTGTGGAACGAATACTTGTCGGTCAAGCAGCGGCATCCGAATTTCGCGATGCAGCGCATCATGGAGGCGGCCGAGATCTATCCGGTGCTGCACGACCTGTTCAAGAAGAAGGCGGCCTGAAAACCGCCCGGCGTCGGCCCCGCAACGAGGACGCATCATGGCGTATATATCCACCGGATCGGAATGGACGTTCGAGCTGATTCAGCGCTACGAGCATGAGATCGCGCGCATCGCGGCGAACTTCAGACTCGACACGTATCCCAACCAGATCGAGATCATCACCGCCGAGCAAATGCTCGACGCCTATGCGACCGTGGGGCTGCCCATCGGCTATCACCACTGGTCGTACGGCAAGCACTTCCTGTCGTCCGAGCGCGGCTACAAGCGCGGACAGATGGGGTTGGCGTATGAGATCGTCATCAATTCGAACCCCTGCATCGCGTATCTGATGGAGGAGAACAGCATGACCATGCAGGCGCTAACCATCGCGCACGCCAGCTACGGTCATAACTCGTTCTTCAAGGGCAATTATCTGTTCCGCACCTGGACGAGCGCCGACGCCATCGTCGACTACCTGCTGTTTGCGCGCAACTACATCACCGAGTGCGAGCAGCGCTACGGCGAACAATCGGTCGAACTGCTGCTCGACTCCTGCCATGCGCTCATGAACTATGGCGTCGACCGCTACAAGCGACCAAAACGCCTGTCGCTGGCGCAGGAACAGGCGCGCCAGAAAGAGCGCGAGAACTATCTGCAAATGCAGATCAACGATCTGTGGCGCACGTTGCCTCATCACCCCCTGCACGATGACGACGAGGACGACGGGCTCGATCCCACCGAGTCCGAAGAGGCACCGTTCCCGGGGGAGCCGCAGGAAAACCTGCTGTATTTCTTCGAGAAGAACGCCCCCAAGCTGGCCCCCTGGCAGCGCGAGATCGTGCGCATCGTGCGCAAGCTCGCGCAGTACTTCTATCCGCAGCGTCAGACCAAGGTGATGAACGAGGGCTGGGCAACGTTCTGGCACTACACGATTCTGCAGCAGCTCTACCAGGAGAAGCTCGTCAACGACGCGTTCATGATGGAGTTCCTGCATGCGCACACGAACGTGGTGTACCAGCCGTCCTTCGATAGCCCGTACTACAGCGGTCTGAATCCGTATGCGCTGGGCTTTGCGATGTTTCAGGACATTCGCCGCATGTGCGAAGCGCCGACCGAGGAAGATCGCCAATGGGCGCCGGACATCGCCGGCACCGACTGGTTGACGACGCTCGACTTCGCCATGCGCAACTTCAAGGACGAGAGCTTCATCCAGCAGTTCCTGTCGCCCAAGGTCATTCGCGATCTCAAGCTGTTCTCCGTGCTCGACGACGACCGCGACAGCCGCCTGCGCGTGACGGCCATTCATAACGACGCCGGCTATCGTGAAATTCGCGAGATGCTCGCGCAGCAATACAACCTCAGCCAGTTGGAGCCGAACATCCAGGTCTCGCACGTCGATCTGCATGGCGATCGATCGCTCACGCTGCGCCATGTGCAGAGCGAACGCAAGCCGCTCGACGATAGCTTCGAAGAGGTGCTCAAGCACGTGGCGCGCCTCTGGGGCTTCACGGTGCGGTTGGAGACGGTGTTCGAGGATGGCCGCAACGAGATGACGCATGAGACCAAGGTCGAGAAGCGGCGGCGCTATGCGCTGAGTGCCTGATGAGGATTCCGTTCGTTGCGCTCGATCACGTGGTGCTGCGCACCAACGACGTCGAGCGGCTCCAGCACTTCTATATCGACGTCCTGGGCTGCACGCTGGAGAAGGTGCAGGCCGACATTGGGCTGGTGCAACTTCGTGCGGGCGACGCGTTGATCGATCTGGTCGACGTCGCCGGCGAAATCGGCCGCCGGGGCGGGGCGGCACCCGGCCCCGAGGGGCGCAATCTCGATCACTTCTGTCTGCGGGTCGAACCGTTCGACGCGGTGGCCATCCGTCAGGAACTGGCCTCGCATGGGGTGACGCTCGGTGAGGTCGTGCCGCGCTATGGGGCGCACGGCGAAGGGCCGTCGTGCTACGTCGACGATCCAGACGGCAATACCGTCGAACTCAAGGGGCCGCCGTTCCGTCCGCTTCGTTGAGTCGGGCGTGGCATCAGGCCGCCAACTGCCCCAGCACGCTTTGATCGCGTCCCTTGTGCTTGGCTTGATAGAGCGCCCTGTCGGCACGCTCGAGCATCGCGCTGATGACGAGCGGCTCGCCGGGTTGCCACGTTGCAATGCCCACGCTGATCGTGATGGCCTCGCCTCTGTCGCGCGCCTTCTCGGGAAGTAGCTCGGTGCTCGCGCGCTTGACCGATTCGCGAATACGGTCGGCCACGCGCAGGGCGGCCTGTTGATCTATTTCCGGCAACACCACCGCAAACTCCTCGCCGCCCAGGCGCACCGCGAAATCGCTCGGCAGCCGAATGCAGTGCTGGATCGTGCTGGCGATACGTTGCAGCACGGTGTCGCCGAACGGATGCCCGTAGCGGTCGTTGACCTGTTTGAAGAAGTCGATGTCGATCAGCAGCAACGACAGGGGTATCGCACGTTGCTGAACCCGGTCGGCAACGAGGCGGATGCGATTGTCGAAATAGCGGCGATTGTAGATGTGCGTGAGCGGATCGACGAAGACCTTCTCGACCAGGTCCGTGTTCGTGAGCGCGAGCGACTGATACTGGCGCGTGATTTCCCAGACCAGGGCAAGCGTTGCCACACCGGGCGATGCCAACGCCAGCAGGCGTGCGGCATACCATTGATACGACGCGTCGTTGGGCGCTGTGAGCGAAAGCAGCAACTGGCACAGCGAGATGGTGACGACCACCCACACGAGCAGAAACAGCTTGTGAGACAGGCGCGTGACGGCCGCGACACGCCACCATAGCGCGACATAAGCGACGAAAAGCCCGTATAGGGCGAGCGTCTCGACGTCGATGCCACCGACCGGAGGCGCCACGATGAGCGGGCGGCCGGTGCCGATCAGCGCCAGTGACACCGTCGCCCAGATGACGAGCACGGTGGCGCCATACCACGCGGCTTCCTTATAGCCGGGACGGATGTGCGGATCGCTGCGCGTGCGTGTATAACTGTGCACGCTCAGCATCACGTACGCTGCGAAGCTCGCTTCGGCCATGAACCAAAGCCAGAAGGGCGCGTGCGTGACATGCGTTGCAATGCCGGCGAGCTGGTTCGCGAGCAACACCCCCTCGGTAAACATGAAGAGTCCGCGCAGCAGGAAGGCGCATCCGAATTGCGCGAAATATCGCTTGCCGTTGTAGAGGTACTGCACGCCGAGCAGACACGCGGTCGACAGGTTAAGAATGCCGCCGGCCGAGACGAGGAAGAACGTCAGTAAGGGGTTGACCTCGCCCTGGATGGCGCGCGCGAAAAATCCGGCGAGCGTGAGTGCGGCGCACGCGACCAGGATAGTGGTTGCGGCGACACGATTGCCGGGTTCGGTACGGCTGATGGTAGTTTTCATAGTTCTTATTCGCCAATCAACGACCTCGTGCTTCGCGCACGATCGCCCTTTTGCCGTTCAACCATCGCGCCCGAGACTGGCCGCAAGATCGTTGCCTCACGTGACAGTCCCGTTTCCCCGATTCTTCGCTAAATAGTTGAAAACTAAGATAAACGTCGGAGAATACACGAGTTTCTTCGGGTTGGCATCCGTTTCGAATGGCGCGCGTTGCATTCCCGTTCGACCCTCGCCGAGGCGCGGATTTCGGACCGCCTGCGCAACGTTTTCGGGCGCGCGAAAGCGCGATGCCGTCGTCGCGGAAAATAAATCGGCGCGGCACGCTGATCCGCTGTGCGGAACTTGGCGTCGACGAAATTCGGAGCGCGCGCGGGGGAATTCCCGCAACGCCAGTGATGACGGTGAATTGAAGCGCGTGCAATTGATTTGTAATCCGACGCATTGTGCGCGATAAGAGCGGATGTTGCACAGAAATGCATGGGATTTCACTCGTAAGGTGGGCGGCGGCTTGGCAGCGACGCACTATCTGTACTAGAATAAAAAAAGCCAATCGCCGCGATTGGCCCATAGAAGCAGAAGTCAGAGGGTTGTCGGTGTTCCTCGTTGCGCCGACATTCCGTTCCATCACGCAATGAGTTTGTGCCGTAGAACATTCGCGCGTTTTCAATAAGCGTGCACCGAGAGGCCCAGGCGCTCATGGCGTCGAAAGCTTGTCTCTCATGTCGCATTTCGCGACGCCTGGTTCGTCACCGTCGTCTTCCACAGACCCTCGGAGCGAACACTTCACAATTCGCAAGGCAGCTAACAGTTGTCATGCTTGTTTGACCGCGTTGTCACGCGGGGCGATTGCTATTGCCCTGCGCCAGCGCTGCCAACCCATTCAAAGGGAGCATGAACGTGGCGAAGCAGTACCGCATTTTCTATTTGGCAGGCTTCGGACTGCTCGGCGTTGCCGTCGCAGTCACCGGTCTGCTGTATTGGCTGGGCGTCGATGCGCTCGTCAAATACCGGGGCGACCTGGTCTATTACACCCAGCAGCACCTCAAACTCGTAGCGATCTCGATGACGATGGCAATCGTGGTCGGCGTGCCCGCGGGCATGCTGATCTCGCGCCCGACGTTCGAGAAGCACGCCGAGCGCGCGGTGCAGATCTTCAATATCGGCAACACGCTGCCGTCGCTCGCCGTGCTGGCGTTGTCGATGGCCGTGCTGGGTATCGGCGATCGGCCCGCCATTCTCGCGCTTTGGCTCGCTTCGCTGCTTCCCATCGTGAGAAATGCGTACGAGGGCCTGCGGCAGGTGCCGCCCGCATTGCGGGAATCGGCGCGCGGTATGGGCATGACGCCCGCGCAAGTGCTGTTCCGCGTCGATCTGCCCAACGCTATGCCGGTCATTGTCGGCGGCATTCGCACCGCGCTTGCGATCAACGTCGGCACCGCGCCGCTCGCGTTCCTGATCGGCGCGGACAGTCTGGGACAGCTGATCTTCCCCGGCATCTATCTGAACGACCCGACGAAGCTGCTGCTCGGCGCCGGCGGGACCGCAGTGCTTGCGCTCGTGCTCGACGGCATCGTCGCCTTCGCCAGCGGCCTCTGGTTCGCGCGCCACGGCGCCCCTGCCCGCTAAGGCAAAGGAGACCCCTACTTATGCAAGTTTCATTTTCTCGTCCGCGCAAGGGCATGGCGCCGCGCTGGTTAAAACGCCTCGGTGCGGCCTGTCTGGCGCTTGGCGTGATCGTCGCGGGCGCCGCGAGCGGCACCGCGCATGCCGAGACCCTCACGGTCGGCGGCAAGAACTTCACCGAGCAGTTGATCCTCTCGGAAATGACGACCCAGTATCTGCGCAGCCTGGGGTACGACGTCGAACTCAAGAATGGTCTGGGCAGTGTCGTCATGCGTCAGGGCATGGAGAGCGATCAGCTCGACATCGTCTGGGAGTACACCGGTACCTCACTGATCGTCTACAACAAGGTCACCGAGAAGCTCGATCCGCAGCAGACCTATGCGCGCGTGAAGGAACTCGACGACAAGATCGGCCTCGTCTGGCTCAACCCGTCGGCGCTCAACAATACGTATGCGTTTGCCATGCCCGGCAATATCGCGCGCGAAGCGGGCATCGAGACGGTGTCGCAACTCGTGGACCGATTCCGAGCCAATCCGAAGATGCAGTTCGCCTTCGATTTTGAGTTTGTCGGCCGCTCGGACGGGCTTGTACCGATGGAGAAGCTCTACGACTTTCATCTCGCGCGACGCAACATCAAGCAGATGGATCCGGGCCTCGTTTATACGGCGCTCAAGAACGCGCAGATCGACGCCGGCCTCGTCTACACGAGCGACGGACGCAACAAGGGGTTCGATCTGAAGGTGCTGGCCGACGACAAGGGCTTCTTCCCGGCGTATGCGGCCACGCCCGTGGTGCGTCAGGCGGTGCTCGACGCCCATCCCGACCTCGCCGACGAACTCAACGCGCTGTCCGCGAAGATCAACAACGAGAACATGCGCGACATGAATGCGATGGTCGACATCGATCATCGTGCCGTTTCGCGTGTGGCGAGTGACTTCCTCAAGCAGGAAGGACTGGTGCAGTGACGGCGATCGCCCGTTGCTTGCCCTGAAAGTGACTGACCGAGGAGTCCCATGATTGAATTTCTCACCTATAACTGGCACCGTATTCTGATTCTCACCGGTCAGCATGCGTGGCTGGTGGCCGCGTCGGTAGGGGCGGCCATTGTGGTTGGCGTACCTCTGGGTGTGCTGGTCACGCGTTTTCGCTGGCTGTCGGGCGCCGTGCTTGGCCTGGCTACCGTCGTGCTCACCATTCCGTCGATCGCGCTGTTCGGCCTGATGATTCCGGTGCTGTCGGTCTATGGCATGGGGATCGGGCCAGCGCCGGCCGTTGCCGCCGTGTTCCTGTATTCGCTGCTGCCGATCATGCGCAACACGAGCCTCGCGTTGCAGCAGATCGACCCGAGCATTCGCGAAGCGGGCATCGGCATCGGCATGACCTTCTGGCAGCGCCTGCGTCTGGTTGAATTGCCGCTCGCCGTGCCGGTCGTGCTGGGCGGCGTGCGCACGGCCGTCGTCATGAATATCGGCGTGATGGCCATTGGCGCCATCGTCGGGGCCGGCGGTCTCGGGGTGTTGATCACCCAGGGAATCAGTCAGAGCGATACCCGGCAGCTTGTCGCGGGTGCGGTCATGGTGAGCCTGCTCGCCATCGTCGCCGACACCCTGTTGCACCGCCTGCAGCGCGTGCTGACCCCCAAAGGAATCCGAACCGTATGATTACACTCGACAATCTCACCAAGCACTTCGTCCAGAAGGACGGCACGCCCATGACCGCCGTGAATTCGGTCAGCCTTGACGTGCCGCCGGGCGAGATCTGCGTCTTCCTCGGCCCGTCGGGCTGCGGCAAGACGACCACGCTTAAGATGATCAACCGGCTCATCAAGCCGACGTCCGGGCGCGTTCTGCTCAACGGCGAAGACACCGGCAACATCAACGAAATCGAACTGCGTCGCCACATCGGCTATGTGATCCAGCAGATCGGCCTGTTCCCCAATATGACCATCGAGGAGAACATCACCGTCGTGCCGCGTTTGCTCGGCTGGGACAAGACACGTTGCCGTGCCCGCGCAACCGAGCTGATGGCGATGGTGGCGCTCGATCCGAAGCGCTATTTGTCGCGTTACCCGCGCGAGCTGTCGGGCGGTCAGCAGCAGCGTATCGGCGTGATTCGCGCGCTGGCCGCCGATCCGCCCGTGTTGCTGATGGACGAACCGTTCGGTGCGGTCGATCCGATCAACCGCGAATCGATTCAGAACGAGTTCCTGCAGATGCAGCGTCAACTGGGCAAGACCGTCATCATGGTCAGCCACGATATCGACGAAGCGATCAAGCTGGCGGACCGCATCGCGATCTTCCGTCAGGGGCGTCTGGTGCAGTGCGCGCAACCCGATGCGTTGCTGGCGCGTCCGGTCGACGAGTTCGTGGCGAGCTTCGTGGGACATGACCGAATTCTCAAGCGCCTGTTGCTGGTGCGCGCAGAAGACGCGGCCACGCCGCAGCCGACCGTCAAGCCGCAGACAACGCTGGCCGAGGCCTACGGCATGATGGACGAACTCGACACGCGCTCGTTGGTTGTCGTTGACGAGAATGCGCGCGCGTTGGGTTACGTTGCGCGTCGCGACACGCGTCATGCGCTCGGGGCGTGCGGTGAGCGGGTGCGCGAATTCAAGGCGTCGGCGGTGGCGGGCGACAACCTCCGGGTGCTGCTCTCGCGCATGTATGAGCACAATCTGGCGTCGTTGCCGGTGCTGGGCGACGACAACCAGTACCTCGGCGAGGTCACGCAGGATTCCATCGCGGACTATCTGAGTTCAGGCAGGTCGCGTGGCAACGGGGGCGGAACGATCACGGTGCCGCCGCCGTCAGGTGCGCCGCATGTGATCGCGAGTGTTCCGTTCGGTGCGACGGTGTAACCTGGCGCCTGATTCGAGACGATGGCTTGCGCGGTCGTCGACGGGTGAGCGTCACTGACATTCGCCCGGCAAGTCAACGAATGACGGCCCGATGTCTGGCCGTCTTTTTTTGTATTCACCTGCGCGGCGCAACGCTCGGGACAATCAGCAGGCAAGGAGTTGCAGGATGACGTGGGAAGCAATGATGGCATGGTTCGACAACGCGCCATGGGCACGGTTGGCCGGGGCGTTGGCGATACTGCTCATGGTGGCGCTGTTGGTGCAAGCGGTGGCGCGGTGCCTGATCGTTCGCGTGGTGCGCATCGTCGTACAGCGTACGGCGAATCGTTGGGACGACGCCTTGCTCGCACATCGCGTTTTTCACCGCGCGGCGCGGATCTTGCCGTACCTCGTGATTCAGTTCGGCATCGCGTGGGTGCCGGATCTGCCGGCGAAGGCGCTCATGATCATCGGCAACGTCGCGCTTGCGATGACGCTGCTCTACGCCACGCTGGCCATCGCAGGCATTCTCGACGCCGCACAAACGGTCTACGCGCTCTCGGAGCACGCGCGCACGCGCTCGATCAAGGGATATGTGCAGTTAGGCAAGATCGCGCTGTATGTGGTCGCGGCGATCGCGATCGTGGCGACGATCATCGACCGTTCGCCATGGCTGCTGCTCTCCGGTCTGGGGGCGATGTCGGCGGTGCTGCTGCTGGTGTTCAAGGACACGATCATGTCGTTCGTCGCCAGCGTGCAACTTACGTCGAACGACATGCTGCGCGTGGGCGACTGGATCGAAATGCCGCAAGTGGGTGCCGACGGCGATGTGGTCGACATCGCCCTGCATACCGTGAAGGTGCAGAACTGGGACAAGACGATCACCACGATCCCGACCTGGCGGTTGATTGCCGAGAGCTTTCGCAATTGGCGCGGCATGCAGCAGTCGGGCGGCCGCCGCATCAAGCGCACGCTGTGTGTCGATGCGGGTAGCGTCGGGTTTCTCGACGAAGCGGAGATTGCGCGCCTGTCGCGGCTGCATCTGCTTGGGTCGTATCTGACGGATAAGCAGCGTTCGTTGGCCGATGCGAATGCGGCGCTGGGCGCGCTGGGCATTGCCGCGGCGGTGCCGGCCAACACCCGGCGGCTGACGAACATCGGCACCTTCCGCGCGTATGCGTTGGCGTATCTGAAGGCGCATCCGAACATTCACGAGGGCATGACGTGCATGGTGCGCTCGCTCGAGCCGTCCGCCACGGGCATCCCGGTCGAACTGTATTGCTTCACCAACACCACGGTGTGGGCCGAGTACGAACGCGTGCAGGGCGATGTCTTCGATCATCTGCTCGCGATCCTGCCCGAGTTCGGCTTGCGCATGTACCAGAATCCGGCGGGTGCGGATCTGGTGCGTTGGCAAGGGCAGCGGGCGGCGTAACCGCGCAGTGACGGGGGAATGACATCGGAGTGGGATATGGATGAACGAGACGAACCGGGTTGTGTGGGGAGTGAACAGAGCGAAATGCCGCCGATTGAACTGGGCGACATGGTCAACGACGAGGAGCGGCAGTTGTGGAGTTTCGGCAACGACTTCGATGAGGAGGAGTGGACGCGGTGAAACGAGGCGAAGTGTGGGCCGTTTCACTGGACCCCGCCATTGGGTGTGAGATCAGGAAGACGCGGCCATGTGTCGTGATTCTTCTCGTACGACTCGCACGACGCATGACGCACGACGCACGACGCGATTGATATTGCACTCGCCAGACAGAAAGGGCTCCCGCAGGAGCCCTTTCTGACGTAGCGCAACGATCCGACGCGAGGGCGTTGCGAGGCGCTACGGCGCGTTATGCCGCCGATTCGTCAAGCGTCGGATAGTCGAGATAGCCGTGCGCGTCGCCGCCGTAAAGCGTGGCGCGATCCAGGTCGTTGAACGGGCCGCCGCGCTGGAGGCGCTCCACCAGATCCGGATTGGCGATGAACGGTTTGCCGAACGCGATGAGATCAGCGCGGTTCTCCTTGCGCGCCTCGATCGCCAGCGCGAGGTCGTAACCGTTGTTGGCCATGAAGGTGCCAGTGAAGCGTTGACGAAGCTTCTGCAGATCGAAACCGTTCTCGACCTCACGGGGACCGCCCGTCGCGCCTTCGACGATGTGCAGATATACGAGGCCGAAACGGTTGAGCTGTTCAACCGCGTACGTGAATACCGGTTCCGGATGGCTGTCGCCGCAATCGTTCGCCGGGCTGACCGGCGAGAGGCGAATGCCGACGCGATCGGCGCCCCACACATCGACGACGGCCTGCGTGACTTCCAGGGTCAGACGCACGCGATTCTCGATGCTGCCGCCGTATTGATCGGTGCGGTGGTTCGTCTTGTCGCGCATGAACTGATCGAGCAGATAGCCGTTCGCCGCGTGGATTTCCACACCATCGAAACCGGCGCGCTTCGCGCACTCGGCAGCATGACGATACTGCTCGACGATGCCCGGGATCTCGGCGGTCTCCAGCGCGCGCGGCGTCGGGTGCGGCTCGAAACCGTGCTCCGTGAAGGCCTTGCCCGCCGGTTGAATCGCCGAAGGCGCGACCGGCAGCGCACCGTCAGGCTGCAGCGACGTGTGCGAGATACGGCCGACGTGCCAGAGCTGGCAGAAGATCTTTCCGCCCTTGGCGTGGAGCGCGTCCGTCACCCCTTTCCAGCCGGCGATCTGCGCTTCGGTGTAGATGCCCGGCGTGAAGGCATAGCCCTTGCCTTGCTGCGAGATGTTGGTGGCTTCGCTGATGATGAGTCCGGCCGACGCGCGTTGCACATAGTACTCGGCGTTCATCGAGCCCGGCACGTCGCCGGCACCGGCGCGGCTGCGCGTAAGCGGTGCCATCACGATACGGTTGCGCAGTTCGAGCGGACCCAGCCGGTACGGCGAGAAAAGGTCCGTGTCGAGCGCGGTGAGTTGAGGGTGTTGCGAGTCCGTCATTGTTCAGGGTCCTGTGAAAATGGGGGATGCTGTCCTGCACAAAACTTGAATAGGTTACGGCAATTGCTGAAATCTCGCCGACGTCACCAAAGGCGACGCCTGTCGATGCAAAAACGCGTCTCGATGCTCGGCAATACGTGTACCGGTGCGAGGCATCACGGCGGCCCGATGGCGGGATTACGCGCCGGCCGGGACGGGCTGACTCGGTGCGCGCCGGTTAATGCGCAGCACCATGAGCGCGCCGATAATGCACACGCCGCCCGAGAGCATCGATGCCATTGTGTAGTTGCCGAGCGTGGCGCGCAGCGAGCCGGCGACCAGGGCGGCCGTTGCTGCACCGAGCTGGTGCCCCGCCACGATCCAGCCGAACACGATGGGGGCCGCGGTTTTGCCGAACACATCGGTCGTCAGGCGCACGGTCGGCGGCACGGTCGCGATCCAGTCCAGGCCGTAGAACAGCGCAAAGAGCGGCAGGCCGAAGAAATCGAAGCCGAACGCATACGGCAGGTAAATCAGCGACAGCCCGCGCAACCCGTAATACCAGAACAGCAACACGCGACTGTTGTATCGATCGGAGAGCCAGCCAGAAAGCGTGGTGCCCACGAGATCGAGCATGCCCATCGCCGCGAGAATGCCGGCTCCCTTGACTTCGGAGAGCCCGTAATCGCTGCACATCGCGATGAAGTGCGTGCCGATGTAGCCGTTGGTGCTCGCGCCGCAGATGAAGAAGCTGAAGAACAAGAGCCAGAAGTCACGCTTGCCGGCCGCCACGCGCAGTACCGACAACGCGTGGGTCAGCGGATTGCCTTGCGCGAGCGGGATATCCGGCGCGTCTTCAGGGGCGCCGACCGGGCGCAGGCCAACCGACCCCGGACGCTCCGGCAGGAGGAACGCGACGAGCGGCAGCACCAGCGCCGCGACGATCGCCACGATCAGCACCACCGGTCGCCAGCCGTGACGCTCGATGATCGCGGCCATCATCGGCAGAAAGACCATCTGACCGGTGGCCGAACTCGCCGTCAGGATGCCCATCGCCAGACCGCGATGCGTGTGGAACCAGCGGTTCGCCACGGTGGCGGCCAACGTGATGGCCGCCACACCCGTGCCGCCGCCGACCATCACGCCCCAGATCAACACCATCTGCCAGGGGGCGGTCATCAGCGACGAAAGGGCCGTGCCAGAGGCGAGCAGCAGCAACGCCACCATGACGGTCGGGCGAATGCCAAAACGCTGCATTGCAGCGGCGGCGAACGGGCCGGTCAACCCGTATAGCGCCAGATTCACCGAAATGGCCAGCGAGATGGTCGCGCGGCTCCAGCCGAAGTCGTGCTCGAGCGGCACCATCATCACGCTGGGCGTCGCGCGAATGCCCGCCGATGCGAGCAGAACCAGGAATATCACCCCGACCACGATCCAGCCGTAGTGGAAGTGACCGTTGATGCGCCTTGCGATGGCTGCCTTCATGGCGGAAATCCTTGCGGGGGATCGGTCTCGTCAGCCGTCCCGGGAACGTTTGCGGGAACCGCGCTGTCTATGGTCAATCGTTAGCATGTGACAGATCGGTAACATTAGGTTGCCATGGTATGAACCGATCGGTAACATGTCAAGTATTCGTTTGCGACGTCCGGGTGCTGCCCGACATCGCGAATCACCGCTTTAGGGGAGTGCCGGATCATGGCCAAATCGACAACGCCTGTCATGCCCGATGTGCCTGGGACGCCGGATCCGGCGACATCAGGGGGAGAAACGACCGCGGTCGCGAAGGCCACGAAGGACGCCAAGCGCAAAGGCACGGTTGTCCCTGCGCGCCGAGGCCGAACGGCGCCGCGCTCGGGCAAGACCGAGCGGCATGTGACGCCAGCGTCCGTCGCGCATCAGTATCTGCTCAATGCGGCCGTGGAACTGTTCCACACTGAAGGGGTGCGCGCCGTGGGCGTGGACGCCGTCGTCAAACGCGCCGGCGTCAACAAGATGTGCCTCTATCGCCAGTTCGCGTCGAAGGACGAGCTGATTCTGGCGTATCTCGATCACATGCAGACGGCGAGTCTGGCGCGTATCGACGAAAGTATCGCAAAACGGCGCGGCGAGCCGCGCGCACAATTGCTGCAAATCTTCGTGGATCTCTCCGAGCGGGCGAGTCGGCCCGGCTATCGCGGGTGCCCGTTCGTGAACGTGGCCGCTGAATTCCCCGACCCGGCGCATCCCGCGCGCCAGTCGGTGGTGAATTACAAGGCGGAAATGGTGCGGCGTTTCACCGAACTCGTCACGGCCGCGGGTTTGCGGGAGCCGGCGCCGTTGGTCGATGCGCTCTCGCTGATTCTCGAAGGCGCTTATGCAGCGAGTCAAACCTTCGGACCCGGTTCGCCGCCGCTCCGCATTTTGCCGACGGTGGCGCGTCAGATCATCGACGCCGGCATGTCGGGTGCGCTGGCCGCCGACTGAGTGCCTTCAGGCCGCTGCTGCCGTAGCGGCCTGCGCCACGCGCGGGTGTTCCGCCCGCGCTTATCCGTGGATCACCACGAGCAGACCACGTGCGACGGATTTGCCGACATTGCGGATCGCGTGGGCGCGGTCGGCGGGATAGCGGGCGGTCTCGCCCGGCTTGGCGCGTCGCGCGAAGTGTTCGACCTCGATGTCGACCTGGCCGTCGAACACCGTGAAGTGTTCGCGCGTGCCCGGATCGTGCGGCTCGGAGACGAGTGCGGCGCCGGGTTGCAGCGTCAGTTCATACCACTCGTATTTGCCCGCCAGCTCCATCGGTCCCAGGATCTTGAGCTGATACGCGTGCTCAGCGCCCGCCAGTGTCGGAATTTCATGCTTGCCGATCACGCGTACCGGCTCGGGGTCGCCCGCCGGGGCGCCCAGCAGTTGGTCGAGGCGCACACCCAACGCATTGGCCAGCCGCCATGCCACGGCAATGGTCGGATTGGCCTTGTCGCGCTCGATCTGCGACAGCATCGATTTGGAGACGCCGGACGCGCGTGAGAGCGTCTCCAGCGTCATGCCGCGCTCTTTGCGCAGTTGCTGAATCATGTCGCCGACCGGCGGCGGGGCGACCGGTGACATCGCCGATGCTGCGGGAGTACTTGCCATATGCATTCCGGGATATTAGAATTTTTCAATATATTGAAATTAGTTCAATATAAAGTATAGTTTCCGATAAGGTGAATGGCTGCATGGTAGCAGAGCAAGCGCTCGATGCCGGCTGCCCTTCGCGACCGGCCGGTACCCACCGATGCCGCTGGATTCCCGCGACGGCGCTGCGCAATGGCGCCGTCGCCCGCACCAAGGAGAGGCGCACGATGACCGCACATACCCCGAAAGCCCGCGAGGGCTTCTACCGTCAACTGACCGAACGACTCGAAGACACGCGCCGGCAGGGCCTTTTCAAACAGGAACGCGTGCTGATGTCGCGGCAGGGGCCGGAGGTCATGTGCGACGACGGGCAGGCGCGTATCAACCTGTGCGCCAACAACTACCTCGGGCTTTCGGGCAGTGAAACGCTCGTCAAGGCCGCGCAGCAAGCGCTGGAAGACTTTGGTTTCGGTTTGTCGTCGGTGCGCTTCATCTGCGGCACGCAAGGTCCGCACAAGGCGCTTGAGGCTCGCATCGCCGCGTACCTCGGCACGGAAGACGCCATCCTGTACGCCGCAGCGTTCGACGCCAATGGCGGCGTCTTCGAACCGCTGTTCGACGAGCAGGACGCGATCATCTCCGACGCCCTCAATCACGCCTCGATCATCGACGGTGTGCGTCTTTGCAAGGCGCAGCGTCTACGCTATGCCCACAACGACATGGACGACCTGGAGCGCCAGTTGCAGTCGGCGATGGGGGCGCGTCATCGCATCATCGTGACCGACGGTGTGTTCTCGATGGACGGCACGATTGCTCAGCTCGATCGCATCGTGGCGCTGGCCGAGCAATACGGTGCGCTCATCATGATCGACGAGTGTCACGCGACCGGCTTCATGGGGCCGACGGGGCGCGGCACGCACGAGCATCACGGTGTGCTCGGCAAGATCGACATCATCACCGGCACGCTGGGCAAGGCGCTCGGCGGTGCGATGGGGGGCTTCACGGCCGGGCGACGCGAGGTCATCGAAACGCTGCGTCAGCGCTCGCGCCCGTACCTGTTTTCGAACAGCCTGGCGCCCGCCATTGTCGGCACGTCGCTCGCTGTGTTCGACGAACTCGAACACTCATCGGCGCGACGTGAGCAATTGCACGAGAACACCGCGTTCTTCCGCCGCGAAGTGGCGGCGCTGGGCTTCACCATCAAGCCCGGCACGCACCCGATCGTGCCGGTCATGCTCTTCGACGCGACGCTCGCGCAGCGTTTCGCGCAGCGGCTTTATGAGCTGGGCGTGATCGCCACCGGCTTCTTCTATCCGGTGGTGCCGCACGGACAGGCGCGCGTGCGCGTGCAACTCTCGGCGGCCCACACGCGCGATCAACTGAACCGGGCGCTGACGGCGTTCGCCCAGGCCGGCAACGAACTCGGCATTCTCAAGCAAGGTTGAACATGGAACGCATCCTCATCATCGGCGCCAACGGTCAAATCGGCAGCGAACTCGTCGACGCGCTGGCCGCGCAGTATGGCAACGAGAACGTCATCGCCACGGACATCGCACCCGGACCGTCACGTCACGCGGTGCATTACGAGACGCTCGACGTGCTCGACGGCGCACGACTGGCCGCGCTGGTCGAGCGCTTCGGCATTACCCAGATC
Source organism: Pandoraea sp. 64-18 (assembly GCF_001899225.1). Lineage (NCBI taxonomy): Bacteria > Pseudomonadati > Pseudomonadota > Betaproteobacteria > Burkholderiales > Burkholderiaceae > Pandoraea > Pandoraea sp. 64-18. Next base: position 504,753 of record NZ_MKVU01000020.1, on the reverse strand, counting down.
TTCCATTTGGCGGCGCTGCTCTCCGCAACGGGCGAGACCCGGCCGCTCCAGGCCTGGACGCTCAACATGAACGGCTTGCTCAATGTGCTCGAACTGGCGCGCGAACGCCAGGGACTGCGCGTGTTCTGGCCGTCGTCGATTGCCGCATTCGGTCCGCATACGCCGGCCGTCGAAACACCCCAGCTCGCCATCATGGATCCGACCACGATGTACGGCATCAGCAAGCAGGCGGGCGAGCGGCTGTGCGAGTACTACTTCACGAAGTTCGGCGTAGACGTGCGCAGCCTGCGCTATCCCGGCGTGATCAGCTACAAGACGCCCCCGGGCGGCGGCACGACCGATTACGCCATTGAGATCTTCCAGGCGGCGCGTCGCGGCGAGACGTACACGTGTTTCCTGAAGGAAGACGCGACGCTGCCGATGATCCACATGCCCGATGCGGTGCGTGCCACGCTGGCGTTGATGAATGCCGACGCCTCGCGCCTGCGCGTGCGTTCCTCGTACAACGTGGCGGGGGTGAGCTTCGACCCGGCCACGCTGGCGGCGGCAATTGCACGTCGTGTGCCGAGCTTCACGGTGAAATACGCCCCGGACTTCCGCCAGGCGATTGCCGAGACCTGGCCGCATACGCTTGACGATACCCATGCCCGCTACGATTGGGACTGGCAGCCGGCCTTCGGACTGGACGCGATGGTCGACGACATGCTCGCCAACGTGCCACTCGACTGGCATGCGCCGGTCCTGGGCAACGCGGCTTGATCGGGAGCGGGGAGGTGACGGCGGCGCTGAGGAGGAGGTGATGGCGCCGAAAGGCGAGCCGGTGACTGCGAGGGAGATCAGGACAAGCCGAGCAAGGCGCGTGCGATATCGAGTCGTACGCGCCTTGTTGCGTTGCGCGCGGGGATTGCCGTGAACCTTACTTCGGGTGGTGCACGGCGTAGTACGCCAGTGCGGCGATGACCGCACAGGTCACAGCAAAGGCACGTCGGCGCCAGCGGTACGCGGGGGTCAAGCTGATGGCCCGCCCGCGGACGGCTTCTTTCGAATGGTAATAGCTCATATTGCGTCTTCTCGGGTCTGATGCACGGTCTTCGCCGCGGAAAGAACCTGCATGACTGCGCGTCGCTGCGCCCCCCGGTGCATGACCAGCAGGTTCCGCATTCATTATGCGACCGCATAAAAACGACCGCGAATCAGTATCTATACCGATACGTGTGGCCTTTTTGACACGGTCGGATCGCTCGATTCTCCTCAGCGACGACCGCTTCGGCCGGGGAAAATTTCCCGCCGTTTGCCCATCTGCCAATCGTCACGGCCATGCAGCCGATTTTCCCGTCTCGATCGCTCGAGCCGCGTGAATCTCAATTGGCTAAGGATCCGAAGAATCCACATTTCTCCGCTTGCATGCCACCTCACGCGCTGAAACAATGCCGAAAAACGGTGGCCACGCCGATGGCCATCTTCGAGTCGTCTTAGAGAACACGCCTGGGAGGGACGTGCAATGACGCCTAGCACCCGCCGCACCATCGCTTGCGGCCATCGCGGAAGCGCCATCAAGTGCGCCGCGTTCGTCTTCGTTGCCGCCAGCGTGTGTGCGGCCAACGTCTCCGCGCAGGAAGCCATGCTGCGCGCCAACAATCAGGTCTGGGTCGACGCGGGTGCCCAGCAATTGCATTACTGGGAAAATATCGCGCCCGGCAAGAGCGACTCCGAACGGGGAACGATCGCCGCGTTCGCGCTGGGGGCATCGACCCAGCGAGAGCTGTTCAGCGTGTCCAACCTCTATTTCGCTGGCTCGGTGCGTGTCTCGCACGGCAACGTCGATTACGGCGGTTATCTGCAAGATCTGGCGGGCCGCGTTGTCCAGCCGAACTATCAGATGAGCACGCGCTCGACCGCGACGGACGTCACGCTCAAGGCCGGCAAGGCGATTCCATTCCAACTCGGCACCTGGCATGCGCAGGTGATTCCTTACCTGAGCTATAGCTACCGGGACTGGATTCGTGACAGCAGTCGCGACCCGAACGGCTTTTACGAGCGCTATCGCCATCATGTGGTCGGCGGCGGCCTGATGGGGCAGCTCGAAGTCACACCGAAGCTCGTGGCGACCGCAGACGTTCGCGCGGGCGCGATGGTGGGCGCCTCGATGACGCTGGCGGGCTCGCAGAACACGTTCAGCCTCGGCAACAAGCCGGTCGTCGTGGCTGGCTTCGGGCTCGACTATGCGATCGCGCGCAACTTCCACGTGAACGCGAGCTACGAGTGGTCTCGCTTCCAATATGGGCGCTCCAGCGTCACGCAGGTCGCGCCGGGCACGAACGCCTACGAACCCGATTCGAAGACGATCAACCAGACCTGGATGGTCGGCGCGGGCTACGCCTTCTAAAAATGACAACGCCGCGCGCTCAGTCGAGTCGCGCGGCGTTGGATTTCCGGCCGGACGCCGGCGGACGATGATCAGGTCGCGCCTTCCACGTCTTCCAGACTGAACGTCTCCGTGTGGTCGTTGTACGAGAAGATCTCGGCGTAACGTCCCCAGTTGATGGCGGTATCGAGCGTTTCCTGCGCGAGATCGTCCGACATCGAATCTTCCAGCTCCTGCTCGAACCGTACGCGCGGGGCGCGTTGCCCGCGGCGTTCCTGCAGCACGGCGCGAATCTTCGCGGCGAGCGGCACGTGACGCAGCAGATGCTCGGCAAACAGCACCTTGCGTTCCTGCGTGCTCACGTCCACGAAACGTTTGCCGGCGACGGTCAGCAGGATGTCGCCCTCCTTGAGTTCCGCAAAGCCCAAATGGTCGAGGATTTCGGCCACGGGGAAGAGGTCGTCGACCTCGAGCAGCAGCGTCTGTGCGATTTCCGGCAAGTCGGCGCGGCCGTTGTAGGGCGGGCCGGCCAGCGCTTCGAGCAGACCGGCCATCAGGTTGGTCGACACTTCGTGCAGCGGGCTCGACAACTCCAGCGTCATCTTCTGCGTGGTGTGCGCGCTGCGACGCGACGTCATCAGCGCATAGATGTCGTCGACCATCTTGCGGAAGGCCGGGTCGAGACGGTTGCGTCGATGTGGGAACGGTACCTTGATCTCGGCGACCACGCGGCCGGGATTCGACGACAGCACCAGAATCCGGTCGCACATGAACACGGCTTCTTCAATATTGTGTGTGACGATCAGGATCGACTTGATCGGCAACTGCCGCTGGCTCCACAGGTCGAGCAAGTCAGTACGCAGCGTCTCGGCGGTGAGCACGTCGAGCGCGGAAAACGGCTCGTCCATGAGCAGCAGCGTGGGATTGACCACGAGCGCCCGCGCAAAGCCCACCCGCTGGCGCATGCCGCCCGAGAGTTCGCGCGGATAGGCGTTCTCGAAGCCGTCCAAACCGATCAGGTCGATGGCGGCGAGGGCACGGCGGCGACGCTCCTTCGGCTCGACGCCAAGCGCTTCCAGTCCGGCTTCCACGTTTTGCAGCACGGTCAGCCACGGAAACAGCGCGAAGGTCTGGAACACCATCGCCACCCCCTCGGGCGGCCCTTCGAGCGGTTCGCCGAGATAGCGGATGTCGCCCGCGCTCGGCTGAATCAGGCCGGCGATGATACGCAGCAGCGTCGACTTGCCCGAGCCCGAGCGGCCGAGCAGGCCGACGATTTCGCCTTCGTGCAGTTGCAGATTCACACCGTCGAGCACTTGCCGCTCGTCGCTGCCCTTGCGGAAGCCGCGGCCGACGTTGGCGAGCGAGAAGATCTCTTTTCCGGCAATCGGTTGGGTATCGTTCGGCATCACGGTCCCTTTAATTCAGGCGAAGCTTGTTTTCAGCAATGGCGTACATCGGACGCCACAGCAAGCGGTTGAACAGTACAACGAACAGTGCCATCACGGCGATGCCCAGCAAAATGCGCGGATAGTCGCCCGCTTCCGTCATTTGCGCGATGTACGCGCCCAGGCCGTGCGCGGCAACCTTGTCGTTGCCCCACTGCACATATTCCGAGACGATCGACGCGTTCCACGCGCCGCCCGACGCCGTGATCGCGCCCGTCACGTAGTAGGGGAAGATGCCCGGCAGCATGATCTGACGCCACCACTGCCAGCCGCGAATGCGGAAGTTGGTGGCGGCTTCCTTGAAGTCGTTGGGAAACGTCGTCGCACCGGCGATGACGTTGAACAGGATGTACCACTGCGTGCCCAGCACGATGAGCGGCGAGAGCCAGATGTCCGGATTAGCGTGGAAATGGACGATCGCCACCACGAAGACCGGGAACAACAGGTTGGCCGGGAAGGCCGCGAGGAACTGGGCAACCGGCTGGATGCGTTCGGCAAGCTTCGGGCGTAGCCCGATCAGCACGCCCAGCGGCACCCACACCACCGAGGCGATGCCAATGAGCACTACCACGCGAACCAACGTGACCAGACCCAGGCCGAACACGCGAAGCACTTCGGCGACGCCGACTTCGGCCGTCACGAAGGCGCAGATCTTCCAGGCGGCGACCCCGCCCAGCACTACCAGCAGCGCGGCCCACACCCAATCGATCACGCGCGAGAGCGGGGTCTTCGATTCGGAATGGATCGCGGCGGGCAGCGAGAGCGGCATGCGTGCACGCGCGAGCGTACGCAGCAGCTTGCCGAACGGGCGGAGCAGAAACTGAATCGCTCGGGTGCGTTGAATCAGGTTGAGCACCCACGACTCGGGCGCGGCCTGCGAGACGGTGTCTTCCAGACGGAATTTGTCGGACCAGGCGACCATTGGCCGGAACAGGAACTGGTCGTAGATCACAATGACGACGACCATCGCCAGAATCACCCAGCCCACGGCATGCAGATCGCGCTGCACGATCGCCGTGGCGAGATACGCGCCGATGCCCGGCAGCGTCACCGTCTTGTCGCCCACGGTGATCGCCTCGGACGCCACCACGAAGAACCAGCCGCCCGACATGCTCATCATCATGTTCCAGATGAGGCCCGGCATCGAGTACGGTACGTCGAGTTTCCAGAAGCGCTGCCACGGCGAGAGCCGCAGATTCACCGCTACTTCCGAGAGATCGCGCGGCTGGGTGCGCATCGACTGGTAGAACGAAAACGTCATGTTCCACGCCTGGCTCGTGAAGATCGCGAAGATCGCGGCGCATTCGGCGCCGAGCACGCGTCCCGGGAACAGGGCGAGGAAGAAGGTGACCGTGAACGAGATGTAACCCAGCACCGGCACCGACTGGAGGATGTCGAGCATCGGCACGAGCAGCTTCTCGGCCCGGCGGCTCTTGGCCGCAAGCGTCCCATAGACGAGCGTGAAGACGAGCGAGGCGACCATCGCTGCGAGCATGCGCAGCGTGGTGCGCAACGCGTACTCGGGCAGGTTGGCCGGATCGAGCGAGATGACCTCGGTCTGCAGGTTGGCCAGCGGGGCCAACGTCTGACGAATGCCCGACGAGCTGACCATCAGGAAACCGATGATGATCGGGAACGCAATGAAATCCCAGCGGTTGGGAAGCAGGCGTCGCGCAGTGGCGGGGATGAACGGACGGGCTACGCGCGTCATCAAGACCTCTTGAGGATGAGGGGTCGGACGGATAACAGGATTTGGCGTCGGCATGCAGCGCGGCAGCGACGTTGCGCGCGCGCAGGGACGGCAGCGGATGCTACCAGATTGCCCCGTAAAAATATGTTAAAGCGCGTGTCATACGCTGGCAAACCGGATCTTCCAAGAGGAATTGTGGTTTTTATGTTGCACTGCGGGAAAACAAGATTTCGACAGATGATACCCGAGGTGTGTGCGGAGACCGTTTGCGCCGACGCCGGGCCGCAAAATGAGGCTGGGATGATGTGAACTTTATGGGCGTTGCGCGGACCAATTCCCGCGGCTTGCTTCGCGCCGTGCGGTCGTGTAGTGTGCACCGCTCGATCGGGCCACGGCGCCAGTGGCCGGTGGCGCAAGGCGCCCCCGGTGGTCGTGTTGCTTGCCGGCCCGACTCCCTCTCATTCCAAGACAAGCAAGGATGCGCCGCATGACGACGCCATTAGACGCGCGTTGCGAGCGTGCACGACAACTGAGTGCCGCCGGCCGGCTCGACGAGGCGATCGCCGAGTTGCGCCAAGTACTGAAACAATCCCCCGAATTCCTGCCGGCCCTCGAGGGCCTCGCCTACGTCTCGTTGCGCACCAACGCCTTCGAGTCGGCCGCCGACGCCTTCGACCGCCTGATCGCGCTCGTGCCGCAGCCGGGCGCGCAGGCGAGTTTCGACGCCGCGATGGCCAGCCTCCAGGCCGGGCGTCAGATGCGTGCCGAGGCGCTGTTCGACGCCACCGTGCAGCAGTCGCCGGACGTCATCGGCACGATGCACACCATTGGCCTGACCTGGGCGCAGGCGGGCGACAACGCGCGTGCGCTCGGCTGGTTCGAGCGCACGTCGGCCAAGGCGCCGGCGTTGTGGCAGGCGCACTTCAACCGTGGCCGCGCGCTCGGTGCCTTGGGCCGCTACGACGAAGAGATCGACGCATACCGGCTGGCCAACGCCATCGCCCCGCAGCAACCCGATCCGCTGGTGAACCTGGGGGTGGCGCTGCGTGAGCAACACGCGTTCGGCGAAGCGCTGCAATGCTTGCGCGAGGCGGTAAAGCTCGCGCCGGACCATGCGGGCGCGCGCACTAACCGGGCGCAGACAAATCTGCTGCTGGGCGACTTCGAGCATGGCTGGCATGACTACGAGTGGCGCTGGCAGGAAGGCGGTCAGCGGCGGCGCTTCAGCGACCGGCTCTGGGACGGCCGCGCGCCGCTCGCGGGCAAGACGGTGTTCGTCCATAGCGAACCGGGCCTGGGCAATACGTTGCAGTTCGTGCGGTTTGTGCCGCGTCTGGTCGAGAGGGGGGCGAACGTCGTGCTGTCGGTGCAAGCGCCGCTTGTCACGTTGCTGGGCGGCTTCGCGCGCGGGGTGACGGTGCTTGCCGAGCACATACCGGTGCCGTCGTTCGACTGGCAGCTGCCGCTGCTCAGCCTGCCGCATCTGTTGAAAGCGGGGGGCGATGTGGCAACCGTTTTGCCCTACGTGCGCTCGAGCGCAGGGCGGGAGATGATCTGGCGGTCGATGCTGGGCAAGCCGCCGGAAGGCGCGTTGCGGGTGGGCTTCGTGTGGCGCACCGGGCCGTTTCCGCCGCATCGCGACGTGGCGCTTGCGCATTGGGCGCCGGTCTTCGGTGCCGACGCGCATTTCTACGCGTTGCAGGTCGATGTGACCGACGACGAGCGCGCCGAACTGGCCCGGTATGCCAATGTGCATGACATCGGCGCGAAGCTCAGCGATTTTGCCGAGACGGCGGCCGTCATGGCGCAGATGGATCTCGTGATCTCAGTGGACACGGCGGCGCTGCACTTGGCCGGAGCGCTGGGAAAACCGGTCTGGGGACTCGTCGGCTTTACGCCGGACTGGCGCTGGCAGTTATCGCGTCGGGACAGCGACTGGTATCGGTCGCTCACGCTTTATCGCCAGTCGCCGCGCGGCGACTGGGATGGCCTGATGGCGCAGGTCGGGGCTGATCTCGCTACCCTCGTGCATGAAGCGCGGGCGGCTGTGCCGATGGCGGCCCACGGATATCACCCGGCGTCGGCCTGATCGCTGTCGTCGTCGCGCAGGCGCGTATAGATATTCCAGCTGGAGATGAACAGGGCGGCGATGAGCGGTCCGATCACGAAGCCCGTCAGGCCGAAGAGCGACATCCCGCCGAGGGTGGCGATCAGCACGACCCAGTCGGGCAGCTTCGTGTCCTTGCCCACGAGAATCGGACGCAGCACGTTGTCGACCAGGCTCACAATGGTGCCGCAGAACGCAAACAGCACCACGCCCTTCCAGACTTCCCCGGAGAGCAACAGCCAGGTCCCCACGGGCACCCACACGACGGCTGCGCCCACGGCGGGTAATAGCGACAGGAAGGCCATCACCACGGCGGCGAGCACGTAGCCCTGGATGCCGAGGACGGCGAAGATGAAGCCGCCGAGTACGCCTTGCACCACGGCGACGGCGATGTTGCCCTTGACGGTGGCGCGCACGACCGTGGTGAACTGCCGGATCAGTTGGGTTTTGTGACGTTCTTCGAGCGGCAGGGCGCGTCGGACCATCACGCCGAGCACGGTACCGTCGCGCAGCAGAAAGAACAGCAGGTAGAGCATTACGCCGAAGCTCACGAGCAGTTGCGCCGTGTTCTGACCGATGCTCACCAGATAGACCGCGACCAGGCGGCCGATTTGCGCGGCGCCGTCGCCCAGCTTTTGCTGGATCGCGGCGACGTCCTGCACACCGGCCAGATCCATCACTCTATGCACACTCGCGGGCATCCGGTCGAGCAATTGCTGGAAGGCTACCGTGAGTTGGGGAAGATCGGCGCGAAAACGCACGAGTGCCGTGCTGATTTCCTGCGTCAGCATGCCGATCACGAGCGTGAGCGGCAGGATCACGATGAGCAGGATCAGCGCCAGCGTGGCGAGGGCGGCCAGATTCGGCCGGCCGCGCAGACGAGTGAGGATGCGGCGCTGCACTGGCTGGAACAGCACGGCGAGAATCGTGCCCCAGAAGACGGCGCCGAATAGCGGAAACAGAATCCACCCGAACACGATCGTCACGACGAACAGCATGAGGTGGAAGAACTTGCGCTGATCGCTACGACTCGACATGAGGTTTCCTCGCAGATGACGGCGGCGCAGACGGAGACGGCGTGCCAGTCGTTCTTATAGCAGAACCGGCCGTCGGGCCGATTTCACGGATGATTTGTGTCACGAGCGGATGGCCTTCGCCACGTCGCGAGCGAATGGCGTGGATGTCCTCGAAAACCTCGCTAGGGCGGCCCAGCCAGCGCAGGCCGCGCAGCAGCGAGACGTCGCCCGCGCCCGCCTCGCTCAGCGGAAAGACGCCCATGCCGCGTGTGGCAAAGACGGCCATGAGCGCGCTGTCTTCGAATTCGCCGACGATATTCGGGCGAATGCTCTGTGCCTCAAACCATTGATCGAGCCGGGCGCGCAGGGCCGAGTGACCGGTTGGCAGCACGACGGGGAGGTCTGCCAGGCATTGAGGAAACGCGGCTCGCGCGGATTGGCGTACCAGCGATGCCGGCCCATACCAGTCGACCGGCGACGCGACCAGACGTTCGCTTGAGAGTCGCAGCGTAGGGTTATACGGGGCGGGCTGGCTCGCGAGCACGAGGTCGAGCTTGTGTAGCGCAAGTTCGGCGAGCAACTGCTCGTGTTCGCCTTCATGGCAGACGAGCCGCAGCGAGGGCGTGTCGAGCACCGGCGCGAGAATCGCGTGCGCGGCCAGTTTGGAGATACCGTCGGCCAGCCCGATGGCAAGCCTTGCCACACGACCGCTGGCGGCCTCGCGAACGTCGTCGGGGATCGACTGGCCGAGGCGAAAAATCTCTTCTGCACGCCGAAACGCCGCCTGCCCCGGGTCGGTCATTGCGACGCCGCGTCCGGCGGGCTTGAGCAACTGGTGGCCGAGTGATTTCTCGAGCTCGCGCACCTGGGCGCTGATCGTCTGCACGGCCATGTCGAGACGCTCCGCCGCGCGAGCAAAGCCCCCTTCCTTGACGACGACCCAAAAATAGTAAAGATGACGGTAATTCAACATATCGAATGGACTTCGGAAAAACCGAACTATTTTGAAGTATATAACTGGTTTTTGCGAAACATGAGTTCGGGGATCATGCTGTCCTGGACCCGCACCTCGCGTTAGGTGCGGGATAACGAAGGGGCATGGCCGCTGTCGACTGGCGGTGAATGTTCCGATAACCCTAGGGAATCTCTGGCGCACATATGGACTATCTGCTTGCTTTGACGGTTGACCCGGCGGTATGGGCGGCGCTTGTCACGTTGGTGGTCATGGAAGTCGTGCTTGGCATCGACAACCTGATCTTCATCTCTATCCTGACCAACAAGTTGCCGTTGTCGATGCGGGCGCGCGCGCAGCGTATGGGCATTGGTCTGGCGCTGGTCATGCGTCTGGCGCTGCTGGGTACGGTGGCATGGATCGCCAAGCTGACGACACCGCTCTTCGAGTTGTTCGGTCACGGCTTTTCGTGGCGCGACCTGATTCTGATCTCCGGTGGTCTGTTCCTCGTGTGGAAGGCGACGAAGGAGATGCATCAGCATGTGGCGTCGGACACGGACGATGCCGAACACGGCGAGGGCGCATCGACGGCGGGAACGATGGCGACGATCACTGCGCGTGCCGCCGTGGTTCAGATCCTGATGCTGGACCTCGTGTTCTCGATCGACAGCATCGTGACGGCCGTGGGCATGACCGAGCACATCCCGATCATGTTCGTTGCGGTGATTGCCGCCGTGACGGCAATGTTGTTCATGGCGGGGCCGCTCTCGCGATTCATCGAGGCGAATCCGACGGTCGTGATGCTGGCGCTGGGCTTTCTGCTTGTGATTGGCATGACGCTGATCGCGGAAGGTTTCGGGTCACATATCCCGAAGGGTTACATCTACGCGGCGATGGCATTCTCGGCCTTCGTGGAGGGGCTGAACATGTTGACGCGTCGTGCCAAGGCGCGCCGTAAGGCAGAGCAGGGGCGCGTGCTTCACTAGGGGGTGCGGTAACGAAAGCGTAAGTGAGGCGGCGGCGGTCACCACCGCCGTCACTTTTTTTGTCTGACCGCTTCGGTTTTTACGAACATGGATGAACGGAAAAGCAGGTTTTTCCGTGGTGCGACAGCCGATACATTAAGGGCGTTGTCTCATTTACGTGATGGAGCGAAACGATGAAATGTCCTGTATGCGGTACCCCGGATTTGCTGATGGCGGAGCGTCAGGGGGTGGAGATCGACTATTGCCCGAGCTGTCGTGGTGTGTGGCTCGATCGTGGGGAGCTGGACAAGCTGATCGAGCGAACGGAGGGAGGTGGGGCGAGGCCGGCACCTGCGGCGCTCGGCGGCGATGATCAAGGGAATCGTCGCGACTCCCAAGCGTCTTGGCGCGATCATGCTCATCGCGATAGATCTCGTGGGGACGATGACCGAAGTCGCCAGTACGACCAGCCACGCAAGAAGAAGTCGCTGTTCGAGATGTTCGACTTTGACTGACGCCGGCGGGTAACTGACGTTTGCGCCCTTTGGCGTGGGATGCAAAACGTCAGCAGCGCTTTTGTGCGAACCCAAAAAAAACGGCTCCCATCGCTGGGAGCCGTTTTAAATTTGGTGGCGAATCAGGGACTCGAACCCCGGACCTGCGGATTATGATTCCGTCGCTCTAACCAACTGAGCTAATTCGCCGTAGAAGAAAGAGTATAGGTAAGCCCCCATGGGCTGTCAACATATTTTTGCGGAACAACGCAAATAGTCGCCACGACCGCTCGTCCCGCGTCGCCGCCCCGGGTTCCGGAAACGACAACGCCGAGACCCGAAGGCCCCGGCGTTGTTGATCCGTTTCAACCTGTCGGGCAGGTCACCCCATCAATCGTTGGCGTAGATGTCGACGTCCTTGGTTTCCTTGATGAAGAGCATGCCGATCACAAAGGTCGCCAGGGCGATGATGATCGGGTACCACAGGCCGGAGTAAATGTCGCCCTTGGCGGCCACGATCGCGAACGCCGTGGCCGGCAGGAAGCCGCCGAACCAGCCGTTACCGATGTGATACGGCAGCGACATCGACGTGTAGCGAATGCGCGTCGGGAACATTTCCACCAGCATCGCGGCAATCGGCCCGTACACCATCGTCACGAAGATCACCAGAATCGTGAGCAGTACCACGACCATCGGCTTGTTCATCTGCGCCGGGTCAGCCTTCGGCGGATATCCGTCGGCCTTGAGCGTACCGGACATGTCGGCCTCGAACGCCGCAGTCTTTTCCTTCGCATCCGCCGCTTTGCCGTCGACCGACGAAATCACCTTGTCGCCGATCTTCACCGTGGTCATCGTGCCCGCCGGCGCTGCCTGGTTCTCATAGTTCAGGCCGGAGCGCGACAGGTAGCTCTTCGCGATGTCGCACGAACTCGTGAACTTCGACGTGCCCACCGGGTTGAACTGGAACGAGCACTCGTTCGGATCGGCGATCACCGTGATCGGCGAGCGAGCGGTTGCCGCCTCCAGGGCCGGGTTGGCGTAGTGCGTGAGTGCCTTGAAGATCGGGAAGTACAGCAGCGCGGCGATCAGACAGCCCCCCATGATGATCGGCTTGCGCCCGATCTTGTCCGAGAGCGCGCCGAAGAACACGAAGAACGGACTGCCGATAAGCAAGGCCACCGCGATCATGATGTTCGCGGTATTGCCATCGACCTTCAGCACCTGCGTCATGAAGAACAGCGCATAGAACTGGCCGGTGTACCACACGACCGCCTGACCGGCCGTCAGGCCGACGAGCGCCAGGATCACGATCTTCAGGTTCTTCCACTCACCGAACGACTCCCTGAGCGGCGCCTTGGAGGCCTTGCCCTCGGCCTTCATGCGCTGGAACGCCGGCGATTCGCTCAATTGCATGCGGATCCACAGCGACACCAGCAACAGCAGGAGCGACAGAACGAACGGCACGCGCCAGCCCCAGTTGGCAAACGCTTCTTCGCCAATCACCGTGCGGGTGCCAAGAATCACCAGCAGCGAGAGGAAGAGACCCAGCGTGGCGGTCGTCTGAATCCACGACGTGTAGAACCCGCGGCGGCCATGCGGCGCGTGTTCGGCAACGTACGTGGCGGCACCACCGTATTCGCCACCGAGCGCCAGACCTTGCAACAAACGCATGGCGATGAAGATCACCGGGGCGGCGATCCCCCACGACGCGTAGCCCGGCAGCAAACCGACAACCAGCGTCGACAGCCCCATCAGCGTGATGGTTACCAGGAACGTGTATTTGCGACCGACCAGGTCACCGATGCGGCCGAACACGATGGCGCCGAACGGACGCACCGCGAAGCCTGCAGCGAATGACAACAATGTGAAGATGAAAGCGGCCGTCGGGTTGATCCCCGAGAAGAACTGCCGGCTGATGAAAACGGCCAACGACCCGGCCAGGTAGAAGTCGTACCATTCGAACACCGTGCCCAGCGACGACGCGAAGATGACCTTTCTTTCTTCGGCGGTCATCGGCGCATGGGAGGTGGCTGTCGTTGTAGTAGCCATGCGGTTGTCTCCTGTAATGTAAGCACGCCCCTGGGTCGTGCCCGGGCCGCTGCCACTGATTATTGGAGGACAACCTTACCGACGTCTGACGCCAAACTGACTCGAAGCTTACGTTGCTAGGGACTTACCCTCGACTTTGGCTCGATATTGAACGTATTTCGCGTGAATTCGTCACGCATGCGGGTTTTCGATAGGCGCATCGGCGAGGGGGAACGTGACACGAATGAGCGTGCCGGTTGCTTCGGGGTGCTGCGCGTCAACATGGTCGAGCACGCTCACGTCGCCGCGATGGATCTGCACGATCTCGCGCACGATGGCCAAACCCAGGCCGCTGCCGTCGCTGTCACTGCCGAGAATGCGATAAAAGCGCTCGAACACCCGTGGACGCTCAGACGCCGGAATGCCCGGCCCGGTGTCTTCGACTTCGAGATGAACGAAGCCGTCGGACGCCTCATGCCGCAGACGTACCGTCACCTTCCCACCCGTCGGCGTATACCGGATCGCGTTATCGATCAGGTTGTTGAGCAATTCGCGAAGCATCACCGGTTGACCCGACAGATGCACCGAAAACGGCGGCTCCTCGAAGCCCAGATCGATCCGCTTGGCGAAGGCGGCCTGGAACCAGTCCTGCATGGCGCTTCGGGCAAGCACGCTGAGATTGACCGGCGTGAAGGCGGCGGCGTCGTTCGCGCTGTTCTCCGCGCGGGCCAGCGCCAGCAACTGGTTGACGAGGCGCGCCGCCTGCTCGGAACTTACGGCGATCTGCGACAGCGAACGGCGTAATTCGTCGGGAGACGTCTGGCGCAAGGCAAGTTCGGCCTGCATGCGCAGCCCCGCGAGCGGTGTTTTCAGCTGGTGCGCGGCATCGGCGATGAAACGCTGTTGAAGTTTCATATTCTGCTCCAGCCGACTGAGCAGATCGTTCAGCGAACCCACGAGCGGTGCAATCTCTGGCGGGGCCTGGCGCGCTTCGAGCGGCGATAGATCGTCGGGACGCCGCGCGCGGATGTGTTCCTGCAACGCATGCAGCGGCGCGAGGCCGCGCGACAGGCCGAACCACACGAGCACGATAGCCAGCGGCAGGATCACGAACTGCGGCAGGATTACGCCCTTGATGATTTCGTTCGCCAGTTGGCTGCGCTTGTCGAGCGTCTCCGCGACCTGCACGAGCGCCATGCTGCCGGCGGGCGTCACCCGCGGCAAGTCGACGTAGGTGAACGCCACGCGGATGTCGTTGCCGCCCACGGTTTCGTCGCGAAACTGTACGACGCCGGGTTGCGGACGGTCGTCTTCGTGCGGTAGCGGCAGGTCGGGCGTGCCGCCGACGAGTTCGCCCTTCGCCCCCAGCACCTGGAAATAGACGTTGTCGGTGGCGTCGGCGCGCAGCAGATCGCGTGCGGGCATGGGCAGCGTCAGGGTGACTTGGCCGCGGTCCGAATGGACTTGCTGGGCGAGAACATAAGCGTTGGTCTCGAGCGCCCGGTCGAAGGGGCCGTTGGCAATGGATTTCGCGACGAGGTACGTCACGGCAATGCTCATCGGCCAAAGCAGCAGCAGTGGCGCGAGCATCCAGTCGAGGATTTCGCCGAAGAGCGAGCGCGGGGGCGGCTCCGCCTCGTGCTCGAGCGGCGCGCCAAAGCCGGGCCGTACGAACGGATCGGTGTAAGGGTCGAGCCGGTCGAACGGTTCGTCGGCACCGGGCGGCGAGGGAGTGTGCCGTCGTGAGGGGGCGCCCTCAGGTGATGAGGGCGAGTGCGACGACGCGTCCGGGTCCGCAGGCGTGGCGCGATGATGGTGGCGAAAGCTCAGACGCATCGGACGGAGAGGCTAAAGAGGCAGGGGCGGCCGCGGCCGCATTCGGCGGACTATGCCGCATTGGCAGGCGCGGCGGCCGGCTTCTCCAGACAATACCCCAACCCGCGGATCGTGGCGATGCGCACCCCGCTCGGCTCGATCTTCTTGCGCAGCCGGTGCATGTACACCTCGATGGCGTTGTTGCTCACCTCTTCGCCCCAGCCGCACAAGTGGTCTACGAGCTGCTCCTTGGAAACGAGCCGCCCGGTACGCAGCAGCAGGACTTCGAGCAATTCCAGTTCGCGGGCGGACAGGTCGAGCATCTGCTCATTGATATAGGCGGTTCGTCCGACCTGGTCGAAGCTGAGCGGGCCGTGACGGATGACCGTCGAGCCGCCGCCCGCGCCGCGCCGCGTCAGCGCCCGCACGCGCGCTTCGAGCTCGGCCAGCGCGAACGGCTTGGCCATATAGTCGTCGGCACCGAGATCGAGCCCCTTGACGCGGGCGTCGACGCTGTCCGATGCGGTCAGGATCAGTACGGGCAGATGGGAATTGCGCGCGCGCAAGCGGCGCAGGACCTCGTGACCGGGCAGGCGCGGCAGGCCGAGGTCGAGAATCAGCAGGTCGAACGTCTGGGCGCAGAGCGCGGAATCGGCTTCGAGCCCCGTCTTGACGTGATCGACGGCATAGCCCCCCTGGCGCAGCGAGCGGGTCAGGGCGTCGGCCAGAATGCTGTCATCCTCTGCGATGAGAATTCGCATGGGCGTGATAGGCTCGTATTGGCACCGTCGCCTGACGGCTGCGGTGTGTCTCCTGTGATGTTGCGGCGCGTGGTTCGCGGCTTTTTTTGTCGTTTCGGCGCTTTCGGACAACAGGCACTTGCAAACAGCACTGGTTTTTTATACAGTACTGGCATTCACGCCTCACCCGAGCCGTCTCGCTCATCATATCAAAGGACGATTCATGGAAGAAAGCAAGAAAGGGTCTGCCAATCTGTCGGCCGAGAAAGGCAAGGCGCTGGCCGCCGCCCTCGCGCAGATCGAAAAGCAATTCGGCAAGGGCTCGATCATGCGTCTGGGCGACAGCGAGGTCGAAGCGGACATCCAGGTCGTCTCGACCGGCTCGCTGGGCCTGGACATCGCGCTGGGCGTGGGTGGCTTGCCGCGTGGGCGCGTGATCGAAATCTACGGTCCGGAATCGTCGGGTAAGACCACGCTCACGCTGCAAGTCGTGGCGGAAATGCAGAAGGTCGGTGGCACTTGCGCGTTTATCGACGCCGAGCACGCCCTCGATGTCGGCTACGCCAACAAACTGGGCGTGTCGGTGCCGGAACTGCTGATCTCGCAGCCGGACACGGGCGAACAAGCCCTCGAAATCGCCGACGCGCTGGTGCGCTCGGGCTCGATCGACCTCATCGTCATCGACTCGGTGGCGGCGCTGGTGCCGAAGGCCGAAATCGAAGGGGAAATGGGCGATTCGCTGCCGGGTCTGCAGGCGCGTCTGATGTCCCAGGCCCTGCGCAAGCTGACCGGTACCATCAAGCGCACGAACTGCACGGTGATCTTCATCAACCAGATTCGGATGAAGATCGGTGTGATGTTCGGTAACCCGGAAACCACGACGGGCGGTAATGCACTGAAGTTCTACTCGTCGGTGCGTCTGGACATTCGCCGGATCGGCTCGATCAAGAAGGGTGACGAGGTCGTCGGCAACGAAACCCGCGTCAAGGTCGTCAAGAACAAGGTGTCGCCGCCGTTCCGCGAAGCGATTTTCGACATCCTTTACGGCCAGGGGATTTCGCGCGAAGGCGAAATCATCGATCTGGGCGTGAACGCGAAGATCGTTGAGAAGGCTGGCGCCTGGTACAGCTACAACGGCGAGAAGATCGGCCAGGGCAAGGACAACGCGCGTGAATTCCTGCGCGAAAATCCGGATATCGCCCACGAGATCGAAAATAAGGTACGCGCATCGCTCGGCGTCACGGCAATCAACGAGACCGGCGAGATCGAAGCAGACGACGAGGTCTGAGGACCTCCCGCCTGTTCCGGAGCGGCAACGCGAAGCCAGTCGGCGCCGCGTTGCCGTTTTGCTTTCCGGCCCCCGCTTTGATGGCATCACGATGACGTCATGATCACTCGCCGTCCTCCCCGAGATCCGAACGCGCCGCCACCTCCGCCGGGTGACGCCGCCGTTGCGGTCAAGCCGTCGCGCAAACCCGTGCTGAGCCTCAAGGCGCGCGCGCTGTCCTATCTCGCGCGTCGCGAACACAGCCGAGCCGAGCTGCGTCGCAAGCTTGCGCCGTTCGCCGACGCCGACGATCCCGAAGCGCTCGATCGCGTGCTCGACAGTCTTGAGCAGGACCGCTGGCTGTCCAATGAGCGATTTGCGCAAAGCGTCGTGCATCGGCGCGCGTCGCGCATGGGGACGACGCGTATCGTCAACGAACTCAAGCAGCATCAGGTCGACGCCGATACCGTGACGGCCCTCGCGACACAACTGCGCGAAACGGAACTCGTTCGGGCCCGCGCCGTATGGCAGAAGAAGTTCGGCGAGATTGCCACGACGCCCGAGGCGCGCGCCAAACAGATGCGTTTTCTCGCCTCGCGCGGTTTCTCGCGTACCGTTATCAGCAAAATCGTGTGGGGTGCCGACGAATACTCGGACGACTTTTGACGCGACTTCCATCATTTTCCTGATGGATGTCGCACCATTCATCGGGGAAGGGCGGGTGACGCGCGTGGGCTCGCAAGCCGCATGAATACTGGCGTGACATGGCGCGGTATCTCGCGTGTCGCGTCATGCCACAGTTATCGCGATATGGCGTTGCACCATACGCCCAGCACCTGCGGAATTTTGATAACCCGACCCATTGGTCGGGTAATTCGACCTTATGCGGCGGGCTTCTGTTGCGCTGCGGCAATCGCCGTCGCTGCCTATGCTAGAATTCAGATCTTTCCGCGTTCATGCATTGCACACTCTCGCATGCCGCTCTCTGAGCCCGCCTCTCGTACCCTGCGTCACCGCCGCGCGATCGCTGTCGAAGCGTTTTCGCGCGACGATGGCCTATGGGACATCGAAGCCTGTCTAACCGATCACAAGGATCGCGATTTTGCATTGGCAACGGGCCTTCGAAAGGAGGGCACGCCGATTCACTCGCTGTGGCTGCGTCTGACGATCGACGAGAGTTTCGAGGTGCGTGACGCCGAGGCCGTCTCCGACTGGGTGCCTTATCCCGGCATTTGCGACCAGATTGGCCCAGACTACCGTCAATTGATCGGACTTAACCTGCGGCGCGGGTTCCGCCATGCGGTGCGCGAGCGCCTCGGCGGCGCGGCGGGCTGTACCCATCTGACCGAACTTTGCAGTGTCCTGCCCACGGCAGCGATTCAGGCCTTCGCCGGCGAGGTGATCCACACCCCCGACACGGCGCTCAAGGCCGCCCACGAGGCCGATGTTTCGGCGCCTCCTTTCCAACTCGGACATTGTCACGCCCTGCGGTTTGATGGCGAGGCGGTGCGCCGGTTTTACCCGCGCTGGTTCAACGGCCGCGCAAACGATCGAGCGAACGAGCCCACGACGCCCGCCACAACCGAAGCGGTGCGCGATGGTGCCTCGACTCGCCAGCTCGAACCCAAACTTCCAACTCAGCAAGAAGGGAATCACGCATGAAGATTCATGAGTATCAAGGCAAGGAAATCCTCCGAAAATTCGGAGTCGCGGTGCCCCGCGGCATTCCGGCGTTTTCCGTGGACGAGGCCGTGAAGGCAGCCGAAGAACTCGGCGGTCCGGTTTGGGTGGTCAAGGCCCAGATTCACGCAGGCGGTCGCGGTAAGGGCGGCGGCGTGAAGGTTGCCAAGTCGATCGAGCAAGTGCGCGAATACGCCGGCCAGATCCTCGGCATGCAACTGATCACGCACCAGACCGGTCCGGAAGGTCAAAAGGTCAACCGCCTGCTGATCGAAGACGGCGCCGACATCAAGAACGAACTCTATGTCAGCCTCGTGGTCGACCGCATCACGCAGAAGATTGTGCTGATGGGTTCGAGCGAAGGCGGCATGGACATCGAAGAAGTCGCCGAAACGCATCCGGAACTGATCCACAAGGTCATCGTTGAGCCGTCCGTCGGTCTGACCGACGCGCAAGCCGACGATCTGGCCAAGAAGATCGGCGTTCCCGACGCTTCGATCGCTCAAGCCCGCGCGATTCTGCAAGGTCTGTACAAGGCGTTCTGGGAAACCGATGCGTCGCTGGCCGAAATCAACCCGCTGAACGTGAGCAGCAACGGCACGGTCACCGCGCTGGACGCCAAGTTCAACTTCGACTCGAACGCCCTGTTCCGTCACCCGGAAATCGTCGCTTACCGCGACCTGGACGAAGAAGATCCGGCAGAAGTCGAAGCCTCGAAGTTCGATCTGGCCTACATCTCGCTCGACGGTAACATCGGCTGCCTGGTGAACGGTGCCGGTCTGGCCATGGCCACGATGGACACCATCAAGCTCTTCGGCGGCGAGCCGGCGAACTTCCTGGACGTGGGCGGTGGCGCCACGACCGAGAAGGTCACCGAAGCGTTCAAGATCATGCTGAAGAACCCGAACCTGACCGCCATTCTGGTCAACATCTTCGGTGGCATCATGCGTTGCGACGTGATCGCCGAAGGCGTGATCGCAGCCTCGAAGGCCGTCTCGCTGAAGGTGCCGCTGGTCGTGCGCATGAAGGGCACGAACGAAGACCTGGGCAAGAAGATGCTCGCCGAATCGGGTCTGCCGATCATCTCGGCGGACAGCATGGAAGAAGCTGCCCAGAAGGTTGTCGCGGCTGCCGCAGGCAAGTAACCAGAACAGTCGAAGCCGCAGCGGCGCGACCCCAAAGGGGTGTGCGAACGCTGCCCGGCAACCGGATGAAGGAAATCAAGCAATGTCGATTCTGATCAACAAAGATACAAAGGTCATCACCCAAGGTATCACTGGCAAGACCGGCCAGTTCCATACCCGCATGTGCCGCGAATACGCGAATGGCAAGAACGCGTTCGTCGCCGGCGTGAACCCGAAGAAGGCTGGCGAAGACTTCGAGGGCATTCCCATTTTCGGTTCGGTCAAGGACGCGAAGGCACAGACCGGCGCGACCGTGTCGGTGATCTACGTGCCGCCCGCAGGCGCGGCCGCCGCGATCTGGGAAGCCGTCGAAGCCGATCTGGACTTGGCGATCTGTATCACGGAAGGGATCCCCGTTCGTGACATGATCGAAGTGAAGGACCGTATGCGTCGCGAAGGTCGCAAGACCCTGCTGCTCGGCCCGAACTGCCCGGGCGTGATCACGCCGGACGAACTGAAGATCGGCATCATGCCGGGTCACATCCACAAGAAGGGTCGCATTGGCGTGGTGTCGCGCTCGGGTACCCTGACGTATGAAGCCGTGGGTCAACTGACCGCCCTGGGCCTGGGCCAATCGACCGCCGTCGGTATCGGTGGCGATCCGATCAATGGTCTGAAGCACATCGACGTCATGCAAATGTTCAACGACGATCCGGATACGGACGCCGTGATCATGATCGGTGAAATCGGTGGCCCGGACGAAGCCATGGCGGCCGAGTGGATCAAGGGCAACATGAAGAAGCCGGTCGTCGGCTTCATCGCGGGCGTGACGGCGCCCCCGGGCAAGCGCATGGGCCACGCCGGCGCGCTGATCTCGGGCGGTGCCGATACGGCTGAAGCCAAGCTGGAAATCATGGACGCCTGCGGTATCAAGGTGACCAAGAACCCGTCGGAAATGGGCCGTCTGCTCAAGTCGGTGCTGTAATTCCCGTCGGACGACCGGCTCGTGCGCGCCGGAACTGGCGCGCACGAGCGAGGTCATGAAAAGGGAGCCCGGGACATCGGGCTCCCTTTTTTGCTATGGCGTTTTACAAGCCATTCGTTTCCATCGTTGCATTCGTTCCCGAGGATATTCCCGCCATGCTTGCGTTTTTTGCCGAGCTGAACTGGGCTGCGGTTCTGCAGATCATCATGATCGACATCCTGCTGGGTGGCGACAATGCCGTGGTGATCGCGCTCGCCTGCCGCAACTTGCCGGCCAAACAACGTTTGCAGGGCGTCGTATGGGGCACGATCGGCGCCATCGTGCTGCGCGTGATTCTGATCGCGTTCGCCGTGACGTTGCTCGCGGTGCCGTATCTCAAGGCGGTGGGCGGCGCGTTGTTGCTCTGGATTGGGATCAAGCTGCTGGTGCCCGATCATGAGGCTCACGATAGCGTACAGCCGGCCGACAAGCTCTGGACGGCGGTCAAGACCATCATCATTGCGGACCTGGTGATGAGCATCGATAACGTCATCGCCATTGCCGGCGCCGCGGAAGGGGCCGCCAAAGACCATCAGTTGCCGCTCGTCATCTTCGGTCTGCTCGTGAGCATTCCGCTGATCGTCTGGGGCTCGCAACTGGTGCTCAAGGCCCTGGACCGGTTCCCATTCATCGTGATGGCCGGGGCGGCGTTGCTCGGCTGGATTGCGGGCGGGCTGATCGCGTCGGATCCGGGCATCGGCGATTGGTTGCATCTGCCGGGCGCCGTGGCCGAATATACGCATTACGTAGCGGCTGTGATCGGCGCACTGCTCGTCGTGGTGGTGGGGCGCGTGCTCAAGCGTCGGGCCGATGCACGTCAAATGCGTGCAACCTCTTCGGAATGATCGGGTCCATTCCCGGGGCCGATGTCGTCGGTCCGCGGTGGTTTTTCCAGGAGCCACCGTGCTGTTCGGCTGAATCGTCCCGCCTCTGACTAGGACGATTCTCCTCACCCACACGGCCCCGCCCGATTTTGATCTACGGCAGGGCGCTGGCCGAGGGGGGTATGGCATACTCCGCCCACTTCCCCCCGATGTCCCTTTTGTTTTCATTGCTTTCGCAGGGAGTTACACAATGCGTCGTTTCGGCCACCGGACCTCCGGTATTGCCAAGTCTCGGGGTTTCACCCTGATCGAGTTGATGATCGTGTTGGCGATCATCGGTGTGCTGGTCATGGCAGGGGTTCCGTATCTGCAGAGTTATCTGGTACGTGCACGTGTTGTCGAAGGGCTGGGGGCTGCGGCGTCCGCCAAGGCACTCGTGAGCGAGAACGCCATGCACGGCGCGCCGTTCAACAGCGGCTGGCAAGCGCCGAGCGCGACGGACAACGTGAATGCGGTGAGTATCGATGCCGTGAGCGGCAACGTGACGGTCGCCTATACGCAACGTGCAGGCGACGGTGCCCTTGTGCTGGTGCCGACGAGCGCCGCTGCCGATGGCTCGCCCAAGGCGCTGACGGTCGGCAAGGCCCCCGAAGGCCAGATCGTCTGGACGTGTTACGCCCAAGGCCGCGAAGGGGCTCCGAATGGTGCGACGTTGCCGGGTAAGCTGGCGCCGCCGGAGTGCCGTGCGGCGGCGGCCACCGGCAAGTCGGGCTGAGGCCGGCGCTCGGCCGGACGGACTGTGTCGAGCTGTATCGGCGCGACATCCACGCAACGTCTGCCGACGCGGGCCCGGCGCGTGCGTAACGTCGAGCTTGCGTTGATTTGGGGGCGACCTGGCGTTGACGCACCGGCGGCGCAACCTTGACGTGCCCCTCCGCGTGGCGTGCCGAGATGGCGGATTTGTCGACGGCGCAGTCATACGCGTCCGCCGTGAAATGGCTGCCCCTGGGGCAGCCATTTTTCGTTATGCTTGCGCATCTTCCAACGGGTGCATTGCACGGCGGCAATCTTGTTTCCTCCTCTGCTTCTCTCAATGATCGGGCTCACGCTGGCCCTGATCTGGGCCTTGCCCTATAACCTCGTCAGGCACACGTATCCGATTTCCACCTTCTATGCGGAAGCGCTGACATTCTCGCTGTTCGCGTTGCTCGGTGCGCTCTCGATGATCGCCGTGTGGCAACGCGACGCACGCGCGCTACGGATGCCTCGCGTCACCTGGATGCCGCTCGCTTTTGTGGCGGTCATCCTTGTGCAGCGTGCCACGATGCCGACCGAGCTGCCGCAACTGATGATGACTGCGCTGCTCTACGGCGTGGCGATGATCGTGGCCGTGAATGCCGGGTTCTGGCTGGCACAACTCGGGTGGCGCGACGTGCTCATGCGATGGAGTGCGATGGCGCTCACGCTGGGGGGGCTGTACGCCGTGGGCGCGCAGGTCTTGCAAGCGTTTCATCTGGAAGCCGACGTACCCTGGCTGGTGGCCAAGTACTCCGTGACGGTCGCGCGCCGACTGTTCGGCAATATGTATCAGCCGAATCACTTGGCAACATATTTGTCGCTTGCCAGCGCGGGGGCGTTCTATCTCTGGTATCAGCGCAAGCTGCCCGCCTGGCTGTGGCTTGTGGTGTGTGCGGCTTTCGATATCGGTATCTGCCTGACCGGCTCGCGTACACCGTGGCTGCAACTGGCGCTATTGTCGGCATTCGGGGCGTGGCTCGTGTGGGTGGCGCGTGCCGAGACGGCGCGCAACATGCGCCGGTCGACGCGCTGGTTCGTGCCCGTTGCCATCCTTCCGTTGCTCGCCCTGATGACGATGTTCGTCGGTTGGGCGAACGTTGCCTGGGGGTTGCAGCTCGACGGCAGTGCCGTGGCCCGCATGCAGCAGGCCGGCCAAGTGGCGGGGCGCTTGAACCTGTGGGAGTACGGTCTGGCGATCTTCCGTGAGCATTGGTGGTTCGGCGCGGGCTGGTCGAACTACATCGACGCAC
Source organism: Pandoraea sp. 64-18 (assembly GCF_001899225.1). Classification (NCBI taxonomy): domain Bacteria; kingdom Pseudomonadati; phylum Pseudomonadota; class Betaproteobacteria; order Burkholderiales; family Burkholderiaceae; genus Pandoraea; species Pandoraea sp. 64-18. The sequence continues at coordinate 481,166 of NZ_MKVU01000020.1, read as the reverse complement.
AGTTTGCCTTGGTCGACAAGCTCGGTCCCGTTGAGATGGCCGACAACGCCCATAACGTGCTGCTCGATCTGCTCGCGAAGACCGGCATCATCGGTGCGTTGGCGGTACTGGCGCCGCTGGCGTTCTGGTTCGCGCGCGCGGTGCGCGGCATCAAGGTGGCGTCTGTCGCGCTCGCCTTCGTTCTGCTGGGTATGCTCGCGGTCCACGCCATGCTGGAGTATCCGCAGCACTACGCATTCTTCCTCTTGCCCGCGCTGTTCCTGCTCGGTTTGTGCGAGACAAAAGCGATCGATAGCGTGTCACCCACCGCCGCCGGTGCCATCAATGGCGTGATCGTGCTGTTTGCATGCGTGGCGATTCCTTGGCTCTACCACGATTACCAACGCGTCGAAGTGGCTTATCGCGCCGGCAAGATCGAAGCCTATCGCACGGATCCGGCACTCTTCTTCACCCCGTATGGCGACTACGCGGTCACGGGGGCGTTGTTCCTGAATCGCGATCAGCTCGACGAAAAGCTGGCGGCGCATCGTGAAGCGCTGGCGCTGGGTGCCGGGCCGACCATGATCAAGCGTTATATCGTGCTGCTCGCCCTCGCAGGGCGCGACGACGAAGCGCTCGAAGACATTCAGCGCCTGAAGAATTACAACTCGGCGATTTTCGATGGGCAGTACGCTGCGCTCGTCCGGATGTTGCGTGAGCAGGGCGATACGCTGAAGCCGTTCGTCAAACGGGTCATCGAGGCGTGGGGGCGGCCGAAGGGCGAGGCCGACGAGGACGCGAGCGCCGCACCGCAAGAGAAGACGTCATCGATGTCATAAAGGCAGTGGCGACTCTGCCCATGAAACACAACGCCCGTGAATTTCACGGGCGTTGTGTTTTGCGGCGCTGTCGCACAACGGCTCAAGCCTTGGGGGTATCGCCTTCGTCGTCTTGATCGGTCTCTTCGCTACGCGCCCAGAAGAAACGGTCGGGGAAATGGCGTCCCATGCCCGGGCGGAATGCGTTCTCCAGGACCTGCTGCAGATACTCTTGCGCTTCACTGACGGCTTCTGGCACGGCGAGGCCGTTGGCGAGCATCGCGGTGACGGCGGCCGCCAACGTGTCGATGGCGCCGGCGACGTTGTGCGGCGGCCGGTCCCACGCGTCCTCGCGCACGACGCCACCCTCGGTGTAGAGCGTGTGCGTGAATTGCGGTGCGTTATTGTCGCTCACCAGAATGAACTCGCAGCCGTTTTCCAACAGGATGGCAACCGCGTCGTCGAGCGAAAGGTTTTCGTTCTCCGTGACGGTCTGTGCCAGCGCGATGGCATTGGCTGGGCTCACCACGAGCACGCTGGCCTGCGGCACGAGCAGACTGGCCGTGGCCTCGCGCAACTCGTCGGCCGAGAGCAGGTGCTCGCCGGCCAGGCCGAAGTCGGGCGCGACCACCAGGGGCGTCTCGTCGTAATCGGCCACGATCTCGGCAATGGCCGCGACGTTCTCCGCATTGACAGCGCTTCCGACCTTGAAGGCGGCGACCGGCATGTCTTCGAGCAGCATGCGGGCCTGATCGACGACCCAGTCCGGGTCGACCGGCTGTACGTCGTTGCACGTGCGCGAGTCCTGGGCGGAATAGCCGGTGAGCACCGACACGCCGTAGCCGCCCATGCTCGCGAACGTGAGCAGGTCAGCCTGGACGCCGGTTGCCGAAGTCGGGTCGGAGAGTCCGAAGGTCAGGAGAATGGGAGGGGATTCAGTTTGCATGGAGGCAGGATAGACGGCGATCTGGTCACGCCTTGGGTTCGTTGGTACCATCACGCCTTAAATGCCCGTTTCGGAGCGCTGGAAAGCGTCGTGGGCATCGCCCGCCGGAGAACGAATGCACCGGCAGGTTTCCACGCCACCGTACGACAATTTTGTCCGCGGGGCCCGAAGCGGTTGACAAAGCCATTGTAACGGAACGCTCGTCGCTGAAGAAAGCATGGAATACAAGAGCTGGATGTGCCTCATTTGCGGTTGGATTTACGACGAAGAGGCAGGTTTGCCCGATGAGGGCATTGCGCCCGGCACGCGCTGGGAAGACGTGCCCATCAATTGGACCTGCCCCGAGTGCGGCGCGCGCAAGGAAGATTTCGAGATGGTGCAGATCTGAGGACGGGCGGCCCAGCCGCCGCCTGCTCCTCAAGGTCCTTGCGCGTCCGCCGCATCCACTGCGGTTGTCGCGCGCTCCGAAGTATCGGATGCCCTCGATGCCTCTGATGTACCCGATCGCCGTTTCGCCGTCGTTACGGCATGGCGCTCGACGATCTGCCCGGCCTTTGGCCGGGACGGTCACGCAGCGGACTTCCCGCCCAAATTCACGAAGACCGGCCGTATGGCCAGGAGATGGCCTATGGTGACGCCGCAAACGCCTTCCGACACCACCATCAACACGCCCCAAACGTCCGCGCGCGAGACTCGCGACACGCCCTTGTGGCGTTTGCCCGAAGTGGCAGACGCGCTGACCGAGGCATCCGACGCCTGGTCGAACGGTCCGGCGGCCTCGCTCGGCCCGCTGCGACGGGCCAACCGTTTGCTCCAGTCGAGCGGCCACGCCGATTGGGCGCTGCACGGCGAGCGCCTTGTGCAGGCGATCGCCGAAGCGGCCTATGGGCAGCCGGCCAGCCAGGACACCCAGCGCAATGCCCTGCGTCAGTTCGAACGCGACATCTGGCAGGCGGGGACGGCATCGGGTTCATCCCCTGTGGCGGCCGATGATGCCCCTCGCGCTTCCGAGCATTGGCCAGGCGCGCCGTCGCTGGGTGAGCTTCGTATGGCAGGCTGGCCGGCCGCGCACCCACGCCTGGACGGTCTGCCGGCGGGCACGGCACCGTTGCGAGCGGACGTCGAGCGCGTGCTGTTGCGACTGCTGCGTCCCGACGCGCAGGCCACCGACACCACGGCGGCCCTCGGTGAACTGGCTGATCTGGCGGCCGATCTCCACCGTGCGGGGGGTACGGCGCCGCTCGACTACTGGCGTCTGGCGGCTGCATGGCTGCGATTTGCCCGTGCGCCGTTGAGTCTGGCCGACAAGCGCCAGATTGGCCGGATGAATATGGCGTTACGCAAGCAATTGACACGTGCTGTTGTGCCGGAGGGCGGGGCCCCTGCCGCAACGCCTTCGTCTGCCACGGCGGGCGTCGGCGCAAAGGGCGTGAACGAGGCCATTCCCGGCCACGATCTGCTCGAGGCGCTCGCCACGTGGCATGCACAAGCCCCGGATCGCTGGCTGGGCGCGCTGCTGACCGATTTCGGCGTACTGCGACATCCCGGCCATCTGCCCGAACCGCTGGTCGATGCCGCACAGGTCGGGCAGAAGCAGGGCACGGGAAGCAGTTCGCGCGATTGGCTGCGCATTGGGCCGCTGGCGGTACGGCAGGACGTCTGCCAGACGTTCCTGAGCCTGGCGGACGAGGCGCTGCCCAATCTGAACGATCCGGCGGTGGCGGCGAAGGTGGCGCAATACTCGGCGGGCATCGGGCTGGCACCGGTCGCGCGGCTCGCGGCGGCGGTGGCGGCCACCGGCGAGCGGCTTGCCGCCTCGCCGCCGGCGGAGCCAGGGGGGCCGGCGGCGCTGGCGATGACGGTCAAGGCGTTGCGCGGCATGCTGCATCAGTTTGCCGCCGATACTTATCCGGAGTCGCGGCCCGACCTGATCGCGGAAATGGCGATGTGGCGCGAGCGTGCGCTGGACGCCAGCGTATTCGGACAGCGGCTCGTCACCGGGCGCAACGTTCCGTGATAAAGTCGGCGCAAAGGCTGCCATTGGCAGCTGATGGCCGTATCACGATGCGGAAAAAGTTCGTCTGCTGACCCGCAGCACCCGCTGCGCAAGGCAACACCCGGGCAGCAGACCGTCAAACAGCTTCCGATAAACTTTGGCCCTATGCCGAACGACCGTATCAACCTCACGAATCAATTCCTCATCGCCATGCCGGGCATGGCCGATCCGACGTTTTCCGGTACCGTCGTGTACCTGTGTGAACACAGCGAAAAAGGGGCGATCGGGCTGGTCATCAATCGTCCCACCGACATCGATCTGCAGTCGCTCTTCGAGCGGCTCGATCTCAAGCTGGAAATCGATCCCCTCGCGCATCAGCCAGTGTTTTTCGGCGGGCCGGTGCAGACCGAGCGCGGCTTCGTGCTGCATGAGTCGACCGGCGCGCCCTATAGCTCCTCGCTGTCGGTGCCGGGCGGTCTCGAAATGACAACCTCGAAAGACGTGCTCGAAGCCGTCGCGAATGGTCAGGGACCGCATCGTTTCCTGCTGACGCTGGGACATTCGGGTTGGGGCGCCGGGCAGCTGGAAGACGAGATCGGCCGCAACGGCTGGCTGACGGTCGCAGCGGATCCGGGCATCGTGTTCGACGTGCCGCCGGCCGAGCGCTTCGATGCTGCGTTGGCGTTGCTGGGCGTTACCTCGTCGATGCTGTCCGCCGACGCGGGTCACGCATGACGGCTGGCAGTGCCACGGTCCTCGCCTTCGATTACGGCGAGCGCCGAATCGGGGTCGCCATCGGCAATCTGATGTTGCGCGAGGCCAGCGCATTGACCGTCGTGGCCAATCTCAATCGTGAAGTCCGGTTCGCCGAGACCGGTAGGCTCATCGCCGAATGGGAACCCGAACTCATCGTCGTCGGGCTGCCGTGCCATCCGGACGGCACGCCGCACGAGATGACCCAGCAAGCCAAGCGCTTCGGCAACCAACTCAACGGACGATTCAACGTGCCGGTCGTGTGGGTCGACGAGCGTTACTCATCGGTCGCTGCCGCCGCGGCGCTGGCCGAGGCGGGCGTCAAGGTTTCGCAAAAGACATCGCTCGACGCCGAGGCCGCTCGCATCATCCTTCAGCAATATTTCGACGAGCATGTTCCTGTCTGATATCCCGAGCGGCATTCCGCCCGCGCGCCGCCAATGCGACGCCACGCAACGCCGACTCGCCCCGGAGCCCCTGCATGGCTAACGGAATCCTGGGCCGGCGCGGCCACCCGCAGCTAAACCGCAACGGTGAGCTGAAGCATTTGCTGACGGTGGAAGGGCTGCCGCGCGCCGTATTGATGCACATTCTCGACACCGCCACGCAGTTCGTCGGCGTGAACGATGCCGATGTGAAGAAGGTGCCGCTGCTACGCGGCAAGTCGGTCTTCAATCTCTTCTTCGAGAATTCGACACGTACGCGCACGACGTTCGAGATTGCCGCTGCGCGTCTGTCGGCCGATGTGCTGAATCTGAATATCAATGCGTCCTCGACGAGCAAGGGCGAAACGCTGCTCGACACCATCGGCAACCTGTCGGCCATGCACGCGGATCTGTTCGTCGTGCGTCACGCCCAATCGGGCGCACCTTACCTGATCGCGGAGCATTGTGCGCCGCACGTGCATGTCATCAACGCCGGCGACGGGCGTCACGCGCACCCGACGCAAGGCTTGCTCGACATGTACACGATTCGTCATCACAAGGGCGAATTTCAGAATCTGACGGTAGCGATCGTCGGTGACATTCTGCATTCGCGCGTGGCGCGCTCCGACATTCACGCGCTCACCACGCTGGGCGTGCCGGAAGTGCGCGCCATCGGGCCGCGCACGCTGTTGCCCGAGGGCCTAGAGCAACTCGGCGTGCGCGTATTCCACGACATGGATGAAGGGCTGCGCGACGTCGACGTCATCATCATGCTGCGGCTACAAAACGAGCGAATGAGCGGCGCGTTGCTGCCGTCGGCGGCCGAGTATTTCAAATATTACGGCTTGACGCCAGCGCGTCTCGCTTTGGCCAAACCCGACGCCATCGTCATGCATCCCGGACCGATGAACCGCGGTGTGGAAATCGATTCGGCGGTTGCGGACGGTCCGCAGTCGGTCATTCTCGAACAAGTATCGTTCGGCATTGCCGTGCGCATGGCGGCGATGAGTATCGTTGCCGCAACGCACGGGTGAGGGCGCCATGAAACTGCATCTGAAGGGCGGCCGCGTCATCGATCCCTCGACCCGAACCGATCGTGTCCAGGACGTCTTCATCGCGGCGGGCAGCATTGCTGCGCTGGGCATGCCGCCGGCCGACTTCGTCGCTGACCGAACCTTCGACGTGACGGGGCTGGCGGTCATGCCCGGGCTGGTCGATTTGGCGGCACGTCGCATGACGGCGGCCAGCGAAGCCGCGGCGGCGCTGGCTGGCGGGGTCACGCGCGTCGTTTGCCCACCCGATACCAACCCTGTGCTCGACGCGCCGGATCTCGTCGAAATGCTACAGTTGCGCGCCCGTGCCGTGCACCATGCGCAGGTGCATCCGCTGGGCGCCTTGACGGTGGGACTTGCCGGCCGAGAACTCACGGAAATGGCGCAGTTGGCGCGAGCGGGCTGCATCGGACTGTCGCAGGCCAACGCGTCGATCACGGACAACCGCACCTTGTTGCGCGCGATGCAGTACGCGGGCACGTTTGGGCTGACTGTCTGGTTGCGCCCGCAGGACGCCGCGCTGGCGGCCGGCGGCGTGGCGGCCAGCGGTGCCGTTGCCTCTCGTCTCGGACTGGCGGGCATTCCGGTGGCGGCCGAGACCATCGCGTTGCACACGATTCTGGAACTCGTACGTGTGACGGGCACGCGCGTGCATCTGTGCCGTCTGTCGTCCGCGGCGGGGCTGGCGCTCGTGCGCTCGGCCAAGGCCGAAGGGTTGCCGGTGACGTGCGACGTCGCCGCGCATCATCTCCATCTGAGCGATATGGACATCGGCTATTTTGATGCTCAGTATCGACTCGATCCGCCACTGCGAGGGCAACGTGACCGAGAGGCCATCCGCGACGCCGCGCGCGACGGCACGGTCGATGCCATTTGCTCGGACCATACGCCGCTGGCGGTCGACGCACGCCTCGTCCCGTTTGCCGAAGCCGAGCCGGGCGCGAGCGGCGTGGAGTTGCTCCTGTCGCTGGTGTTGAAGTGGGCCGACGAGTCGCGCGTGCCGCTGGTCGATGCGCTGGCGCGGGTGACGTACGGGCCGGGACAGCGGGTTGCGACGGTGGCCCCGGGGGCGGGCCGGCTTGCGCCGGGACAACCGGCAGACCTATGTGTGTTTGCACCGTCGGCACACTGGACGGTGTCCGCGCAGCAGATGCGCAGTGCCGGCCACAACACGCCGTTTCTGGGTTACGAAGTGCCGGGTCGTGTAGGTCTCACGCTGGTGGGTGGCCACGTGGCGCACGAAACCCTCGCCGTCTAGGATGCGATTGTCGTGCTGCTAATCAAAAAAATTCGTCTTGGCTTGCACCTCACACGCGGTCTGCTGACCGCGCTGCTGTTTTTCCCGTTCCTGTCGGAAGCGGCGAAGCATCGTCGCATACGCGCATGGTCGCAAAAGCTGTTGAAGCTGTGCGGCATGCGTCTCGAAGTCGAGCAGCGGGCACCGTTGCCGGACAGCGGCGTGATGCTGCTGTGCAACCACGTGTCGTGGATCGACATCTTCGCGATCAATGCGTGGCAGCCGGTGCGGTTTGTCGCCAAGGCCGAGATTCGCCACTGGCCGTTGGTCGGCTGGCTGTGCGTGCAGACGCGCACCATCTTCCTGCAACGTGAGCGCCGTGCCGACGCCCGCCGCATCATGCATTACCTGTCCGATTGCCTGCGCGATGGGGACATCATCACCGTCTTCCCCGAAGGCACGACCACGGACGGTCGAAGCTTGTTGCCGTTCCACGCCAATCTGCTGCAAGCGCCGGTGGCTACTTCCAGGCCGGTGCAGCCGCTGTGTCTGTTCTATACCGATGCCGAGAGCGGGCGCCATACGATGGCGCCGGCGTATATCGGCGAAACGAGTCTGATCGAGTCCATCGACATGATTCTGCGCGCGCCGCCCATGACGGTGCGCTTGTCGGTGGGCGAACCGCAGCATCCGCAAGACGGTCAGCACCGTCGCGAGTTTGCGCTCGGCGCGCAGCGGGCGGTTGGCGATGCCTTGCAAGGGTTTCTGCCCGAGGCAGTGTTGCCGCAGAGCGGCTCGGTCGGCTCGCGTGACTCGGCATTGGGTGACGAAGACGACGATACGGTGCGGGCCGTTCAGGTCTGACGCGTGTCGCGCGACACAAAAAACGGCGCCCGTGGGCGCCGTTATCGTTCGTCAGGGCGATGACCGTAGCGACGCAGACGTCACTCACGAGACGGGCCGCAAGACGTCGCCCACGCGCGATCAATCAATGGCCTTTGCGCTTCTCAGCTTTGTCCGCTTTCGCCGATTTCCCAGCCCTCTCCACCTTTCCAACCTTTCCGATTTTGCCTACGGCGCCTCTATCGGACTTCTCGGCTTTCGCGGCCTTGGGCGCGTCTTGGGTCCTGTCCACCTTTTTGACCTTGTCGCGCGTCTTGTCGTCAGCCAGTGCAAGCGGATCGCGAATCTGCGGGCAGTCGACCTGAACCAGCTCGCGCGCGGCGGGCGCGCTGGCGAGCTTCACCGCGGATAACTGCCCGCCCCAGACGCAGCCCGTATCGAGCGCGAGCAGATTGTCGCGCATGACCAGTCCGAGCGCGGACCAGTGACCGAACGCCACCGTGACATTGGCTGTGCGACGGTTCGGCGTGTCGAACCAGGGCTTCAACTCGTCCGTGGCCGCGTCGGCCCCTTCCTTGATCTTGAAGTCGATGCGCCCGTCCGCTGTGCAAAAGCGCATGCGTGTGAGGGCGTTGATCGTGAGACGTTGACGGTCTTCGTCGCTCAGATCGTCTTGCCACCGATCGGGCTGATTGCCGAACATGCGCGACAGGAACGTTCTCCAGTCCGGGCCACGCAACTGCCGCTCCACGTCGCGAGCGAGCGTGATGACCTGCGCGGCGTCCCATTGTGGGAGCACGCCGGCATGCACCATCAGATGACCCTGTGCGAAATGCGCGAGCGGTCGATGGCGTACCCAGTCGATGAGGGCGTCGCGGTCGGGGGCCTTGAGAATGTCGTCGAGGGTGTCGCTGCCGTGGGTCTGGCGCACACCGGCCGCCACGGCCAGCAGATGAAGATCGTGATTGCCGAGCACGGCCGTGACGCGATCGCCCAGCGCGATGACCTGGCGCAACGTATCGAGCGAGCGCGGCCCGCGATTGACGAGGTCGCCTGCCAGCCAGAGATCCGCGTCCTGAGGCAGGTGCGCGAGCAGTTGTTCAAACGACGTCTGGCAACCCTGCAGGTCGCCGATAGCATAGATGTCACGCATGGCGGAGGTGGCGCTGTCTCGTCTGTCTAGTTGTCCCGATCATGGGGATGGCGGGTGCCGCGGCTTCGCGTCTGCGATGCGTTGCCCTTGGGGCGTTCACTTTTTGAAAATCAGCCAGCGGGGTGCTTTGAAGCGAACGATGCGCAGATACAGCCAGACATACGTCACCATGAAGGCGACGCAGCACAGTGCGAGCACCAGACTGTGTCGCCAGAACACCGTCGCCGGGATCACTGCCAGCAAGCATAGCAGCCAGAGGTACGGAGACGTCAAGGAGTTGCGTTGCGTCAGCGCGCTTGCCGTGCGGGCGCCGACGGCCCAACGCATCAGCCGCTTGTAGACGAGCATGTGCAGGTGCACGCCATCGGGAATGCCGGGCGACATACCGCGCACGAAGCGCTTGCGATAGATTGAGAAACAGACCTCAAAGGCGGGGTAAATCACCATCAGTGCCGGGTACCACGGCGACACCTGCGGGTTGCGCATGACCAACAACACGGCAATTTCGGCCAGCATGAAGCCGATGAAATACGCACCGCCATCGCCGAGAAAGATCAGTCCGCCGGGAAAATTGAAGATGAAGAACCCGAGGATCGCGCCCACCATGATCATTGAGGTAGTGAGCACAACGGGGTCTTGCACCTGAAACCCGACATAGCCGAGCGAGGCGAACATGATCATCGCGACCATTGCGGCGAGCCCGTTGAACCCGTCGATGATGTTGACGGCATTGGCCATGCCGGCCACGCATAGCACGGTGAGTGGTACCGACACGGCGGCGAGCATCAGCGCGCGGTCGGCCAAGCCGATGTCGATGCGCGTGATATGGATGTCGAGCAGAAGCCAGGCCAGCAGCGCGGCGAACATCGTGCAGATGAGACGCACCGTCGGCGTCACTTTCTTGGTCAGGTCTTCGACAAAGCCGGAGAAGAATGCGGGCAGGCCGCAGGCAACGAGCAGGAGGATATTGCGCGAGACGACGGGATACGAGAAACCGAGCGCCGTGGCGGCCACGATCAGGCCCGCCAGAATGCCGACGCCGCCGATGCGCGGCACCGGACGCACGTGAAACTTCTGCACGCCGGCAACATCGCTATCGCCGGAGAAGCGGGCGTGAACGTGCGCATAGCGGACGATCAGGAGCGTCGCGATGAACGACACGAGCAGGGCGATGGCGAGACTCAGCATGATGCGGGGAGGGATCCGAGAATCCGAAAATACTCTGCAATGACGACATGTTCGTCGAATTCGCGCGCTACTTTAGCACGCCCGGCATCGCCCATCCGGACGAGCTGGCGCGCGGGTATCTGGGCCATGTCCCGCAGGCAGGCGGTCAGTGCGGCGGCGTCGCGTGCACGCACGAGCCGGCCGGTCACCCCATCGTTGATCACGTCGCGGCAACCCGGCACATCGCTCGCGACGAGCGGTCGCCCCATCGCGCTGGCTTCGAGTAAGGTGCGCGAGAGGCCCTCACGGTACGACGGCAGTACCACGCAATGCGCATTCGCAATGATGGGCCGGACGTCGCGGGTCGTGCCGAGATACTCGACGACGCCTTCGCGCTGCCAAGCGTCGACCTCGCTGCGTGTGACGGCCGAGGGATTCTCGACATCGGTCGCGCCGAGCATTTGAAAGGTCAGGTGCGGCATCTCGGCGCGTAGGGCACGCGCGGCCTCCACATACTCCAGCACGCCCTTGTCGCGAAGCAGACGGGCGATGAGGAGAAAGCGCATTGGTTCGGGCGGAGCGTCGGCGGGCGAGTTCGATGTCGGCCACGGCGCCTTGGCGAAGTGAGCGAGATCGACACCCTCTCCCGGCAGCAACCGGGTTTTGCCGATCGCAACAAGTCCGCCTTCGACAAACGCCCGATGGTCTTCGGCGTTGAGAAACCAATTCTCGAGCGTATGACGAAACGCGACGCGGTAGAGCTGTCGCGCCAGCCTCGTGGTCAGCGATTCGCGAATGAAGACGTATCCGAGCCCCGTGGTCATCGACACGCACGGAATATGGGCAAGGCGTGCGGCGATCGATCCGTAGATGTTCGGTTTGATCGTGTAGTGGAAGATCACCGCCGGACGAACTTGCCGGTAAAGACAAAAGAGCCGCCACATCAGCCCGAGATCCTGCAGCGGATTTTGTCCCTTGGCGGCCATCGGGACGCGATGGACGACGCAGCCCATTTCGGCGAGCTGCGTGGCGAACGCATCGTCTGGCGCCGCGACGTGCACCGGATGACCCGCCGCCAGCAGCGCGGCAATCGGGCCACGCCGGAAGTTGTAGATCGACCAGAAGGTGTTGGAGCAGAGCAGGACGGGCGATGTCATTGACAGGGTCGTGGTGTAATCAGGAGCGGTTGCGACGCGTTTCGCGCAGACGCGCATAGACCGCGATCCAGCGCGCCACGACCGCATCGAGGGAGTAATGGGTGATGATGCGCTCGCGATTGGCGACGCCGGTCGCGTGACGCGCGCTCGCGCCGGCGCGCAGGTGGCGAATCAGGGCGTCGCCGAGCGCCTGCGCATTGCCTACTGGCACGAGCGTGTTGCCCGAAACGGTGCCGAGGAGTTCACGCACCCCCCCGCAGTCAGTCGACACGACGGGCAAGCCGCTGGCCATCGCCTCGCCAATCACGAGCGGCAATCCTTCCCAGGCGGACGACATCGCGTAGACGTCCGCGGCACACATCCATTGCGCGATGTCGTTGCTACGCCCGAGCAGCGTAATCGCATGGGCCAGCCCGCGTGCGTCCACGAGCGCCTGCATAGCACCGCGTAGCGGCCCGTCTCCGGCGATCGCGAGGCGTGCTTCGGGCACCGCCAGGCGCACGTGCGAGAACGCGTCGATCAGCGTCGGATAGTCCTTCGCTTCCACCATCCGGCCCGCCGCGAAGACGATGAGCGTCGCCGTCGAGGGCAACGTGGGCATGGCCGCGCGCCACTGCGACCGAACCTGCTCATCGGGACGGTAGCGATCCGTGTCGATGCCATTGGGCACGCTCACGATACGTTCCGCCGGCGCGGCGCGTTGCGCAACGAAGGCGGCCACCGCGTCGTCGCTGACGTTCGTCGTCAAATCCGTCCACCGATCCGTCAGCCGATAGGCCAGCATCCGCAGACGTCCGCCTTCATTGCGGCTGTGCGCGCTCGTCACCAGCACCGGCACCGGGGCAAACCACCGAGCCATGCGAGCCAACAGGTTGGCATGCACCATGTGGGCGTGCACGACGTCGGGCTGCCACGCGCGCAGGTGCGCGACGAGGCTTCGCAACGCACACGCGAGGGACCACGGCGTCTTGCCCGCCTTCAATTCAATGAGCGTGAGCCGCGGCGATTCCGGCAAGGCGATGGCACACGTGCCCGTGAGCGAGATGAGTGCGACATCATGCCCGCGCGCGAGGAAACCCCGGGCGAGATCGGCCACCTGCGTTTCCGCTCCCCCCAATTGCAGACCGGTGACGAACAGGACAATCTTCATCGCGCGCTCCGCGGTGTCGAATCGCCCTCGGCCCATAGCGCTTCCCAATGCGCCGCAATGGCATCCGCGCCGAAGTCCCGCGCGTGGGCGTAGCCCGCCAGGCCAAGTCTGCGTCGCAGGGAGGCGTCGCCGATCAGCCGTTTGAGCCCGCCAGCCAACCCCTCGATATCGCCGTCGTCAATGATCAGACTGTCGACCTGGTCATGCAACAGCGCGCGGGGCCCCGCATCGGCAGCGTAGGCCACGATGGGCACCGCATACGCCTTGGCTTCAATTAACACGAGTCCGAAACTTTCACGTCGCGACGGGAGACAGTAGATCGCCGCCCGCGCATAGTGCTGCGCGATGTCGGCCACGGCGGGCAGCACCTGCACGCTGTCGCCGACCCCGGTGTCGCGCGCTTGCGCGAGCAGCGCGTCGCGCAGCGGGCCATCGCCCACAATACGCACCTGCCAGCCCGGGGCGTCGCGGGCGATACGCGCCCAAGCGTCGATCAGGCGGTCGAAGCCCTTCTCCGGAACCAGGCGCCCGACGGCGAGAATGCCGCCCTCGCTGCTGGGCTCGGGAGGCGCGTCCGGGATCGCAAGGCCCAGCGGATTGGGAAGCGTGACGAACTGCGCCCGGGCGTGGGGATGATGCATTCGCCACGCGTCGCGGTCGGCGTCAGTGAGCACGACCACGGCGTCGTACCGACGTGCCGCCAGCGCACGCGCCCATCGGCGGGCGCGTCGGCCGAGGTCGCTGGCATAGGTGCTGTGCTCCCAGGCGATGCGTTGCAGCGGCAGTCCGATCGTGGCGGGCACGGTGTAGAGCGCGAGCATCGGGTCGACGTCGATCAGCACATCGATGGCTTGCTCGCGCACGTAGCGCCGCACCTGCCGAACGATGGACATGTAGTGATGCTTGAACGCCAAGCGCTCGGCGAACATCGCGTGGTGCGCGACACCGGGCGCCAACGGGAAGACGGGCGTATGGCCCCACAACGACAGCACGTGCACGCGATGCCCGCGCGCCGCAAGCGCGTTCGCGAGCGTGGCCGTCGCGCGTTCGGCGCCGGCGAAGGCCGCGAGCGTACCCGTGAACAGGCAGAGGGTACGGTCGACGTGGTTGTTCGGGGAATGAGACGGCGTCATCGCATCAGTCTCGCCGGAGCAACCAGACGCCGAGCACCAGCGCGGCCGCATACCCCGCGCCGTAGCCAAATGCGCCGGCGAGCGCTCCGAAATGCGGGGCCAGGCCGCGCACGACTGTAAAGGCCACCACGGCCGCACATAGCCACTTCGCGATGACCCAGCGTCCGGCGCCGCGACGAATCAGCGTGAGGTTCAGGGCGGCGTCGGCGAACACCAGAATCCCCATGAGCGCCGAGACGCGAAGAATTTGCGCCGACTCCGCGAACCCGGCGCCATAGATCAGGTGCACGATCCAGGGCGCCAGCAGCGCTATCGGCATCGCCAGGCAAGCGCCGGCGGCGACCATCAGCCACACGGCACGCACGGTATTGCGTCTCGCGGTGGCGTTGTCGAACGTCTGAAAGATCAGTTGCGGCGCGAGCGAATTCGCGATGATCGGCGCCACGAGCACGAAGTTTTCCGTGATCTGCATGGCGGCGGCATACGCGCCGAGTTCCGCGAGCGGGATGAGCGGCTTGAGCACAAGCTGGTCGATACGCTTGAAGAGGATCATGAGCATCAGGCCGCCCCAGAACGTCATGCCGCTCGAGAGCAGGTCGACCAGCAACGTGCGCCGCCAGATCACAGGCGTCTTCGGCGAATGCTTGAAGTAATACCGAACCAGCAACGCGGCGGCCACGACGGCCTCGACAGCGTAGACGACCGCGAACGCGGCAACGCCCGCGTGCGTCACGAACAGGAGCGCCACGAGGGCGAGTTTGACGCCGAGCCCGCAGAGGTTGGCCGCGACGCTCGGCCGGTTGAACGTGCGTGCCTGCAACCATGCGATGACAATGCCCGCAGGCTCGCGGAACCAGAGCGCCACGCCGAGCCAGAGGGCAATGGCGACCAGCTCGGACTCGGCAAACCCGATGACGTAGATGGCCAACGCTGCGTAGGCGACGGCCGCAGCGGCCAGGCGCAGCACGAAAGCATGGGCGATGACCGTGCGTTGCTCCGCCTCGGTCTTGCCGACCAGTCGCGGCACCACGACCTCGCTGCCGCACAACAGCGTGAGGGACGCGGCGAGGAACACGAGCGATTGCGCGTACTGAAACAGGCCGAACTGCGCGGCGCCGAGACTGCGTGCCAGTAGGCCGGAGACGGCGATGCCACCGACGATCTGCGCGCCGCGCTCGGTCAGCATCCAGAGGATGTTGCGAATGATGGTGCGATAGGGCATGTGGCGCTCGCGCGGCTCACTCGTTCTCAAGTCAAGATAAGCAAAACCGGCCTCGCAAGGCCGGTGCTGGGGGCGTCACACGCTTGTCACGATGCGCGGACACTGATTGTAGGCGATCGCTGACAAGGGTTTGGAGGGAAATGCCGCAGTGCGGCGAAGTCCCGTATAATTTTAGCGTAATGCAGCCGATCCCGGCCGGTCTTCCTGCCGGGATTTCGCGTTTGCTGCGCGCTCGGCGCTGGCTTTCCGGCCGACGCCCCTCGACATTTCCGTTACGTATGGGTTCGCCCAGGCGATACGCCCGGCCCCTCGCGTCGGATGACGACTTTTTCCCTCGCTTCCGAGAGATCCTCCCCCATGACGCAAACCACGCAAGTTTCACCTGCGATTTTCAAGGCATACGACATCCGCGGTATCGTCGGCAAGACCCTGGATGCCAACGTCGCGCACCTGATCGGACGCGCGTTCGGCACGGCGGTGCGTCGCGAAGGCGGCAACGCGGTCGTGGTCGGTCGCGACGGCCGTCTGTCCGGACCCGAACTGGTCGGCGCGCTCTCAGACGGCCTGCGCGCCGCCGGTGTCGATGTGGTCGATATCGGCGTCGTCGTTACGCCGATGGTGTATTTCGCGACGAACGTCACACTGCATGGCCGCATCGTCGACTCCGGCATCATGGTCACGGGTAGCCACAACCCGCCCGACTACAACGGTTTCAAGATGGTCTTGCGCGGTCGGGCGATCTACGGCGATGCCATTCAGGACCTCGCCACGCTGATCGGCCAGCAGGACTTCGAGACGGGGCAGGGCACGTACACGGCCGACGAGATCGGTGAGTCGTATCGCGCGCGCATCGCGGGCGACGTGCATCTGGCGCGTCCGATGAAGATCGCGGTGGACTGCGGCAACGGTGTGGCGGGCGCTTACGCCCCGGCGCTGTTCCAGATGCTCGGCTGCGATGTCATCGAGCTGTTCTGCGAGGTCGACGGCACGTTCCCGAACCATCACCCGGATCCCGCCCATCCGGAGAACCTCCAGGATCTGATCCGCACGCTGCAGACGACCGATGCCGAGATCGGCCTCGCGTTCGACGGCGACGGCGACCGTCTCGGCGTAGTCACCAAGGACGGTCAGATCATCTATCCGGATCGCCAGTTGATGCTCTTCGCCGCCGAGGTGCTGAGCCGCCATCCGGGCGAGAAGATCATCTACGACGTGAAGTGCACCCGCAACCTCGCGGATTGGGTGCAAAAGCACGGCGGCGAGCCGCTGATGTGGAAGACAGGGCACTCGCTGGTCAAGGCCAAGCTCAAGGAGACGGGCGCACCGCTCGCGGGCGAGATGAGCGGCCACGTGTTCTTCAAGGACCGCTGGTACGGTTTCGACGACGGCCTGTACACGGGCGCGCGTCTGCTTGAAATCCTGTCGAAGGCAGCCGATCCGAGCGCGGTGCTCAATGCGCTGCCCAACTCGATTTCGACGCCCGAGCTGCAGATCCCGCTGGCCGAAGGCGAGAACTTCGCGTTGATCGACAAGCTGCGCGAGACCGCCAAGTTCGACGGAGCGCGGGACATCGTCAAGATCGACGGCGTGCGTGTCGAATATGCGGATGGTTTCGGTCTGGCCCGTTCGTCGAACACCACGCCGGTCGTCGTGCTGCGCTTCGAGGCCGACAGCGATGCGGCCATCGCGCGCATTCAAGACGACTTCCGCCGCGCCATCCTGGCCGTGAAACCCGACGCCAAGCTGCCGTTCTGAGGCGAGGCCTGGGGGTCCCAGCGCCGGGCAACCGGCGCGGGACGTCTTAAGGGATACCTGATGGGCGTCGAGTGGACGCCACAAGATACGCCGTAAGGGGACCGCTGCAAGAACGGCGCAATCAACGCTGTTCGGCGGGCCGGGTCGGGGTAAAATCGCGGTTTTGCTCACGAGGCCCGGCCGAACCGCCGGGGCGTGCGGTTGCAGGTTCTGATCGTCAAAGTCTCGTCGCTCGGCGACGTCGTCCATAACATGCCCGTGGTGCAGGACATTGTGCGCCACCATCCCGACGCCCAGATCGACTGGGTGGTGGAAGAGGGCTTCGTCGACCTCGTCAAACTCGTGCGCGGGGTGCGCCGGGTCATTCCTTTCGCGTTGCGCCGCTGGCGCAAGCAGCCGCTCGCCGCACGCACGTGGCAGGAGATCGGCGCCTTTCGCCGCGCCTTGCGCGAAACCCCTTACGACTACGTGATCGACACGCAGGGTCTGATCAAGACTGGCTGGATCGCGCGCACGGCACGCGGCGCCGTGTGGGGGTTGGGCAACCGGACCGAAGGGGCCAGCTACGAGTGGCCGGTGCGTTACCTCTACCGGCATACCGTGCGCATCGAGCCGCACACGCATGTGGTTACGCGCTCGCGGCTGCTGGTGGCCGAAGCGATGGGGTTCAAGGTAACCGACGAGATCGACTTCGGCATTGCCACCGAGCGCGCCGACCACAGCCAGTGTCCGGACTATCCGTATGCGGTGTTCGTGCACGCCACGTCGCGCGACGACAAAACGTGGCCGGAAGACGACTGGATTGCGCTGGGTCGCGATCTGGCGTCGCAAGGGTTGCGGATCGTATTGCCGTGGGGCAGTGCGGCGGAGCGCGAGGTCTCGCTGCGACTGGCCACCGCGCTGGGTGACGACGCCTGGGTGCCGCCGAAGATGAATCTGTCGCAGGTCGTTGGCCTCATCGATCGCGGCGCGATCACCGTTGGCGTGGATACGGGGCTGGTGCATATTGCCGCAGCACTGAACCGTCCCACCATCGAGTTATACAATTTCAGCACCGCGTGGCGCACCGGCGGATTCTGGTCGCCGCGCATTGTCAATCTTGGCGACGCCGCGCACAAGCCAACGCTCGCGCAAGTCCGCGACGCCGTGCGCCAGCTCGCACCGTCGCTGCGGCCTGTGCCGAGCGGCGACGGCGCGCCCCGGGAGGACCGAAGCGCATGAGCCAAATGAATGAAAGCGGCCAGATCGTTACCGTGGAATCCGGCGACTGGCAGGCAGGGCAACTGTCGGTGCCGCGCGAGACGCTGGTGGCCGATGTCGAGGCCGGCAAGGTGCTGTATTTCCCGCACCTGGCCTTCGCGATCGATGCCGCGGAGCAGCGCCTGCTCGATCCGGCCATTGCCGATCCGAAGCGCAAGAACATCAGCCTCGATCCCAAGTCCGACGTGCTGGTCGGCGTGGCCGCCGACGACAGCACGCAGCGCGCCGTCCATGCGCTGGTCAAGCGTTACTACACGCAGGCGTGCAGCCTGATCGACGGTCTGTTGCCCGAGTATCGCGGCAAGTTGCGCGCGGCGCCCACGAGCCTGCGTCTGCATCGCGTTGAAACGCGCCAGACGTCGTGGCGCAAGGACGACAGCCGACTGCACGTCGACGCCTTTCCGTCGCGCCCGAACTACGGCGAGCGCATTCTGCGCGTGTTCACCAATGTCAACCCGGCAGGGCAGCCGCGCGTCTGGCGTGTGGGCGAGCCGTTCGAAACGGTGGCCAAACGCTTCCTGCCGAAAGTGCCTACCCAATGGCCGGGCTCCGCTTGGTTGCAGAACGCGGTAGGCATCACCAAGCGTGAACGCAGCGGCTACGACCACATCATGCTGCATCTGCACGACGGCATGAAAGCCGACATGGACTACCAGCGCGACGCCGAACAGCAGACCATGCCGTTCCCGCCGGGCAGTGTGTGGATCTGCTTCTCGGACCAGACGTCGCATGCGGTGATGTCGGGCCAGTTCATGATGGAGCAGACCTTCTTCCTTCCCGCCGAAGCGATGGTGCACCCCGAGTGCTCGCCGCTGGCGGTTTTGCAACGTCTCACGCATCGGGCGCTCATCTGAATGTTGCTGCGTCTCGTCTATCGCGCGCTCTGGTGGATCGTCGCGCCGCTGGCCGTGGTGCGGCTATGGTGGCGCGGCCGCTTCGAGCCCGGATACCGTCGTCACATCGGCGAACGCTTCGGGTTTTACGACGCGCCGCCCTACACCGGTCGCCCGCTGATCTGGGTGCACGCCGTCTCCGTTGGCGAGACGCGCGCCGCGCAGCCGCTCATCGATGCACTGCTCGAGCGCTATCCATCGCACGGCATCCTGCTCACGCACATGACGCCCACCGGACGCGCGACCGGGGAGACGCTGTTCGGCGATCGCGTGCTGCGCTGCTATCTGCCGTACGACATGGTCGGGCCGATCCAACGCTTCCTGAAGCAATGGCGGCCGAGTGTCGGCGTGGTCATGGAGACGGAAGTCTGGCCGAATCTGATCTTCACCTGCCGCGAGCGCGGCGTGCCGCTGGTGCTGACCAACGCGCGGATGTCGGCGCGCTCGTTCCGGCGTGCAGCGCGCTTCGGCGATGCGGCCAAGCCTGTCTTCGGCGGATTCAGCCGCGTGTTTGCGCAGAGCGATGCCGATGCCGAACGTTTGCGCATGCTGGGCGCGAACGACGTCGACGTGATGGGCAACCTCAAGTTCGACATGACGCCACCGCCCGCGCAGCTTGCGCTGGGGGCGCGCTGGCGCGAGCGTTTCGGCGAGCGCAAGGTCTGGCTGGCCGCGAGTACGCGCGACGGCGAGGAGTCGCTGGTGCTTCAGGCGCGCGCCATGTTGGCGGCGTCCTCGGAGGTGGGGCGGCGTTCGTTGCTGGTGCTCGTGCCGCGACATCCACAGCGCTTCGACGAGGTGGCCGAGATGCTGGATCGAGTGCGAATTCACTACGTTCGTCGCAGCACATGGGCTGACGACGACACGTCGCTGCCCGCGGATGTCGATGTGGTTCTCGGCGATTCGATGGGGGAGATGGCCGCGTATTTCTCGGCGGCGGACGTCGCGTTCATTGGCGGCAGCCTGCTGCCGCTGGGCGGTCAGAACCTGATCGAAGCCTGTGCGGCGGGCACGCCGGTCGTCTTCGGTCCGCACATGTTCAATTTCACGCAGGCCAGCGAGAACGCATTGACGGCGGGCGCCGCGCGACGGGTGAGCGACGCCGGTGACCTTGCGACGGCACTGGCCGAGTTGCTGGTCGACGACGACCGGCGGCTCGCGATGCGCACGGCCGCCATGTTGTTCGCGAAACAGCATCAGGGCGCGACCGCGCGTACCGTCACCGCGCTGGGGCGTTGGCTCGACGCGGGCCTTGCCGTCCCGCAGGACTGACGTCGCGCAGGTTCAGTAGGTCGGCATCGACGGGTCGACCTGGCGCGCCCAGGCATCGATTCCGCCGTCCAGATTAAACAGTTGGGTAAAGCCTTGTTGTTCCAGGAACATCGCGGCGCGAGCGCTGCGCATGCCGTGATGGCAGATGCACACGATCGGCGCTTCGGCGTCGAGTTCCGTCAGACGGGCGGGCACGTCGCCAAGCGGTACGTTCCGGCTCTCGGCGATGCGGCAGGTCTGCACCTCCCAATCTTCACGCACGTCGAGAAGCGTGGGTTGGCCGCGCTCCCCGTCAGCGAGCCACTGGGCCAATTGCGCCGGTGTAATGTTTTGCATGATGGTCGTGTGTCGTTTGGGTCGCGACCCGGCTCAGAACTTGAAGCTCGACGGCTTCGTCGCGACCAGATAGGCCACTTGCGTCTCGAACAGGTTTTCGCGGCGGTATTCGGTCTCGGACACGCGCGTGATGAGCACGGCTTCCATGACCGGGCTACCCCCGATGAACGCTGCCAGACGGCCGCCCACCTTGAGTTGATCGAGGAACGCCTGCGGCAGCTCGACCAGCGCGCCCGAAATGGCGATCACGTCGTAGGGCGCGGCGGCGCTCCAGCCTTGCGCGCCGTCGGCGTTGACGACTTCCACGTTGGTCACGCCATTGGCGCGCAGCGTCTGCTGGGCCGTCTGGGCGAGATTGGCGTCGAACTCGACGCTCGTCACGTGGTGCGCATTGTAGGCCAGCAGTGCGGCCATATAGCCCGACCCCGTGCCGATTTCAAGCACGTTCTCGTGCTTCTTCGGCGCGAGCGCTTGCAGAATGCGCGCTTCCACACGCGGAAACATCATGTGCTGGCTCTTGTCGGCAATCGCTGCGCCCGGCAGCGGCAGTTCGACGTCGGTGAACGCGAGTGCGCGCTGGGCCGTCGGCACGAATTCCTCGCGCTTGACGAGCTTGAGCAGATTGAGCACTTCTTGGTCGAGCACATCCCAAGGACGGATCTGCTGCTCGATCATGTTAAAGCGGGCCTGTTCGTAATTCATTTCGATTACCGTGGGTAGTAGGCAAACACAACCCGGCATTTTACCAGTTCCGGGCGGTAGTCATGTGACTGCGTGAACTTTTGTCGCCTCGGCGTCGTCAGCCGCCCTGGCCACGCGATGCAGATAGGCGCCGCACATCGTCGCCATCTGGTCGGCGATCTGGCTGGCGAGCGTCGCATAACAGGTACCTGCGGGCGCGCGATTCTCCAGAATCGCCTTGATGGGCCCGGTCATCGAGTTCAGGAACACGAACGCGACGGTCTCGGGATCGTCGAAATGCGCGTTTTGCGCTGTTTTCAGCATAGCGACGACGGCCACGTGCATGCGCGTGGACGCCCCCGCAAACACTTCCCGCCCATCGAGATCTTCCGAGAGCCGGTACAGCGCCTGGGCTTCTTCGATGTCCGTCATCTTCGCGCCGACATACGCCTTGGCGAGCGTCTGCGCCATCGTTTCCAGCGGCTGGGCGTGCGAGGCCAGACAGGTCGCCTCCACCGTCTCGACGATCCGGTCGATGTGCCGCCCGAGCACCGCATAGAGCAGTACCTGTTTGTTCTGGAAATACTGGTACAGCGTGCCCACCGACACGCCCGCCCGTTCGGCCACACGCGTCGTGGTCAATTGACGCCCGCCATCGAGCAGCAAAACCTGAAGCGCCGCTTCGAAAATGGCGTCGATGGTGACCCGCGAACGCGCCTGCTGCGGCGTCTTACGGGGCGTTGCGGGGCCTCGGCTGTCAGCTTTCATATGCGAATGGAAAAACTGAAGGATTCTTCATAAACTCGATGCTAACAAATTTGCGTGCGGCCGGGCGCAACACAACAGGTCAATCGACGGGAGCAGGGATGAAACGGGACGCCATCGAGAATACGGTGCGCGCGGATGCCGAACGCCATCTGGGACGTGTGGCGCTGGTCACGGGCGCGACCCGGGGTATTGGGCAGGAAGTCGCGCGCGGGCTGGCCGAGGTGGGCATGACGGTGCTGGTGGGCGCGCGCGAGCCCGCGAAGGGCGACGAGGTGGTCGAGCCGTTGCGCAAGGCGGGTTTTCAGGCAGAGACGCTCGTGATCGACCTGCTGCAGCCCGAGACGTTGCATGCGGCGGCCTATCGGATTGGCCGCTACTACGGTCGACTTGACCTGCTGATAAACAACGCGGCCGTGACCGATCCGCGCGACGACACGCCTGAGAAAGCCTCCATCGAAGCCGTCGAGCGGGTGTTCGCGACCAATTTCTTCGGCACCTTGCGCGTTACGCAAGCCATGCTGCCGTGGCTCGCGCGCTCCGCGCGGGCGCATATCGTCAATGTGTCGAGCGGTCTGGGCTCGCTGGCGCACAACAACGATCCGGCGTGGGAGCATGCGGCGTTCCGGCAGATCGGATTCAATGCATCGAAGGCGGCCTTGAACATGCTGACGGTGCAGCTCGCGCAAACCTTGCGTGAGACGTCGATCACGGTGAACTCGGTCGATCCGGGCGCGCCCGCCGATCTGACCGTCGACGCGGCCGGCAAGCGTGCGCGGCAGGGGGTGGCTCAAGGCGCGCGCAGTGTGCTGATGCTGGCGCTCGGCGAGCGCGGGCCGGTAACGGGCGGCTTCTTCGACGGCGCGGGCCGCTTGCCGTGGTGAGCGTCATGCAGTGTCGTCCTCACTGCGCGGCCTGCTGTATCGCGCCTTCCATCTCGACGCCCATTCCCGGCATGCCGAACGGCAAGCCGGCGAACACCCGTTGCGTGCAACTGGACGACGAAGACCGTTGCCGGATCTTCGGCAGCCCGCTGCGTCCGGCGGTCTGTGCATCGTTGCAGCCCTCGGCCGAGATGTGCGGGAACGATCGTGCGCAGGCCATCGCCTGGCTAACGCAGCTCGAAACGATGACCGCGCCGGCGACGCCGTAGTGGCGCGCCGCATGCGAATGCTATAGTCGCGCGTGTCGGGCGCCGGGCGCCCAGTCGCGGACTTTGTCATGCCGGGTAGTGCTCATCCAGATCAGCAAATTCGTCAGCAGTGCGACGGGCTTGCGTCGCAGGACGCCGCGCCCCTCACGCGTCGCCTCGCGCGCCGTCGTTGGCTGGCGCTGGCTGGCGCGACGGCGCTCGCCGCGGGACTGAGCGCCTGCGCGGGGTTGCCTTTCGGCAACGACTACACCTTCTCCGAAAGCCAGTTGCAGCGCGCGCTCGACCGGAAATTTCCGGTCGACCGTCGCGTGCTGGCGGTGCTCGACGTGAACCTCTCGCATCCGCGTCTGACCTTGTTGCCGGCGCGAAATCGCCTGGCGGTGTCCGTCGACGCGACGGTGACGCACCCGTTCGGTGGTGCGCCGCTCACCGGCACGCTCGCCATCGAGAGTGCGCTCGCGTACGACCCGGCGACGATGTCGGTCGTGCTGCGCGATCCGGAGGTGGAGACGTTCACCATCGACGGTTTGCCCGAGCGCTGGTCGCGTCAATTGAACGCCGCCGGGGCATTGATCGCGACGCAATGGCTGCAGGGCGCGCCGCTCTACACGTTCAAGCCCGAGCAACTGAACATCGGCGGCGTGGCGCGACAGCCGGGCGCGATCACCGTGCGCTCACATGGCGTGAACGTCAAACTCGATGCGCGTTGACGCGGTTCGTCCGACGCGGCCTGGCGCATCGCTCTCGCTTCCCGTATTTCCCTATTCGCAATTCGCAACTTCTCAGGAACTCATTGCATGGACTTGTTGCTGGCGTTCAAAGCCCTCATTCTCGGTGTCGTCGAAGGTCTGACCGAATTTTTGCCGATCTCCTCGACCGGGCACCTGATTCTGGCGGGCAGCCTGCTCGACTTCAACGACGAGAAGGGCAAGGTCTTCGAGATCGTGATTCAGTTCGGCGCCATTCTCGCGGTGTGCTGGGAGTATCGCGAGAAGATCGCACAGGTCGTGGCCGGCCTCGGCAGCGATGCCAAGGCGCGCCGCTTCGCGGTGAACGTGATCGTCGCGTGCCTGCCCGCCATCGGTCTCGGGCTGTGGCTCGGCAAGCACATCAAGGCCGCGCTGTTCAACCCCACCGTCGTCGCCACGGCGTTTATCGTTGGTGGCGTGGTCATCCTGCTGGTGGAGCGGCATAACCGTCGCAACACCGAAGCGGGCAAGCGCCCGCGCGTGAATTCGATGGACGACCTGTCAGTCGTCGACGCCCTGAAAGTCGGCCTCGCGCAATGTCTCGCGCTCGTGCCGGGCACGTCGCGCTCTGGGGCGACGATCATCGGCGGCATGATGTTCGGGCTTGAGCGCAAGGTGGCGACCGAGTTCTCGTTCTTCCTCGCCATCCCGATCCTGTTCGGCGCGACCGTCTACGAACTCTACAAGGCGCGCGCGACGCTCTCGGTCGACGACTTCAGCCTGTTCGGCATTGGCTTCATTGCCGCCTTCATCAGCGCCTTCATTTGTGTGCGCTGGCTGCTGCGCTACATCGCGTCGCACGACTTCACGGCGTTCGCGTGGTATCGCATCGTGTTCGGTCTCGTGGTGCTGGCGACGGGCTACAGCGGATGGGTGGTCTGGGCCGACTAAAAAAATGGGGCACCGCGTGGTGCCCCTTGTCGTCTCTGGCGACGCGTCTCAGCCGCGTTTGCGGAACACGAGATCCCACACGCCGTGACCGAGGCGCAGGCCGCGATTCTCGAACTTCGTCACTGGACGATAGTCGGGACGCGGTGCATAGTCGGCCGCCGTGTTTTCAAGCGTGGGTTCGCCGCCGAGCACTTCGAGCATCTGCTCGGCATATTCCTGCCAGTCCGTTGCGCAGTGCAGGTAGCCGCCTGGCTTCAGGCGCGACGCGAGCAGCGCCACGAACGGCGGCTGCAGCAGGCGGCGCTTGTGGTGGCGCTTCTTGTGCCACGGATCGGGGAAGAAAACGTGCACGCCGTCCAGCGAGCCTTCGGGCAGCATGTGCTGAACGACTTCCACGGCATCGTGCGCAATGATGCGTACGTTCGACAAGGGCGTTTCGCCGATGCGCTTGAGCAATGCGCCCACGCCCGGCTCGTGCACCTCGACGCCAAGGAAATCGTCTTCCGGACGCAGCTTGGCAATGTACGCCGTGCCGTCTCCCATGCCGAAGCCGATCTCGAGAATGCGAGGCGCATCGGCGCGCGCGAAGGCGGCGGGCCAGTCGAGCGGCTCAGGCGCGTAGGGCAGCAGGAACTGCGGGCCGAGGACGTCGAACGCGCGCTTTTGCGCCTCCGAGCTGCGCCCTGCGCGACGCACGAAGCTGCGAATGCGGCGCGGGTGCGCCACGTCGTTCGGATCGACGTGCGTGGCGTCGTTGCCCGTGGCATTGGATTGCGACGCGCCCAAGTCGGCGTCGTCGTCGTGGGCCGGTGGCGCGTCGTCAGCCGGCGGTTGTCCGTGGTTCGTCATGGAAACAAAAAGCCGTCTGGGCGACGGCTTGTCGAGGAATGCTGCGGCGGGCGGCACATCCGGCATTGCGGCCTGAGTCGGCACCCAACACGATGATTTTTCGAAAGTTTTTCCCGTGCCATGGCGGCGGGAACGGGCCCGATTATCTCCCGGAACGTCCTTCACTGGCAAGTTGACGTCGTGCACAAGCCAGGCAAGCGGCCCGCAATGAGCGTAGACGCATGGCACGAGGGCCCGGAATCTGTGCCTGCGAGGGCAACCGACGCGGGCTATGTCCGCGCAGGCGTTAGCGCGTCTTCGTGCGCGACGGCTTGGCCGCCACGCGAGCCGCCGGCTTGTTGCCAAGCACGCCGGTGGTCTCCATATCTTCGAGCCAGGAGAGCGCGTCGGCGTGGCGCAGGAAGTGCCGCAGATAGTCGGGCGAGATGTCGTGCATCAGCGACAGTGCGCGGTGCACCAGATGACTGGAGTTGAGCGGTCCGGCGTTCTCCGGCACCTGGGCAAGCGACTGACGCAGATTGCCGTCGGTGCTCACTTTCGACCACGTCTCGCGGAAATATTCGAGGACGTCGAGGTCGTCGAAGGCATCTTCAGTGGCGATGACCGTCGGTGTAAGCGCCACGGGGGCGGGCGGCGCGACGGGGCGTTTCGGCAGTGCGGTGGTCCCGCTGACCGGCTGAACGGTATCGGTGGTGCTGGTGCTGGAGCCATCGCGCAGCGTCTGGCCTGGCGGCGTTGCGGCTTTAACGGTGTGAGACGTCGTCGGCGGCGCGGACCGTTCACGGGTGGGGGCCACGCGTTGCGCAATGCTCGCCGTCAATTCCGCAAGCGGTGAGGCGAGACATTGTGTCGTCGGGGCGGCCGCATCGGCGGATGCGGGCGATGCGGGTGATGCGTCAGATGCGTCAGATTCGGCGCCGGCCGCGCCAAGCGACTGCGTAAACGCGTCGACGAGTGCCGTCAAACGTTCGTCGAGCACGCGTCGCACGTCGCCACGAAAGGCACGGCTGCGCAGCGCCAACGCTTCGATGCGATGAAAGCGCACCGGGTCGCGTTTGTCGGCCCCGTGCGCCCGCCATGCGGCGAGTTGCTCGGACAACGTGTCCGTTGCCTCGTGCGCTTGCGCGGCGCCAGCCTCGGCGGGCATCGCGTCACGCATGGGGCTTGCCCGCGTTGCTGGCGCTGCTGCGTGGCATCGGCGCGATCTCCACGCGGCGGTTCTTCGCGCGACCGGCCTCGTCGCGGTTCGACGTAACGGGCTGTTCCGAACCAAACGCCGCGGAGAAGACCGACGATGGCGGCACACCCGCGGCGATCAATTCGCGCGTCACGGTGAGCGCACGCTGGGCCGACAACTCCCAGTTATCGGCAAATCGCCGGTTCGTTTCGCGCACCTGTTGATCGTCGGTGAAGCCGCTGACCATGAGAATCTCGTCGCTCGCTCGGAGATAGGCGGCCAGCGGGGTGGCCAGGCTACGCAGCACTTCACGCCCCTGCGGTTGCAACTGGTCCGAGTTCAGCGCGAAAAGCACATTGCCGCTGATGCCGATACGACCGTTCACCAGTGTGACGCGCCCGCCTGCGAGGGGGCCGGCCAGCGCTTTCTCGAGCGTCTCGCGGCGTTGCGTTTCGGCCCGGCGCTCCTTCACTTCACGATCGAGCTTGGCGGAGAGTTCGATCTGCACGCCGATCACACCGAGCATGATGAGCACGAACGCGCCGAGCATCACCGACATCAGGTCGCCGAAGACGGCCCATGTCGGCGCTGCCGCACCGACCTCGCCGCTGTCCCCGATGTCCGCGTCGAAATCGTCTCTCATGCTGCCGCGCTACCCGGTTGTGAGCGCGTTTGCGCCAGTTCCTGAAGGTTTTCGAGGATCTGCTTTTGCGACATCACGCTCAGCTCCACGACTTCGCGTGCCTGCGCAACGTAGTAGCCGAGTTGTTCGTCGCTGCGCGCCATCGACTTGTCGAGCGCGGCTTCGATGCGTTGCAGATGGTCGAGCAGTTGCGCGTTCGATTCGCCGAACGATTGCACGGCGGCGCCGAAAGCGTCGCCCAGGCTCGCGATTTCCACCGCGCTGCCGGTGACCTGCGCCGACGCGGCGGTGAGCTTCTCCGTTTGCGCGGCGATGGCGTCGCCCAGATGCGTGCCGGCACGTTCGAGCAGTTGTGCGGACGTCGTCACCAGGTCGTCGACCGCGGCGCGTTGCTCGTTGCCCGCGTGCTTGACGGTGTCGAGCAGCGTGCCCAGCGTGTCGAGCAGACGCGAGCGCTCTTCGAGCATGGCATTGTCGCGCACCATGCTGTCCGAGAGTTTCTGGCGCAGCTCGCCAATGATCTCGGCGGCGGCCTTCGGCGCCTCGGACGCGGTCTGCACCAGACGCGAAATTTCGGCGAGCGTGTCGCTGGCGTGGGCGCGCGTCTGTTCGGACATCTCCAGTGCGGTGCGCGCGAGCGTGTCGCAGATGGCCTGTTGCTGGCTGGCGCTGTGCTCACCGACCTGCTGCCATTCCGAGCGCAGCGTGGCGAGCGTGCCTTCGAGCGTTTGCGTCCACGCCGACAGGCGTTGCGTTTCGCGCTCGGCCGTGGCGTCGTGATGGGCCGCGTTGGCTTCCTGAAGCGCTTGCAGCAATGACGCGCTGTGGTCCGTGAAGACGCTGGTCGTCGCGGCCACGAGTTGCTGGTTGCCGTCGGCCAGCCGTTCGCTCGTGCGCGCGTGCTCCGCGATCGCGTCGCGCCACGTTTGCGCGACGTGGGTCGACGTTGCATCCATCTGCGCCGAGACGCTTTGCAGCAATTGCGACGCGCGTGCCTCGAAGGTGTCCGCAAAGCGGGCAAGCGCGCTTGCCAGATCGCGGGCGAGTGCGTCATTGGCGGACTGTTGCGCGGTGAGGGCTTGCTTCCACTCGCCGGACACGACGCTTGCCGTCTCCGACACGCTGTGCATCGCGCCTTCCGTGCGCAGGCTCACGCCATCGATCAGGTGCGCCGAGCGTTGCTCGAAGGTGTCGGTGAAGCGCGCGAGTGCGGCGCCGAGTTCGGTATTCAGGGCGGCGTTGGCTTGCTGTTGCAGCGCGATCGATTGATCCCACGCCTGGGCGACGCGTTCGTGCGCGCCGCTGACGTTTCCGCTGGCGGCGTTGAGCTTGGCGGCCACGTCGCCGAGCAAGGCCGTGGAGCGGGCTTCGAACGTCTGGGCGAAGCTTTCCAGCGCGGTGCCGAGGTCTTGCGTCAGGGCGTTGTGCGAGCGCTGCTGCTGGGCGAGGGCTTGCTCCCATGCCTGGGCGACGGTCGTCTGCGCCGTGGCGATGCTGCCGGTCGCATTGTCGAGACGCGAGGCGACATTGGCCAGCAGGTCGGTGGAGCGGGTCTCGAAGGTCTGGGCGAATTGCGCAAGCGTGGCGCCGAGATCCCTGGCGAGCGCATCGTTGGTCTGTTGCTGTGCCGCGAGCGAGGTTTCCCACGTTTGCGCAACGCCGGCGTGCGAGGCGCTCACTTGCCCGGCTGTGGTTTCGAGACGCGTGGCGACTTCTTCGACGAGTTTGGCCGAACGGGCCTCGAAGGTTTGTGCGAACTGGGCCAGTGCGCTGCCGAGTTCCTTGGCGAGGGCATCGTTGGTGCGCTGCTGCGCGGCGAGCGACGTCTCCCACGTTTGCGCAACACCCGCATGCGCGGCGCTGACGCGTCCGGTCACGGTTTCGAGCCGGGCGGCGACGTCGTCGACCAGTCGGGATGAGCGCGTCTCGAAGGTTTGCGTGAATTCGCCCAGCGCGGCGCGCAGATCGGTGGCAAGCGATGCGTTGGTGCGCAACTGAGCGTCGAGCGAATCCGTCCAGACATTTGCCACGCGGGCGGTGGTGGCCTCGAAGCGATCCGACAGACCGTCCATTCGATCCTGCATGGCGGTGGACACGGTCTGGTGCCACGAGGCCGACTCGCGCGCGAGGCTGGCCATCGTCGCCTCGACCTCGGGGCGGATGGCGGCACTGGCCGCGTTGGCCGTCGTTGCCACGCTGTCCTTCAGGTACTGCTGCATGGCGTTGGTGAGTTGCGCGTACGAGGCGTCGGTCTTGGCGTGCAGGGCGTCTTGATTCGCGACGAGCCGTTCGCCAAGCGACTGACTCTGGCGCTCCATGGCGGCCATCATGTCTTGCAGACGGTCGACGAGGGCGGGCATGACCGTCGCCTGCTGTTGAAGCAATTGCAGCGTGGTGTCGCGCTGATGCTGTCGCGAGAAGCCGCGCAGCGTCGTGACGATGCGCGCGTCGAGCGATTGCACGACCTGGGCGCGTTGCTTGCGGGCGAGCGCGGCGAGCAGGCCGAGCATCGCGGACGTGGCGACCCCGGCCACCGACGTACCGAACGCAAAGCCGAGGCCTCGGACGGGCGATGCGAGCGAGGCGCGGATGGCTTCGAGATCGGTGGCGCCTTCGAGCGCGAGACCGGTGCCGCGCAAGGTGGCGGCCATGCCGAGGAAGGTGCCGAGCATACCGAGCAGCACGAGCAAGCCGACCAGATAGGGCGTGAGGGCGGGGCCGGGCAGGCCGACGCGTTCCCCTTCGACGCGCAGACGCACGGCGGTGCGCAGGCCGGCGGGCAGCGTGTCGAGCCACGACGGCAGCGACGCGGGGGGGGAATTCAGGCCGGAGACGGCGTTGGCGAGAGCATCCGTCGCTTGATGGAAGCGTTTGAGTTCGAGGGCGCCGAAGAGATAGACGGCGGCGATGAGCAGGGCGACGGCCAGCGCGAGCGGGTTGGTGCCTGCATAGCCGATGGCGATCCAGCCGACGACGGCCAGGCCTGCGACAAAGGCGACGAGATCAACGAGGTAACGGGTCATGTTGTCCGGGTTCACTAACGTTTTCGCCGGGGGGCACCGAGGCGAGGGCGGCGATCAGCCCTTCGATCGGTTCGAGGCGTATATCCAGTTCTGCGAGCAAAATGCTCTGCATGTCCCGGTGAAAGGTGTCGAGCCATGTGCCGGCGGGCGCGAGAGGCGGCGCGCCGGGCACGCGCGGGGCGGCCATGGCGGCTTGTTCCGTATCGCGCAGTCGCACGAAGTGCCCTTCGAGCAGATTCGGTACACCGGCGAGAAGTGTGCGCTCACGGCCGGCCATCACACGTTCCATGACGGCGTCGACGCTGGCGAGTCGGGCGGTGTGCGGCACGCGGCGTGCCAACTGTGCGCGCAGGCGGGTGCGCAGGGCGCTGATCGCCGTATCCATCGTCTGTTGCGAGGTCGCGTAGCGCTGACGATAGGCGGGAAATTCCGCGAAGGACGCGGCTCGTTGACGCTCGGCGGCGCTCAGGGCGCGGATCTGCCCGCCGGGCGCGGCGGCCAGGCCGCAATCGCGGGCGATGGCGGCGGCGAGGTCTGCACGCACGCGTGCCAGTTCGCTGGCCGGATCGTGCGCAGCCGCGTGCGCGCCGGGCGTTGCGGCCGGCGGGGCGGATTTGAGGGCCGACGACAGGGCGATGGCGTCAGTCCAGCCCAGCCACTGGCTCATGCGGTCCGAGAGCGACGGCGCGGCCTCAGGTGGCGCGAACGTGCTCAGACGGGCCAGCGAGCGTATGAGTGTCGGGGCGCTGATAACGGGACGCCGGGGCACTTGCACCATTTCACTGGGGGGTCGAAAACCCAGCAGTTTACACTGCGCGCGCCCTTCGCTTGCCCTTTGCCCGTCCGTTGCCTCAGAAGCCCCAGTAGCACACCACGTTCTGGCCTGCGCTGGCGTCGCTCACGGACGGGCTGAAGCCATGCGTCCGGCTGCGGGCGAAGACGATTTTCGCCTGGCGCGCGTTGCCGCATCCACCGACGTAGTCGAGCGTGCCGATCCAGAGCTTGCGACCTCGCACGCCGGGGTGCTCCCGTGACCACGTCAGCAATTCGCGCTCGACGGCGGCGTCGTACGTTGGCGCGTAGACCTCCTCGTGCGCAATGCCGTCGAGCAGCGACGTGAAGGCGACGCCGCCGGTGATGCCCTGACGCGTTGCGGGGCCGGTGGCGTTCTGCATGACGAGGATCTTGTCGGGGAAGGCGTTGCGAAGTTCGCGCACCAGATCGAGCGCGCCTTGCTGGCAAGTGGCGTCGCAGGGGCCGTTGCGGGTTCGCACGCCATGCTCGATCAGTTCGAGATTGTCGAGATAGAAACCGTCGACGCCCTGCGCAATCAACCGCGGCGCGACGTACGACACGATGAGCTTGCGGTACGCCGGGTCGGACGGGTTCATCCAGGTTTCATCACGGTAGCCGTCATAGCGGCCCAGATGCGCGCGGCGGTCGCGGCCGCAGGGGAGGAAGCCGGCGGGGGCGTGCTGCCAGTACGAACGAAAGCGCTCGCAGGCGCCGAGATTGAGATAACTGATGACGCGGTTCGTGCCGTCGGCCTTGAGTGTGGCGATTTGTGCGGGCGTGACGTTGCCTTGATCAGGGTCGGCGTCGATATCGATGAGCCGGAAGGTGCTCGCCACGCGGGCGAGGTCGAGGTGGGCGACGTTGCCGTAGTAGCTGACCCATGGGGCACCGATGCCGATATCGCGCCCGGTCGGAAGGGGGGCTGCGACGGGGGCTCGCGTGTGGGGTTGCGCGGACGACACGAGGGCCGTGAGCGCGAGGAGAAAGCACAGAACGCAGCGCAGCCATGACATCGGGGCTCGCGCGCGCTGTGGGAATCCGTGTAGATTGACCTGCCGGGCGTGAGTCGTCATGGATGCGATGGACGCAAAAAAGCCGTCTGCAAGACGGCTGATCGATGAGTGCTACGAATGCTGCTGAAGAATTCAGTGGAGCGGGCGATGGGAATCGAACCCACGGCTCTAGCTTGGGAAGCTAGGGTATTACCATTATACGACGCCCGCGCAGCCCCACATTCTACGCGGAGTTTGCGGCGTTTGGCAATCGCTGGATCCGGTGAGTGGGGTGAAAAGTGTATCCACTCGGGATGAGATTGCTGGCTTCGCTGCGTAACGTCTGTCTTTTTCGAGTGCGCAATGGGCGCTCGGGTTTGACTGCGTCATCAAACCTATGCCGCTGCTGGGGATGTTGTTGCTGGCATTGCGGTGGTTCCAACACGGCCGAAAACTAATGTCGAGACAGGCCAGAAGTATTTCCAGTCCGACAATAAGTGGGGGAAATTGCGATGGTTCCGCGAATCCGCCGTATAAGGACAGCTTGGGGCGTGTCAGATGTGGTGTGCGTTGTGGGCGGTACCTTTCCGGAGGATAATCACGCCTTAAATTGCCGATTTCGGTGATAGCTGACTGATGCTCATTCCATGGCATACGAGATAAAAGATATCAAACCGGCCACGCCGATAGCAGTTCTCGATCGCGAGGCTCTCTTGCGCGCTAATGCAATTTACGCCTTGCAAAGCGTGGCGTTGGTGACCGGCATGTCTCCGACGTATATCCGCAAGTGCCTAGGCCACAATTCCAAGGCTATCAATACGCGTGAGTTGCTGGCGTTGCTTGACCTAGATGCCTACTCCGAGACGTTTGTCCCACGCAGCATGATTCCTGCTTTCCTTGAGAGAGAGGCATCCTCTGCTGGCGAGATTCTGACGTTAGGGGATGAAGCACTTGTCGAAGGGTGTTCCCTCGACCTGATTGGCCGGCTGCCGCCGAAGTCAATCAGCTGCGTCGTCACATCGACACCGTATTGGGCAATGCGTCTTTATGAAGATATGAAGGAGGTGAGTTGGTCCGACGGGGAGAGGTGCCCGTTTGGTATGGAGCAGACACCCGAGGGATTCGTTCGCCACTCGGTCGAGATGCTCGCGCGCATTATGCCCGCGCTGACCGAGGACGGCTCTGTCTGGTGGAATTTGATGGACACTTACAACACGCGTACGCAAGTCCGAGGGAATGCGGCTGAGGCGCTACGCGCAATGCAAGGCAAAGACGAGCGGGGATGGAACGACCATGAGTGCCGCCGTTATAGCGCGGGGCATTCGTATCTCAAGGACGGGGAGCAGTGCATGATTCCGTTCCTGATAGCCGAACGTGCGTCGCGCCTTGGTTACTATGTCAAGAGCGTCATTTCGTGGACGAAGACGAGCTCGATGCCGGAGCCCCAAAACTCACGGGTGAGTCGCAACGTAGAATATGTGCTGCATCTAACCAAGCAGCGTACTCCGATGTTTGACAAGGAAGCTTACAGACGTATTCCTGCCCGGTTAGGTGGCCGCAATGGTTCGCTAGAATCTGACAAACTATCTGACTTCTGGCATCTGCCGACCTCATCCGGGAGAGATGGTCACGGCGCGCAATTTCCGCTCGCCTTGCCTGGCCGTTGCATAGCGATCTCGACGAAGCCAGGTGATCTCGTTTTGGATCCATTTCTTGGCGCCGGGACGACTGCGGTTGCGGCCCGGCTCCTCGGTCGGAGGATCGTGGGCTTCGATGTCAGCAAAGAATACCTCGGAATCGCTCGCAAGCGCCTTGATGCGCTGGACTCTGGGTGCGCGGAGATCGCTACGTCGTCGGGAATGGAAGTGTCCGATGGAGGTCGCCAAGCAGTGTTTCCGCTGCATCGAGATCCCGCAGAGGTAATCTGACCTCCACAACAGTGCGCCCGTCTGCGGTGCGCCTACGGAGCATAGGCTCCCGCGCGTCGTCCCCGTAGTCTGGGCATAGCAAGAACGCGGTCGGAACGCTGTACGCTCGCATGTAGGTAGCCATCTGGTAATGGTCACCTGCATCAGGATCTTTGTATTTTGCGTCTCCGAGTACTAGTGTGGCCAAGCCACGGGAAATGCGGATGTCTGGAACCAGTCCAAAGGATCCGTCGTCGTAGAGAAATTGGACCGGTGAGCCACCTTTCGATACGGTTAGGCCAAGCGGCGCGCAAGCCTGCGTCAGCACTGCCCGGACGTAATCCTCGAATAGAGACGCACTATTCAGCAGCAGTGCATCTCCCATTACTCGCGTACGTCCTTCCTGGGATAGCCCTGCTTGGCCCAAAATCAGGCGGGCGAGCGTTAGAGCGTGCACATAGCGTCCACGGGGACCTCCATACGCTCCGTTTGCCAAGCCGATGGCTGTATGAGCCAAGTCGCTGGCCAGCATGTCGGGGCGATGGTAGGCCTTGCGCCATTTGAACGCTAGGGAAGACTGCCACGGCTCAAGCCTACCGCGCTCGGAGACGAGCCCTGCCGCTACCCACGCTGCGGAGGCGAGCACTCGGTTCTCTGCGATGTCGAAGTCCCGGATATTCCGGTCGCATACGAACGGAGTCGGAGAGCGCAGGCGAAGGCGTCGGACTGTTTGCCGGAGCAATATTTTGCCTGAGGCACTTTCGCGATTCGTGCGCTCGGAGGTCCGACCGAACCGCGGACCATCCGCATCCACCAGAGCAAGCTCGTCTAGGAATTTGCGCGCGAGTAAATTTGGAACCGAGTCAAGCGAGTCATCGGAGCCCCAAGTGGCGAAGCCCTCGAAGTCTCGGCTCATTCGATTGCCTAAGCCTTCCGCAGTCAGTAGCATGCGGAAAAAATTGGTTGGACCGACCTTCGGAACAATATGCAGCGTATCCCCGTTGAGCAGCGAAACTGCACCGATAACGCCACCAACCTCAAGGCCGACTTCCGCTCCACGGGTGACGACGCGGGCCTGGGATTCCAGCGCGGAAGGAATCGCGCCGAGCGGGAAACCCGTCAGCCAGGTGGTCGAGCACTCGGCTGCCGTCCATATTCGCGGATTGCTCATTGGACTCCGAACACTTCATCGACGAGGTTGTCGATCATGCTAAGAGCTGTATCGTTATGGCCTTCGAGATGATTAGCTAGCACTGGGCGGATCCGCGTCTTGTAATAGAGCAGCGGGTCGGTGTCTGGTTTGAATCCCGCGAAGTAACCATGCCCGAGCGGATAGACGTCTTGGATTTGGCTGAATAGCCGGCAAACTTTATCTCTCTGGGCAATCTCGACGCCTTTGGCGTCAAGCATTTCGGACAAATCCTCCACCCGCGCCGGAAACTCAATACATGCGAACCGCCCGATCAGAGCGTCGTCGACGTCCTCCGTGGATTTGTCAATCGTATTCATGGTCATCACAAATACAACGTCTTCCGGAATATTAAATCTCGAACCGTCGCGAAGAAGTATTCCGTTATCTTCGCCACGATAACCATCCTCGATGAGCGAGAACACTTCGCCCAAGGATTGACTGATAAGTGTCCGATTGATCTCCTCAAGGATGATGAATTTCTTCCCATCCGCGACGGACTGTGCTAGCCGACCTAGGCGGTATTCGAACGTGTTATCCGGTTTGGGAAACAGACCTTGAACAAGGTGTTCGTAGTCCCATCCGTCGTGGATTTGGATTGTTACGCGAGTCGAATCGGTGCGAGACTTGATTTGGTCGATCGCCCGTGTCTTTCCCGTACGCGGGGGGCCATATAGAAGGATTGCCTTTGCGCCCGATTGAAGTGTGGCCTGAAGTGTCTCGCCGGGATCGGAGTTGAGCCACGTAGGCCGCCCATTAACTGTTTGCACGGTCTGAATCCTTTCTCTGTTTTGTTCGGGCGTGTCCGTCAATGCAACGTTCCTTACGGCGCTCGTGATGGACCCATTGCAAACTGAATCCAACTGAGCATCCGTCAGTGGGGTGCTAGCAAAGGAAATCTCAATCGGCTTGGTGACAAACACGGCCGCCGCTTCGGCGGGAGAAATATGAAGCGATTGTTTCATGTGTTGGATCAGAAAGTCCAACGGGTCGACCTCATCAGGTATCTCAGTTCTGCGCCCTACCCACAAGGCAAGCGCAGCGACGGGAACACTCACTCGTGTTCCATCGCGGACCGCAAAGCCAGTGGCGTTCAGACCGAGTCCGACCGGGTAATTATCCTCTGCCCTGACAATCAGGGGCTTGCTTCCTGCTGACCGCGTACCCATCGAGCGGTCCTTTTCCCGCACGTCCAGGAACGGAGGATTTTTGGTCCCAGTCTTGTCGGCCCACTGCCTAACGTTAGTCTGGATGATCGAGCGCCCGCCATCGATCTTCATCCTCCAATCAGACGGTGTTTCGGTGAACGGAGTGAATAGGTAGGAGCGGTCGCCGTAACCGAACATTTCGAGTAGCGGTTCGTCGCAGTTCACGGTCGTTACTTCTACGGAACTGTCCTTGGTGAAGCCCATACGCTTGAGCAATAGCCAGATTCTAAAGAATACATTCGCCGTACCCTTCAATTGACTGACCGCCAGCGACAGCGTCCGCTGGTCAACGTACTTTGTCATCGCTAATCCTTCTTCTTATTGTGTACGCGAAAGCCCTCGCTTTGCCTTCTCGGCAGGTCTAGATTGTTTCATGAAATCGGGACTTGGTCGACCCGAGCGGCGGCACCCGGGGCGAACTGCCTGAATACGTTCGGCAACCTGTTGATTCGATTAGGTACCGAACTGTCACGTGATTTCGTGATGAGTTTGAATTGCGATGCGAAAGAGGTGCTCGCGCAAGATGTGTCGGTCACCCGCGCTTCTCGTGGGCGTAACGATACTCAGCGAGAGCCGTAATCGGCTTCTTACCATCCCCATGTGTTTGGGGGGATACGGGCGAGAACAGCTGTGCCTTGCTCAAGTACTCTTCGTACGACTTCGAAGATAACAGCGCTGCGTAGTACACCCATCGGGGGTCGTCATTCTCACTTGCTCGGCGTTGGAGGTTCACGGGGTCCACAATGATGTATCGCATGGTCGATCCTTCATGGGACAACGTCGAAATTTCGTAAGAATTACTCTATCGACTTCCGATACCCGTCGATGAAGTCGATCGGATCAATCTCCAGCGCAGCGACGACCTCGATAAACTCGCAAAAATCGAGGCGTCTTTCCCCTCGTTCGTACTTCGACACGAACGACTGGGTCTTCCCAAGCCTCTCCGCAACGTCGACCTGCTGTAGCCCCTTCTCCTTGCGGGCATTGAGCAACATCTGACGGAACACTTGGTACTTCGGATCATGAATGGGATTCGGCATTTGGTCATTCTTGAACCGGATATAGACTATGCCATAACCTGTTGTGGATTATCCCAGGTTGGACTATGATCACCTGCGAAGAATATCAATCGGCTCGCGGGTGGAGTGCGGGCCGACAACAAAAAACTAATATTGGGGCCGTCGATGATGTTCGTAGTGAACCGTGCATCGAAGTTGTTGGTTGCATCCGGGGCGCTCGTTGCATTTTGCTGCGCGAGAGCCCATGCGGCTGAAAACTTTGCCGGGCTAGTTGAGCGGCTTCAAAAAATCGTCGCATGTGACGTGTCCACCTTTCCCACCAACGCTACGGACAAGTCGTCACTCAGCAGCTTTCTGAGAAAACTCAAGGCAGCAGGGGCGACGGAACGGCATATCGGCGCAGCACCTGAGGACAAGATCGAGTACCGCTTGCCGTCTAGCATTTCGATATTCGGCCAATCGATCAGCAAGATCGACAATTTCTCACCGCCGTTCGTGATGATCGAATTCAACATGCCGGTTTCTGTGCTGCTGTCAGCCGTCGCGAAGGCAAACCGTGAGTCGCTTCGAATGACGTCAGATGGCGTCTATGAACTGGCAAACAAGAAGCTGGTGCAAGCCGCTGGGGCCAAGTATCCATTCGAGCGAAACATCGTCGTCTACGGAACGGGCAGCAAGTCAGTCTATATCTGCCGGTACGACGACACAGACCCGGAGGCAGGTGACGTATGACGCGAGTCCCCGTTCTTATGCTGTGCGCATCGATTTTCTGTACGACCGTGGCCTATGGGGGCGAGAAGGAGAGCGCTGCCGAAGGTCTGCCCAAAGAATGCGACGACGCGCTGGCGATGCTGCGTGTGTGCCTGGGCAATCGAGCGAAATGGCAGGAATTCTACAAAAACCCGAGACGAGCGGCGGAAATCCTGTCCCACGTTGATTCTGAGATTAAGAACACCGCGAAGGGCTATAAGGTTTACTCGCTCAGCGGACAAGTTTGGGCCTGTCATAGAACGGCACAGGCGCTACGGGGCCAGGATCAATGTTATCCGCCGCCCGCAAAATAGCGGCATATATCGGTTCTCGGTAAGGTCAGTCTATATAGCCGATACAACGAACACAGCCCCCGCTGCGGGCGGTGTCTGACTTGCGTCACACCAACGTGGACCGACCGGCCTTTCGTAGACATCTTCGAGCCATAATTTATGGCATCCGATGAGGTCAGCATGAATGTAATGACCCAGCGAAACCTGCACAGGTTAAGCGGCTAATGCAAATGCCTCAGCCGGGGGTTTCATCCCAAGCGCCTGATGTGGGCGCCAGTGGTTGGAGAAGCGTATTGACGTCCCCTCAAAAAAACGAAGCGGCGAGAATTGCCTTTTTCCTTCCATCGCGTCCGCCATCGGAAAGTCAACACGCGCGTCAACGGATTCGTTCACGGTCTTGCGAGATATCCTCGGGACAGGATGGGGAATGTATCCACACGACAAGTCGCACGGATACACCGGCCCCCAATTCCTGGCCGCCGCTGCTCTGAGATCAAACAGTGGTCCCGAACACGGCCCCCACGCCCGCTGTCACTGCCATCGCAAAGGTGCCCCAGAAAGCCACGCGCAGCGCACTTTTGAAGAGAGGAGTTCCGCCAACGGCAGCAGCGGCAGCGCCGAGCAGGGCCAGGAAGATAATCGCCGTCGCCACGATCCAATAGAGCAGGCTCTGCTCCGGCGCCAGCAAAACCACGGCTAGCGGCATGGCCGCGCCCACGGCGAAGCTCCCAGCAGACGCCATTGCGGCTTGCAGCGGGCGCGCGCTCAACGTTTCCGAGATGCCCAGTTCATCGCGCGCATGCGCGCCCAGCGCATCGTGCGCCATCAACTGCGTGGCGACTTGATCCGCGAGCTGCTGATCCAGGCCACGCCGCACGTAGATGGCCGTCAGTTCCCGATGCTCTGCCTCCGGGCTGTGCCTCAGTTCCTCACGCTCCCGCATCAAATCCGCCGTTTCTGTGTCGGCCTGTGAATAGACCGATACGAACTCGCCGGCAGCCATGGACATGGCGCCTGCCACCAATCCCGCCACGGCCGTGGTCAGGATGCTGGCGTGGCTTGCATGGGCCGCGGCCACACCGGCGACCAGACTGGCCGTGGAAATGATGCCGTCATTGGCCCCAAGGACGGCGGCGCGCAGCCAGCCGATATGTTCAGTGCGGTGTCTTTCAGGATGGGCACGATGGTGAAACTTTGTCATTGAAGATTCCGATCCATGTGAAGTAGCTTTGGGCAATCCGTTCAGGCGCGACGCCTCGGGAATCCTACGAACCCGTGTGCTGTCGCGCATGACGTCGTCGGCAATGCCAGCGCCCCTGAGCCCATAAATACGTAATGTCGCCGCACCAGACTTGATTCGACGCCACCACATTGAACTCGCAATTTAATACGTTCGGAATGTCGATGCGCTCCAGCGTAGCGCGCATGTATGCGTGGTTGCCAGGTTGCTTTCATCATGGCCAGCAGATATCTACTGCGCGGCGTGATGCCTCGGCGTTCCTGGTGCAGTTGTTGAACCCGGCGGCGCAGAACCGACTCCGCGCCGC
Source organism: Pandoraea sp. 64-18 (assembly GCF_001899225.1). Lineage (NCBI taxonomy): Bacteria > Pseudomonadati > Pseudomonadota > Betaproteobacteria > Burkholderiales > Burkholderiaceae > Pandoraea > Pandoraea sp. 64-18. The sequence continues at coordinate 440,988 of NZ_MKVU01000020.1, read as the reverse complement.
CGACCGACCGGCTGGCATTGACGTGACTATAGTGCTGGTCGAGGACTAGAGACGCAGCACTGTGCTTGAACTCAGGGGGAAACGTACGACGTTGCTTGCTTATCAGACACCTCTCCATGGCGAGTATTCTCGCCTAAATGGGTGTCCGGAGGCGATTAGACCGCTACAATCGACCACCACGACCCGCCAGCGATTTAGCGCAGTTCCGGCATTTTCAGCAGGGTGTCCTGTAGCTTGAGCATCGCGTCTGCGGCAGCTCGACGACCGGAGAGCGAAAAGTCGCTCTTGAATTCGCTGAAGTCTGCATGGCCGGTGCCGGTCACGGTCCGCGTGGCGAAAATCGTGCCATCCAGGTTGCGAATTTCGCACTTCAGATTCACCGTGAAATCCGTTGCGGGCCACGTGACCAAGCTTGCCGACGAGGAATCCGTCGTTATCGTCGGCACAATGACGTAGGCGAGCGCGCTTTCCTTCGTCGAGGCAGCGACATCGACAGACTTCAGGCGTGTCACGTTCGTGAATACGTTCGAAAGCACCTTGTAGAAGGCGGTTTCGGCATCAGCGTACGGCTTGTAGCGGACCTTGTCGCCACCACCGCCGGGGGTCGTCACGATCAGTGCACGTGACTGATCGGTGATCACGTAGCCGACGTGCTTTTCAATGCGCGTGGCGCCTTCCGGTGCATCGATCGCCGCAATGTCGGGACTCATGCTGACCTGATGAGCGCAACCCGACGCCAGTGTCACGGCAAATACGACGCCCAACCATTTGAAAAATTTCATCTTTCATCTTCCCCAGTAGCTTGGCTTGTTTATTGGAGTGCTTTCAGAAACGCATCATCATCGAGCAATGACGTGAGCAGCTTCTGCACAAGCTTGGGGTAGGCCTCGGTGGCTCGCGGAATGGCAATGGCCGCAACGAAGTTCGACGACCACTCCGTCTCCACCGACTTTACCTGGTCGTAGCGCGTTTGATCGCCACGCGTCACGACAAAGCGTGCTTGGATGGTGCCCTTGCCTGTGGCGAGGCCGGCGTCGATGTCGTTCTCCAGCAAGGTGCCGGTAATGCGAACAGGCGAATCGGGTGAGAGCTTGCCCGCCAACGACAGCTCCTGCTTGATCGCTTCGGCGAGATACTGACTATAGGAGTCGCCATAAGGCGACGACATCGTCATCGCTCTCAGTGAAATACCGGTTTCGGTCTTCAAGCCGGGCGCCGGCGTGAATTTCCCGACTGCGGCCTTGTAGTCGCCGCCGATCTTCAGCTTGTCGACGTTATCCAATGACGCGCTGTAGTTCGGTGCAGTAGTGGAACATGCGCACAACATTGCGGTGAAGATCACCGCAACGGCAACTCCGATCTTCTTGAACATGAATCTCCCCGAAATACTGACGAACGCCCGAATACCTTGATGTGGCATCGTGGCGAGTTTTTAATTTATTTGTAATGCGAACAAATAATATTGGCTTGAATAATGTGGTGTCAATGGCATTTCACATGAAAACAGATCGATATGCGAACGATGCAACAAGCGACAATAGCGTGTGCTGTCAACCTGTGCCTGATGGATAGCACCTGGGGCGATCGAGACGCTTGAGGGGGGGCTTGGCATTAGACTCGTGCAACGCCAGGCCCGCCGTAGGCGATGCCGAGCGAGTGCCCCGTTTGCGTGCGAGGTGCAAACTGTCGAACTGGCATACTTAAGCAAAGTTGAGCTACGTCCCCCGTTTCCACGCTCTGGAATTCAACCGAGCCACGCCCCATCCTCCGATTGGGCCTGAGTCGCATCCGTCTTGAGAGAGAAAGTCATGAAAGCAGCCATTGGACAATTCGCCGTTGCCGCAGATGCGTCTATCAACGCGCAGACCTGCCTGCAATGGATGGCCAAGGCACGCGCCGCCGGTGCAGACCTGCTGGTACTCCCCGAGGGCGTGCTGGCGCGCGACATCGCCGACCCTGACCTGGTGCGCCGCGCCGCGCAACCGTTGGACGGCGAGTTCGTGACCGCCTTGCGCGAAGCAAGTCGAGGCAACAACCTCACGACGATGATGACGGTGCACGTGCCCGCGACCGCCGACGGCAAGGTGTGGAATGTCCTGATCGCACTGCGCGACGGCGAAATCATCGCCGAGTACAAGAAGATCCACCTTTACGATGCGTTTTCGGTGAAGGAGTCGACGAACGTGGTCCCCGGTAACGAGGTACCGCCGCTGGTCGACGTCTGCGGCCTCAAGGTTGGCCTGATGACGTGTTACGACGTGCGCTTCCCCGAGCTGGCGCGACGCCTCACGCTTGATGGCGCGGACGTGTTGGTGTTGCCGGCCGCGTGGGTGAGGGGGCCGCTCAAGGAGGCGCATTGGGAAACCCTGTGCACCGCGCGTGCGCTGGAGAACACGTGTTATCTGGTGGCGTCGGGGGAATGCGGGCCCCGCAATATCGGCGCAAGCATGGTCGTTGACCCGTTGGGCGTGATTGTCGCGCGCGCGGCGGAAGCGCCCGCATTCCTGCTTGTCGACCTCGATCCGGCCCGCATCGCCGAAGCGCGTCGCGTGCTGCCTTGCAACGAGAATCGTCGCTTCGCGGCGCCGCAACTTTAGGGCGTGTCGGCCCGGCTCAGCGCATGGCAGAACGGCTGACGTGCCGGGCAAGCCGAGTGACGATGTCGGCCATGTCGGCCATGTCGGACGAAGCCACCATTACATCAACCGATTGCGCGCTTCGAGCAGCAACTGCGCCGCCAACTTGCCCAGCACGGTACTTGGCGCGTGTGTGTCGGGCACGCTCGGCACGCACGCCATCCATTCGGTCAACGCTTCGGCCGGCATCGGGCGCGCAATCGCATACCCTTGGGCGATATCGGCGCCGAGAATCACGACCGCCTCGAGCATGCCCTCGTCTTCGATGCCCTCCACCACGACGGCCTTGTTCAACGAGTGTCCCAACTGGATCAGCTGATAGGTGAAGCGCAGGGTCTCCAGGGGATCCCGACCGACAGCGCTCACGATGTCCCGGTCGATCTTGACCAGGTCGAACGGCACTTCGCGCAGGCGCGTCAGACTGCTATAGCCCGAACCCAGATCGTCCTCTGCCAACTGGATTCCCAAGGCTTTGAATTTCGCCAGTTCCTGCGATACGTCCACGCCGAGCGGGAAGGCATCGGTTTCCAGCACTTCCAGCGTCAACTGGTTTGGCGCGGCACCGCTCTTTTTGAGCGCCCGCTCCGTGACTTTGAAATAGCGGATGTCGCCAAGTGCACTCGATGGCAAGTTCACGGAGACGCTCAGCGGGAAACCCGCCCGCAGCCAGAGGCGGCGCTGCGACAGTGCTTGCTCGAGCCCGCGCTTGTACAGCGTCAGGAAGTCCTCGGACGACAGTGCCGGGAAGAATTCGCCAGGTGCCAGAAGGCGATCGCCATCCTGCAAGCGGGCCAATGCCTCCACCTTGGTCACTTGCCCCGTTTTGAGATCGAGCAGCGGTTGATAGTGGATCTTCAGCGCGTCAGTCCCGAGAAGCTTGGACCAACGCTGCCGAACGGTATAAGGCACGGTGCGGGTATGGCCGGCCAGGCGCTCGGTGCCGGCAATGGCGAAGCCCAGAATCGTCTGCAACAGGGAAACGAAGGCAATCTGATCGGCGCCGGTCAGTGCGCCGGGTAAGGGGCTGTACAGGTTCAGGATGGCGGCCGTGGGTTCGCCCGGCTGGTGCAGGGGAATCGCAATGCAGGAATGAAAACCGACCGGCAAGGCCGCGGCCCGCCACGGCACCATCTTCGGATCGTTCGCAATATTGAGCGAGCGCACCACATGGCCGCTGCGCCAGGCACGCCCCGTGGGCCCCTGACTGCCGGACGAATTGCCCACCGTGATGGGCGCCGTTTTTTCGATCCCGGCGAGATAGCGCTCGATGGTGCCGCCAGCCGCCAATTCGAAGCGAAACACCCCCTGACGATCCGGCCGGCCCACCGCACAGCCGGCGATCTCGTCGTGTTCACCCAGAATCTGGACCACCTGGCTAATCAGGTCGGTATAACTTTCCGTTCTCCACGCCAGCAACGTGACGCGCTGCAATACTGCATGACGGGAGATCTGCAGGCGCTGATAGGCCTCGGCCTGCCAGGCGAGATCCTGGTTCATGCGCCGGCTCAGCAGACATAGCGCCTCGCCATGCGCCGCTGTATCGATGTATTTGACGATGGCTTCGCCAAGGACCCCTCGGGCGCGAACCAGATCTTCCCAGTTGAGCCCGACAATGGCATGCGTACGCCCGGCCCTGATGGCTTGCGCACGATGATCGGCAGCCGTCAGCGAAGGCGCCGAAAGCGCGCATAGTCGCTGGGTTTGGCGCGATTTGGCGTACCGCATTTCCGCTGGCGTCAGGTGATTCAGAATACGCTGGGACGCCGGCAGGCATGCAAGTCCATCGTGGAACTGGCTGACGATCGCTGCGGCGTGGCGTTGCACCTCGGCGAAGAGCGCCGCGAGTTGTGGCGTCCCGGCCATGCCGTACATCTCTCGTCCCTCGCTCACGGACGCAGGATCCTGAAGCGGGTGCCAGAACTTTTCGACGTTCGCTGAAACACCGGGAGATTGCATCTCGTCGTCTTGCGTGACCATGAACGTCGGCGGATCTGTGGTTTGCCTTGAAGGAATTAACGACCGGCAGTTGGAAATCCGCAGGCCGCGTCCAGCGACGAGCATACTGCACGGCCGGCCGCCATGCTACCGTGGTTTCACCTGACGATCCCAGCGGGGATCGTCGACAAATAGATAGCGCACGGAGATGGATTGGCGAGAGCGCATCGGGCATGGAGCGCTGATGGCCGCGGAGAGAGGGTGCCGACAAAGGGTGCCGACAGAGCGCGCAGACACCTCGACACGCCGGCACGCTGACGTGCGGCAAGTCCTGGAGGCCGGCCGCGGCGATGAGCGGCCGCATTGTCGCGGTAAGGCGCTAACGCGTTACCGCGTTTCGATCAGCACCAGGCGGGGACGTAGGCGGACCGGCAGTACGATCTGCCATACGGCGTCAATTCGAGACGCTCGCCCACTCGGCAGACCAGTTCACGCGCCAGCAGCGCGTTAATGATGGCATCCGACGGGGGGTCGTCATTGCGAATGACGCGATAAATGGCAGCGACTATGGCCTGCTTCGACAGCGTGAGCATTCGTGCTCCTGACATGGATGAGATAACTGCGAGCCGCGTTGACCGACGCACATTTCGCGTCGGGCCTGAGATACCCGCACATGGCTCACGAACAAGATCGGTCGCGTAGCGATGGGCTATTGAGTTGGGTTGGTTTGTCGATGCCTGCAACGCTTTTGGACCGTGCACCCCATCAAACGACGTAGGTCGGTTCTCGCGAAGTGATCGAATTCGCTTCGATCGACTGATTGGATCTCGCAAGGATCGAGGAGATTGACGCGGTGTGGACTAGCGTCAGACTTGAGATTCTCTTTGTCACTTATACGCGTGTTCCGCGCATCGCGCAATGCTTTGTGCCGCCGAACGCCCGCCGACTGTGGCATCCGACGACACGCCCCCTGTCAGCCGATATGCGCGGCAAACCCCGTCTGTCCGGTGGCGACGTTGTCCTTGAGCGTGAGCGCCGGAATGTCGTATGCGCCGTGGTTCTGCTGCCGATAGGGAATCGGCGCCGTCGTGGCGAGTGTATCGAGACGCTCGCCCAGCTCGCGCTGAATCTGTGCAAAGCGCTCGGCGTCGATGCGTCCCGTACGGAAGGCGACGTAGGGCGGCAACACGTCGAACCCCGGGTAGAACAACATGCCGTGCTGAATCGGGAACAGCACATCGTCAATGGGACCGTTGATGCCGCGATCGCTGTAGTGCGAGTCCCAGCCGCCGGTCGTCACCACGAGCATTGCGCGCTTGCCCGCCATCGACCCTTCGCCGTAGCGGTCGCCCCAATGCGTATTCGAGTGCTCGCCAACGCCATACGCGAAGCCGTAGGCATACACGCGATCAAACCATCCCTTCATGATCGCGGGCATCGAGAACCACCACAGCGGGAATTGCAGGATCACCGTGTCCGCCCAGCGCAGCTTCGCCTGCTCGCGGGCGATGTCGGCGCGCTGCGTGCCGCTCGCGAACGCATGCTTCGAGTCGAGCGACGCATGGAACAGCTCGCTCGCATTGCGTTGCGGCGCGTCGTCCTCGTCGATGGTGCTCTTCCACTGCATTGCATACAGATCCGAGACTTGCACGTGGTGCCCGGCCGCTTCGAGTCGCTGCACAGCAAAGTCGCGTAATGCGCCGTTGAGCGAGCGCGGTTGCGGGTGGGCATAAACGATCAATACATTCATTTTTCAAACTCCGTTGCGATTGGGTTCATTCGACTCAGGGAACACAGGCAGGTTAGGCGCACGCAAGGTATATTGGAAATGAATTCCTGATATGCCAGGTATAACCATGAATAATTTGCGACGAATCGATTTGAATCTGCTGGTCACGCTCGATGTCCTGCTTACCGAACAAAACGTGACGCGTGCCGCCGAGCGGCTGTATATGTCTCAGCCGGCGGTCAGTGTGCATCTTGCGAAGTTGCGCGATTTGCTCGGCGATCCACTTTTGCTGCCGGGGCCGCGCGGCATGCGCCCCACCGCGCGCGCAGAGGCGCTGCGCGGGCCGTTGCGCGATGCGCTTGAATCGCTGTCACGTGCCGTCTCACCCGCTGCGGCTTTCGATCCGGCCAACGCCGACTTGACCTGGCGTATCGCCGCCACCGATTACACGGAGTCGACCCTGGTACTGCCGGTGCTTCAGCGCCTGCGAGCGGCGGCGCCACGCACGCGGCTGGCGGTGTTCGATCTGTCGCCGTCGCGCGTTGCCCGGCAGGCGGAGCAGGGTATCGTCGATATCGCGTTTCACACAACGGATGGCGCACCACAGGGCTTGCGTCGCAAGGCCCTGTTCGCGGAGCGCTATGTTCTGGTGGGACGGCGTGGGCATCCGAAGCTCAAACGACGGCCCACGCTCAAGCAGTTTTGCGAGCTGGAGCACGTCATTGTGTCGCAGGACGGAGGCGGCTTTCATGCGAGCACTGACGATGCTCTCGCGGGGCTAGGGGCATCGCGGCGCGTCGTCCTGTCCGTGCCGCATTTTCTCTTCCTGCGATCCGCGCTCGCCAGCACGGATCTGGTGGCGATGGCCCCCGAACGCCTCGTTCGCGACGATCCGGCGTTGCAGGTGACGACGCCGCCCGTCGACCTGCGGGGCTTCGAGATCTCGATGTACTGGCACGAGCGTGTGCATCGCGATCCGTCGCATCAATGGCTGCGGGAATGCATCGCTAGCGTTGTGTGACCTTCAGCTCGGGCGAACGAGCGTGCGGCGCTCGTAGTCGCGCGATCCCATCTCGGCCAGTCGGCTGATCGTGCGCGACAGATCGCGCCAGTCGCGCAGCGCATCGAGCGCGGGAATGAGCGGCATGTCGGACGCGATCAGCAACGTGCGTTGGCGGTCATAACAAATGTCGATCAGCCACAGGAATCGTTGCAGGGTGTCGGGGCGCTGGAGCCGTTCGACGTGCAGATCGCCCACGATCAAGGAGGGCCAGCGCTCGGCGAGCGCGAGGTAATCCAGATGCGAGCGATGTGCGACGCAAAGGTCGTCGAAATTGGCCCACAGCACGCGCGCGCCTGCGCTTTGTGCCGGCAGTGCACGGCCGGCGATCGTCACCGTCGACGGATTTGACGCGGGTCGCCCCTCCAATTCGGCATAACGCAGCGGCAAGAGCTCGCGGGCGTCGTCGGGGGGCGCGATCCAGCGTGGTAGCTGTGCCGCTTCGCCGCCCATGCGGTAGTCGGTGGCGCCGTCGAAATGCACGACCGCGATGCGTTGCAGAATCACGGCGATGGTCGGTTCGAAACGCTCGTGAAACTCGGGGTCCGGCAGCAACTGCTGCGGCGCATAGTTCGACGTCAGCACCAGCCGCACACCCCGCGCCAGCGCGATGTCGAGAAATCGCCCGATCAGGAAAGCATCGGCAATGTCGTGGACGTGAAATTCGTCGAAACACAGTAACGCAACGCCGTGGAGCCAGCGATTCGCCACCGCCGCGAGTCGGTCGTCGCATGCCGGCTCGCGCACGAGTTGCCGATGGATGTCGCGCAGGAATTCGTGAAAGTGCACGCGCCGCTTCTCGCACTCGGCGACGGCGAAGGCGGCGTCCACGACGAGGCTCTTGCCGCGCCCGGGGAGTCCGTAGCAGTAAACGCCGTCGAAGGGCGGCTTGGCACGCCCCAGCAGCGCCGTGAGGGCGGCAAGGGCGTCGCGTTGACGAAGGTCGGGACGGACGTGGCGCTCAGCCAGCGCCCGCGTCACGCGCGCAATGTCGATCATGTAAAGCAGACTCCGGATAGCAGCAGCCGGCGTACCCGGCCGGCCAATGGGGGCCACTATACCGACGCTGCGCGGTTCCGGCTAATTTGGACTGCGGTGCGAAATCCGCGCATTTCGGCGTCGCCCGATCGCCCGCTCACCTCGTCGCCGCGATGGCATTGCGCAAAGACGCGGCGGATGCGCTAACGTATGGACTCTGCGTAGGTCCGCATCCCTCAAGAGGACGTCAGGCATGTCTCACCCCTTCGATCCGGAACGCTATTTTCAGCGCATCGGTTACACCGGCCCGCGTGAAGCAACGCTCGATGTTCTGCGCGCCATCCACTCGCTCCATCCGCTGGCCATTCCGTTCGAGAATCTCGATCCGATTCGTGGCCAGCCGGTCGACGTCGAGCTGCCGTCGGTCGTTGCCAAGTTGCTCGATGGCGGACGCGGCGGCTACTGCTTCGAGCAGAACGCGCTGTTCGCCAACGCGCTGACCCATCTCGGGTTTGTCGTCACCCCGTTGATCGGACGCGTCGTGTGGGGGCGCTCGTTTGATGGGGAAGCGCCACTCACGCACATGCTGCTGCGCGTCGATCTCGACGGCGAGGCCTGGCTGGCCGATGTGGGTTTCGGCTCCGTCACGCTCACCGCGCCGCTGCGCCTGCATTCGGCGCAACCCCAGTCGACCCTGCTGGAAACGTTCCGACTGGAGACGGTTCGCACGGAGGACGGCGGGCCACCCAGCGAGTACCGCCTGAGCGTGCGCTCCGCCGACAAGTGGTTGCCTGTTTATCGCTTCGCGCCGAAACCCGCCGAGTGGATCGACTACAAGCTGGGCAATTGGTACACGTCGAGCGCGCCCGATTCCATCTTCCGAAATCAGCTCATCGTCTGCCGTGTGCTGCCGCTCGGACGCATTTCGCTACTCAACACAACGCTGACGGAGCGCTCGGCGCAAGGCGACGTCGTGGCGGAAACCGACATTGCGTCGGCGGCGCAACTCGCGCAAGTGCTGCGGGAACGCTTCGGCCTGAAGCTCGACGGCATCGACATCGATGCTTTGTACGACCAGGTGCGCGCCTGTGCCGCCAAGGCTGCTGGCTGAACGTTGTGGGCGCCATGCACTTGCCCGGCGTGTCAAACGACAAGGCCGCCTCCCGAGGGAGGCGGCCTGCGTGTCGTTGTCCTGTCGTCGTCAGCGGCAGGCTACGCATCAGTGCGCCGACGTCGTGCCGGGCCACAGTCGCACAGCGAGCGCGGCGAGGGCCGCCAGCGTGGCGAGCGACGCGACGCCCGTCCAGCCCCAGTGCGCCAATGCCTGAGCACCGAGTGCCGCGCCGATCGACATGCCGATGAAGACGCCGACGAAAAGCACGGCATTCAGACGGCTGCGGGCGGCGGGTTCGATGCCGTACACGATGGTTTGATGCGAGACCAGCGCGACCTGCACGCCCAGGTCGAAGCCGATGGCGGCCAGACCGATCAGCCACAGTTGGGCATGGGCGCCGAGCATGGGCGCGAACAGCATCGCGGCGAAGGACACGGCCACCAGGCTCGCCCCAAGACGGGTGACGATCTGCGGCCCCTTGCGATCCGCAATGCGACCGGCCAGCGGTGCGCCGAGTGCCCCGGCCGCGCCTGCCAGACCGAATGCCCCCGCCGCCGCCGCGCCCAGATGGAACGGGGCGTCGTGCAGCATGACGGCGAGCGTCGACCAGAAGGCGCTGAAGCCGACCGACAGCAGGCCCTGCGCCAATGCCGCCCGGCGCAGCGCCGGATGACGACGCCACAGGCCGACCACCGAGCCGAGCAATTGGCGATAGGTCATCTGCGTCGTCGGATGAAACGACGGCAGGCCGCGCCACGCCACCACGCCGAAACCGGCCACGCTGATAGCGGCGACGACATACATCGCTCGCCACCCGAAGTTCTGGGCCACGAAGCCGGACACGACGCGCGAGAGCAGAATGCCCAACAACAGTCCGGTCATCACGGTGCCGACGACTCGGCCCCGGATCGATTCGGGCGCGATCGCGGCCGCGGCGGGCACGATGTCCTGTGCCATCGTCGCGGTCAGCCCGATGGCCAGACTCGCGGCGAGCAGCGTGCCAATGCCCGGCGCAAAGGCGGCCAGCAGCAGCGCGAGCGTGAGAATCGCGCCCTTGACGAGCACGATACGACGCCGGTCGATAATGTCGCCGAGCGGCACCAGCAGCAGAATGCCCAGCGCGTAGCCGAGCTGGGTGAGCGTCGGGACCCAGCCGACCGTCGTGTTGGCGGCGTGGATGTCGTCGGTCATGATGCCGAGCATCGGCTGGGCGTAGTACAGCGAGGCGACCGTCAGGCCGGTGCCCGTCGCGAGCAGCAGGATCAGCCGGGCAGACAACTCGGGCTGCGGCCGTGCGGTGGCTTGACTCGCGCCGGCGGCGTTGGAAATCTGAGCAGAACTCATAAGGTGAGGCTCCAATAGCAAGGTACGGGGCGTAGTGTCGCGCTTGGTGCAGTGCGGTGGTAGGCCTATAATCCGTACAACCTTTATACGTGCTGCGTATGACAGAGCCCCCTCATCCCCCTGCCTTTGGTACCGATGCGCCCGCCGGCCGAGGCGGCGGCGCCGACCGCGTCGAGCTGATGCAGACGTTCGTGCGCATCGTTGAGGCTGGCAGTCTGTCGGCCGCCGCAGCGCTGCTCGGCACCACGCAGCCGACTGTCAGCCGGCGTTTGCAGATGCTCGAACGCTCGCTGGGACTTCGCTTGCTGCAACGCTCGACGCATCGCATGAAGCTCACCGAGGACGGTGAGCGTTGCTTCGTCCGGGCGAAGGAACTGGTGACGAGCTGGGAGGCGTTCGAAGCCGATCTGCGCGGCACCGGCGACGACCCGGAGGGCACCTTGCGCGTGCTCGTGCCCCACGCGTTCGGTCAGGAAATGATGATCGGCCCGCTCGCGGACTTTCTAGAGCGCTATGCCGGGATGAAGGTGCATTGGTTCTTGCAGGACCGCGAGCCCGATTTCATTGCGGAAGGCATCGACTGCGCGATTCACGTGGGCGAACTGCGCGACCCGTCGAATGTGGCGATTTCATTGACCGACGTGCCGCGCATCGTCGTGGCGTCGCCCGACCTGCTGCGCGGACGTGCGTTGCCTTCGCACCCCTCGGACCTGGCCTCGTTGCCGTGGCTCTCGCTCACCACGTTCTACCGCAACGACATCACGCTCACGCACGAGCAAACGCACGAGACGGCCCGCGTCACATTCGATCCGCGCATGAGCACGGACAACCTCTACGCATTGCGCAGTGCCGCATTACGCGGGTTGGGTGTGGCAGTCTGTTCGGCGTGGTTGATGGCCGAGGACGTGGCGCAGGGGCGCCTGATCCAGCTCATGCCGCCATGGCGCTCGACGGCCTTGCCGATGTACCTCCTCTACCCGTACGCAAAGTACTATCCTGCCCGGCTGCGCCGTTTCATCGAAGCGATGCGCGCGGCCATTCCCGCCGTGATCGACGCCGAGCAACGCAAGATTCGCTGATCGCGATCAGACCAGCCGCAGTTGTCCCGATTGGCCTTGCAACAGGGCGTCATTGCGCTGGGCGGCGTCGCGTAAATAATCCCACAGCACCGTAATGCGCTTGAGCGAGCGCAGTTCCTCGTGGCAATAGATCCAGAAACTGCGCGTGACGACCACGTCGTCGACGAGCAGAGGTACCAGCCGGGCGTCCTGCGCGGCCATGAAGCACGGGAGGATTGCCAGCGCCTCGCCCTGCAATGCCGCCTGATACTGGGCGATGACGCTCGTGCTGCGCAGCACGACATTGCCCCCGGGCACGATGTCCTCCAGATAACGCAACTCGTTGCTGAACGTCAGTTCGTCGACATAGCTGATGAACCGGCGTCCGGACAGATCCGCGAACGTCGCGACGTCGCCGTATTGCGCGAGATAACCGGGCGTTGCATACAACTGCAGACGGTAGTCGCACAGCTTGCTGCACACATACGGCCCGCGCTGGGGGCGTTCGATGGTGATCGCCAGATCGGCCTCGCGTTTCGACAGGCTCACGAAGCGCGGCACGGGCAGCACGTCGAAGGCGATCGCCGGGTATTCGCGCTGAAAGCGTGAGAGGACCGGCGTGACGAAGTACGTGCCGAACGCTTCCGTCGAGCCGATACGAACGTGGCCCGAGAGCGTTTGCCCGAGCCCCGCCACCTGCTCGCACGCCGATTGCAGCGTGGTCTCCATTTGCTCCGCGTAGACGAGGAGCTGCTGCCCCTCGGGCGTCAGGGCAAAGCCCGCGTTGCGCGATTTGTCGAACAACAGCGTGCCGAGCGAGTGCTCCAGCGCGCGCACCCGTCGCGAAACCGTCGTGTGATCGACCCCCAGGCGTTGCGCCGCCGCACTCACGCGCTGTGTGCGCGCGACCTCCAGGAAGTAGCGCAAGTCGTCCCAGTCGGGACGCGGCTCCGCCCCCGAAGCGCCAGCGATGCCCGACGGTCGTGCCGCGGCGGTGCGAACCATTACGCTCTCTCCTATGTGTATTTGTGCACAAAGTAGATGCATATATTCGCTATGTAAAGCAAATTCGCACAAATACAATTCATGAGCGCCGCGCATAGACGGCGACGACGAACGCATACAAGACCTGAAGGAGACAAAGCGATGAAGATCAAGCCGTGGTTGCTCGCGCTGGGATTCGGCGCGAGCTTGGGGTTGATGTCGATGGCCGGGATGGCGCAGTTGCCGGACCGCCCGGTGAAGGTGGGCGTGCTCACCGACATGTCGGGACCGTATTCGGCGATGGGCGGTGCCGGCTCGGTCGCGGCCGCGCAAATGGCGATCGACGATTGTCTGGCGGCCGAGTGCAAGGGCATGAAGATTGCGCTGGTGTCGGCCGACAACCAGAACAAGGCCGACGTCGCCGCCAACAAGGCCCGGGAATGGTTTGATCGCGACAATGTCGATGCGATTGCCGATCTCACGAACTCGGCGGCCGCCCTGGCGGTGCAGAAGATCGCCATGGACAAGCAACGCGTGACGTTGTTCTCGGGGCCGGCGACCACGCGACTGACGAACGAAGACTGTTCGCCCACGGGCTTTCACTGGATGTTCGACACCTACTCGCAGTCGGCGGCAACCGCGCGCGCCGTGGTCGGTGACGGTGGCAAATCGTGGTACTTCATCACCGTCGACTATGCCTTCGGGCACTCCCTGGAGAAAGACGCCGCCGACATCGTGAAGACACTCGGCGGCACGGTCCTGGGACGGTCGCGACATCCGCTCAATGCGTCCGACTATGCGTCGTTCCTGTTGCAGGCGCAAAGCTCGAAGGCACAGGTCGTGGCGCTCGCCAACGGCGGGCAGGACACCGTCAACGCGCTCAAGCAGGCAC